>CAWADS010000018.1:0-147911 GCA_963780785.1 Candidatus Acidiferrales bacterium
GACGGTGAAGGCGGAAACGTGCTCGATGAGCCGCATGTCCGCGGCGCCAAGCGCAAGGGGGAGATAGGGAGGAAGCGGAGTGGTGATGCCGAAGCGGCGGGTCATTTCCACCACGGAATTGATGCCGATTTTTTCGGTGAGTTTGACGGCGGGAACATTTCGCGAGCCGGCGAGGGCGCGGCGGAGCGTGATGGTGCCTTCATATTTTTCGTCGTAGTTGTGCGGGGAGTAGGGTTGGCCGCCACTGATGGTAGTGAAGGGGGCGTCAACAATGGTGTCAAAGGGCGAGGAACCCTTCTCGATGGCAGCCGAGTAGACGTAGACCTTGAAGGAGCTGCCGACCTGACGGTAGGCCTGCGTGGCGCGATTGAATTTGGAATCTTCAAAACTGTAGCCGCCGACCATGGCTTTGATTTCGCCGGTAGGGTTGTCAATAGCGATCATGGCGGCTTGCGGGGCGGGTTGCTGTTCGAGCTGTATGCGCGCGGTGGTTTCGCGCAAATCCTGAATGGAGACTTGGATGAGATCGCCAACGGCGAGGATTTCATTGGGCCTTCTGTGGCCGGTCCAGGCGATGTCCGAGGGAGACAATAGGGCGCGATAGGTGCCGATCTTGACGGTGGCGCTTTTGTCGTCGACGGCGAGGACCAGGCCGGTAACATAGCTTCCCTTCTCGATGGCGTGGCGCCAATCGTCGTCTTCGTAGGTGTCGAGCTTGCCGAGATTGTCTTTGAGGATGTTGGGGAGCTTGCCGCGCCAGCCGTGGCGGCGATCGTAGGTGTGCAGGCCGTCGCGGATGGCCTGGTTGGCGGCTTTCTGCATTTGGATGTTGAGCGTGGTGTAGACGCGGAGGCCGCGCTCATGAACGGCTTCCGTGCCGTAGGTGGATTCCAGATATTTGCGAATATCTTCAAAGAAGTAGGGAGCAAGATCGTTGCGCGGATATTGCAGGTGCAGGCCGAGGGGCGTTTTCCTTGTGGCTTCTTCTTCGGCCGCGGTGATCTTTCCTTCCTCGCGCATCTGGTGCAGGACGAGGTTGCGGCGAGCAAGGGCGCGCGCGGGGTCGACGAGCGGCGAATAGACCGGGCCGCGAATCATGCCCGCGAGGAGCGCGGCTTCCTGGAGCTTCAGATCGCTGACGGGCTTGCCGAAATAGAATTGCGAGGCGGCGGCGAAACCGTAATTGCCGTGAGCGAGATAGACCTGGTTGGCGTACATGGTAAAGATTTGCGGCTTGGTGTAGCGGCGCTCGATTTGCAGGCCGAGGAGAATTTCCTGGGCTTTGCGGCGGAAGCTGCGATCGCTGCGGTCCAGGAAGAGATTGCCGGCAAGCTGCATGGTGATGGTGCTGGCGCCTTCGGCCTTGCGGCGCTTGATGAGGTTGCGGTAGGCGGCGCCGGCGACGCGGGGAAAATCGACGCCCCAGTGATCCTCGAAGTGCTGGTCCTCGATGGCGATGACGGCGTTGTACAGGACTTTGGGAATTTGCTCCCAGGTCATGAGGATGCGGCGCTGCAGGGCGAAGCTGCCGACAAGCTGGCCATCATCGGCGTAGATTTCGGTGACGACGTTGGGGCGATAGGTTTCCAGGGCATGGATTTCGGGGAGATCGCTTTCGTAAACGAAGAGAAGGCCGGCGGCGGCGCCGAGGGCGATGGCGCAGAGTAAGAGGAAGGCAAGGGCGACGCGGTCAATCAGCTTCCAGCCGCGGAGGCGCAGGGTGATGGGAGGGAGACTTAGCATCGAAAGAGAATTCTAGAACAGATGGACGGGGATTGCAGAGAGGCAAGCTCAGCTAAGTTTCCAAATGCCGGTGCGGGACCGGAGAAGAGACACGCTAGCAGGAGGCTGACCTGAGATGCAGAACAATGGTGGGGTGTAGAGCTATGTCGTTGGCTTTGGTGAAGTGGACCAGGGATGGGGGTGGCGGGCTTCCTGGAACGCGAAGACGGTCATGAGTACGGCGAGGAGCAGGAGTACGCCATCGCGGAAGACGGTCATGCCGGTGAGCGGCTCGGGCTTGGCGAAACAGCCGCAGTTGATGTCCAGGTGAAGGGCATAGGCACGGACAACGCTGGTGAAGAAGCCGCCGATGATGAGCGTGATGATGGTGGCCCAAATGCGGAGTTGCCAACCGATGAGAAGAAGAAGACCGATGACAATCTCGGCGAAAGGCAGAGTCTTGGAGACGAAGAGCGAGGCCCACGGCGGAAGCATCTGGTAGGAATCGATCTGGAGAGCGAAGAGGGAGAGCGCTATGGGGA
This sequence comes from Candidatus Acidiferrales bacterium, assembly GCA_963780785.1. GTDB lineage: Bacteria > Acidobacteriota > Terriglobia > Acidiferrales > UBA7541 > Acidiferrum. The sequence continues at coordinate 2,265 of CAWADS010000018.1, forward strand.
TGGGCGGGCGCGGATGCATGTCCGGGCGAAAGAGCTTGGCGTAACCGGCATAAATGAAGATGGCGGCGAGAACGATGCGGCCAATCCAGATGATGAGGCGGCGGTAATTAAAAGGTGCGGATTGCATCATGGCGTTTCTGCCTATTTCTGAACGACAAGTTGATCCAAAAAGGTTCTCAATACATCGTAGCTGACAAAACCGACGACCGGGAAAGTCTGGCCGGACTTGGTGTGCAGGACGGTGTAGGGAGTCTGGTTCACCGGAACCAACAGCCCGAGCTGTCTGTCCTTTTCGACAAGGGGGTCGTACGTCTTGGCCTCAACGAAGGCTTGCACCTTTTTCATCTCGGCGGGGGTGAGAGCCGCAGCGACGGTGCCCGCTATATCGCCGGTCATTTCCCACTTTTCCTGATTCTGGAAGATAGCCTGTTCGACTTCCTCACCTCTGCCAATGTGCGCCGCAGCACGGGAGTAATTGGCTGCCACGCGGGAGTAGGCATGCATGGGCAAAGGAAAATCACGATGGATGAGATAGACCTTGCCGGTGTTGACGTAGTTGTCCATGACCTTTTGCGTGGTAGTGAGGAAGAGCTGCTTGCACGCAGGGCACTGAAAATCGCTGAAGATTTCCATGATCGACCGGAGCGTTCTTGGAGCCAAACGCCTTGACGGGATCGATGTCGTTGACGCCGTTGACGGAAATCAGGGTTTGCGGAGGAGCCGGCGCAGCCTTGGCAACCGTAGTCACCGGCGGAATCATCGGGCGAGTGGCCGGGGGCGCTGGCGTCGTGTTCACGGTTTCAGCGGGGCTCGACTGTGCGGCAACTGAGGCTGTTCCACCTGCTGAGTTGGCGTCTCCGAGGGTTTATACAGGGACAGGGAACAGCAAGATGGCCACGAGGATGAAGCCCGCACCAAAAAAGCGACAAGGATTCGCCGGCGATTCACGAAAACCTCCAAGTAAAGATCCAGGGGAAAACACGGTCAGAGTATCACAGCTTTCGCCGGTGCTGGGTGCCAGCGGAAGACCGGATGACGAGGGCGACATGAGGATGGGATGCGGCTGGGAGAAGCAGGGGATGGAAGGGGAGAGAAAGCGTATGGGAATGAGTGCGGGACAGTCCGGGCTGAGAAGTCGGTAGGGGTAGAGGCGGTGGGATCGATTTGAGGGCCAAGGAGAGGAAAACTTAGCCGGTAGGGGATGGTGGCGGCTGCAACGCATTGCTAAAAATAGAGTTATAGTCTGTATCAAACAACTTGACAATGACCCACTCAACTTGTATAGTGGGGCAGATTCTTTGGACGGAAGCGCCCTGCACAGGTGGACAGAGCCACCCAGTTTGGCTCTGTCATTGGGCCGTTTCTGGGGGCACCACTTTGAGGCTTGGCGGCAGTCGCCCTACCTAGTTGCTGAGAGCCCAGTCGGGCTCTGGAAGAAGGAAGTCTGGGAAATTTGCTGAAGGAGAAACGAGGATATGAGCAAGATCATTGGAATTGACCTGGGAACGACGAACTCCGTGGTAGCGGTGATGCAAGGCGGCGAGCCGGTGGTGATCCCGAACCAGGAAGGGACGCGCACAACCCCTTCGGTGGTGGCGATCACCAAGGCCGGTGAGCGGCTGGTGGGGCAAGTGGCCAAGCGCCAAGCGGTGACGAATCCCGAGAACACGGTGTATTCGATCAAGAGATTCATGGGGCGTCGATACGATGAAGTGAGCGAAGAGATGAAGCGCGTGCCTTACAAGGTGGTGAAGGGCAACCACGATGACGCGCGCATCGAGGTCGCGGGGAAGGTGTACAGCCCGCCCGAGATTTCCGCGATGATCCTGACGAAGTTGAAGAATGCCGCGGAAGATTTTCTGGGCGAGAAGGTGACGAAGGCGGTCATCACGGTGCCCGCGTACTTCAACGACGCACAGCGCCAAGCGACAAAACAGGCTGGAGAAATCGCGGGCATGGAAGTGGTGCGCATTATCAACGAGCCGACAGCAGCAGCGCTTGCCTATGGCCTCGAAAAGAAGAGCGACGAAACGATCGCGGTGTACGACCTGGGCGGCGGCACGTTTGACATTTCGGTCCTGGAAGTTGGCGCCGGTGTGGTGGAAGTGAAATCCACCAATGGCGACACGCACCTGGGCGGCGACGACGTGGACCAGAAGATCGTGGACTGGCTCATCGATGAGTTCAAGAAAGAGCACGGGATTGACCTGGGCAAAGACCGCATGGCGCTGCAACGGCTGAAGGAAGCGGCGGAAAAGGCGAAGATCGAGCTTTCGCAGATGATGGAGACGGAAATCAACTTGCCGTTCATCACTGCAGGCGCGAGCGGGCCGATCCACATGCAGCAGAAGCTCACGCGGACGCGGCTGGAAGATTTGATGAAGGAGCTGCTGGAACGGTCCATGAAGCCGGTGAAGCAGGCTCTGGAGGACGCGAAGATGTCGCCGCAAAACATCCAGGAAGTGGTGCTGGTGGGCGGCTCGACGCGCATCCCGAAAGTGCAGTCGCTGGTGAGCACGTTCTTCGGCGGGAAAGAACTGCACAAGGGCGTGAACCCGGACGAGGTGGTGGCCGTAGGCGCGGCAATTCAGGGCGCGGTGCTGGCAGGGGAGGTGAAGGATATTCTCCTGCTGGACGTGACCCCGCTGTCGCTGGGCGTGGAGACGCTGGGCGGCGTAATGACCGTGCAGATTCAGCGGAACACCACGATCCCGACACGCAAGGTGGAAACGTATTCGACGGCCTCGGACAACCAGCCGGGCGTGGAGATCCACGTTCTGCAGGGCGAACGGAAGTTTGCGAAGGACAACCGCTCGCTGGGAACGTTCAAATTGGACGGTATCCCGCCTGCGCCGCGCGGCATTCCGCAGATCGAGGTGACGTTTGACATTGACGCGAACGGCATCTTGAACGTGAGCGCGAAGGACAAAGCCACGAACAAGGAGCAGAAGATCACCATCACGGCTTCGACCGGGTTGACGAAGGACGAAGCCGAGAAGATGCGCACGGAAGCGGAATCGCACGCCGAGGATGACCGCAAGCGCATGGAAGAGGTCGAGGCGCGCAACCGGCTGGACGGCATTGTGTACCAGGCGGAGAAGACCATCCGCGAGAACCGCGACAAGCTGCCCGAAAGTGACGTGAAGCGCGCCGAAGAGGCGATGGAAGATGCCAAGAAGGCGATGAACGAAGGCGGCGTGGCACGGCTGCGCTCCGCGACAGAAAACGTGGAGAAGACGCTGCACAAGATGGCGGAAGAGTTGTACAAGAAGACGCAATCGGCCGGCGGCGCAGAGCAAACAGGCGCGCCAGGAACCGGTGCGGGGCCCGGGTCCACAGGCGGCGGGAGCGCGCCGGGCGGCAAGCCCAGCGATGTGATCGACGCGGAGTACGTGGACGTGGACGAGAATAAGAAGCCGAATTAAGAAGCGATCAGTTACCAGCGATCAGCTATCAGGAACTGGATGGCGGCGAAGGTTTCGGATGGCGGGAATCGCTAGCGTGTAAAACGTGCGTGGGGGTCCGGGCTGGCTGGGCCCCTGCGCGCGAACCAGATGTGGGCCAGGCGAGGGCGCGAGCCGACACAAAGAGAATCATGGCGACGGGGACAAAACAGGATTACTACGAACTGCTGGGAGTGCCGCGAAAAGCGACGGCGAAGGAGATTCGCACGGCGTTTCGCAAGCTGGCGCGGAAGTATCACCCGGATTTGAATCCCGGCGACAAGGCCTCTGAAGAAAAATTCAAACAACTCCAGGAAGCGTACGACGTGCTGTCGGACACCAAGAAGCGCGACATGTATGACCAGTACGGCTTCTACAGCGACAATGCGCCGCCGGCGGGGTATAGCGGAGGAACGGATGCCGGGGCCGGAAATGTGAATTTCGATTTTGGCGGATTCGATTTTGGCGGGCAGCCGGGTGGTGGCTCGAGCTTCCGGGATTTGTTCGGCCAGTTCTTCGGCGGGCGACGCGGCGCCGGGGCAATGGAGCCGGAGGAAGAACCGGGCGGTGACCTGGAATACCAGATCGAGATCGATTTTTGGGATTCGGTGCGCGGCGCGGTGAAGAAACTCCAGATCACGCGGATGGATGCGTGTGAGACGTGCCATGGGACGGGAGCGGTGGGATCACCGCAGACCTGCCCGACGTGCAATGGCAGCGGGTCCGTCCAGCAGACCGCGGGAAAGATGCGGTTCAACGTGCCGTGCAGCCGTTGCGGAGGCACAGGCAAGCTGCGCACAGCATGCCGGACGTGCGGCGGCGAAGGACGCGTGCGGCGAACGGAAACGATTGATGTGCGCATCCCAGCAGGCGTGGCGAATGGCGGACGCGTGCGCGTTCCGGGGAGAGGCAATGCGGGCACGATGGGCGCGCCGGCAGGCAATTTGTACTTGCAGGTGGTGGTGAGGCCACACGCGTATTTCGAACGGCGGGGAAATGATTTGTACACGAAAGTGCCGGTGACGGTGCCGGAAGCGTCGCTGGGCGGGAAGATCGAAGTGCCGACGATTGACGGGAGGTCGCTGGTGCGGATTCCTCCGGGCACGAACAGCGGAAGCACGTTGCGGCTCAAGGAAAAAGGCGTACCGCACGGAAAGAGCGGGGCGCGCGGGGATCAGTACGTAGAGATCCAGGTGATTGTGCCGGCGCCGACCGATGAGCGAGTGCGGCACTTGATGAAAGAACTGGAAGAGATCGCCCCGGTGGATCCGCGGAAGGATTTGTTTGGGAAGGCGGGGGTGTGAAGCAGTTATAAGTAATCAGTTTTAAGTTTTAAGTAAGGCGTCCGGAGATTCGGTTTGCTACGTTAGAGCAATCCTTAGTAGTACTTAAAACTGAGAACTTGGAACTTACGCAAATGCCAGTCAAAGCGAAAAAACGAGCGAAGGCCGGATACATGATCAGTGCGGTGGCGGAGCTGTACAAGCTGCACCCGCAGACGTTGCGCTTGTATGAGCGCGTGGGCTTGCTGAAGCCGTCGCGATCGCAGGGAAACACGCGACTGTATACGGACACGGACCTGGAGCGGCTGGACGTGATTTTGACGTTGGCGCGAGACATGGGCGTGAACCTGGCCGGGAATCGAGATCATTTTGAATATGCGCGAAAAGATGATCGAGATGGAACGGCAGATGGGCGAGTTTGCGCACGTGGTGCAGCAGGAGTTGTCGCGGATGGCGCGGACGGAAGAGAAGACGCCGAGGACGGCGATTGTGAAAGCGGTGCCGCGGGTGGGGAGATAGAGAAGTGGTAGGTTTTCAGTTTTAGTTGTAAGTAATGCCCCGATTGGTCGGGGCGTTTTTGTTTTTTGTGCACAGATATCCGCAGGGGAGGCCGATTGTGGCTTAACAGACTGGGACGTATGATGGCGGTTGGAAATGGAACGATTGCAGGTTGCTGCGCTTGTGGAAGCGGATCGCCCGGGTGAGCAGTTGAGACCGCACTCCAAAGGAAGAGCATGGCACGCGAAGATTGCGCGGTTTGCAGAGGGACGGGATGGAAGCTGGTGGCGCGCAAGGATGGCACGCCGGGCAGCGTGGCGGTGGCGTGCGAGTGCGGGATGGAGGAGCGCGCGGGGTTGGTGATGGAGCGGGCGCGCATTCCGAAACGGTATGAGCATTGCGATTTCGAGAGCTTCGCGACAGATCTGGCGGATGGAAAGACGTGGAGTTCGGAGCACGAGCAAGCCTTGAAGCAGGCAAAGCTGCTGATGCAAGGATTTGTGAAGGAGTATCCGGCAGCGGAAAAGGGTCTGTTGCTGATGGGGCCGTCGGGTGTGGGGAAGACGCATCTGGCAGTGGCGGGATTGAAGGAGCTCATCCGGCGGGGGCACGGCGGGTTGTTTTGCGATTACCGGGAATTGTTGAAAGAGATTCAGGCGAGCTACAACCCGGCAAGCGAATCCACGGAGATGGGTGTTCTGGAGCCGGTGCGGACAGCGGAAATTCTGGTGCTGGACGATCTGGGGGCAAGCAAGCCTTCCGCATGGGTGCTGGACATCATTGGATTGGTGCTGAACGCGCGGTACAACGAGCGGCGCATGACGATTCTTACAACGAACTACGTTGACGAAACGGCAGCTCCGATGGAAGGCGCGCGATTGCCTGGCGGGCAACGCGTGGTGGTGAAAGAGGATACGTTGGCGGACCGCATAGGGGCGCGGATGAGGTCGCGGCTGTACGAGATGTGCCGGACGGTGATGGTAAGTGCGCCGGATTTTCGGCGGGAGACGCGGCACGCGGGACGGGCAAGAGCGTAGATAGATAAGGAGCCCAGTGAGCCGAATCGGACTGAAGCCAAATATGGGCAAACTAGAACTTACTTGCCATGGCCCATTGAAAGAACGCGGCCGTCATTCATCGAAAGCTTGACCCACGCAGTGCCACCAACGCAATTTGTTGTGGTACCCCCTTTGCCGTCAGAACAGTGCAACGTTCCAAAGACTTTCCAGACGCCATCTTTCAAGATGGCAGTAAAGGGTCTTTCGGATTCGATTTTCCCCTTGCCGTAAACAGGAATCAGTGCTGCCTCAGCTATCTTCACGGCGGTAGCTGAGTCGCGAACTTCAACCTTCTTGGGCGTCGTGTTCTGTGGGAGGACGTCAACAGCGAACAACAGAATGCAGAAAAGAAGCGCGGAGATCTTCATGGCGTTGTCCCCAACTTCGTTCGAGACTGAATCATATCACTGAAGATTCTCCGGATCGGTCCAATGGCAGGCGAACTCCTAAGGAGGGGAGAATTCACGGATAGGCAAATTTCGATTCATTGACAGGGGTTGGGGCGGCGGGTATCCTTTGTAGGTAAGAGGGGTGCGGCGTACAGCTATGTTCGCGGCATCCAAGTGAAAGCTAACGAGTTACTGCGAAGCAGTTCAATGTCCTGTACTGCCCCGTTGTAACCCTCCTTGCATCACCCCAGCAGGGAATCAGCAAGGATTGACTCGACAAAAAACAGGGATACAAATCCCGGAGGCGACTGAAATGTTTTCTGACCACGATAACCCCGTATCTTCCGCAACAGGAACCGCAGCAACCCAGGCCAGCGAGAGCACTCCGAACGAAGAAACCAAGCCCAGCGCGGAAACAACCGCAACCGAACCACCCGTGGCAGAAGCAGCCGCGGCGAGTGAGGCGCCGAGTACACCTGCGCCCGCGGAGCACTTGAAGGCTGACGAAGTCCACGCGACGGCTGAAGCGCATGCGCAAGCGGCAGTCGTCGACGCCGAAGCAGCGGCGGCAGCCGAAGAAGCTGCCGGCGCGGAAGAGATGAGCAAGCTGATCGAGCAGTACAGCGAGCCACAGGAAGCCACGGCGCAAAACGAAATTATTGAAGTGAAAGTGGTGGCGTACACGGAACAAGGCGTGGTGGTAAGTCTCGGTGGAAAAACCGAGGGCCTGGTTCCGGCGGTGGAGTTCTCTGAGACGGACATTCCTCGGCCTGAACCGAACGCGACCATTGAAGTGCAGCGCACGGGAGAGCACAAGGATGGGTTCGTCATATTGACGTACCAGAAGGTGCTGCGCCGGCGGATGTGGGAAAAGATTGACGCGCAGTACAAGGCCAAGGAAACGATCACCGCTAAGGTAGTGGACCGCATCAAGGGCGGACTGGTGGTGGATGTGGGCGGCGTGCGCGCGTTCCTGCCGGGTTCGCAATATGACCTGCGGCCAACGGCGAACCTGGACGGCCTGATGGGGCAGGAAGTGCAGGTGCGCATCACGAAGCTGAACCGGCGGCGCGGGAATGTGGTGGTGAGCCGGCGGGCGCTGCTGGAGGAAGAGCTGCATGCCAAGCGCGCGGAATTGATGGAGAAGTTGACCGAAGGGCAAGTGGTGCACGGCACGGTGAAGAACGTGACGGACTACGGCGCGTTCGTGGACTTGGGCGGAATCGACGGATTGCTGCACCTGACGGACCTGAGCTGGGGACGCGTGCGCCATCCCAGCGACGTGGTGAAGCCGGAGCAGGAAGTTGACGTCATTATCTTGAAGTTTGACAAAGACAAGCAGCGGGTCTCGCTGGGCCTGAAGCAACTGGCCAAGGACCCGTGGGCGGACGCGGCAGAGCGGTATCCCGCGGGCGGCAAGTACAAGGGCAAGGTGGTTGGCGTGGTGGATTACGGCGCTTTCGTCGAGCTGGAACAAGGCATCGAAGGACTGGTGCACGTGACGGAGATGAGCTGGTCGAAGAAGCCGACGCACCCGTCGAAAGTAGTGAAGGCCGGCGAAGAAGTGGACGTCGTGGTGCTGGACATCAAGCCGAGCGACCGTCGCGTTTCGCTGGGAATGAAGCAGGCACAGGCCGATCCATGGTTGCTGGTAGCAGAGAAGTATCCCGTGGGCACGGTAGTGACCGGCAAGGTGCGGAACATCGCGGAGTTTGGCGCATTCATCGAAATCGAGGATGGATTCGACGGGCTGGTGCACGTCGGCGATGTAAGCTGGACCGGCCGGGTGAAGAACCCGCACGAAGTGTTCAAGAAGGGCGAGCCCATCACCGCGAAGGTGTTGCGGATCGATCCGGAGAACCGCCGGGTGTCGCTGGGCATGAAGCAGGTGAACGACATCTGGGGCGACTGGTTCAAGCAGCACCGCGTGGGCGAGATCGTGAAGGGCAAGGTTTCGCGAATCGCCACCTTTGGCGCATTCGTGGAGCTTGGCGACAACATCGAAGGCCTGTGCCACAACACGGAGATCGAAGAGCGCAAGCGGCGCGACGATGGGGCCTCGAGTTTCCGGCCATCCACGGGACCGCTAAAGAGCGCGGGACCGCTGGAACCCGGCAAGGAATACGATTTCAAGATCATCAAGATCAGTTCCGACACGCGGCGGATTGGGTTAAGCTACCGCGCGGCCGTGCGGCAAATTGAACGCAAGGAGATCGAACAGTACAAGTCGACGACGAAATCCTCGGCGACGGCCACCATCGGCGACGCCATGAAGCAGAAGCTGGCGTCCCGGTAGGCAAGCACGCGGAATTTCCTCGCCCAGGGGATGCGGCGCGAAAATTCGTTTACCTGAGGGTCACTTTAATGATAGGAAGAGGGACAGCCAGAGGCGAAGCCCCTCTAAGTCGCCTCGCACCAGGGAGTTGTGCGGGCGAAACGGGGTAAGATTGAAGAGGCAAGGGACGATGACAAAGCAACCGACGTTGACGAAGGCCGACTTGATCGAGGAAGTGCTGCGGGTGACGGAGCTTCCACGCAAGGAGTCGGAGACCATCGTCGAGACGATTTTTGAAAGCATCATCGACGCGCTGCAGAAGGGCGACAAGATCGAGATCCGGGGATTCGGAAGCTTCCGCACGCGGCAGCGGCGAGGCCGCGTGGGCCGCAACCCGAAGACCGGCGAGAAGGTGGATGTGCCGGCAAAGAAGATTCCGTTTTTCAAGCCGAGCAAGGAATTGAAGGACTTCGTCAACACCCCGGAGGCGGCACCCAGCGAAGCAGCGCCATCAGCAGGATGAGTATTGACAATTAAAGGTTGTGGACGCCTCGGCAATTTCGGGGCGTTTTTTTTTGAGGCAGACGATGTCCGCTTGTGAAGAGAATTTTGAGTTATGCTGAGTGCGAGATTGCGGGAGTGAGGAACACAAACGATGGATTACCTTTGGTCGCCGTGGCGGTCCCAATATATGGCGCAAGTGACGCAAGGCAAGGAGCTCCAGTGCTTTTTCTGCGACGCGGTGAAGAGCACCCACCATGAAGAGACGCTGGTCGTCTACCGGGGGAAAAAGGCTTTCGTGATCCTAAACCGGTATCCATACACGTCCGGGCACGTGATGATCGTGCCGTACGCGCATGTGGCGGAATTGAATCTTTGCGAGGCCGATGCGTTGCAGGAAATGATGGAGTTGGCGCAAAAGGTGGAGGCGGCCTTTCGCGCCAATTACAGGCCCGACGGAATGAACCTGGGGATGAACCTCGGGAAGGCCGCCGGCGCCGGTGTGGCAGGGCACTTGCATCTGCACATGCTGCCGCGATGGATCGGGGATACGAATTTCATGACCGTGACCGGGGAAACGCGCGTGGAACCGGAGGAATTGAAGACCACGTTTGAAAAGCTGAGGAAGGCGTTGGAGTGAAGAAGTGAAAAAGCAGATCCCCCGCTTCGCTGGGGATGACAAAGTGGCGGGAGTTGAGTTGACCAGGTAGAATCACGAATTCAAATCAACGATTGGATTTGGAGCGGAGAGTTGCTGTGAATCTGGAACTTAGCGACGAGCAAAAGCTGCTGCAAAAGAGCGTGCGGGAATTTGCGGAGTCCGAGGTGCGCCCGCTGGCCAAAGAACTGGACGAGACGGGACACTTTCCGCGGGAACTGTTCAAAAGGGCGGCAGAACTGGGCTTGACGGGCGTGGCGTTTCCGGAAGCCGAGGGCGGGGCGGGCTTCGACCACCTGGCATACACCATCGTGATCGAAGAGATTTCGCGATGTTGCGCTTCGACGGGCGTGATCCTGAGTGTGCAGAATTCACTGTTCTGCGATCCCATCCATCGTTACGGAACAGAGGAGCAGAAAAAGAAGTTCCTGCTGCCGTTCACGCGCGGCGAAAAAATCGGGTGTTACGCGCTGACGGAGCCGCAAGCGGGCTCGAATGCGGCGGCGCTGCAAACGAAGGCCGTGAAACAGGGCGACACTTACGTGATCAATGGCACGAAGGCGTGGATCACCAACGGCGGCGTGGCGGATGCGGCCATCGTTTATGTAAACACCGATCCGGCAAAGGGCGAACGCGGGATCACCGCCATTGTGGTGGAAAAGGGCACGCCGGGGTTCAGGGTAGGAAAAGAAGAGAAAAAGCTGGGAATCAGCGCGACGGCGTGCTGCGAATTGGTGTTCACGGACTGCGCGGTGCCGGTGGCGAACCGCATTGGGAATGAAGGGGAAGGGTACAAGGTGGCGATCTCGACGTTGGATGGCGGGCGCATCGGGATCGCCGCGCAGGCCACGGGAATCGCGCAAGGTGCGTTTGAGGCAGCGCTCAAGTGGGCGCAAGAGCGCATGGCCTTCGGGCACCCGATCGCGCAGTTTCAGGCGATCCAGTTCATGCTGGCGGACATGGCCACGGAGATTGACGCGGCAAGGCTGCTGGTAAGCAAAGCAGCATGGAAGCAGGATAGCGGCGGGCGATTCAGCCAGGAAGCGGCGACGGCAAAATTGTTCGCCAGCGAGATGGCCACGCGCGTGACGCACAAGGCCATCCAGATTCACGGGGGGTACGGCTACAGTCGGGAGTATCCGGTGGAGCGCGCGTACCGGGATGCGCGCATTACGGAGATTTACGAAGGGACCAGCGAGATTCAGAGGCTGGTGATTGCGTCCTGGGTGCTGAAGGGGTAAGGCAGAGAGCGCGCCGGCTTGACTCAAGCGCATAAACCTCCCGCCCGCCAGGTAAGGTTGTGTGACCGCAGGTGTGGGTTCTTGGCGTTTGGGAGACAAGATTTAGTATTCTGGCGGGGTGCTGGAACTCGACGCGGAACTTGCATTCAGGGCGGAGGATGACGCGGAGTTTTTTTCGCTGCTCCCGGCTAGGCCGGCTGTCTGCTTGATCGAGCCCCAAGAAGAAAACGCAGAGCCTTACCTGATACGCACAGCGGACCTGCGGCGGCGCCTGCAACGATTGCTGGGGCCGGCGGACCCGTGAGCAAACGGTTGAACCTGCGCGAGTTTGCGCGGGCGGTGCATTACCGCGAGACGGGGTCGGCATTTGAGCAGGCGCTGACCTATTATCGCCACGCCAAGCAGATATTCCCCAAACGCTATCGGGACTTGATGAGGCTGCGGCCGGCCGCCGTCTTAAAGGTAAGTTTGCGCAATGCCTACCCGCGCTGCTATGTGACGCGGCGTATTGCGGTAAACGAACAGGGATTGCCAACGGCGGGAGCGTACTATGGGCCGTTTGCGTCGCGGCGCGCGGCGCAAGCGTTCGCGGAAAAGATGCTGGATTTTTTCAAGGTGCGGCGGTGCCAGATCAAGATCCGGCGCGACCCGGCCTTTCCAGGATGCATATATTCCGAGATGAAAATGTGCCTGGCGCCGTGCTTTGCGGGTTGCACAAAGGAAGAGTACGACGTGGAGGTGAACCGGCTGGTGTCGTTTCTTGAGACGAGCGGGGGCTCGCTGCGCGGAGGATTTGAAGCGGAACGCGAGAAGGCCAGCAAAGAACTGGATTTCGAGCGCGCGGCGGCGATTCACAAGAAGGTGGAAAAACTGGATGATGTATTGCGCTGGAGGCCGGAACTGGCGCGGAGGATACAGGACCTGGATGCAGTGATCTTGCAGCGCACGGCGCGGGAGCAAACGATTGGCGTCTATGCGGTTCGAGGAGGGCGGCTAGCGGAACCTTACGAATTGCGATTTGGAGATACCAGCGAACCGCGGTCGGCGGAAGAAACGGTCCGCGAGTATCTGGAAGGTGTGATGGGAGGTGGGGCGCCACTTCTTTCTGCACCGTCTCCTGTTGCGGGTAATACTAGACAAAGCGCGGCGGAATTGGGCGAACATCTTTGCCTGGTGGCGCGGTGGTTTTACAGCAATCCGCGGGATGGCGAAATTTTCTACCGGGAGAAGGATTGGCCGTACCGGCGGATTTTGCGGGCTTGCGCCAGGTTGCTGGCGCCGAAAAAGGATGCCAAGGAAGAAACCAGGGTTCCGGAAGGAAAGGCGCAAAGCGAGGAGCCGAAATGAGCCGGGGAGCGACACAAGAAGGAACCAAGAGGTATGCGGCGAAGTTTCAAGGCGCAGCGGCGGAGGGGCATTTCCGCGAGGCCCAGGGATTGACGATTTCTTCTCTCGGCGCCGGAACGTACCTGGGCCAGCCGAACGAAAACATGGACGCAGGGTACGCGGCGGCGCTGGTGGTGGCGGCAGAGAATGGCATCAACGTCTTCGATTCGGCGATCAATTACCGGTTTCAGCGAAGCGAGCGGAGCGTTGGCACCGCGGTAAAGGTGCTGGCGAACAAGGGATTCGCGCGCGAGGAATTGGTCGTCTGCACCAAGGCGGGCTACCTGACGCCGGATGGAACCATGCCGGCGGACCCCAATCGCTATTTTTTCGAGGAGTACATTCAGAAAGGCATTTTCACCGCGAAAGACATCGCGGCGGGCAGCCATTGCATGACGCCGAGGTTTCTGGAAAACCAATTGGGACGCAGCCTGAAAAATCTGGGTGTGGAGTGCGTGGATGTCTATTATCTGCACAACCCGGAAACACAACTGAACGAGACTCCGAAAGCGGACTTCTTGCGGCGGGTGCGAGAGGCGTTTGTATTTCTGGAATCGGAGGCGGCGCGCGGGCGGATTCAGTATTACGGCATGGCCACGTGGAATGGGTTCCGGCAAAACGCAAGCGCCGAGGATGCGATGCAACTGGCGGAAATTGCCGGGCTGGCGAAGGAGATTGCGGGGGAGCAGCACCGGTTCCGGTTCGTGCAACTGCCGTATAACCTGGCGATGACGGAGGCGCTCACGCTGGGAAATCAAACCGTTGACGGGAATACGAAGACGATGATGGAGGCGGCCGGCGAATTGGGCATCACGCTGATAGCAAGCGCCGCGCTACTGCAAGGGCAGGTGGCGCAAAACCTCCCGGCCTTCGTGGCTGAGGCTCTGGGGTTGGAAAACGATGTGGAGCGGGCCCTGCAGTTTGCACGCTCGTCGCCGGGAATTGCCACGGCGCTGGTGGGAATGTCGCGCGTGGCGCACGTGGAAGCGAACACGCGACTGGTGGGGGTAGTGCCGGCGGGAATCGAGGAGTTCAACAAGCTGTTCGCGCAGGGCGAAGGAGTGTAAGAGGCGGATCAGGAGCGGGCGAGTTCGGGATGGCGTCGGACGAGCCAAGTGGTGATGGCCTCGTCGAGCTGGTGGAGATGGCCAGCAAAGAAATGGTCAGCGTGATCGACGATGGCCAGCTCATTCTCACCGGGAAGCGCCGCGACGAGCTGGGCAACTTTGTTTTTAGCGCCATATTCATCGTTCGCGCCCTGTACAAAGAGCTTGGGTTTATTGCAACTCCAGAGGTATGTGAAATCGGCGTTGTTAACAGGCAGGCCGAGGCTAATCAGATCGCTGACACGAGGATCGGCACAACCGACGCGCAGGCCAATCCAGCTTCCAAAACTGAAACCGGCGAGAAGCAGGGGAATGTTCGGAAATCCCGCGGCAAGAAAACTGATGGCGGCTTGGACGTCGCCCTGCTCGCCTTGGCCGCGGTCGTGTGATCCGGCGCTGAGTCCAGCACCACGAAAATTGAATCGCAGAACCGGGAGGCCAAGCGCATCCAGGGACTTGGCGGCTTGATAGATAACCTTGTTGTGGAGTGTGCCACCGTAGAGCGGGTGTGGGTGGCAGAGCACGGCCGCGAGCGAGGGAGCGGCCGAGCGAACTGGAATCCAAAGAATGGCCTCCAGACGGCCAACAGGGCCCGCAAGAAACAGACTGCGGGAATCGTGGGAAATGCGCATAAAAGGCCAGAAAAAGTGTACTCGAAAGGAGCGGGCGAGCGAAAATTTATCGGGAGAGGGTCTTCACGCGCAATTGGAGAAGAACGCTCCAATTTGGAAAACGGGGAGGGGCAGTTCTATACCTGCCACTACGCGAGTTTGCCGTACTAGACCTAAAAAGTTGGAATTTCGGATTGCAGTTTACCCCGGCGAATGTTACTTTCGCCCCGGTTCAACCTCCAGGGGGGAAAATGGCTGATTTGTCGGACAGGCGAGAAGCGCGGCGCTTTGTCATGACCCTGCCCGTTCGGGTGATGGCGCACGATGCAAACAGCCCGGAATTGAAAGCTCACACCCGTGATGTGAGCTACCGCGGCCTGTATTTCCTGGCGGAAGCTTCGTTTGACAGCGGAAGCGAGATCGATTTTGTTCTGACCCTGCCAAAACAGGTCATTTCCGCCGGCGATGTGCACATTCGCTGCCACGGCAAGGTCGTGCGGGTCGAAGCCACAGACAATGGCAAGACCGGGATTGCCGCGCGCATCGACCGCTATGAATTTGTGCCCGTTCGGGCTTCAGCCGCGTAGCCGGCCCCCCTCGGCGTCCCGCCAGATTGCCACTCGCAGCTCACCATTTTGCGTAGAATAGTTGCAGGAGAGTCTTGCCATCGAGCATGGTGAAGAACTCTCGGGGGGACTTGCATGTATCACTACAATCCAAATCTGGCGCTGGAAGAACTGCGCGAGGATGGCGTTCTGCCGCACCCGGTGAAGCTGCGCGATATGATCCTGCGGAATCAACTGGGGCCGCAAGACGCACAGCTCCTGAACCAGGAATTCCAGGACTATCTGACACGGTTCGGTGAACTGCAAAAGCTGGGCGGCGTGATTTTGGAAAAACTCTCAACGGGTCAGAGGAAGAGCGCTTGAGCGCGGGCGCGGGATGGGCGAAGCCCCGGTCGTGAACCGCAAACCGCGTGTGCTGCTGCTTTCGGCGTCCTCAGGGAAGCGCGCAACGTGGATCACTTGCTGGAAGCGGGAGCAGCGATGCGCTGCAATAACCTGCCGGCGGCAGCCTGGAAGATCGCGATGCTCCTGGATCAGCCGGAAAGGCTTGCGGGCATGAAGCGCGCAGCCAGCCAGATGGAACGGCCTGAGGCGGCCCGCAGGATCGTCGAAGATGCGCTGGGGCTGTTACACTAAACCCTTGCTCCAGGGGAATTGTTGGAAGAGTGTCCGCCCAGAGGGGTCATCTACTCAAAGCCATGAAGCGCCACACACTGCTGATCGATGCAGACGACACACTTTGGGAAAATAACGTTTTCTTCGAGAAGCTGATCGATGATTTCATCAGCATGGTGGAGCCCTGCGGGTACAGCCGGGCGTACATTCGCCACATCTTGAACGAAACGGAACGCAAGAACATTCGCCAGTACGGCTACGGGGTGCGGAGTTTTGGGAGGTCGCTGGAAGAAACGTACCTGAAGCTGGCGGACCAGATGGCGCAGCGCGAGGTGCTGGCGCAGGTGCACAATCGCGTGATGGAACTTGAGAAAACGCCGCCGAAGATTCTGGACGGAGTGCCGGAGACGCTGGCGTACCTGACGGCGCGGCACCGCCTGATTCTTTTTACCAAGGGCGAGCCGGCGGAGCAGGCGGCAAAGGTGGAACGCTCTGGGCTGCAGGGATTTTTTGAAGCCATCGAGATCGTTTCCGAGAAGGATGCGAAGACCTACGGAGCGCTGGTGCACAAGCACAAGATTGTGAAGACGTATGGCTGGATGATCGGGAACAGTCCACGCAGCGACATCAATCCGGCCATGGAAGCGGGCCTGAATGCCGTGTACATCCCGCATGTGAACACGTGGCAACTGGAGCAGGAAGCGGTGTTGGCGGGATCGAGCAAGCTGGTCATACTCCCGGCGTTCCGGGAACTCCGCAATCATTTCTAGACCCCTCCCAATTTGGACCTTGCACGTTTGCAACTACACCCAAAAGATAGAACAGGGTTCTGTAGGAGGAGTTCCATGGCAAGGGCAATGAGCGCGGATGTGGAGTGGCGGCAGGCGTGGTACAGGAACGATGACGTCGTATATCTTAACGCGGCGGGACAGTCGCCAATGCCGCGCGTGTCTCTGGAAGCTGTGCAAGCCTCCCTGGAGTGGAAAAAGTTCCCTCACAAATTGACGGATCAACAAGAACTGGATCTGCCCAAGCGCGTTCGGACTTCGATTGCAAATTTGATCGGAGCTAAACCAGAAGAAATCGCTTTGACGACAGGTGCGAGCGCCGGGCTGATCGCGTTGGCTTATGGCCTCGATTGGAAGCGAGGAGATGAAATTCTGACCGCGCATCGCGAATTTCCGATGCAATACACAACCTGGAAGCCAATGGAAGCGCGGGAAGGTGTCATTCTCAAGCTCGTTGCCCCGTCCGGGCGCTGGATTGCCGCGGAGGATTTCATAGCCGCGCTAACGCCGCGAACGCGACTCGTTTCAGCGAGTATGGTGCGATTCGACGATGGCGCGATGCTGGACGCGCCGAAGCTGGGCGCAGCGTGCCGCGCGCAAGGGACGCTCCTCGCGCTGGACGTTAGCCAATGCTGCGGCGCACTCCCCCTGGATGTTCGGACATACTGGGCGCGGACCTTGTCACGGTTCCGGCTACAAGTGGCTGCTGGGACCTTACGGTACTGGATTCTTCTGGGGAAAAAGCGAGCTTGATGGCAAGCTTCCGGCCAGGTCCGTTCTACTGGCAAGGGATCGAAGGGTTGAATAATTTTGGGGAGTTGATTATTGAGAACCCGAAAGCCGCCCCAGGCGCACGGGGCTGGGATGCATCGGAAACTGCGAGCTATTTCAATCTGGCGGGATGGGAAGCCTCGCTGCACTTTTTGCACGACGTGGGAGTCGAGACAGTTGCTGCGCACAACCAGAAACTCATGGCGCACCTGTATGATCTGCTTCCCCGGGATCAGTGCGTAAGGACCAGCCCGCTTGAACTGAACGCCGGGGGCCCTATGCCTGTTTTGCGGCGCACACTCTGGAGCGGACCCAGGACATTTATGCGCGCTTAAAGAACGAGAAGGTGATTGCCAGTTTGCGAGAAGGCAACATTCGAGTTTCAACGCACCTGTACAACACGATGCAGGATATCGATAAGCTGGTTCAGGCGGTCACCCGATGAGTGATGAAGCAAAATGGCCGAAAACCGCCGTAGTTGGAGCCGGGGCTGTCGGTGGATATTTTGGCGGGATGCTGGCGCGGGCGGGCGTACCGGTGACGATGATCGGGCGGCAGGCGTTTGTTGAGGCGGTGAAGAATTCCGGCCTGCTCATGGACACGGTGCAATTCCGCGAGACGGTGTATCCCGAGGCATCCGCGGAGATTGCTGCCGCGGCCGCGGCGGAAGTGATTTTGTTCTGCGTGAAGACGACGGACACGGCGAGCACAGCGAAAAGTTTGGCGCGACACCTTTCCTCCGGTGCGATCGTGGTGAGTCTGCAGAATGGCGTGAACAACGCCGAAGAGATTCGAGTGGCTGCGGGAATTGGGGCGTCGCCGGCCGTGGTGTATGTGGCTGCGGCGATGTCGCCACCGGGATGCGTGAAACACCTTGGCCGGGGAGACTTGGTGGTGGGACCAAAAAATCTGCGGACCGAGAGAATCGCAAATCTTTTCCTGCAAGCAAAGGTGCCTTGCCGGATTTCCGAGAATATCGAAGGGGAGCTCTGGACCAAGTTGATCTGGAACTGTGCGCTGAATGCGATTTCAGCGCTGGGCCGCGTTACGTATGGAGAAATATTCGCGAGTTCAGACGCGCGCCGCATCATCGAAACGCTGGTCGAGGAAGTGCTGGCCGTGGCTCGCGCAAAGAGAATCCACCCGCCCGGCTTGGAGGATCCCAAGGCGGCACTCGCGGGTGCGTTGAAGATTGCCGAGCAGATGAGCGGGACGCGCTCTTCGACCGCGCAAGACATGGCGCGTGGGAAACGCACAGAAATTGATTCCTTGAATGGGTATGTGGCGCGGCTGGGGGAGCAACTGGGCGTGGCGACGCCAGTGAATCATGCGCTGTACACGCTGGTGAAACTGCAAGAGTCAAGCTTTTAACCTGTACGACAGAATCCCTGAAATCCAATTCTCTAGTTGGCGACACAGGCCGAGAATCTCTGCATTTCAATCACGCAGGAGCAGGCGAATCAACGGCGCTCGGGCCCGCGGAAGGGAATGTAGACGATGGCCTCGAGATCAACGGGTTGGCCATCCTTGGTGGCGGGCTGGAATTTCCACTGCGCGAAAGCCTCAATGGCGTAAGCGTCAAGCTGCGGGTCGATCCCGCGCACAAGCTGAACGCTGTCCACGGTGCCATTCTGGCGAATCACGCCGTAGAGGATCACTTCTCCCTCCACGTGATCCTCCACCATCGTTTGCGGATACTTGGGGTCAACCTTGTGCAGGGCCACGGGCGCGTTGACTTCGCCAAGGCGGTGCGCACCTCCCCCAAGGTGTAATTCCGAGAAGTGGACGATCCAACTGCCCGTGGCGCTGTTTAGATTGGGCATGTTGATGTTCATGGAGTAGACACGGCGCGAGTTGAAGAGCAGTTCTGGTTTCGCGCCGGGTGGCAGCGCCGCAAAATTCGGCGGGCCGACGCGCTCGGGCGGGTCATCGGCGGCATTCGGGTCGGGACGTTTCAGACCCGTTTGGGTTTTCGGAAGATTGAGCTTGAGCGCACTCTTCCCAAGACCCGAGGAGTTTGCGTTTGGCTTTGGAGAGCCGCCGCTGATGCTGATGCCGATGTCGCTCTTCCCTGCCCCGCCCGTGCCGTTTCCATGTGAATCCCCGTTACTGGATCCTGCAGAACCTGGCGAATTGCCAGGCGCGCCGGGCTTGCCGTCGGGAGATATGGCAACACGCGCGGCGAGATTGCCTTGAGGCACAGGAACGACGGGAGCCGGAGGCGCGGGATTTGCGGACAGGGCGATGAGCGTGCTGGGCGCTCCACCGTTCGCGCCAGCAGGTACGGCGGGAACTTCCGGTGCGGCTGCATCACCGGTCTGCGCGCGGGAAGCGACGCGAGGAGCGGAGCCGGCATTGATTTCGAGCTTGGGCCTGGCGGGACCGGCTGTAGTTGCGGCCAAGCTGATTTCTGAAGGGCGCTTCTCGAGATTTGGCAGGTCGGGTGAAGGTACGTCCGCCGCGACAGTTTTGGCCTGACGGGGATGAAGCTTGGCGAGGGCTTGCTCGCTAATCTCGATGTGCGGACGCGCAGGGGCTTGCGAGGCCGCAAGTTGAACAATATTGGGCATGGCGGGAAGGAATTTCGGGGCTTCCGCCGGAGCGGCGGGATTGATCAGGGTCTGACGTGGGTGCGTCGGGTGAACAGGGTCCGTGTAGATGCGCTGGCGAGGGTGAAATGCGTCCACACTGGGCTCCGCGGGAGGCGGGTCCGGCTCCGGTTTCGGCTTGGCTAAGGGTTTCGCCCGCGGAACATGGAGAAACGGCAAGTCCTCGATGGAGCCTGACCAGGTGAGTTGCGTGTTATCGAAGGCAGGATTGTGCCGGGAAGCACCGGGAAGGTCCGGCCAGGGCAATATCACGAAGGCAATGTGCCACAGAGCGGCGGCCACGATTGCGCGGCGGGGGAAGCCCCACTCGACGCGGCAATCCCGAAAGACGAAAGTGAGGGGAACAGCCTTTGAAAGATGGGTGCGTTGGAAAGACACGGCGACACTGCTGAGAAAATTTTGGTGGAAGCTGCCCCAGGCGATTTCGAGCTTCGGCTGCACCTCTCCCGGAAGGAAGATGTGGGGCGGGTAGAGTTCCGCCTGACCGAGAAGATCGTAAGGATCGACGTGGAAAGCCGTAGACATAAAGATTAATTATATCGCGCTCTGCCTGGGACCTGGAACGCGGGAGTTGCCCCGAAACTGAGTCAAGTGGATAGATGAACGGGAGGCAGATTAGGGTTTACCAACAGCTCGCTGAAAAACCGCGATTCCGGGTGGTGTCCTATTTTGTGCGTTGCCATTTTCCACAGCCTTTGGACCGAATTTTAGCCCGTTCCTCTGCGGGGGTGTAGCATGACCCGCAGACGAGGTTTACTTATGGCTGCTGCTGTATCGGCATTGATGGATGCCCTACACCGTTTATTTGGGGATGTTCGCCCGATTGATTGGCTCATTCTCGCCGTGGACGGATTGGTTCTTTTTGTAATCGTGCTGTTTGAAGGGCCGAATTGGTGGCACGAAATTGCGGCAACAAGAAAGGCGTCTAAACTCCTCCCATTCCTAAAAGCTGGCGAGGATTTGATGTCTTCGGCCCCTTACAATTCTGACAAAGACCACAACCAACGTGTCCGTGATGGTCAGCTTTGGAGGGAAAACGTTCAGAAATGGGATAGGGAGACACAGGATTTCCTAACGAAACTATCTCCACGGGCATTGTCTGCCTTTAGGCACGTTGTCCACGTGGTCGAAACAGACCACGCGGCGTTAACGCCAAGTGGACAGTTCTTCAATCCCGCCCAGGGGAAATTTGGAGATGCTTATCAACTGTTGCAAGCACGGCTGGATAATATCCAGAAAATCATGGAGAACGCGAAGGCATACTTCTGATGCAAGCCACAATGATTTTGCCGAATCCGCTTCCGTTCACTATACGGTGTGGAAAACGGCAACGCACAAATAGGACACCACCAAATGAAAATCAATCTGAGGCAGGAGATTGCGATGTGGGTGCTGGGGCTGATTTGGATGTCGGGTCGCTTGTATGAGCACGCTCAATTGTATTATCACTTGAATGGTTTGGACCTGCGAGCCGTCTGGAGTGCGTACCCCTCTGATGTCGTTTGGTCCCTGTTGGCTACGGGGGTCAACGATTTTTCCTGGCTCATTCCGATGTGCCTGATCGTTTTCAGCCTGCGAGACCGCAAGAAGCCAAACTAGCAGCGAGGAATCTCTCTTTTCTTGGCGTCCTGACGGAAGAGGGATTCCTCGCTACGCTCGGAATGACGGCCAAACGCATTTTTCACCAGCCTCCTGAAGGGCGCGCACGGAAGAACGAGAGACTCGCGTCCCCTTGACGAAGCACGCGGATGCGTTCCAGTTGACCCTGAGTGCCTCCGGAAGATCGAAGGTGCGACGGTGTTCGGCGATAACCAGGCTGCCTGGTGCAAGAAACGGTGCGGAGCCAAGAAAGGTGAGCACGCGGCGATATTCATCGGCAGCAGCGTACGGAGGATCGAGGAAAACGATGTCGAAAGGAACGCTGGCGGGCGTGTGTTCCGCGCCGAGGCGCTGCAGGCCCCGCAGCGCGTCGAGCTTGAGAATGCGTGTGCTTCCACGGATGCCGAGCGCATCAAGATTCTTCTGAATGAGGGAGGCAGCGGGCGAATGGTTTTCGATGAACACAACTTCACCGGCACCGCGACTAAGCGCTTCGATGCCGACGGCGCCAGTGCCGGCGAAGAGGTCGAGGAAGCGGCAGCCGGGGATGCGTCCAGCCAGGACGTTGAAAAGAGACTCGCGGAGGCGGTCGCTGGTGGGGCGAAGGGCAAGGCCCTTGAGGCTCTTGAGTTGGCGGCTGCGAAATGTTCCGGCGATGATGCGCATGGTGGATTCGATAAGCCTCAGCCGACGTGAGCCAGATGATAGCGGCGTTGCCATTCGCCGGGAAGGAGACGCAGCACGCGCTGAAGCGCTTCCTTTTGGGCAGGCTGTTCGGCGAGGGCGAACGCTTCTTTGCGGGCGAGTTCAAGAAGTTCGCGATCGCGAAGCGGGTTGGCCACGTGGAAGCCTAGTTGGCCGGACTGGCGGGTGCCAAAGAACTCGCCGGGGCCGCGAAGCTGGAGATCGGTTTCGGCAATTTCAAAACCGTTGGTGGTGCGGACCATGGTTTCCAGGCGCGCGCGCGCATCGTCGGTCATGCGGCCCGGAGCAACCAGGATGCAATGGGATTGCTGCGCGCCGCGGCCGATGCGACCGCGAAGCTGGTGCAGTTGGGCGAGGCCGAAGCGTTCCGCGTGCTCAATAATCATCACGGTGGCGTTGGTGACATCCACACCAACCTCGACGACGGTGGTGGCCACGAGAATCTGTATCTCGTTGCGGCGGAATTTCTGCATGACCTCTTCTTTTTCTTCACTGGGAAGGCGGCCGTGAAGCAGACCGACCTTGAGTTTGGGGAAAACCGTCTTTGAAAGGCGCTCGTACTCTTCCATCGCCGCTTTGAGTTCCAGCTTCGACTCTTCGATGACCGGGTAAACGACATAGCCTTGATGGCCGGCGGCAACTTCGCGGCGAAGAAATTCCCAGACGCCGGGGAGATGCTGCTCCGTCGTGGTACGTGTTTCGATGGGGGTGCGGCCGGGAGGAAGTTCATCGAGGACGGAGACTTCGAGGTCGCCATAGAGCGTGAGGGAGAGCGTGCGGGGGATGGGCGTGGCCGTCAGGACGAGCACGTGCGGCGCATTGCCGTGCCGGGCGGCTTTGTCCATCAGGCGCTTGCGCTGGAGGACGCCGAAGCGGTGCTGCTCATCGATCGCGACAAAGCCGAGCCGGTGAAATTCGACGTCCTCTTCGATGAGGGCGTGCGTGCCGATAACGAGCTGGGCTTCACCGGAACGGATGCGTTCGCGCGCGGCCGTTTTTTCGGAGGGTTTAAGGCCACTGATGAGCAGCTCCACGGTGTGGCCGCCGGGAGCGAGAATGCGCCGGGCCGAAAGAAAATGCTGGACGGCGAGAATTTCGGTGGGAGCCATCAGCGCGGCCTGGCAGGCATTTTCAATCGCGATGACCGCGGCCTGGAGAGCGACAATGGTCTTGCCGCTGCCGACATCCCCCTGCAGGAGGCGATTCATGGGCACGGGCTTTTCGAGGTCCGTGGCAATTTCCGCGAGGACGCGTTTCTGGGCGTTGGTGGGCTTGAAAGGAAGAATGCGTTTCAGGGCTTCGCGGACTTTGTCCTCGCGGACGCGAAAGGCGATAGCGTTTTCCTTGCGGACGGCCCTGCGGCCCAGGGCTAGGCTCAGTTGGTAGAGGAAAAATTCCTCGAAAATGAGGCGCTGTTGGGCAGGAGAACGAAACAGATTGAGCGCCTCGAGGGATTCGCCGGCGTCGGGAAAATGAGTGTGGATTAGAGCATCGCGGCGCGAAGGATAGTGAAGCTGTTGCAGGAGGGCTGGCGGCAGGACGTCGGGAATATTGGGATCCAGGTTTTGCAGCGTGGCATAAATGGCGCGGCGAATCTGTCGTGTGCCAAAGGTGCCGACGGCCTCGTAAATGGGCACGATGCGGCCCATCTCGACGGAATCCACCTCTTCGCCGGTGAGCACTTCAATCTGGGGATTGACCATTTCGCGGCGCGCGGGGCGCAGCTTATCGATTTCGACTTTGCCGTGCAGGATAAGCTGCTGGCCGGGCTTCAAGCGTCCTTCCAGATAGCCGCCGTGAAAGAACTTGCAGGGCAACGAGCCGGAATCATCCTGAACGAGGAGATGATAGATGGCATCACGTCCGTACATGCCGCGAACGGCCTGGCCGCTCATCACGCGGGCGCGCAGCGTGTAGGTGCCGTTGGGCTGAACGTCCTTGATCTTGGAGAAATGGATGCGGTCTTCGTAGCGGAACGGCAGATAGTTGAGCAAATCTTCCAGGGTGAAGATGCCGCGTTTGGCCAGGAGTTCGGCGCGCTGCGGCCCCACGCCTTTCACCATGCGGACGTTGGTCTGAAGGGAGATGGACATCGCTCCTTCTTTATACCACTGCTGGGATAAGGTCCGCTTTTCGAGAAACTTGCGTCGCGGGCCTGCGTATCGTTAGAGTGGGCGTTCGGGGCAGGCCGAGCCCGCGGGAGGTTGCCTTGGCGGAAACACGATTGACCGTATGGGACAAGCGCGCGCTGCTGTTGTGGATCGCGCTCGGAATCCTGGGTGCGCTCTTTGCGCACAAATATTTCTTCCGGGCGTTTCCGGAAGCCTCCGTGGATTTCAAGGTTTCGCGGGCGGAGGCGCAGAAGCGCGCGAAGGAATTCGTGGAGGGGCTCGGAGAAAATCTCAACGGTTATCAGTCGACGATCGTGTTCGACGTCGACGAAAACGCGAAGACCTACCTGGAACGCGAGCTGGGCTTGCAACAGGCCAACCGGCTGATGTCCGGCGAATTGAACATCTGGTATTGGGAAGTGCGCTTCTTCCGCGCGCAACAAGAGGAAGAGTTTCAGGTGCGCGTCAGCCCCGCGGGGAAGATTGTCACCTACGACCACAAGATCGAAGAGGCGCGGGCGGCAAAATCGCTGAGTCGCGAAGAGGCACAAGCAGCCGCGCAGGTTTATCTGCAGAACAAGTTGGGCACGGACCTGAACAACTGGAATTTCCTGCCGGAGGAGGCCAATTCCCAAACGCGGCCGAACCGCATGGACTGGTCGTTTACCTGGGAGCGCAAGATTTTCAAGGCCAAGGACGCGCCGTACCGGCTGGTGGTGGGCCTGCAGGGCAACCACATCGGGAGCACACAGGAATTTCTGCAGGTGCCGGAAGCGTGGTCGCGGGACTACAAGAACCTGCGTTCCAGAAACGACCTGTACGAAATCATCGCCATCGTGCCGTACATTTTGTTGCTGGGGACAGTTCTATGGCTGGGCATTTCACTCACCAGACAGGACAAGACGAAGTGGGGCGCCGCAATAAAAATTGGTTTGTTCGTGGCGGTGCTGTTTTTCCTGATGCAGTTCAACCAATGGGATTCCTACCGCGCAGGGTATAACACGAAAGAATCCTATGCGAGCTTCGTGACGCTACGAATCGTAATCATCCTGGCCTCCGCGCTTTTCACGGCGCTTATGGTGACTTTGGTATTACCGGGCGCAGAGCCCTTATATCGCTCCGCGCAGCCAGAACGATTGCGGCTCTACCGGACGTTCAGCCGGAGAGCGCTCTTGTCGAAGGAGTTTTTCTGCTCATCGGTGGTCGGATTGTCTCTGGCAGCGGCGCACATCGGATTCATTGTTGCGTTTTACATGTTGGGCAGCCGATTTGGCGTGTGGGCGCCGCAGGACACGAATTATTCGGAAGCCTTTAACACGTCACTTCCCTGGATCGCGGGAGTGGCCATCGGCGTAACCGCGGCGACCAGCGAGGAGTTCCTGTTCCGTCTATTCGCGATTCCCTTTCTGCACAAGTTGACGGGGTCACGATTCCTGGCGGTCGTCTTGCCGGCATTTTTCTGGGGGTTTCTGCATAGCAATTATCCGCAGGAGCCGGGGTACATACGCGGAATCGAAGTGGGACTCATCGGGATTGTTGCGGGAATGGTGATGCTGCGGTGGGGCATCCTGGCGACGTTAATCTGGCATTACACGGTGGATGCTTCGCTGGTCGGTTTGCTGCTGATCCGCTCCGACAATCTTTATTTCAAGATTTCCGGAGTGGTTGTGGGGATGGCGGCAGTCGCTCCGCTCGCGTGGTCCGGCATCAGCTATTTGCTCCGCGGGCGATTTGAGCCGGTGGACGATCTGCTCAATGGCGCAGAGGCTGCGCCGGAGATCGACTTGGCACGCGGTCCGGCGCGCGAAGAAGTACAGCTATCAACGCGGCGCTACACGCCGCTGGCAGCGGGAGCGATTGGGTTTCTGGCGCTGTGTGTGCTGGTTGGCGGGCTGCTGGCATGGCGCATTAAGCGCGAAAGTATTGGAGACTATCTGAAGCTTTCGGCAGACAGCCGCAGCGCAGTCATCACAGCGGACGCCGTTCTGCGCGAACACGGTCTGGACCCCAACAGTTATCGCAAAGGGGCGCTCTTCGTGGACACGACGAATTCCGTCGCCAATGAATACTTGCGGCGCCGGATGCCCCTCGCGGACATCAACAAGATCTATGCGGAGCGGGTGCCGGGAGCGTTGTGGCGTGTGCGGTATTTCCGGAATGCGGAAGCCGAGGAATTCGCGGTCACGCTGAAACCAGACGGGTCCCTGCACGGGTTCTGGCACACTTTGCCGGAGGCAGCGAAGGGAGTGACGCTGGGCAAAGAAGACGCGGTGGCCATCGCGGAAGGTTTTCTGCGCGAGAAAAAGCAGATTGACCTGAGCGGCTGGAAACTTGTGGAATCGAGCTCCGACAAGCGGCCGAACCGGACGGATCACACGCTGACGTGGCAGCAGAATGTGCCCGCTGGATCCCCAGAACGCCGGCGGGAAAGATGCCGCGGATCATGCCTACGCGCGCATGGATTTGCATATTCTTGGCAACGAGCCGGCCGATTACCGCAGCTACATCAAAATCCCCGACGAGTTCGAGCGCAAGCAGGATGAACAGTCCTTGCCGCGGACTCTGTTTAACGTGGGCCGGGTTGCTGTCGGAGTGGGTTTGGCCATCGTGGTCGTGATTGTGTATTTCAAGAGATCCCGCATTCAATCCAATCTCCACGTCCCGTGGCGCCGCCTGGTGATTTGGGGACTAGTCGGCTCGGCTTTCTATCTTTTCCAATTCTTGCTAGGCAAGGGAATCCCGGAAACACTTGCGGAATATTCGACGGCTTATCCTTGGAAAATATTCCTGGCTGGGATTGTGGTTCGCCAGTTCATTGCGACGGCGTTTTTGGGCGGGATACTGGTGTTCCTCTGCGGGCTGGCATGGCACTTTGCGGCGCGCGCCTTCGGCGAAGAGCGGGTTCCCACGTGGCTGGGCATGCCGGCGAATTATTATCGCGATGCGTTCTGGATTGGATTGGGAGGGTCGGTGCTGCTGATGGGCTTGCAGCGGTTTCTGAGCGCGGCGTCGTTGTGGTGGCCTACTTTGCAGCGCGCCGTGCCCAACAGTTTCGGCACGTCCTTTGACGCGCTGGTGCCCGCCGCCGGGGTGATCGGCGGGGCGGTCTATCGCGGTTTGTTGTTCACATCAGTCCTGGCTGTGGTCGCGGCGTTTATCGGCGCAGAAGTAAGAGTACGCTGGTTGCGGTTACTGCTGTTCGTCGCGATGGCCGCAGCAATGGTCGCGAACTGGGGCTCTCCGGCGGATTTCTTGAAGCAATTTCTAATGCATTTGATCCTGCTGACGTTTTGGGTGTTTGGGATCCGTTGGGTGGCTCGTTTCAACCTGTTGGGTTGGTTCCTTGTGATTGTGTGTACGGCCCTGCCGGGGGCCGGATTGGAACTGACCGGGCAGCCGGACGCCTACTACCGGAGTCAGGGCTATATCGTCATGACGACAATGGTAGTACTGCTGGCGTGGCCGCTGGTGGCATGGCGGCTGCGACCGGCAGAGAGGGCCATCGAGGGGTGATTGCCGGGGCAACGGGCGGCGCTCGGGCGCATCCAACGAGCTGGGCCACACGAGCGTGAGTAGTCGGCTGGGGACCTTTGCTTACGTAACATCGTAGAATGCGTCCAAATTGGTTATCGGTGGTGTGGACTAGTCTGCGGGAGAGCGCCGGAGAATAAGCTCTTTTTGTAGAGTTGGCTACACCAAATTCGGCAAAGAGAAAGCGAATATGCCGCTCCCCCATTGGGCCTTGGCTTTTGCGGATGATGCCGGCCGGACCAGCAATTCCGAAACTGTCCTGGCCCCGGTGACCTCTTTGGCCAACCTCGACGAGCGCACCCTGGTTCAGGAAGCGCAAGTGGGTAATCGCGCTGCTTTCGAGGAATTGGTTCGCCGCTATGATCGGGACGTGCTGCGGCTCGCTCTCAATTTGATGAAGCGCACTGAGGACGCCCGGGACGTTTATCAGGAAGCCTTCCTTAAGGTATACAAAAACCTCCATCGATTCCGTTTTGAGTGCAGTTTCTATACCTGGCTGTATCGCATCGTGACCAACGTCTGCCTGGACCAATTGCGCCGCCGACAGGCTCGGCCGGAGGATCAGGCGCCCGAACTGCATCCCGGGCAGTATGAGGAAGGCACAACGGACTTTTTCGAGCGGCAGAGGGAGCATCGCCCTGCGCTCGATCCAGAGAAGCATCTGGTTGGCCAGGAAATCCGGGCCCGGCTGGCGACGGCCATGGCGCGGCTTTCGCCCCGCGAACGCATCGTGTTTGAAATGAAGCACTACCAGGGACTCAAGCTGCGCGCTATCGGCGCCGCCCTCGGCACCAGCGAAGAGACCGTGAAGAACTCGCTCTTCCGCGCGACACGCAAATTGCGCAGTGAACTGGGAGAACTGCGATGAGCGCCGCCGGTCCGATGCGAACTTGCGCTGAGATTACACCACTGCTGGTGTTCTACGCCTGTGATGAAGTGAGCGCTCAGGAGCGTATGGCCATTGACGCGCATTTGGTGACCTGCAAGGACTGCCAGGAGCAACTAGCCGAGGAACGCGCTTTCCAGGAAGCGCTTGGATCGATGCCGCAGGCGGCGGACAACATGGATAGTGCGAGCGTGCTGCTGGCGCAGTGCCGGAGTGAACTGTACGAAAAGCTTGACGATTTGGCGACGCCTCCCGTGATGGAACGGGCGCCCGCGTTCTTTTGGTTGCGGCGATGGATGGTGTTGCACCCGGCATGGAGCGGCGCGCTGATGGTGCTGATTGGACTTTTAGTTGGCGTGGAGTCCACGCAATTCCTCACAGGCCGGGACGACGCGAACGCGCTGGACCAGGCGGTGAATGTGCGGCCCGGGCCACAACTGACCGATGAACAGCTCGCCAAGATGGCCGTTGCCGGTGTAAACCTGACTCCTTCCATGGGATCCGGAACGCAGAATGTCCGTCTGCAGTTGAGCGCGGAGCAGCCCGTGGTGCTGACGGGAGATCTGGATGATACGGATGTGCGGCAAGTGCTAACGTATGTTGTGGAGAACGGCGAGCGCTTCGATTCGGGCGTGCGGCTGGATTGCCTGGATGTGTTGAGGTTGCGCGCCAAGGACGTGCAGGTGCGCAGCGCCCTGCTGACCGCGGCACGCAAGGACCGGAATCCCGCCGTGCGATTAAGAGCGCTGGAGTCTCTGCGCGATTCGGCTTCGGACCGGATGGTGCGCGAGACCTTGCTTGAGTCTCTGCAACAGGATTCCAATCCCGGCGTGCGGGTCGAAGCCGTGAATTTGCTGGTGCGCTCTCTGGATGCCACCAAACCGGATTCCGAGGTACTGCCGATGCCCGGCGATCTCGATGCGCCGGAGCACGCGACGGCAGCGCCAAGGGCTCCCGGTCTTCCGCCGGACGAATCGCTGGCGAATGTGATTCGCGCCCTGGAAGGCCTGCAGCATAAAGACCCCAGCCCGTATGTGCGGCTGCGCAGTTCGGCGGCCCTGCGGGAAATCAACGAGCGCAGCGAACAGTGAGTTTTCAGCGCGTGATTGCTAACCGGGCTTACCACATGCGAATGGATTGGCAAATTGCGCTTCGTTCCAGCCGTCGCCGGTCAGAGCCACTGCTATTTCTCACGCTCACTCTGGCAATTGCTGCATTGGCCGTGGTGTCGCCGGCTTACGCGGGAGAAAATGTGCCTCCGCATGCGTCGGCGGACCGCTCCGGAGAAATCGACAACGAGTGATCGTGGGACGTTCACGCTGACAACCGACCTGGGTTCAGTGCGCATCCAGACCCTGCCCGCCACCGGGCCCCCCGTTATCCATTACACCGTGCATATTGAAACGGACGCTGCAGAACCTGTGGCGCACGCACTGCTGCAAAAGTATGTTTTGACGGCGAAAGAAACACCAAACGGCGTTTCCCTTGTGGGGCGGCTTCCGCAACTGCGTTCGATGATCAACCACGACGCACAAT
Organism: Candidatus Acidiferrales bacterium; assembly: GCA_963780785.1. Taxonomy (GTDB): domain Bacteria; phylum Acidobacteriota; class Terriglobia; order Acidiferrales; family UBA7541; genus Acidiferrum. Next base: position 32,431 of record CAWADS010000018.1, read on the forward strand.
ACTGGGTGCAATTCCAGATCAGCGTGCCGGCAAATTTCGGTGTGGAAGTGAGCACCGGAGCCGGTGACATCGAAACCTCCGACCTGGCCGGGCACGTGGTGCTGAAAACTCAAGGGGGCAATATCCGCACAGGACGCCTGGGATTCGCGCTGTACCAGATGGTTTCCACGGAGCGCTATGCGGCCAAGCTGGAAACCCAGGGCGGGCATATCACGGTGTTGGATGTCGCCGGCGACCTGGACGCTTTTACAGCCGGTGGCCACATTCAAGCCGGTAATGTCTCAGGCAGCGCCAAGCTGCGATCCGGGGGCGGCCACATTCGCGCCGGTCAAATTGGGGGCGAAGCGCGGCTGGAGACGGAAGGCGGAAACATTGCCGTTGGCGAGGCGGGCTCGTTTGTGAGCGTGCGCACGGGCGGCGGCCAGATCGATTTTGGGGAAGTGCACGGATCGGTGCGCGCACAGACGGCCGGCGGTGGGATTCGCATGATGTACGTAACAGGGCCTATGGAAGTCGAAACCAGCGGCGGCAGCATCTGCCTGACGCATGTGGCGAACACACTGCGTGCGGCCACGGGAAACGGCAGGATCACGGCTTGGATCGCACCGGATTCACCCGATCCGAAGCATCCTGTCCGGCTGCCAGGGGCCTCGCAACTTTCTTCCAGCACGGGCGACATTGTCGTATTTTTGCCGCGGAATATCATGGCGACGATCGATGCGACGGTGGACAACGGCGGAGCGCAGCGCCTCGAAGCGGACCCGTCTCTCCCGTTGAATCTGCAGATGCGGCCCGAGGGTTCGTTGCACGCTTACGGGACGCTAAATGGGGGCGGGGCGGTGCTGAAGCTGCACACCACGGCAGGCAAAATCCGCTTGCAATACCTGGACACGGAAACAACGCTGAGGCAATCCATGGTGGATGAGGAAAAACAGCGTCTTGTGAACGCTGGGTTTCCCAAGGAAGCCCAGCGACAGGAGCCGCGTGCTCTCGTGGAGACAACATCGGACGCCAAAGTCGATTGGATCGACCAATGGATCGACTGGCTGGAGAGCAAATTCATGGGTGGTATGCGGGAAGATGCGGAGGAATTCAAGAAGCGCTTGATTGCCTCGCCCTCGCCGGAATATCCACAGTTGGCACGCAAGGCGGGCTTGCAGGGTGTGGTGCGGATGCAGGTCCGGGTGAACACGGATGGCAGCCTGAGCGTGGACAAGATCATCGAGGGGGAACCGGCGCTGGCAGATGCCGCAACGTCTGCGATCCGGCAATGGCGAGCGCGGCCGGGGCAGTTGGGTGACAAAAAGGTTGACGTAATCACCACGGTGACGTTTAATTTTCAACTCCACTGAGGAACTGGCCCGGAGAGTGGCATGCAGGTGGGAAGAGCTTGAAGTTGCCCTGGGGGAAGTGGACGGGTTGGGGTTCGCGAGGGAGGGTCATCATGTGTCGCTCCGCAGTACGTCCCGCTGCCTTGGTTCTAGTGGCCGCTGCAATTCTGCTGGCTCCGCAGTGTTTCGGCGTCACGCGCGAATTCGCGCAAACGTATCCCTTGCGTTCGGGGGGATCGCTGGAACTCAGCAATGTGAATGGCACGGTGCGCATTGAGGCCTGGGACAAGGATGTGGTGGAAGTGCGCGCAGTGAAGACAACTCCGGAAAAGGAATCCAACCTGGACCGCGTCTCGATTGACGTGGACTCGCGCCCCGACGGGGGGCTTTCCATTTCCACGCGCTACCCGCAGGAAGAGGGCGTGGAAGTGGCGGTGGACTATACGGTGCACGTGCCGCGGCGCGCTCAGGTAACGCACGTCAATACGGTGAATGGCTCGCTGCGCGTGACCGACCTCGATTCGGTGGGTGATTTGCACACCGTCAACGGCAATATCGAGGTTTTCGAGGGCAGCGGCGATGTGCATGCCCACACGACGAATGGCAATGTGTATCTCGAATTAAAGCGCCCGGCGGATTCCAAAGGGGCTCTTGCAGAGACCACCAACGGTTCGGTGCTCCTGGCAATTCCGGTGGATCTCCCGGCAAATCTGGAAGCACACTGCATGAACGGGAGCTTCTCCTCGGAACTTCCCGTGGTAATGCGTGGAGCAGTGCAGCCCAGAGTGTTGCATGGCAAACTGGGGCGCGGTGGCACGCCCATCCGGTTGGGCACAGTGAACGGGGCCATTCGCGTGGTTGTACTTCGGGCGACGGTTTAGCGTTTCCTCCGTCTAAACAAGCGGAGGAGTTGAACGCCACCATGAAAAATCGAAATCTATGGACAGTCCTCGGGCTGGGGGCTTTGAGCATTGCCCTACTCGCCTTGCCCGGAGCTTCCGCCAGGAAGCAAGAGACCGGAAGCACATCGCAAGAGCACACACAAATCTACGTCAACCAGGAAAAGGGAGCGCCACGAGCGGAATCGGACGCTGTCATCGAGATCGAGGGAATGCCCTCCGATGACGACATGGAGGTTCTGCTGGGTGGCGGCGGAAGCTGGCTTGGCGTGGGCGTGGCCGAAGTCACGCCGGAAAAGGTAAAGGAACTTAGATTGCCCGCGGAGCGCGGGGCGTTGCTCGGGAAGATCGTGCCGGACAGCCCCGCCGCCAAGGCGGGCTTGAAAGAGAACGACGTGATCACCGAGATCAACGGGCAACGGGTGGAAGGCTCGGAGCAGTTCCGGCGGATGGTCCGCGAGATTCCTTCGGGAAGGGCGGCGCAGTTGTCGGTGTGGCGAGATGGACGCCAGCAGACCGTCACGGTGACATTGGGCAAGTCAGAGGCCGCACACCCCCACGCCATGGTGGCAGCAAGACCGGGAACCTTTGCGTTCCAGATGCCAGACTTGCAGGAGCTGCCCGCGATCGAGGCGCTCCGCAATTTCAATTTTTCCGTTTCGGGCCACGCGCGGCTGGGCATTGACGCGGAGGACTTGGAAGGAGATTTCGGGAATTACTTTGGCGCGCCGGATGGCGAAGGAGTCCTGGTGCGTAATGTATTCGAGAATTCTCCCGCAGCCAAGGTTGGGGTGAAAGCCGGGGATGTGATCACCAGCATGGACGGCGAGAGAATCCGCAGTGCCAGCGAGCTTCGCGAAAAACTGATGCTGAAGAAAGACGCGAAGACAGTGAAGTTAGGCTTGCTGCGCAACCGGAGCGAACTGTCATTGACTGTCGAGCTTGCCGCTCCCGAGCAGAAGCAGCGGCACCACATTTCCGAGCGCACGAACATATAAACAACAAGAATGTCTCCGTTTGGGCCCGGCTGGCGTGGATTGCTGGCCGGGCTTTTTTCTTTGGGAAAGCGCTCGCGGGATTGAAGCTTGCTACTGCTGACTTTTGCCCGGCAAAAGCGCTGTTCAGCCGTTGGGACCGTACATGTCAAGCAAGCGCAGCGTTGGCCGCGGGGCGCCAAACAACCCGCTCATGGCTGCTCATTCGGTGGAACGTGGAATTTGCTGTCGAAGGGGGCAAAGTGGCGGTGAACCTCTTCCGACTGATTGAGGGCGACGCCTTCGTGCTCAACCCAGGCATGCGCTTCGAAAAGGTTCATGTGCTTGCGAACGCCAATGCGCACGCTGGCGGAAATTCCCTGCAGCCGCAACAAATACCAGAGCGTGAGTGATGCTTCGAGGCAGCTTGCTCCGGGCATGCCGTGGTGGACGGCGGCACGAACCAGGCGACAAGTCGTTCCCACGATGTCCTTGCTGCCGGTAGTTCGCGGCAAGGCCGGGTTGCGGCGCCCCAAACGGGCTTGCAACCACTCCTGTGTCCTGTTGTAACCGCGCAGGCGCAGAGATGCGCCGACGAGAGGAAGAAGTACTGCGGCGCGGCGAAACGTCTTCCGTGCTTCGGGATCTAGCGCTCTATACCGCTGGAATGGTTCCCACATTGTCGGCTTCAATATTGAGCAGGCCATGTTCCTGTAGACGGCTCAACAGTTCGGTGAGATGGGTGCGCAAAAGTTCGGGTTCCGCCTCGAATTCTTCCCGTAGCCTGGCAAAAGCTGCTTCAATGCTGGGAGAGGACGTAAGCAGCTCCCACATGCGCGTTCCTGTAGCGTCCAAGCCGAAATACTTTTCCGTTTCCAGGTTCAGCAAAACGGATTCTCCGTCAAGATGCCGCGCCAGGACGTGCTTGGGAACAACCACGCGATTGGTGAATGGCATCATCCCGTGCTTCTCCTGCGCCCGCTTGCCCCGCGGGGCGATTCCGGCGCGATCTGAGAGCTCTGCGAATATCTTACCGGGGAATGGCTTCGCAAGCTATGCACGCAAGCCGTGCTCTGGTCCCAAGTTGGTCTCCGGCGAATGGCAACCGTATTGAAGGTTTATGCATTAAACTTAGTGGACTTAGCTGTATAACAGAAACTGATTGGTGTTCTCAGATGAATCCCAGATCCTTGATCTTGATGGCCATTCTCACCTTACCTTTTCCTGTCCGATCTCAGGATTCCATTGCTCAGGGGCTAATCGGAAAAGTGCATTCGGTTTTTGCGGAAGACGTCGCGTATCAGGAGAATCCTGCCGGGATCTCTCGCGGGTCCAAGCAGCAAATCTACGACGCAAACGGCTATCTCACGGAAGTCTATCAGTATAAAGAAGATGGTTCGCTCTGGGCGCATCAGGTTTTCATTCGCGACGGATTGAAAATCCTTGAATCGCGAACCACGGGCAGCGCACCTTTTGAGAACAGCACGGAACGGAATTTTTTCGATACGCAAGGTCATATCATCGAGACAGTAACCTACGATGAAAACGGAAAGCTCCTGAAAAGGTGGGCTGTTGAAAATCCAGTGGCCCCAAGTGAGTCCACTACACGTTCCGAAGAAACTAGCCCTGACGGACACGAGATTGTTCGGGAGGTAGCAGAGTACACGGACTCAAAAACGGGAATCAGTCATCAAATCGCGACCGTGAACGGACAACTGGAATACGATTGGACAATTGAATGGAATCAGAGCGGCGAATTGTTGCGAGACAGAATGGTGTATGCAGATGGTTCGTATAACAAACGCGAACACACGCCGGATGGATGGATGGTCGAAGACAGGTACGCGCCGGCTACAAACAGTCACTCCTACCTAAAGTGGAATGCCGAGGGTGGTCCATTGACCGACTCGATACAAGAATCCGGCGACTCCTACCTGAGACTGACCTTTTCTTACGACAAGGCGGGGCGGCCCACAGGTCAAATCAACTACGATAAGAACGGCCTCATCCGCGAAAAAAGCAGCATAGAGTATGTTGATGATGCGATTGGAAACTGGACCGAGAAAAAGGTGAATCTCTGGGATCTCAAGAGTGACCCGCCAAAGCAAACGACTGTCTTAGTGACCTTCCGCACTGTAGTCTACTATTAATCGCGTGCTGCACGCCCGCATGTTCGATTAGAAGGTCCCCTGGTCGGAAACTGACCAACTACCGCGTTGCGGCAAAAACGGCCGGCGGTGGATTGTCTAATTGCAGCAGACAGGTTATAAAATCAGGCGTGTCTGCCCCTACCATCGTAGTTGATTCTCTTGAGAAGTGGTTCCCGCCGACGTACAGCGGCTGGCGCGCCTTTCTGCAGCCTTTAGCCGCACCCAATTCTCCTGCGTTGCGCGGCATATCGTTGGAGGTAGCAGAGGGCGAGGCGGTTGCCTTGCTCGGTGCGAACGGCGCAGGGAAAACAACGCTGCTGCGGGTCCTGGCGACGCTGCTGCTCCCGACTCGTGGCAGCGCGCAGGTCGACGGCTACGACGCAGTGAGTAGCCCGGCTGCGGTGCGCCGTCGAATCGGCTACCACGCGGGCCGCGATCTGGGGTTTTACGCGCGTCTGACAGGGCGACAGAACCTGCGTTTCTTCGGGCGGCTCAACCATCTTTCCGACGCCACGATCACGGAGCGCACCCGGTCGCTTGACGAGCGGTTTCAGATGGGCGAAGCGCTGGACCGCCAGACACGTTCACTCTCTTCCGGGACCATCCAGCGGCTCAGTCTTTTGCGCGCGCTGCTTCATCAACCTAAAGTTCTGCTGCTCGACGAGCCCACGCGCAGCCTGGACGCGATTGCCGCGTTGGAGTTCCGCCGCTTTCTGAAGACCGAAGTCCTCGCCGGGCACGGCACTTCTCTTCTTTTCGCTTCGCACTCCTTGCCGGAAATCGAACTCCTCGCGGATCGTGTGGCGATTCTACACGAAGGCGCGCTAATTGCGTTTGACACGCCCGCCCGGCTCAGGGCCAAGGCAGGGGCGTCTTCCCTGGAGCAGGTTTTCTTCCGGCTTACCGGGAGCCCCGTACCTCCCGATGTGGAGGCCCGCCCCGCATGATGCGCACCCTTCGTGATCTTTTTCTCTTTTTTCAGCGCGACCTCCGCATCGCGAGCACCTACAGGAGTCCGTTTGTTTTTGAGGCGATCGAAGCGCTATTTGGCGCAGCGATGTTTTACTATGTGGCGCGCTTCGTGGATTCGCCGGAGTTGCGCCAGGCGCTGCCGCAGGGAAACACGTATTTCGCTTACGCCCTGGTGGGATTCGTGTTTTTCGACTATCTCAATGCGGCGCTGGACAGCTTCGATCGCAGCCTGCTGGAAGCGCGGGATACGGGGACGCTGGAGCCATTGCTGGTCACTCAGGTCTCTCTGCCAGTAATACTGGCAGGGTCTGCGGTTTATCCTTTCGCGGCCACGACGCTCCGCATCGCCGTTTATCTCGGCTGGGGCGCGGCCCTTTTCCACTTTCCGCTGGGAGGTGCAAACTGGATTGGGGTGCTTGCGGTGCTGTTCGTAACGCTGCTGGCTTTTTCTGGTTTGGGCGTTCTCTCCGCAGCCTACCTGCTGCTTTTCAAGCGTGGAAATCCCGCGAAGTGGTTTCTTCTGGGAATCTCCAGCGTGGTAGGAGGGATGCTTTTCCCCGTCAGTATTCTTCCGGACTGGCTGCAATTCATCGCCAGGATTAACCCCATCACGTATGCGTTGGATGCCATGCGCGCGGTTCTGTTGGATGGCGCAAGCCTGTTGGCGATCAGCAAGCCGCTGCTCTTGTTGCTCGTTTTCGCCGGCTATCCTGTTGCCCGCTTCGATGGCTGCCTTTGCCTGGGCGCTCCGCCGGACGAAGACCACGGGCACGCTGACTCACAGTTGAGCTCTTATCGAAACCGGACGCCGCGGGACAATCAAAGGGAGGGCTTCCTCGCCCCGCACGGTGGGGCGCTGCTTCGATATTTCGCGGATCTTCTGCTCCTTCGGTGGAAGGCGACGGCTAAGACAAAACCGGCTCCGCGAGAGCAGAGCCGGTCTTTCCGTCCAGATCGAGAGCCTTGAACTACGGCTTCTTTTTCTTGGTGCCGACCTTGGTATCGATGCCGCCGGTGAGCTGCTTTACCTGCTCCAGCCCGTCCTTTGCCTGCTTGCCCCAGGTCCCATTGGGGTCAAGCTCAAGAGCCTTCTGGTAGGCCTCGATCGTCCCAGGCTTTAACGTGACTTCCACCCTGTCGCCCACCTGCTTGTAATCGGCAGAGGCAACCAAGCACGCGCCCAGAAGATACCAGGACTGTGCATTCTTGGGATCGATTTCTGTGGCCTTCTTGAGGGGTTCGACGCCTTCCTGCATGCGGTTCGACTGATACAGGCTGATTCCGAAATTGCGCCACGCAAAGCCGGCGTTCGGGGGATCGAGCTCAGCACTTTTGGTATAAGCGACGCGCGCATCGTCGATTTTGCCGGCGCGCGCGAGCACGTTGCCAAGATTGTTGTAGTAACTCGCGTTATCGGGCTTCAAGGTAACGGCTTGCTGGTAGGCGTTGATGGCATCATCATTTCGCCCGGCCAGATCGTAAGCTTCGCCCATGCGCGCCCAGAAAAGATGATGATTGGGATCCTTCTCCGGGGCGATTTTGTTGGCTTCCTGAAACTCGGCAATTGCTTTGTCCGAGAAATCCACGATTTTCTGCTTGGCCTGGTCGCGCTGATCGGCGGGAACTTTGGCGAGCTCTCCCTTTGCGGTGCGTTCCTGGTCGAGGAGGGCGAGGCCGTTGTTGAAGTGTTCCTTCATGCCGACGGTCTTTTGCTGATCTTCCTGGCTCTTCTTGAAAGCAGCGGCGGCCTCGGGATTCTGCTTTTCGAGGATGTCCTTAAAGTTCAAATTGACGTCGGTCGGGCCGGAGGCCTGAGCGGAAGCCTGCACCTCAAAGGGCTGCTGCAACTGGGGAGGGTGCAAGATGACCGTGTATTTCCCAGATCTGAGATTAGCGAAGACGAATTTGCCAGCTGCGTCGGTCTTTGTCTCCACGGAGTTGCCCTGTTCACCCTTGAGACTAACGGGCAGGTCGGCGAAGGGCTTGCCCTCAAAATTCAAAACTGTTCCTTGAATTATTCCGTTTAATTGTGCGGTCGCCCGCGGTGCAAAGAAACTGATGAGCGCAAGCGTCAACAGAGCGGCGAGCGCATACGCCTTGACTAATTTCAACATGCTCCACTCTCCTTTTGTCTTTGAGGAGCGCCAGCCTCGGTTCTCCGGCTGGTTTCCTCTATTATCACTCATCTGCGTCCAATTCCAATGACGAGCGTCACATTCCTAGGGTATTGCCTTAGCCACACTCCGGTACGGGAGGGGATCGGGGAGGCCGGCTTCCGCGAAGGCGCGTAGCCGCAACAGGCAGCTGTCGCAGGCGCCACAAGCCAATTCTTCTCCCTGGTAGCAGGACCACGTGAGATGAAGCGGGGCCCCCAAATCCATACCGCGGCGGATAATCTCACTTTTCCTCATGCCGATCACAGGCGTCACCATCTCGATGTGCGTTTCGGGGTGCGTGCCTACCCTAATCAGCTCCTGAAATACGCGGTAGTATTCCGGCCGACAGTCGGGATAGCCGGAGCTGTCTTCGGCGACCGCACCGATGTAGATGGCCTGGGCGCCGATGGCTTCCGCCCAGCTCACCGCCACGCTCAGGAAATGGGCATTGCGAAAAGGCACGTAAGTGACGGGAATTTCGCTTCCGCCCGGCCCGGGCGCGCCCAACTCATTCTGTGGAACGGCAATCTTTTGATCTGTCAAAGCGGAACCGCCGATAGCCCGGAAATGATCCAATTGGACGATGAGTTTTTCGCTCATGTCATAGAATGCAGCAATCTCCTCGAAGGCGCGCCGTTCTCGCTTCTGTGTTCTTTGCCCGTAGCCGGCATGCAGCAGAGCAACATTACCGGCGCCATGCTGCTCCCGGGCGATCGCCGTACAGACGCAGGAATCCATGCCGCCGCTCAGCAACACGACGCATTTGGCGCGATTCGTCATCCGCTCACCTTTAAGTGCATTCCTGTCAAACACCCCTCACGGCCGGGTCCCAGACGATTTTGTGCAACTGCAAACCCAGGCGCACGCTCAAGCCGTCCGCCAGAATCCATTCGACGAGTTGCCGCGGCGGCAAACCCTGCCACTTTCCCCGCGGGTCTTCGCTGACCGGGGAAAAGACCACTTGATTGACGCGCTCGGCGAGCCGGTTGGCGTGGGTGAAATCGCGGGCAAACTCGTAATCCCGGCGGCTGGAAATCACGAACTTTACCTCGTCCTTGGTATCCAATTCTGCGAGATTGCGCGAATCGAACGTATCGGGCTCGCCGGAATCCGGACATTTCACGTCGACGATCTTGATGACGTCCTTGGGCAGGCGGCCGACGAAGCGCTCGCCGCTGGTTTCGATCATAACTTCGTATCCCGCAGCGAGAAGTCCTTCGGCCAGAGGATAGATTTCCTCCTGGAGCAGCGGCTCGCCACCGGTGAGCTCCACGAGCGGTACACTTGCTCTCCCGGCGTTGGCGCGTCCACTGAGAACATCAACGCGCGCCAGCACTTCACCCACGGTCATCTTCTGGCCACCGTGAAAGGCGTAGGCCGTGTCACACCAGGTGCAGCGCAGATTGCAGCCCGTGAGGCGGACGAAGATGCACGGAAGACCGGCGCGGGTCCCTTCGCCTTGAATCGATTTGAAGGTTTCGGTGATGTGCATAAAACGCCAAAAATCACACGGGAGAGCTCTACTGGCCGGCGGTTTTGGCCTTTTTACCCGAGCGCCGCGAGAGCCAGTAAATGCCGCCAAAGAAAAGCGCCATGGCGACAATCAAGCGCGGGTAGCCGGGGGCAAGGCCCATCAGGCGAAGGACGAAAATGTAGCCCGCAGCCACGAGCAATGCGGGAATCAGAATAATGAAAAGCGAGCGGTTCATGCTTTCCTCTGACGACTTTGTTCTTCAGGCCCCGGGACGATAACGCGCCCTGGCTGTGTCAGTCTCCCAGATGACAATGTCGGTCACTCGCGCTCCGCCCGGCAATCCCGTTAGTTGGCCGGTAACCTCCTCATAGAAGTACTTGGCCATATTTTCCGCCGTGGGATTCACGGTCGTGAAAGGCTCCAGATCATTGATGAACTGATGATCCAATCGGTGGATAACCTGGCGGATGACGCGCTTGAGTTCGGTGAAATCGATGAGCAGGCCGATGGAATCGAGCTGCGGCCCCTGCAGGGTGACCTGCACTCGGTAATTGTGCCCGTGGACGTTTTCGCACTTCCCTTTGTAGCCCCGCAGGGCGTGCCCGGCGGAAAATGTCTCTTCCACGCTGACTTCAAACATGTGGTTGCTTTCTTCCCCTTGCGTCGAAACGCCCAATTTGGTTTCAGCCTGCTTCCTTGAAGGCTCTTCGTCTGTGGGCTGGACTGGCCGCGGACAAGAATCGCCCGACCTCCGCCAGATCGTGGGTCCTATGGTAGCGCGGCAGCGACTCCAGGAAAATTTTACCATAGGGCATACGCTGGATGCGGGTGTCCAGGAGGGCCAGGACGCCGCGGTCGGTTTTGGAGCGAATGAGCCTGCCAAAGCCCTGTTTCAGGGCAAGAACGGCCTGGGGCACTTGGAATTCCGCGAAGGGGTTGCGCCCGTCCTCCTGCAAGGCCCGGACACGGGCGGCCACGATTGGGTCGCTGGGGACAGCGAAGGGCAAGCGGTCAACGATGACGCAGGAAAGCTGGTCGCCGGGCACATCCACACCCTGCCAGAAGCTGGAGGTGGCAAAGAGCACGGCATTCGCAGTGTTCTTGAAGCGTTCGAGAAGCACGGAGCGCGGGGCCGTTCCTTGCAGGAGCAGAGGAAAGTCGAGACGGTCACTGACCCGCTCAAACAAATCGTTCATCTGAGCGTAGCTGGTGAACAGGCAAAACGCGCGGCCCTGGCTAAGTTTCAGCAGCTCCACAATTTCGTCCGCAGCCTTCGGCGCAAAGCCCGGGTCACGCACATCGGGCATCTTTTGCGGGAGGTACAGCAGCGCCTGCTCCTCGTAGTGGAATTCAGGGGGCAGGCCGCTTTCCTTGACGTGGTCCAGGCCGAGGCGCTGGCGGATGAACTCGAAGCGGCCGGCGACGGTGAGTGTCGCGGAAGTGAGAATGACCGTGTCGAAGGGCTCAAAGAGGCGTTCGCGCAAGATTTGGCTGACGTCAATCGGGGTGGCCGCCAGGAATACGCCCTTGTTCCTGCGTTCAAACCAGTAGACGTAATTCTTCTCGTTGGACTCGAAAAGAAACGCCAGCTCCTGGCGTATTTCAAAGCTGCGGCGGGCAATGCGCAGCAGCTCCTCGGGTTTCTGGGTAAGGGCCGCGAATTCCGTCTCCATGCCCTTCAAAGAGTTGGCGAGCGCGTCGTAGGCCTCGCGGTTCTGCTCGAGAAAGGCTTCGCGCTCGTGCCGGGAAAAGGAAAAGCGGCCATCGCGAGGGGGAAACGCGTCAAAGAAACTGCGGCTTCTTTCCCGGATGCGCTGGGTGCGGCGCAGGAGCGCGGGAGTTCCCTGGTGCGTCAGGCGCATGGCATGATCGGCGTCGCGCGCCAGCTCATCGAAGCGGAAATTGGAGATTTGCTGGCCAAAGTAGTCGCTGGCGACGTCTTCCATCTCGTGGGCTTCATCAAACACGACGGCGGAATATTCCGGGAGGATGCTGCCGAAATCATCTTTCTTCAAGGCCAGATCAGCGAAAAAGAGGTGATGGTTGACGATGATCAGGTCCGCGTCCTTGGCGCGCTGGTGCATGGCCGTCAGAAAACACTGCTGAAATTCGGGGCACTTCTGCCCGGTGCAGGTGTCGCGACGCGCGTCAATACGCGTCCACAATTCAGAGTCGTCCGGCAAAAAGGTGAGTTCCGCGCGGTCGCCGGATTCCGTCAGGCGGGCCCAATCCTTGATCTGCCGGAAGGCGTCCACCTCCTCCATGCCGCGCAAAACCGGCTGGTCGGCCATGGCATGCATTTTTGCAAGGCAAAGAAAATTGGAGCGGCCCTTCATCACTGCAACTTTGAGTTCGGGAGCAAAGTGCCTTTGCAGGAAAGGGACGTCCTTCTGATAGAGCTGCTCCTGGAGCGATTTGGTTGCTGTGGAGATGACCACGCGGCGGCCGCTGCAGATTGCCGGCAAGAGATAGGCCAGAGTCTTTCCGGTGCCGGTGCCTGCTTCCACGATGGCATGATGGTGGTTCTCGAAGGCGTCATGCACCGCTTCCGCCATTTGCAGTTGGCCGGGGCGGTGCTCGTAGCCGCCGATCATGCTCTTTTCGAGGAAGCCGCCAGGGCCGAAGATCGCGACCATGGTGGGTTGCGCGCCCTGCTCCTGCTGCTGTGCCGAGGGAGTTCCTGCATCGTGGTCCGTTGATGGATGAACAACGTCGCCGCGTTTCGAGGCCGGGCGGCCTTCGACGTCGTGCGCGCGCGCTTCTTCTTCCAGCGGCACATAGACGCGCTCGGCAACCGCTTCACTACGCTTTTTGTTTACCTGCTGTGCGTCCGATTTGGTTGTGCGTTTTGCCAGAGAGCCTGCCCAATCCCGCGGAATCGAAGCCTGAATTCGTAACGATAGCACATCCCGCGAGGACGTTCTTGCGGAGCAAAAATCGCCAGAGCAGCGCACTGTAACCGATGGCGCCGCCTCAACGTCTAGATAATAGGTGAATATGAGCCGGATTCGTTCTCCCCACGGGACACCACTGCTCAGGCTCCTCGCCGCCGGCCTGGGATTGCTGCTGGCAATGCCTGCAGGTGCGTATGACTTCCCGCTCACCTCCAGTGCCATTCGCGATGCGTATTTCCTGGGAATTCGGCAGGGTAGCCTGGATGCGCAATTCCGCGCGAAATATGAGCGAGCCGTGCCAGAACTCAAACAAGGTAACTGCACGACGCAAATCCGGATTGAGACGCCGTTTTTGCAGGTCGCGGGATCTCTGAGCACCAGGCCCAATTACAGTGCCCAGGATGCGGTGAAAGCTTTCTACGAAAAACCCATGGTGTTTCGGATTTTTCTGGACATCTGCTACATGCGCGAAGCGCCGCCGCCAAACTCCGTGCGAATCCGAGTGCTGCAAAACAAAAAAGTGGTGACGCCAGCCTCCGACACGCGCACTGCGTTTGCCGAGCGCTTTACTGAGGAATCGTTTCTCCTTCCCAATGGCGAGAAGGCAGAACTTGAGTTCAACCCGCAGAACATCGACTCTTCCACGCTAACAATCCGGATGGATACGCCAGACGGGCGACACGCTGAATGTGCGTTCGATATGCAAGCGATCCGCTAGCTCTTTCGTGAGAAGCCGTGTGCAGGCCCTTGAAGTGTTTTCTACACACCTCGTTAACAGTTGGGCACTGGGAGGAATTCCGAGTCGGCCCTAGAGTGCCCCAAACGCTAGAATTCTCCACGGGGATACCCGGTCACCTCCCCCTCCCGATGCGGCGCTTAATTTTGACATGGAGTGTTTGCATGAACTCAGAACGTGCCCTTTTTCTCCTTGGAATTTCAGCGGTTCTCGCCCTTACCTCCTGCAGCGGCTTGAAGTCGTCCGTCTGCACGGTGAATTGCGGCGGCGGAGGCGGAACAACTGTGCCTGTCAGTTTTACGCTTAGTGCGGTGCCCGTCTCGGTGCCGGGAAGCGTATCCCTGCTTTCTTTCAACGCAAACGTTACCACCATATCGCTCACGTCCGAGTCGACGGGAAACGTCACGAACCTCACACCTACCAACTTAGTTGTTGATCTCAACAAACTTCTGAGCGACTCCGCCTACCTCGGGACCTACGACGTCGCCTCGGACTCCTACAACAAAGTCCAACTCTTCTTCACTCCTGAGGTCGTCTATTGTCCTTCCACGAGTGGGGTCGCGGGTTGCACGCCCGGCACCATCCAGAAAGTGACGGGAACCCCTACCAGTCTGACCTTCACTTATTCGCCTGCGCTGACCCCGACCACGGCGGGCATCGGCGTGCGGTTTAGAGTGTTCATGGCAAGAGCACTCGTATTGAATGGCGCGGGAACAGCGATTACAGGGATCGACTTTACCCAAGCGAACGTGGGGTTCTCCGAACAATTGCCGCTGGCCGCGAATCTGGCAGCCGGACAATTGGATTACGTCGAAGACTTTACAGGCTTGGTTACCGCGGTAGGCAGTTCCAGCATCACGCTGCAATCCGCCACCGCCGGAACGATCACCGTCAACGTCGTCTCCGGCACTTCCAATTTTTCCACACAAACCTGCACGAACAACACTATCAGTTGCGCCGCGGTCAATCAGGTGGCCGACGTCGACGCCATACTAAAGGCCGACGGCACATTCACCCTCTTACTCTTCGACCTTCTGGATCCATCCCCGGATGACTGGATCGAAGGCGTCATCGGCTACGCCCCCACGCTTAGCTCACAATTCCAGCTCGTCGTTACGAGCTTCGGGGCGGCGACGAGCGGCAGCGTTGTCGGTTCAAATCTCCATCTCGGCGATCAGGTCACCGTGAATCTGCATCTTCAAACCGGTTCTACGTTCAGTGTTGACGGGAAGGATCTGACTTCAGGGGTTGATAACTTCACCGGTGGCACAGACACGTCTGTAATGTACCCGGGACAGGTCGTCATCGTGCACCCAACGGCCTTCACGGCAGCCAGCGGCACCACTCCTGCATCCGTGAACGTGGATTCCGTGGCGTTGCGCTTCTCGCGTCTTTCAGGTCTGCCAGGCTCGCCTGGTCCGGACTTCACGATTACTCCTTACGATCCCTATCTCGGAATTCCGGTTAACTCGCTGACCTATGAAACCTCGGGTGTTACCAATTACGATTTACTTACCTCTGGTTCCACTCTCGATACGACGGCCGCAGCAGGGATCCGGGCGCTGTATTTCGGACCACCCGCTACTTCCACTTTTGCCGTTGCAAAAGTCCGGCAATAGGAGATTTTCCCCGCCTCCGCAAAAGGCGACGGGCCCCGGAAGTTCCGGGGCCCGTTTTCTTTGGCGCGAATTTGCCCTAACAGATAGATGAGTTACATTCCGCCAACAGTGGTATTCGGCGGGAGCGGGCTGCCCACCGGTCCCGTCGGCATAGACGGAATATTGGGCGCGACCACAGGTTGCAACCGGCGGTAAACCGCCAGGGAAATGGCGCCCATACCCCACAGAACAACCGCCAGAGCGGCCCAGAATCCGATGAAGGGGATGCTCGTGACGAGGCGCACCAGGAGCACGCCCAGCGCCATGCGCGCCACCAGCGGCCAGTAGTCGCTGGTGCGGCCCAGCAGCCATTGGCCGACGATGGTGCCCACCACGATACTCGTGCACAGGAGCACGATCACGTAAAGGAACAACGTGGACAGGCCCAGCAGCAGTCCGACAATCGTGATGCAGGCGATGATCGCGGCGATGGGCAATCCAAAAGTGACCAGGACGCCCAGTCCGAACGCTGCCCCGTAGTGTTCGCCGGCTTCTACGGTGTCGACGGCGAACCGCGGAAACAACCCATAGATGACCAAGCCGAGCAGCACAAACGCGGCGGTCCAGATCAGCCGCCAGATGTAATAGCCCACGCCGCGTTCGTGATCGGAATGCGGCTGGTGCTTGGTGAATTGCAGCGGCGAAGCCAGCTTGGCTTCGGACGAAACGGTGGCGGGTTTTTGCCCCTCAAATTCGGCTTTTCCGTCAATTTCGGCGCCAGGACTGATGGTCAGCGATTTCCCCTTGCCGTGGAGCGAACCTCCGATGAATCCCGAGAGAGTGATTTGATCGAAAAAGGCCAAGACGTCTCTGCCGACTTTTCCGTCGAGGGTCACGGTCTGCCCGAATACCGTCAAGCTGTGGCCGATCTTTCCATTGGGGTCGAGATTCAGCACTTCGTTAAAGGACAAGACGTTTCGCCCGATGTCTCCGCTGATGGTGATGCTATTCGTGAAGGCACGAATGTTTCCGTCGACCTGGCCGGTGATGCGCGTGCCCTGTGCAAAACAGAAGACATCGCCCGTGACGCGCCCACCAACGTCCAGTTGATGGCCAAAGGCGAAAACGTCGCCATCCACGGTGCCATCTACGCGAACATGATCGCCGGTGATAAAGACGTCGCCGATGATGTTTTCGCCCTTGGCGACGCTCACGGATTCGCCCTTGCGAAATTCGCTGGCGGACGCCGCCGGCGCCGTCGCGAGCAACAGGCCCAAACTGGCAAACACCATCGCCAGCGCGGATCCCCTTCGAATGTACTTTCGGAAGGCAAACGCGGCGGAACCTGCTAGAACGGTGAGAGCGAGAACCTCAAACAGCGTGAACATGGATTGCCATCCTTTCCAGAAAGCTCCTTGAAAGACCAGCAAGCTGAGAAGATTTGTGCTGCCAAAGCCAGCCTGCTCAAGTTGCAGTTCCCAGGGCTCGATATAACTCGCGTAGAGGGTGTAGACACCGAGTACCGCGAGACCAAACACCAGGCCCCAGATCCACTGCATGGAGCGCTTCACGGCCCCGCGGAATTCCGCCAGCCGCGCCGGAAACGGTTCGTCCTGTTCCAGCATGGCGCGGGTCAAGAGGCGCGATTCGCGGTCCAGCGCGCGGAGCAGCGTCAGGCAACGCGTGCAGGTCTGCGTGTGCAGGGACACTTCCTGCGCACGTTCCCGGTCGAGCTGGCGCTCGACGTAGAGGAGCAGCGTCATTTCATCCAAATGGTTGTTCGGGGTCATTTCAGTTTCGCTCAACGTGTCCCTCCCACGGCCAGGGCGCTGTTTTCACCCAGCGCCTGCCGGAGTTCGTGTCTTGCGCGCAGCAAAACTACTCCCACAAACGCCCGCCGCACGCCCAGGGCGTCTGCAATTTCGTCGTAAGACATGTCCGAGTAATAACGCATGACGAGGGCCATGCGGGCGCGCACGCCGAGTCTGCCCAAGGCCTTGCGCACCTCTTCGTTGCTGCGCTCTTCAATCAAGCGCTCCAACTGGTTGGGATCGGGATGCTCCAAGGGAATGTCGTCGACATCCTCGGTTTCCTTGTTCTGGCGGCCTTTGCGGCGGCGCAGCATGTCCCAACAATGATTGGCGGCGACTTTGTAGAGCCAGGCGGAGAACGACCGGGTGTGGTCGAACTGGCTGAGTTTGTCGCGCAACTTCATGAAGATCTCCATGGTGGCGTCTTCCGCGTCCTCGTGCGTGGGCATGGCGCGGCGGCAAAAACGGAAGATCGCCGGGGCAAATTCCCGGTACAAGTCGCCCCAAGCCTCGGCGTCCCCGGTCCGAGCCCGAACGACCAAATCCGTGGGTTCCGTTTTTCCCGGCGCGCTCATTCGCCCTGGTCTCAGAGGTTCCATAAGCTAATACGCAGTGGAAGTCACAAAACTATCACAAGTTGCTATGAGGGGAGAGGGATGGAGGAGGCGTGCGGCAGTCCTCTCTTGTGACGAGATTGTGCAGAGGCGCTCAATGACAAGAAAACACAGTGGTTAGTAAGGTCTTCCTAAAGGCTGCGAATACGCATCGGAATTGAGCGATAGCGGAAGAAAGAATGCTGAGGCAGGAAGACATAGGGTTGCACGGGAGCAGAAAAAGCGGTCCCGGGCTGGGCGACCGGGACCGTCAGTTCGAGAACAAGCTGAATAGAAGTTAGAAGGTGAACTTCGCGGCGATCTGCAGGCTGCGCTGACCTCCACTGCCTAGGACGGGATAGCCTACACCGACGTCGGCGGTCACGCTGAGGGGTAGGTTTCCCTGTAGGCGGCCATTGGGCCCGAATGAGTTGGTGAACGTGGGATCCGAAAGGAAATTGGGCCATAGGGGGCTCGCGAAATTCGGATGGTTGAAAATGTTGTAAGCCTCAAAGCGCAGCTCCATTTTCAGGCGTTCCGTGATGTTGGTGTTTTTGAAAATGGAGAAATCCATCTGGCGGAAGGCGGGGCCGATGAGGGAGTTTCTGCCCTCATTGCCAAAATGGCGTGTGCCTGGAACGCAGGATGTCTCTGTGCCGTCGAAACCCGTGGGCACAGGAGTACAGGGCGCGGCAAAAGAACTCAAGTCGAGGAAGTTATGTGGGGTCGCTGTAATTGTAGCGGATTGGACCGACCACATCGGGCTTGGAGAAGAAGGTACCTGAGCCGTCCAGATCGCCGGTTTCGAGAATCATGTGGAAAGGGCGCCCCGGACTGCACGGTCACAATGCCGTTGAGACCCCAACCGTTGGTGAGCCTTTCCCAGCTCCCCTTGCGGTTGGGAAATTGGTAGATGAAGTTCCAGCTAAGACGCTTGCGGATGTCGAAATTCGAGTTAGCACGGTTAGCCGCTGCATTGGTGCTGTCCGTGGGCTGCGCGGCGTTGGGAACATAGTCTTCGCCGTCGCTAGCCGTATCAATGGAGTGGGACCACGTGAAATTGAGGCCGGTGGTAAGACCATGCCAATTGTCAATTCGGAAGCTCGTTTGCAAGGCGTTATAGTTCGAATTCGCGGCGCTTTCTTCCTGGTAGATGTAAGTGAGATTGTTATTGAGCCGGCGCGGCACGAAGGTGATCGATCCGCCAGGACAAGGGTCGCCGGGTGTGGCCGCCGGGCCATTGGGGCAATCCGACGCAAAAATCTGGGCTGCGGAAGGTTGGTTGATATCCCGGAAGTCAAGGAGTTTGTGCCCCTGAGAGCCAACGTAGCCCACTTGAAGGACAATGTTGACGGGTCAACTGTTGCTGCAAATTCAGGTTGTAGTTCTCCATATAAGGACTGCGGATATGCGGGTCGACGCCGAAGGCATCACCCATCGGGGAGTAGTTGGCGAAGACCGGTTGATTCGGAGCGAAGGGCAAGACGTTGCCAGTCTCGCCGTCCGTGGCAGGACTGCCGAAAGAAATCTGACCGACGCCGGGAAGTCCGGAGTAGGCAGGTCCAGGATCGAAACTGCTGCTGAAAGGGATATGACCCGATGAACATATCCTGAGAGAAGGCGTCGTAAAAAATGCCGAAGCCCGCCCGGACGACCGTGCGCCCTTTCCCGGTGACATCCCAGGCAGCGCTGACACGCGGAGCCCAGTTGTTGTAATCGGGCTGGTAGAGGCGGCCCTGCCCCACCGGGGAAAACAACAGCCGGAAGTGGGATCGACATTGGTGAACATGCCGTGCTTTTCTTGAACGATGCCGAAATAGTCATAGCGCAGACCGAGATTGAGGGTGAAGCGCCGCGTGAGGCGGTAGCTATCCTGCAGGTAAAAGGCGTGGGAATTCTCGAAAGTATTGCGATTCGTGCTGCCGGTCCCCTGAGTGCCGCCGGTGGGAGTTCCGGCCAGGAATTCCTGCAGCGCGGTCGCTACCAGGTTGCCCTCCGCATCCGTCACATCTGAAAAGGTTAGCTTGCCGCGAAAGGTCCGATTGAAGATTTGTGAAACGCTGGAGTTCTCCGGAACTCGTAACCGAACTTAATGTCGTGTTTGCCGGATTTCCAGGAGATGTTGTCGATGTAGTGCCAGTTGGTGTCGACGCGCTGCCGAGGATCCGCCTTGTCGGCACCCAATTGCGCAAATTGCCGACCTCAATCACCGGCATGCCGAAGTTGTAAGGATTGCCTGCGTTCGGCGTTCCCGCCCCAACCGTATCCAGACCGATGGAACTGGGGTCAAAGCTGCGGTCCTGCGAGAAAGAAGCCCTCTGCAAAGCGATTCCAGCCGAGGCGCGCCTCGTTCACGATGGAGGAGGAAATAACGCTAACGTAGGAAAGCGCCACCATCTGCACACGAGTTGGCGTATGGGTATTGTAGTTTGGAACAAGCCGCCGCCAGTCAGCGCCAGGGGAAACAATTGGGTGCTGTCTCCAATGTAGTAGCGGCCGGTCAGGAGATTGTCCTTATTGAAATTGTGATCGATTTTGACAATGGCGTTGTCCACGCGATTAGAAAATGGCGTGGAAAGCGTGGCGTTGCTGCCCGCCCTTGCCGCGTAACAATCGTTCGTGGGATCGGTCGGCTGAGGCCAAGGATTAGAGCCAGAAGGTTTTGAATGACAGGATTGATACTGGTCAGGTCGCCAGGCGTAGGGGCATTTGCGGAGATATCTGCGGCCGTCGGAACGCAAGCCGGGGCTGCTCTCGGCACCCGTCTCGCGCACGCCTTCATAGTCCACAAAGAAAAAGGTCTTGTTCTTGATGATGGCACCGCCTAACGAGCCGCCGAATTGATTCAGGTGGAAAGGCTGCTGGGGTCCCGCAGAGGCCAGATTGAAAAAGTTGCGGGCATTGAGCGCGGTGTTACGGAGATAGTCAAAAGCCGAGCCGTGCCAGTCGTTGGTGCCGCTTTTGGTCACGATGTTGATGGCGGCGCCAGCGCTGCGCCCGTACTCGGCCTCGAAGTTGGAAGCGACGTGAACTTCAGCGATGGCTTCGATCGGGAGAATGGTGGCTGGCGTGCCAAACACACCGCCTTCGTTAATCGCGGGGTCATTGCGGTAGCCATCGTTCATGTCCGTGCCATCGAGCAGGTAGTTGTTGGAACGCCCTCTCGCGCCATTGACGGAAACCGTCCCATAACGAACCAGGCGAGTCTGTAATGCCGTCGGGAGCCCGAACTGGCTCCGGGGACAAGCAAAATGAGCTTCTGGTAGTCGCGGCCGTTGACAGGGAGATTCTCAACGGTATTGGTTTCCACAATTCCGCCCAGAGTGTTCGAGGTCGTTTCCACCATGGGAAGTTCTTCGCCCAATACCTCGACTTTTTGGGAGAGCTCGCCGGTCTGCAGGGTAACGTCCGCGCGGCGTTCCATGGAGACTTCAACTTTGATGCCGGTGATGAGGCCGGTTTTGAAGCCTTGTTTTTCGACGGTAACACTGTAGTTCCCGATGGGAAGTTCGGGGGCGGAATAGCTGCCGTCGTCGGAGGTGGTGAGGGTGCGGGTAAGGCCAGTATCAACGTTCTTGATCGTGACCATGGCTCCGGGCACAGTGCCGCCAGACGAATCGGTAACCGTACCCAAAATGGTGCCGCGGAAGGTCTGGGCCGTGGCGCTTCCGGCAACTACAAGCAGCAGAGCGAGCAGACAACAACCGAGCGTGCAAAGGTAGCGGATAGACCTGTTCATTATGAGCTCCTTCGGACTTTCAAGTGTCATCTCGATCCCCCCGAGATTGTGGGACGCCTCCCCCGAGAAGCGCCTAGGGACACCAGGATATTGATTTAGAGCACCATACCCATCTGGGTGCGGATAATCAAGGAATTGCTTATCAAATATTTTTATCGATCGGATGCGCCGGGTTGCTTTATTGATAAGGCAATCCTTGCCCGCCGGGCGGGCGTTCGGAGACGCTCCTCGGCTCGCTAGTTCCCCGGTGATGCGTTACATTGGAAGATTGCACAGTGGGGCGGCCAACGCTCCGTGGAACATCGCTTTCCCCATGGCACAACAACTTCCATCGCTGGTGATTGTCGGGCGGCCCAATGTGGGTAAGTCCACGCTTTTTAACCGTTTAACGGGCACGCGGCGGGCGATTGTAACTGACGAGCCCGGGATCACGCGGGACCGCATGTACGGTAAATCGGAATGGCGGGGGCGCAAGTAGAAGTGGTGGACACGGGCGGGCTCGTCCCCGACGACAAGGCCCTGATCCCCACGGAGATTTTGCGGCAGGCGCGCGTGGCCATTGAAAAGGCGGCACTGCTGGTGTTGGTGGTGGACAGCCAGGCCGGGCTGACGCCGCTCGACCAGGAGCTGGGGAGGCTCTTGCGCGGCACGGGCAAGCCCTTTGTGGTGGCGGTGAACAAAGTCGATTCGCAGCAGCAGGAGGTCCTGGCCGGGACGTTTTATTCGCTGGGCGTGCCGGTATTTCCGATCGCGGCAGAGCACGGCACCGGCGTGGACGACCTGCTGGATGCCGCGCTGGATCAGTTTTATGGGGCCGCAGCGCGAGGCCCGCAGCCGATCGCGGACGATTCCAGCGATACTTCTGCCGGACAGGCCAAGCCCATCGAGATCGCCATCATTGGGCGGCCCAACGTGGGCAAATCGACGCTGCTGAACCAGATGGCGGGCGAGGAGCGGTCCATCGTTTCACCGATTCCAGGCACGACAATGGACAACGTGGATACCGAGGTCGTGCGAGACGGGCGGACCTACAAGTTTGTGGATACGGCGGGAATTCGCCGCAAGGCCAAGACCACGCTCGTGGCGGAAAAACTCAGCGTGGTGATGGCGCGGCGCGGGCTGGAACGCGCGGACGTGGCCATTCTCTTGATTGACGGCAAGCAAGGAGTCACGCAGGGCGATGCCACGATTGCCAGCTATGCGGAGCAGTCGGGGCGCTCCGTCATTATTGTGGTGAACAAATGGGATCTGGCCGTGGAAGCGGCGCAGCGCGCCGCGGACGAGTCCGCGAAATCCGCGCGGGGCAAAGCGAAACGCGCCGAAGGCACTGCTCCGCCGCGCATCGTGGATAAGGGCAAACTCCTCGTTGAATATGAGGCGATGGTGCAGGAGAAATTCAAATTCTTGAGCTACGCCCCGATCGTGTTTCTTTCCGCAAAGACAGGCGAGCGCATTCAGAAACTCTTCCCGCTGATCGATCAGGTGGCCGCGGCGCGCATCCGGAAAATCTCCACCGGGGAGCTGAACCGCTGGCTGAAAGAAGACGTGGACCTTGGCCGCGCATCTACTCCGAAGGCGCGGCCGGTGCGGATTTACTACATGACTCAGGCGAAGGTGGCGCCGCCGGTGTTCCTGTTGTTCACCAACCAGAAAAAGCCGTTGCACTTCAGCTTCGAGCGATTCCTGGAGAACCAGTTGCGCGCGAGGTGGGGTTTTCTCGGGACCCCCGTGCGGTTCGTGCAGCGGCTGCGCAAGCGCGGGGAACGCTCGGCACCATCCGGCGAAGAATGAACGGTCTGGGGGCGACAGCGCCTGTGGATGAGCCATACACCTTCTGGTAGACTCACACCTTAAATGCGGGAGTTCACCCGCACAGTCCGAAAATGAGCAACACTGTCGCCGCAGTTACCGAAGAAACGCGCCTCTACCGCATTGGAGAGGTCAGCCGGATCGCGGATTTGAAGCCGTTTGTGATGCGCTACTGGGAGACGGAGTTTCCCATGCTGCAGCCGGTGAAGAGTCCGCGCGGGCACCGCTTATATCGCCAGGAAGACGTGGATCTGGTGCTGAAGATCAAGCGCCTGCTTTACGATGAAGGATTCACCATCGCCGGGGCGAGGCGCCACTTGCGGGAGTCGGCGGGGAATGAAGCGGGCGGCGAGCTCGCGGCCATCGAACATCTGGCGCGCGGCACCGCAGGATTGCCCGCCACGCACCTCAATCGCAAGCTGCTGCTGGACTTGCGTGATGCGCTGCGCAGTTTCTTGACGCTGCTCGAAGGCAAGTGATACCGTTTAGATGGATGTAAGCGGCCGAAATGCCGGCCTCGGCGGTCGGGGCGTAGCGCAGCCTGGTAGCGCGCACGCTTGGGGTGCGTGAGGTCCCCGGTTCAAATCCGGGCGCCCCGACCAGTTCTCCCTCAGATAAGCTGTTTCTCATAAGCTGCGGACATTTTGGCCAGGCCAGGAATTTGCGTTCTTGCGGGAATGCTGATATGATCCTGACTAGTCAGACTGGTCAGATTGGAATGCCATGACAAAACAACACGCAACAGGCCGAAGAAAAACGGAGCCTGGTACAGGAGCAGCATCAAGCAAGAGATGGCAACTCCAGACTGCCAAAGCGCGATTCAGCGAGGTGTTCCGGCGGGCGCGCACCGAAGGACCGCAATGGATTACGCGACAGGAGAAAGAAGCGGTGGTGATGCTGCCCGCGGAAGAATTTGAAAACCTGACGGTGCGTGCCGGTCAGCCGCGGAGCCTGGTGCGGTTTTTCGCGGAATCGCCGCTGGTCAAAGTCGGGGATCAAGTTGAAGGAGCGCAGGACTACGGCCGGAAGGTAGACTTGTGAGCGGGTTTCTGTTGGACACGAATGTGGTGTCCGAACTCATAAAACCCAGACCAGAACCAAAAGTAGTTGCTGGATCGAGGCTACGGAAGAAAGTTTGTTTCGGCTCAGCGTTTTAACCTTGGGAGAGATTCGCAAAGGCATTGATTCCCTGCGGGACCGGTCTCGCCGCGCTGCCCTTGAATCCTGGCTGAATCATGACCTGATGGTGCGCTTCGCCCATCGGATTCTGGATGTTGACCAGGGCGTGGCCGACCGCTGGGGACAGATCGCCGCGAAGGCCGCGACGGCTAAGCGGTTGCTCCCTGTGATTGACGGCCTGCTGGCGGCCACGGCGATTCATCACAATCTGACGATGGTGACGCGCAATGCCAAAGATGTGGCTACAACCGGCGTACCGGCAATCAATCCTTGGGAAACCTGAGCGCGCCGCACTTCCACCTGAGCGGCCAATAGCGATTACAATGATAAAGAGGGAGCGTGTGCGTAAACGATGAAGAAACCGAGTGTGTTGTTGACGAACGATGATGGGTACCAAGCCGCAGGATTGCGGGCGCTGGCAGAAGAGTTGAGGGAATTTGCGCACGTGGCCATCGTGGCGCCGAGCTGGGAACGCAGCGGGGCGGCCCAGTCGTTGACGCTGCGGCAGCCCATCGTCTGCCACAGGATTGCCGAGAAAGAATGGGCCATTGATGGCACACCCGCGGATTGCGTAATCGTGGCGCTGCACAAATTGCTGCCGGAGAGGCCCGACATTGTAATCTCGGGGATCAATCAGGGAGCGAACCTGGGCGAGAACGTGTATTACTCGGGCACGGTGGGCGCGGCGCGCGAAGCCGTGATCCATCACGTGCACGGCCTGGCAGTATCGCTCTGTTCCAAGAAAGTGAATGCGGATTTTGCACCGACGGCACGCTTGGCCAAACAAGCTGCGGAGCTGATCCTCAGCGAAGGATTGCCAGAACAGGTGTTGCTGAACATCAATGTGCCGGAAAGCTGGAAGGGCGCGGTGCGCCTCACGCGGCAATCGAAGAAAATCACTCGGACGGTGTTGCGAGAAGGCGAGGATCCCAGGGGGAGCCGGTATTTCTGGCTGAGCGAAGAGCGCATCGACGGGGACATGGGATTGGACGCGGATTCGGATTACGCGGCGATTTATGCGGGCGAGGCGTCCGTAACGCCGTTGCACCTGGACCCGACACACGCGGAGTCGTTGAACCATTTATCGCATTGGGTGTCAAAATTAGGGCAGTCGTAGCAAGGCTGGCGACTCTCACAATCCCCGAGCGATCGCCTTCCGAACAGAAAACAGCGTCATGGCGCAGAGTGCAGCGTGGCTCTTTGCCCACGAACCCGGATTGGTTAGGATGGCAGCACCATGACAGGCCCCACGACATACGACGTTGTGGTAGTTGGCGCAGGCGTTTTCGGCGTGTGGACTGCGTGGCATCTGGCCAACCGCAAGCAACGCGTCCTGCTCATCGATTCCTACGGGGCGGCGCACTCGCGGGCGAGTTCGGGCGGCGAAAGCCGCATCATCCGGATGAGCTACGGCGCGGACGAAATCTACACGCGCTGGTCGCAGCGTTCGCTGGGGCAGTGGAAAGAACTTTCCGCGGCGACAGGGCCTCCACTGTTCCAACCTACGGGCGTGCTCTGGCTGGCAGGAGAGGATGAGACACGGCTGCGGGAATCCGCGGCCACGCTGAAGCGCTGCGGCATTCGCCACGAAGTGTTGGAGCGCGCCGCACTCGACGAGCGTTACCCCCAAATGAATTTGGCCGGCGTCACGCGAGGTTTGCTGGAGCCTGAGAGTGGCGTGCTGCTGGCGCGGCGGGCGGTCGCGAGCGTTCTGGAAGAAGCCACGTGGCGCAAAACGCGCTTCGCGATTGCGCACATCCTGACGCCGAAGGGAAACAAGCCGCTCGAATACGTCGAGACTTCCACTGGCGAACGATTCTCCGCCGGGCAATTCGTTTTTGCTTGCGGGCCCTGGCTCGGCAAAGTGTTCGCCGAACTCCTCGGGCCACGCATTTTCCCCACGCGACAAGAGGTCTTCTTCTTTGGCAGCCCGCCGGGCGATGCTCGCTTTGCACCGCCCGCCCTGCCCACTTGGCTATTCCAGGCCGACGAGGTTTACGGCATGCCGGACATCGAGGCGCGTGGGTTGAAGCTCGCTCGAGACACGCACGGCGAGCGCGTCGACCCCGACACACAATCGCGGCTGGCGACTCCCGAGGGAGCCGCTTGGGCACGTGAATATGTGGCCCGGCGCTTCCCCGCTTTGAAGGACGCACCGATCGTGGAAACGCGCGTGTGCCAGTATGAGAACACCTCGAACGGTGATTTCCTGATCGACTGCCACCCGGACATGCCCAACGTGTGGCTGGCGGGTGGAGGCTCCGGCCACGGCTTCAAACACGGCCCGGCCTTTGGTGAATACCTGGCCGGGCGACTCTGCGGGGAATTGCCGGAGGAGCCGCGATTTTCGCTGGCCAGCAAGGCAACGCAGCAAAATCGCAGGGTATACTAGTGCCGTTCTAACTATTTTGACCAAATGGCTGGGAGGTTCGATGAACTATCCCTACGTTTTGTTGCGCGAGCAGGATGGGAGATTCTGCATCGGCAGCACGGGCGACTCGCGAGTGCGGTTGTAACAAGTTGAAACGGCACTAGGGGGCGCGGCAATTTCCGCGAAACTTTCCCGTGGGAAATGCGTCCTTTTCATAGTAGGGGATGACGCTCGAAGTTTGCCCACATCGTCTTTGTGCCCGTCTGGCTAGGAGGATTTATGCAAGGAAATCGAAGGGGAGCCGCGCGCAGCCTTTTGACGCTGCTGGTTCTGACTCTGCTGGCCGCCGTGCCACGGCGTGCTGCCGCCGCCCCAGAGGAATTTCATGTTCCCGTGGAGTACTACAAATTGCCGAATGGGCTGCGCGTGGTCCTGTCGCCCGACCATACGGCGCCAACCGTTTGCGTTGGAGTGTACTACCGCATCGGCTTCCGGATTGAGCCGCGGGATCGCACCGGCTTTGCGCACTTGTTCGAGCACATGATGTTTCAGGGCTCGCAAAATCTGGGCAAAATGGAGTTCATCAAGCTGGTGCAATCGAACGGCGGCATCCTGAATGGCTCAACGCGATTCGATTTCACCAACTATTTTGAGGTGATGCCCTCCAATAAGCTGGAGACGGTGTTGTGGGCGGAATCCGACCGCATGAACGGCCTCGCCGTGACGGATGACAACCTGAAGAATCAGCAAGGCGTTGTCGGCAACGAGGTGAAGGAGGCCGTCCTGAACGCACCCTATGGCGGTTTTCCCTGGATTGACCTGCCGATGGCCGCGAATTCCAAT
The DNA here is from genome assembly GCA_963780785.1 of Candidatus Acidiferrales bacterium. Taxonomy (GTDB): domain Bacteria; phylum Acidobacteriota; class Terriglobia; order Acidiferrales; family UBA7541; genus Acidiferrum. The sequence continues at coordinate 59,960 of CAWADS010000018.1, forward strand.
TGGTACAACGCGCACAATTTTTACGGCGATCTTACCGATATCGAAGCAGCCAAGCTTCCGGAAGTGAAGAAATTCTTCGACATCTACTACGCGCCAAACAATGCCGTGCTCGCCATCGTCGGCGACTTTGCGCCGGCCGACGCAAAAAAGCTGGTGGAAAAGTACTTCGGCCCGATCAAGGCTTCACAACTCCCGCCGCAACCCGATCTGACCGAGCCGCGACAGGAAAAAGAGAAGCAGGTGAACCGGAAAGATCCCCTGGCGCCGCGACCCGCCATCGCGGTGGGCTACCACATGCCGGAGCGCAACACGCCGGAGTACTACGCCATGGGCCTGCTGGCGCAGATGCTGATTCAGGGAGACGACGCGCTGTTCCGCCAGGAACTGGTGCAGAAGCGCGGCCTGACGGATAGCGTCGAGGGCGGCATCAATCTCCTCGGAAACATGTTTGACTACCAGGGACCGATGCTGTTGTCGGCCAACCTCACCTTCGACACGACGACAAAGCCGGACACGGTCCTGTCCTCGATCGATTCTGTGCTCGAGCCGTTGCGCAGCAAGCCTGTGGATCAAAAAACCCTGGACCGCGCGCTGGTCAAACTTCGCTCCGATCTCTACGACACCATGGGAGAATTCAGCGGCTTTGGCTTGATGGACCTGCTGGCCAGCTTTGCCTTGTTCGACGATGATCCCGGGCGCGTGAATGCGCTGGTCTCCGAGTTCCGCAAAGTCACTCCTGAGATTCTGCAGAAGACCGCGCAGGAATACCTGCGGCCAACCAACCGCACCGTGGTGCTGCTCGAACCTGGGCAAGCCGCTGCCGCCGGAACCCCGGCGAAGAGCCGGTAAGAGAGGAGAACGCACATGAAGAAAAGAATCCTGCAACTGAGCGTGCTGGTTCTGGCGGGGACGATCCTGGGGATGGCGCCGGCGGATGCGCAAAAGCAGATGCCGCCCGAAGGCGCACCGGCAAAGCCCTTCAATCTGCCGGCCAACGAAACGTATGCGTTGCCGAATGGCATGAAGGTCACTCTCGTTCCTTACGGGATTATTCCGAAGGCCACGGTGAGCGTTGTGGTAGATGCCGGCAGCCTGAATGAACGCAGGGATCGCATCGGCGTCACCGATCTCACCGGCGACCTCTTCAAGGAGGGCACGGCGACACTGACTTCCCAGCAACTCGCGGAAAGCGCCGCACGCATGGGAAGCACGCTGGACGTGAGCATGGGCTCGGATCAGAGCCAGTTCGGCATGGATGTGCTTCAGGAGTTTGCGCCGGACGCGGTTCGACTTCTGGGAGAGGTTTTGCAGCATCCGCGTTTTCCCGAATCCGAGGTGGCGCGGCTGAAAAACGACATGCAGCGGAAAATTGCGCTGCAGCTGTCCGAGCCGCAGACCATCGCGGAGATTCGTTTCCGGAAATTGTTGTACGGCGACCATCCGTACGGGACGATTCTGCCAACCGAGGATGACGCGAAGAAGCTCACGCTCCCGGATGTGAAGGAGTATTACGAAGGGAACTTCGGCGCACAACGTTCGCACATCTATGTTGCGGGCAGATTCGATTTGGCCGCCGTCAAGAAAGCCATCGCCGAGACTTTCGGGAACTGGGAGAAAGGGCCAGCGAAGGCGGAGAATGTGCCCTCGCCCAAGCCGAATCACGTGTTGGATGTGACGGACCGGCCCGGCGCGCCGCAATCCACGCTGGTTGCTGGCCTGCCCGTTGCACCACCCACCAGCCCGGATGCGATCTCGCTGGGAGTAACCAATGCCCTGCTGGGCGGCTCGTTCAACTCCCGCATCACCGCCAACATTCGCGAGCAGAAAGGCTACACTTATTCGCCCTACAGCGAAATCGCGCGCCACTATCACACCGCCTACTGGGCGCAGCACGCCGACGTCACCACGAAGTTCACCGGTCCTTCGCTTACGGAAATCTTCGGCGAAATCGAGCGCTTGCAGAAGGAAGCTCCTTCGGCCCTGGAATTGAAGGGCATTCAGAGCTATCTCTCCGGGATTTTCGTGATTCGGAATTCCAGCCGGCAAGCCCTGATCGGGCAGCTGCAATTCGTCGATTTCCAGGGACTCGGCGAGGACTATCTGAGGAGCTACGTGCCCAAGGTGAATGCGGTGACGGCCGCCGACGTGCAGAAGATGGCCGGAAAGTACATCAAGCCGGAAGAGATGACCATCGTCGTGGTGGGGGATAAAGCGAAGATTTCAGAGCAACTCTCGTCCTTCAATCCAACGAAATAGGCAGAGAGTCTAGCCCTTCTTCAAACGGCGGCGGGAAGCGTCGGCAGGTTTGCTGATGGCTTTCCTCCGCGTTTTCTCTTCATAGAGATTCTGGTCAGCTTCCGCCAGCAATTTCTCCACGCGTTCGCCTTCCCCTTGATAGATGGAAATGCCGATGCTCGCCGAGATGGGTGGCTCTTCCTGATCGGTAGCCAGAGTTTCGCGGATGCGCTGAGCGACGCGCTGGGCTTCATCGTCGCGCGCTTCCGGCAGCACCACGGCGAATTCGTCGCCGCCATAGCGCGCGGCTGTGTCAATGGCACGGCAATAGAATCGCAAGATATCAGCAACGCGGCAGAGGGCGCGGCTGCCAACCAGATGCCCATAGGTATCGTTAATTTTCTTCAGGCCATCGAGGTCCAGGAGGAGCACGGCAAACGGACGCCCCGTGCGCAGGGTGCGCTCCGTCTCCGTGTCCAGCACGTCGAGGAGCCTGCGGTAATTTGCCAGGCCCGTGAGCGGATCGCTGGCGGCCAGGTGCCGGACCTTTTCAAAGACGTGCGCGCTATCCAGGAGGGCCCCGCCCAACAAGATTGTGTAGCTGGCCACATTCAAGGCTTGCGCGAAAACGAAGGGCCCGTCCAGCAGCTTCTCCGATTGGCAAGCGGCGAGCTGCGCGGCCAGATTGAGCCAGACGGCGCGGAAGATGGAGCGGTCAAAGGCCGAATCCACCAGGTATCTCCGCCGGCTGTAACCGGCCAGCGCCACCAGGAAAATCAATGCGGGGAGAAGATGCAGCGGATTTGGAATGAACGCAGTGGGGTGATGCGAAGCCTCCGGCGGGAGCTTGCGCAGAACCGCGGTGATCAGGTAGGTCAAGGACAGGACGCCGAACAGAGCGCCCGCGATTTCCAGGCGCGGATGCCGCGAACGGGGCAGGAAATGTTCCACGACCAGCGCCGCCACAAATAAGATCGCCAGGAGCAACCGGCTGATCCACCATGCTACGGGCGCCCAGAAAAACCACAATTGCGACTCGCGCATCAACTGGAAGAAGAGAACGCTGGAGACAGTCAGAGTTGCCCCAGAGAGAAGGAAACCGGACCCCAGAATGAGTGAAATACGGTCCTGAGTGCCTTGAAACCGGACCAGCGATACCGCGGCAAACACAAAGGCGAAGAGCCCCGTGGTGATCTGAAGATAACCCTGGAAGATGGGATCGGGGGGAGGAGTGAGCCCACGCAGCCAGAACGCCGCCAGGAAAATGAGCAGGAAGCCGCCCACGTGGAGCAGCATCTGATGCATCTGCTGGCGATCGAATCTCAGGGCAAGGTTGCCCATTCTGCATTCCTTCGGACTGCAACGTATAAGTACGGCTTTCCTAACTATTATTAGAAGCGATTCTGGCGCGCGGCGTTGCGCACGAAAAATTCTCTGTGAGCCAAGAGATACCGGCTTTGGGGATATGACACGACTGTACGGAAGGACAGGCTGGCAAAGGGCGAACGGGGGAAAAAGGGCTTGCGCCGCGAACCGGCTTTCCTCAAAATAGCTGTTATTGAATCGTTTGAATAAGCGAGGCACTCCTTGCCCAGGCTTAACACCAGCAGAATCAAGATCGCTGGGAAACTCCAACCGCCCCCTGCCGCACATACTCTCGCGGAGATTCTCTCGCAACCTGCGATCTGGAGTGAAACCGGCAGGCAACTCGGCGAATCGGGCGAACTCGATCGGCTGGCAGCGACGTTTTCTCCCCGCAGCCCCTGGCTTTTTGTCGGCTGCGGCTCCAGCTACTACCTCTCCCGGCTGATCGCCGCGCTCTGGACGAGGCATTTCTACATTCCCGCCACGGGGATTCCGGCCTCCGAACTGCTTTTCGCGCCGGAGGAGACTCTGCGGCGGATCGGGGCGGAACAGATCGTGCTGATGTCGCGCTCGGGGGAAACCACGGAAGTCCTGCGCGCCGCTGAATTGCTGCAAGCCCACAAGACCGTGCAAACACTAGGGGTCACCTGCAATCCCCAAAGTCCACTGGAAGCTCTCTGCACGCACACTTTCAAGCTGGCCTGGGCGGACGAGAAGAGCACGGTGATGACGCGGTCGTTCACCGCCATTCTGCTGGCGTTCCAACGCCTCGGGTTGCAATTCGTCGGAGACCACCTGCTCAGCACCGCCTTGGATGAGTTACCGCAACGCGGTCAGACGTGGCTCGACGGGCAGGCCCGGAAAATCCGGCAATTCGCGGCCAAGCGCAAGTTCGACGACTACGTTTTCCTGGGACAAGGCGCTCATTACTGGCTGGCGCAGGAAGCGGGGCTAAAGGTCACGGAGATGTCCTCGTCCTATACGCAGGTTTATCACTCGATGGAATTCCGGCATGGGCCGCGTTCCATTGCCGGACCAAATACGCTGATTACTCTGTTTGTTTCCGAGGCCGCGGCAGAAGCGGAAACCGCGTTAGCCCGCGAGCTGAAGGAATTGGGCGCGGCGATTTGCGTGATTGCCAACCGGGCCACCCCGGATCTTCGGAACTGCAGCGACTTGCTGATTGAGCTCGCACTGGACGTGCCGGAGTTTGCACGATACGCTGTGACCGCCATTCCTGCGCATCTTTTGGGAACAGCAGTGGGTCTGCGCAAGGGACTCAACCCTGACGCACCGAAAAATCTGACGCGCGCGGTGGTTCTCTCGCAGGTTGGGAACCGTCCGGCAAAAAGGAGAGGTGCTTGAGCACGGATGCCAGCACCACAAACGCGGGACCTCGCCTGCGGCGCACGCTCACACTTCGAGACCTGATTCTCTACGGCATCATCGTGATCCAACCGGTCGCGCCGATGTCTGCATTCGGAGTGCTCAGCACGCGCGGCCACGGTCAGGTGGTCACCGCCATATTAATTGCCATGGTGGCCATGCTCTTCACGGGCATCAGCTACGGCAGGATGGCCCGGGCGTATCCCAGCGCCGGCTCGGCGTTCACTTACGTGGCGCAGGAGATCAATCCGGCGGTCGGCTACGTGACCGGATGGAGCATGGTCATGGACTACATGCTCAATCCTCTTATCTGCACGATCTGGTGCGCGCAGCAAGCGCACCAATTCGCCCCCGGACTTCCCGTATGGGGCTGGAAAATCTTCTTTGCCGGAGTTTTTACGCTGCTGAACATTCGCGGGATCAAGACTTCGGCACGGGTGAACACCGTCATGGCTGCCGGCATGAGCGCGGTGATCGTCATCGTGTTTGTCGCCGCCATCCGCTACATTCATGGAATTCCGCATGGGGCCGACCCCATCTACTTCACCCGGCCTTTCTATGATCCAGCAACGTTTACTTGGGGAAATTTGTTTGGATGCACCTCGATTGCGGTCCTGACTTACATAGGGTTCGATGGCATTTCCACCTTGTCCGAAGAAGCAGAAAACCCGCGCCGCAACATCATGCTGGCGACGGTTCTCACCTGCGTGGTCATCGGCATCCTTTCCGCGGCGGAGGTTTACATCGCCCAACTGGTGTGGCCCGCTTCGCAGGCATTTCCAAATGAAGACACCGCTTACGTGTTTGCCGCCGCCCGTACCTGGGCGCCCCTCTTTGGAATTGTGGGCGTGACCTTAATTGTTGCTAATTTTGGCTCGGGTCTCGGCGCGCAGATCGGCGCGGCCCGATTGCTTTTCGGAATGGGAAGAAGCGAGGCTCTTCCGAAGTCGTTCTTTGGCGCCATCGACGCCAAGCATCACGTTCCCCGAAACAACGTTTTGTTTGTCGGCGCCATCGCGCTCATTGGGTCGTTCCTCCTCACGTATGATCTTGGACTCAACATGCTCAATTTCGGCGCGCTCATCGCCTTCATGGGAGTCAATGCTGCCGCGTTTCTTCGCTATTATTGGCGCGCGGAAGAGAAGAAACTGGGCAATCTGATACCGCCGATTTTCGGGTTTATCATTTGCTTCCTGCTGTGGCTGAATCTCAGCCACCCGGCCATGAAAATTGGCTCGGTCTGGATGGCTGCAGGGATCGCCTTCGGTATCTGGAAGACAAAGGGCTTCACCAAGCAGCTCTCGTTTGAGGTGCCCCCAGAGGACTAGGCCTTGCGCGCTTTGGGATTGCATTCCGTTGCCTGCGGCCCGATGATAGGCACGCAAGGAATGGCGAATGAAGAAACCTGGCGGAAAGCACAAGCTGGTCACCATGCGGGACGTTGCCAAAGCCAGCGGCTTTTCTCCCGCCACCGTTTCCATTGTCCTCAATAATGCGCCTCTGGCACGCTACATCGCCGCCACGACCCGGCAACGCATCGAAGAAACAGCCAAGCGCCTTGGGTATCACCCCAATGTGATGGCGCGCTTCCTGCGCAGTAAGCGCAGCCAAAGCATTGGCGTGGTGCTGTTTGACGTCACCGATCCGTTTTGCACTCCGATTTTGCGCGGGATCGAGAACGGACTTTATCCCGTGGGTTACCTGCCGATTTTTGCCGATGCGCATAACCAGCGCGATCGTTTCGAGCGTTACCTGGAAATGCTGCTCGAACGGCACGTGGATGGCCTGATCGTTGTGGCCAATTGGCTCCTCGTCGACATTAAAGTTCTGGCCGACCTGAACAAGCGGGAAATTCCCGCTGCCACCATCGGCTGGGAACTCCCCGGAACTCAGCTAAGCTCGGTGATGGTGGATAACGAGGCGGGTGGACGGCTGGCGCTGGAGCATCTCTACGAATTGGGCCACCGCCGCATCGCCGTCATTCGCGGACCCAAGCGGCTGATTGACTCCGCGCCGCGCTGGCGAGGTATTCAAAAATTTGCGCAGTCCGTGAAGCTCAAACTCGATACCGGTCTCGAACTCCAGCTCCCCGACGTCTTCGATCCCAATTCCAGCTTCGAGCACGGGTTCCGCCTGACGGAAGAACTGCTGCGTGATAAAAAGAAGTTCACGGCGCTTCTGGCGTTCGACGACATCACCGCGCTCGGCGCCATCCGCGCCCTGGCCAAGGCCGGGATTCGAGTCCCCGAAGATTGCTCGGTAATCGGCTTTGATGACGTCGCCATTGCCGGGCTTTCCGCGCCCTCGCTCACCACGGTGCGCCAACCGCTGGAAACGATGGGCAGCGTTGCTGTGAATATCGTCCTGGAGGCGATCAAGGCCGGGCACGAGAACCGCGACTGGTCTGTCGTCTCCCAGAAGCTCCATCCCGAGCTGGTGATGCGGGAGTCGACGCGGTCGATCTGAGCGCAGCAATGCCGTGAGACAGCGGAACCCCACCGGCTCCACATTGAATCCATCCACCACGAGTTCCGGTTTTCCCTCGCCAAGATCATTTTTCAGGGCGCGCGCGGTGGTCCCTAAGGAAAAAGGCGCCCCGGCTTAGCCGAGGCGCCCGAAGTTTTCTAATTGATTTTGATTATGCGCCGGGCGGTAGGAAGACAGCCGCGGGGTGTAGGAACTCCACATCCGGGAGTTCTGTCTTTACCTTCACGCTTTGATATTTCCCTTTCGCGCCGCCAGAGGCTGGGAACGTCAGGAGGTACTGGTTGGCGAGATGCTGCGCGATCTCGTCGAAGTACGGCTTGAGGCTAACCGGCGTGCTGGGTCCGAGGTAGAACAGCTCGGCTCCGGTGTCCTCAGACAATTTGCCGAGGTTATCCTGGGCGAGCATTACGGAGTAGAAACCGCGGCCCAGGTGTCCGGCACTCGGATAGTAGATGCTCCAGATGTTGGTATTCTGCCGCTCCGCTCTTTGAATCACGCTATCAAGATCCGGGCTGAAGGGACCAAACCCTCGTCCGCGGAAGAAATCAATTCCCGAGGAGATAAGCAGGATGGACCGGCGGGGGCCAGTCCGAGGCCAACGCTTGAGCATGTCCATGACTCCCAGGTAGGGACTGGAGCCGATCGCCCCTGTGCCAATGGGAATGCGAAGCGCTTTGGCGGCCAGTTGATGATCGGTGGTGAAATCCTGTGTAATTTGTGTCGAGTTGTCACGGATGAATCCCACGGCAATGTGAGTAGTCGCCGGCTGGGCCATGATGAACTCTTTGAGGTCACTCCACTGGCCCCCTGCGGAGTTGTCGATGGAATCGTCGATGAGAATGGCCAAGAATAGGTTGTCGTCCTTTTTCCAATCGGCGATTTGCTTGCGTTCCTTGCCGGTGGAAAATTGCACATCATCCTTGGAAATTGGCGGAACTCCTTCTTTCTTTCCCACCGCTGTCACTGTAAATGTCGCCGTGCCGGCCGCGGCTGCCTTGGTTTGGGCTTGGGCCGTCCCAACGGCAACAAACAGGAGTGCTCCGAGGAACACCCCGAACTTTCCAACCGTGCTATGGTGTTTCATACTCGTTTTTCACTGTCCTTTCTTCGTGTACATTATGCCTCTGTTATTTGATGCAGGAATGTCACCATTTGCCTATACGATTCTGTCGTGAGAAAGCCGGCCATTTCAGCTTCCGGCCGCGGACGACGGGCATCCCCCGTAACCAATTCCGCATCAGTATTTTGTGGCCCTCTTGGGCCCCCGCGCTCACGCTGCCCTCCTGCAAGATGTCCCCCACAAATCCATTCCCGGATTCTTCGGGCCGTGGGGATTCGTGAATCCTGCAGCACTTCATCCTCAGCGGCGCCGATGGGATACGGCGTGATTTCCGCGTCGCGTCGCTGCTAAAAAATAAACGCGGCCGGGGCAAAAAAGTTGCTGTCAATTACGACCGCTTCCTTGCCTTGTTGTTTCACTAGCTGGCTTGTTCTAGTTACTCTGCACTAAGCTGCAGATCCGTATCGTCCGCCTCGGCAGCGAATCGGCGCTCGTTTTTAGCAGCTCCTATCGGAAACTCTGGCTTTCTCGATGTCCAACACCCCTTCTCCGCAAACCGCGGTTTTTCCCACAGCCGACGTGCCGCATTTCCTAAATATGGTCTAGAATGGGGCCGCGGACGGCTTCCTTTCGCTCCTGTTTCCCCTTGGAGGTACCAAAGGCCATGGCGCTGATGCGCTCGATGCTGCTCGCCGCTTCGCAAAATGTGTGGCTTCGCGAACACGCGGTGAACTACCCCTTTGTGCGCCGCAGCGTTTCGCGTTTCATGCCCGGCGAAACTCTGCAGGCAGCGCTCGCCGCGGCGCAGGCCCTGCGCCTGAAGAATCTCGGCAGCGTCTTCACGCATCTTGGCGAAAACGTCCGCGACCGCGATGAAGCTCGAAAAGTAACCGAACACTATCTGGAAGTTCTCGAGCGCATTCACGAGTTGAATCTTCCTACCGAAGTTTCCGTAAAACTCACGCAACTGGGCTTGGACCTTGCTCCCGAGTTCTGTCGCGACAATCTCATGCAAATCATTCAGCGCGAATCGCCCTCCGCAACGGTCTGGGTGGACATGGAAGCGAGCAATTATGTTGAGGCAACGCTGGACATTTACAGGAGCGTGCTGAAGAGCCATGCGAATGTTGGCCTTTGCCTGCAGTCCTATCTCCGCCGGACCCAAAAGGACTTGGCCGGTCTGCTGCCGCTGCGGCCCGCGATTCGTCTGGTCAAGGGTGCTTACAAGGAGTCCTCGGCCATCGCCTTTCCAAAGAAGGCGGATGTCGACGAAAATTACTTTGTTCTCGCGCAGGAAATGCTGCGCGCACAATCGGCTGGGGAATGCGCCCGTGCGGCTTTCGGTACCCACGATGTCGCGCTCATCCGGCGTCTGGCGAATTTCGCCGGGCAACAGGGCTACACGAAATCCAGCCTTGAAGTGCAAATGCTCTATGGCATTCAGCGCGCCGAGCAGGAACGGCTGGCGCGAGAGGGTTACCGCTCGAACGTTCTCGTGGCCTACGGCTCGTATTGGTATCCCTGGTTTTTGCGGCGCCTCGCGGAGCGCCCGGCCAATTTGTGGTTTATGCTTCGCAATGTTTTTTCTTCTTAGTTCCCGGAAAGGAGACCAACATGCGTAAAGTCTGTGCTTTTTTTGTGGTGCTCGCCGCGGTGTTTCTGATCGCCGCGCGCGTACCGGAACCTCCATGGAAACCTCTGTTCAATGGAAAGGACCTCACAGGGTGGAAGCACGTCGGCCCAGGCAACATGACCGTCGAGAATGGATTGATTCAGACGCACGGAGGCATGGGCCTTCTTTATTGGACCGGCGGCAAAGTAGGCCACTCCCGGATTCGGGTGGTGTACAAGATGCGCGACACCAACGACAATTCCGGGGTGTTTATCCGCATTCCCATCGAGCCACGCGAAGAATGGATGCCCGTTCATTACGGGTACGAGGTGCAGATTGACAACCACCCTGAAACGTCCGGCGAAGACGAATACCACGTCACCGGCACGCTCTACTCCCTGACCAAGCCACTCGCCAAACCCGGCAAGCCCGGCCCCGAGTGGAATACCATGCTCATCACCGTTGATGGCCCGCACACCATCGTCGAACTGAATGGAGTAAAGGTAACCGATTACACCGAAGGACAGCCCGTGCCCGAGCGCAAATTCGACTTCGAGCCGCAGCATGGACGACGCCCGGATGAAGGCTACATCGGCCTGCAGAATCACAGCGACAACGACATCGTCTTTTTCAAGGAAGTCAGCCTGCAACCCCTGCCGTAGACACAACGATCCGGAGAATGAGTTCACGTCATTTTGGAGAAAATTATGAGCAAAAATCCGATTTCTCGCCGTCAGTTCCTGCAAACCAGCGCCGTGACCACCGGCGCCTTGATGACCAGACGCCGCATGGCCCTCGACCCGGCTCGCATTCCCTCCTCGTGGGAAGTCCCGCCGAGCGATCGCGTGCGTTTTGGCATCATTGGCGTGGGTATGCAAGGCAGTGGCCTGCTCGCAACCGCTGTAAGTCTTCCGGGCGTGGAATGCGTGGCCGCGAGCGACCTCTACGACGGCCGCCACGCCCTCGCAAAGGAGATTGCCGGAAGCAAAATCAGCACGACGCGGCGGTACAAAGAGCTGTTGGATAACAAGGAGATTGATTGCGTCATCGCCGCCGTTCCCGACCACTGGCACAAGCAGGTCTTCGTGGACGCGGTCAGCGCCGGCAAGGACATCTACTGCGAAAAGCCGATGTCACACAGCGCCGCCGATGGAATCGACATGGTAAACGCCGCGAAGAACACCGGGCGCATCACGCAGATCGGTTCGCAGCGCGTGAGTTCCGTAATTTGCGCCAAGGCCAGGGAACTTCTATCACAAGGCATTATCGGCGACTTGAATCTTGTCGAAGCCTCGCTCGGGCGTAACGACCCCACCGGCGCTTGGGTGTATCCGGTCCCGCCAGACCTCTCGACGCAAACCCTGGATTGGGACACCTGGCAGGGCACCGTGCCGAAACGTTCGTTCGATGGCAAGCTCTTTGCCCGCTGGCGCTGCTGGAAGGAATACGGCACCGGCGTCGCCGGCGATCTTCTGGTACATCTCGTCAGCGGCATGAATTACATGCTCGGGTGGAACGAGCCGCCGACGCGGGTGACGTCGATCGGTGGAATTCTCCGCTTTAATGATGGACGTAACATGCCGGACGTGCAGGCCACGCTCTATGAGTACGGAAAAATCCCCGTATATCTCCGCCTGAATTTGGGATGCGAGACGCCGGAGGTGTACCGCTTCCAGGGCTCGAAGGGAATTCTGGAAGTGACGGAGTTCACCATTACTCACTACCCGCAGACGGGAGAGGATTCGGCGCCCAGTTATTATGCCTTCAGTTTTCCGCACGACCTGCGCGAAGCGTATATGAAACAGTGGCACGAACAGCACGACCCTTCTCCCGGAAAGGAACCTCTGGCCGGAGGCTTCAACTACAAGGGGGACTCGTGGGACGACTTGCGGCCACACCTCTGGAATTTCTTCCAGGCGGTGCGCACACGGAAGCCCGTGACCGAAGATGTGGTGTTCGGACACAACGCGGCGCTGGCATGCCACATGTCCAATGAATCGTATTTCCGGAAGAGCGCGGTGACGTGGGACGCCGCTTCCGGTCAGATCAAGGGCTGATCCTCGCGGGAACTTGCTGCCTGGAATTCACGAGAAGGGGGGGCTGAAGCTCAGCCCCCTCTTTTATTTGGCGCGATGAAATTCGACGTAGTCGCGACCTTTATACAGGCGGTATTTGCCGGCGTCAGCGGTGGTGAGGACCTGCAGCGGCACAGGATGCTTGATTTCCTTGTCATTCGTGGAGGTAGCCTGGAACACATCGTTGGAGCCCAGATCCATGACCACAAACTTGTCGCCTTCGATGAACCCAATGCCATAGGCGCCGGGCTTCAGTGCCTTCCCGCCGATCTCGAGGGTGACTTCGCTGATGAGATAAGCCTGGTACTTTTCACGAATACTCGTGGAGTAACCGGAATTGTCCACCAGACTTGCAAGGACGTAGAACCCGTCGGCGTAACGCACGCCGGCGGTGTTGCGCAGTTGCGTGGTGGCAGTCTGCCCGCGAAAGAAAACTTTCTCTGGAAGAATCTTGGGAGTGATGTCGGCAGCCTTTAGCACGGCTTCTTTGGCCGGAGCGGCTTCCATCGTCTTCTGGGTCTGGGCATAAGCCATGCCGGCCATGATCAGCAGCAAGCTGGCGAACAACACAAGGGTGAGGCGTACCTTCATGAGATTCTCCTCCAGTATCGAATGGATTCGGTGGAACACTGAATGGATTGTACCTCTTTTCAGCGATTCCAGCGCGAAGCGCCTCGAACGCCAGCAGATAGGGACAGACAAAATCCCCGGCCAAATCTTGACAGCAATGGAGGAGGATCGGAATTGAGGTTCAACTGTGATGAGACCGCTGGCGCCAAATCTGACGCCAGGTCAACAAGGCAGCAAGACCACAACCCGCCAACACAGGAAATAACGGCACACCCTTAGAAACCAGGAGATAAGAGGCGAAAAAGCAGGCTGCGAGAAAGAACTGCCATTTGTATTTCATTTCCAAACCATATACATCCAAGAGATGCCCAAGAGCAACAGCAGAAATGCGAGTGCAGGTTTCCTCAGCGATTGAGTCCATCGCGGCCGGGTTAGGCCCTTGCGTCTGAGCCGGCGGACTTCGCAGAGTTGGCGACGGGCGAGCGCCAGTTCCCACTCGTTTCGGGCCAACTCCAGCGCCTTGGCGGTTTCCTCTTCGGCACGGTCAATGATCCGCAGGCGGAAGAGCAGTTCGGAGAACTTGAGCTGCGCGAAGAAATTCTCCGGTTCGATACGCCGCGCCTCCTCAAGCGCGTCCATCGATCGATAAACGTCGTAGTTCATGGCGTGCGCGATCCCGAGGCAGGTGCGCATGTCCGCGTTGTCCGGATTCAGCGCGCAAGCCTCAGTGAGCGAGGCGATGAACTTCGCCAACTTCTCCGGCGGGACCGAATGCGGGTCCCGCCAAGGAAGTGCCGGCAAGCGGCTCGGCCGCAAACGGGTAGAGAGCCCTCCAGGTCTGAGTTGAATTGCTGTGGTCATGGTAGCCATTGGCGTGCGCTCCTCGAACTTAGGACTTCAATTCGAATTCCGGATAGGCCAGTGCGCCCATCTCTGGAAGGTCCAGGCCTTCCAACTCTGATTTGGCGGAAGTGCGTTGCCCAACCAGCAAGTTCACCACGAAGGCGAAGAGGAAGCTGAGTGTGAACACGAAACCCACCAGCGTGGCCACACCGATCAATTGCGCCACAAGTTGGCTCGCGTCCCCATAGAAGAGGCCGGTCACGGAACCGTTCACCCCGTTCCATGAGCCGCCATAGTTGCTTTTGCCGTCGGCAAACAGACCGAGCGAAATAACACCCCAAATGCCGCAGGCCCCATGGACGGAAACCGCGCCTACCGGGTCGTCCACTTTCAGAACCCGTTCGACAAAAGCGACCGAGAGACATACCAGCACGCCCGCAACGAACCCGATGATCACCGCGCCTACGGGATTCACAAATCCTGAAGGGGCAGTAATTGCCACTAGGCCTGCGAGGAAACCGTTACCCGTCATCGAAGCATCCGGCTTCTTATACATGAACCACATGTATAGCATCGCGCTGATGAGGCCCATGGCGCTTGCCAGCATGGTGTTCACGGCGATGGAACCGATCCGCAGGTTGCCATTCCCCGAAGCACCGAGGGTCGAGCCCGGGTTGAAGCCGAACCAGCCGAAGGCCAGGATTAGGCAGCCGGTGATGACCAGCACGATATCGTGGGCCAGTATGACTTGCGGTCGTCCCTCGCGAGAAAACTTGCCGATTCGCGGGCCGAGGATCATCGCAATCGCTAAGGCGCTGAGGCCGCCCACGGCGTGCACCACGCCTGATCCTGCGAAATCGCAGTACCCCTTGCCAAGACCAAAGTTGGTGCCGAGATTCGCAAGCCAGCCACCCCCCCATGCCCAGTTCGCAAAAAGCGGGTAAGTGAAGGCAGCAAAGAGGAACGAGGTCACGATAAAAGCGGAGAACTTCCATCGTTCGACCGCCGCGCCCGTGGGTATTGTCGCTCCGGTGTCCATGAACACCATCTGGAAAAGGAATAGCACCATTACGCCCACGTCGTAGGTTCCCTTATGCATGAGGAACAGCCCGTGCTGCCCGAACAGTCCAAAGGGCTTGCCGAAAATCGTTGCGGTGAATTCCGCGCTGAGAGGAGCCGTGCCTCCTAAGTTGGCAACGGCGCCCACACCGCCCATCTGGATGGCGAAGCCAATCAGCCAATAGGCAAACATTCCTACACCATAAACGGCCATATTCATCATCATGGTGTGATTGGCATTCTTGGCGCGGGCCAAGCCGGTCTCCAGCAACGCAAACCCCAATTGCATGAACATGACCAGGTAACCGGTGATGAGGGTCCAGACAAAATTGATGGCGATCTTGTTCTGCCCGACCTGGTTTGCCACATCTCCTATCGTCAGACCCTTCTTGGAATCCGCCACGGTAACATCGCTTGCATTTCCTGTGAGCGATCCATCGGGGTCACCTTTGGCGTGCGCGTCCGCCGACGGTACCGGCGTACCCGCCAGATCGGCATCCATGATCGGTTTCGGCGTCGCCAGCGGTGGAGCTGCAGCTGTTGTTGCAGGGGCCGCTGCCGGGGCGGCAGCAGGTACCTGTGCAGAAGCCATCGGCGCGATACAGAACACCGCGAACAACACCACGAGCATTCTCTTCGTCGAGTTTTTCATCCTTGCCCTCACCCCTTCTTCCAAATTGCGTTCTTGAGATAGGCCTTGTTGAGCACACCCATAATCCCGAACAGGCTTACCGCCAGCCCGACGAGCACCATAGCCAGCCGGCCACCGACGGAGGAAGTTACGGCGAGGCTAAGCACACTGATTACGAATCCCAAAAGCGTCAGAAGTAATCCGACAAGAATCATGGACTGTTTCCTCAATTCTCCGCTTGTTCGAGCGGCTTAATTTTGAGAAATATGGCGAAGGACCCGGCCACAAGAGCTGCGGCAACGATATAGAGAAGAACGCTCCCTGCGTAGATTGCGCCCGTTAGAACGGTGAACCCAAGCAAGAAGACTGTAATCCCGACTGCCTGTGTGGGACTTGCTCCCATTGCATCTCCCCTCCTTATTTGAAATCAAGACAACACAGCAATGTGGACAAGAAGCAAAAATACAGCTACCGCTTGGGCCCGAAGAATCCCACAAAGCCTAGAGCGACCGTATCCTCGCCCTTGCTCGAGGCTGGATCGATGCCTCGGTCGAAAAAGGGCTGATTCGACCAGTCGTGCCGGTATTCGAGGCGCGTGAGAAAACCCGCGAGCATCTTGTACTCGCCGGTGAGGGTGATCTCTTTCAAGTCCTGCGCGGTGCCGGTTGAGAAACCCTCGCTGTCCTTGAACCATTCCAGGCGCGGAGTGAAGGACCACTTGCTGGTTGGCTGAAAGTGCAAGGCGCCGGCAATGCCGTACCACTTGGAGGTAAAGGTCGGGTCGATCCCGGCATCCACTGCCAGGGGACTGGTGTTCTGGCCGTAGTCGAAATTGAGATAGGCGTTGAACTTGGAGTTGGGCGTCAACAGGAGAACGGTGTCATAGAGGTGGCGCCAACCGGTGTTCGTTCCGGCATTTTCCGGGCCACCGTAGTAGGTATTGGTCCAGGCAAATTTGGTGTACGTGATAGTGTCAGTAAGTCCTACGGTTTTGCCGCTGTTGTTGTCCTCGGTGTTGTTCCAGCCGTTTACCAACTGAACCCCGCCGGTGAAGTGTTTGCCGATGGGGAAGGAGGTGCGGATCCCGAAGTGATAATACGGAATGGCCCAGGCGAATAGCAGAGAGCGAGAGTAGTTCCAGTTGGAATTGGTTTCAATTACTTCTGCGCCGGCGCTGGTTACGAACTGGCCTAGGTCAATTTCAAAGCCCTTGAGCTTCGCGGGCTTCAAACTTACATAAGCCTGCTCGACGTTGCGGAGGAAGCTCGGGGCATCGTTCGGTTCGCTTGCATGAATGATGTCAAAAGCGCGTCCAAAGCCCAGGTCCACCTGGAAACCTACCGGGTCCGTCGTGTGCGACATGCTGAGCTTGGCCATGTTCAGGCTGAACTGGTTTGGCTTTACGTCAAAGTTGTAAAGCTGATTTGTACCAGAGGCGGGATGGTTAGTGTTGATGCTGTAGTAGCCATCCACCAAGCCGCTGAAATCGATGGGGCCGATGGACCAAGTCGGCGTAGCTTCAGGAGTTGCTGCCGGAGCGGCGTTCTGCGCCGGAGGCGCGGCGGCGGAGGTGGCCGGAGTAAGGGCTGAAGCGGGAGCCTGACCCTGCACCGAGGCCGCAGGCGTTGCCGTTGACGAGTTGCCGCGGGCCTCCAATTCCGACAGACGCTTTTCCAACTGGTCAATGCGATCCAGCAAGATGCGTTCGCGAATGTCCTCCGTCGTGCGAGCTATTCGAATTTCGGCACTTGGGGCCTGATTGGCACCATCCTGGGGAGCTGCCGGGAGCGGCGCTGACGCCTGCGTACCCTGAGATGTGCCAGGTGGAGGCTGCTCTGTGGGAGGAGAACTCGTCTGGGCAAGCGCGGGCACGCCCAACAGTGACGCTAGTAAGATGCAACAACAGATGGAGCGAAAGCGCATCTCGTGTCCTAATTCTTCCCCCACTTCTGGAGGACCTGAGTCTAAGGGCCTGAAAAAACAACTGAACGGTGCTTGGCGGAGAAATGTAGCGGCGAAGTTTTGCGAATGCCAACGCAAACTTTCTATTGGCAAAATCGATAATTTGTGATTGGCGTGGCGCACAAGTAAGTGCATTATCTCTGCCACGAAGCTTGCCGGTTCCCAGGCGCGGGTGCGCCTTCCAGAAGCAAGGAACTTTCTGCCGAGAGGGGAAATGCATGAAGAAAATTGAAGCAATCATTCAGCCGTCGCGGTTTGAGTCCGTGAAAGAGGCCCTGCGGGAAATTGGAATCGAAGGAATCACGGTATCGGAAGTACGGGGACACGGTCGGCAAAAGGGCCACACGGAGACGTATCGCGGACGGGAGTACTCCGTGGACCTTTTGCCAAAGGTAAAACTCGAACTGGCTTTGCCGGAAGCCCAAGCAGCGCAGGTCATTAATACCATCCTGGAGGCTGCGAAGACGGGAAAGATCGGCGATGGCAAGATCTTCGTATCCACCCTGGATGACGCCATTCGCATCCGGAACGGTGAACACGGAGAAAGCGCGCTCTGACGGAGATCTGACGGATATGACCACTCGCCTCAGCTCTGCTCGAGATCTTGTGGAAGGAGCGTCGCAGCATCCTTCCTAACTCAGTGAGTTCCTCGGCTCGCTCAGAGCGGATGGCGGGGATTAGTACTCGGGCATCCCCAATGAAGGAAGAAGGACCCATCACGACTGCCGGAAGTGAAATCTTCATTGCCCACTGTGGCGTTGCGAACGATCGCTTGCGCCCGGCTTTTGCAGGCAAACCTCCCCGGGGGCAAACGATCCCACGCATGGCGGCGAATCGCGAGCGAGCCCTGTGGGGCGGTCAATAGAGGGTAGGCCAGAGGAAGTCCGCAAATAGGCAAGAGGAGTTCTGTAAGTACGCGGGTGAGTTTTTGGATAGGGGACAGCCTATCCGTTTATTTGATTTCCTTTCAGTTGTTTCCATTTGCCAATTCCAAACAAGCGCAGGACTCACCTAAAGTTACCCTTTCCGCCAGAGAGGCGCGCTGAAATTATTTCTGGCTTGGATTGACAGCTAACCTGCCCGGCGTGTATCAATTGAAGGCGTCAGCCCTTCCCCGAGCGCATTTCGACACCCTAGTACTTTGACCGGAATACCTTCGAGTGGGGATGGATGCTCAGGGGATTCTCCAGAGAGGTCTTCATGCGCCGCCCACAAATTCATTTGATGCTTGTTGCCCTTGTAGCCGTGATACTTTCCCTCGCCGCGATTGGCTTGGCGGCAACACCGCTTTCGATCACCAATCTTCGCTGCGAATATAAGTCCGACCCTGTCGGTATCGATATCCTGGAGCCCCGGCTCAGTTGGGAATTGGTTTCCTCGGAACGCGGCACGCTGCAGACGGCCTACCAGATTCGCGTGGCCACTTCCGAAGAGAACTTGGCAAAGAGCAAACTGCTTTGGGATTCCGGCAAGCAAGCCTCGGATGCCTCCATTCAGGTTGTCTACCAGGGACCGGCGCTGCGGACCGGCAGCCGCTACTACTGGCAGGTGCGCGTCACGGACAATTTGGGCCGCACCTCGGATTGGAGTGCTCCCGCCTTCTGGGAAATGGGTTTGCTCCGCGATTCGGACTGGCAAGCGCGCTGGATCACTCCCAATCTTCAGGAAGACACTTCAAAATCGAATCCCGCGCCGATGCTCCGCCGGGAATTCCAGGTGAAGAAAGACGTTGTCAGCGCCCGCCTGTACGCATCGGCCATGGGACTCTACCAACTCGAGTTGAATGGAAAGCGCGTCGGCGATCAATACTTCACGCCCGGCTGGACCGCGTACGATTTTCGCTATCAATATCAGACCTACGACATCACCTCGGATTTGAAGCCTGGCGTGAATTGCGTGGGCGCGTTGTTGGGAGATGGGTGGTTCCGCGGCAATATGACTTGGGGCAATAAGCGGAATTCGTATGGCACGCGGCTGGGATTGCTGGCGCAGCTCGTGATTACCTACAAAGACGGCAAGAAGCAAATCGTCAGCACGGACGAAAACTGGAAGGCGACGACGGGCCCCATCTTGCTTTCGGACATCTATGACGGCGAGACGTATGACGCCCGTTTGGAGAGCACCGGCTGGAGCACTGCGGGTTACGACGACAAGGATTGGAAAGGCGTTTCGCCGCTCGATCCCCCGAAAGCCAAGCTGGTTGCTCCCGCCGGCCCGCCCGTCCGCGAAATTCAGGAACTAAAACCCGCAAAGATTCTGAAAACTCCGGCCGGCGATACGGTCATTGATATGGGACAGAATATGGTCGGCTGGGTGCGCTTGCGTGTGACCGCGCCCGCAGGCACAACCATAACCCTTAGACATGCCGAGGTTCTGGACAGCGCCGGCAATTTCTACACGGAAAATCTGCGTTCCGCGAAGGAGACCATTCGCTATACCGCCAAGGGACAGGGCCTCGAGACTTTTGAGCCTCACTTCACTTTCCAGGGTTTCCGTTACGTGGCAGTGAGCGGTTGGCCCGGTGAACCCTCACTCGATGACTTCACGGGCGTAGTGGTCCATTCGGCGATGCAGACCTCCAGTACTTTTGAAACTTCCAATGAGCTGCTGAACAAGCTTCAGCACAACATCATCTGGGGGCAAAAAGGAAATTTCCTGGACGTCCCCACGGATTGCCCGCAGCGTGATGAGCGCCTGGGTTGGACCGGTGACGCCCAGGCCTTTGCCCGCACCGCTTCCTTCAATCACGATACCGCCGCGTTTTATACCAAATGGCTTAAGGATGTCGCCCTGGATCAGCAGGATGACGGCGCGGTCCCCTATGTCATTCCCAACGTGCTATCGCATCGCACGCGCAAAGGAGAGTCCGCTTCGGCTGGCTGGGCTGACGTTTCGACTGTCGTGCCTTGGACGATATATCTCTCCTACGGAGATCGCCGCATTCTGCAAGAACAGTATCCGAGCATGAAAGCCTGGGTGGAATACATGCGGCGCGAAGCAGGCGATCGCTACATCTGGAGCAGCGGCTTCAGCTTTGGCGATTGGCTGGCTTTTGCCACCACCCAATCCGACTATCCGGGAGCAACGACAGACAAGGACTTGATCCAGACGGCGTACTTCGCGCGGTCCACCGGTCTGCTTCACCAGACGGCGCAAATCCTCGGCAAAACGGAGGACGCGGCTGACTACGCTACTTTGCTGGAAAAGATCAAAGCCGCATTTCAAAAGGAATTTGTCACGCCGAATGGCCGCCTTTCCTCCAACACCCAGACGGCTTATTTGCTCGCACTGGCTTTCGACCTTTTGCCCGAAGCCCAACGGAAAGGCGCAGCGGAGCGCCTGGCGCAAGACGTCAGGAAATTTGGGCATCTCACCACGGGATTCCTTGGCACGCCGCTGCTTTGCCAGGTCCTCAGCGACTACGGGTATCTCGATGAAGCCTACATGCTTCTGAATCGCAAGGAGTATCCGTCATGGTTGTACCCCGTGACGAAGGGCGCAACGACCATTTGGGAGCGCTGGGACGGCATCAAGCCCGACGGCTCCTTTCAGGACAAAGGTATGAACTCCTTCAATCACTATGCCTATGGCGCCATCGGGGAATGGATGTACCGCGTTTCGGCCGGAATCGATATCGACCCGCAACAACCCGGCTACAAACACATTCTGATTCAGCCGCGGCCCGGCGGCGGCTTGACGTTTGTGAAGGCCTCGGTGCATAGCATGTATGGCCAGGTCGCCAACGCGTGGGAGATCAAAGATGGCAAACTCACACTTCGCGTGGAAATCCCTGCGAACACGACGGCTACGGTGCGTCTGCCCAAGGCCAAACTGGAGCAGGTCACCGAAAACGGAGCATCGCTCCAGGCGAGCCCCGGCGTTTCCCACGTGCTGCAATTGGAAGACGCTGTCACCGCGGAGCTTGGCTCCGGCAGCTACTTGTTTGAATCGAAGTATTAGGAGCAGTCGTCAAGGTGAGTAGATTTGGACTTACGTTGTCTTGCGAGCGTCTGGCTTGGTAACGGGCGTCAGCTTTCTGACACTGTGAAATTTCATGGAGGGAAATCCCATGTTTCGTAATTCAGCGTTGCCAGGATTTTGCCTTGGGAACTCCCATAGCCTGGCCAGGCGCATCAAGTCTATCCTGGGCCTCGCACTCTGGGTGCTCATCCCCACTTCACGAAATGCAGCTGTATTCGCGGATGAGGCCACAGCGCAACCCTCCACGGTGTTGGCTGGGGTGGATCACCGGCATACCGTCAGTCTGGATGGGGCGTGGCACGTGATCGTTGATCAGTATGGAAACGGTTTGTACGACTCGGCTGGAAAAGCTAGAAACACCGGTTTTGCGCGAAATCTGGCGCAAACCGATTCCACCGGCCCCATCGAGTACAGCTTCGCAAAGTCTCTGACCCTGCAAGTTCCCGGCGACTGGAACACCCAACGCGAGTCGCTGATGTTGTACGAAGGGCCGCTCTGGTACGAGAAGGACTTTGAGTACCACAAAACCCCGGGCAAGCGCGTCTTCCTGCACATTGGAGCAGCGAATTATCGATCCTATCTCTGGATCAATGGCCACGCTATTTGCGAACACGAAGGAGGCTTTACCGGATTCGATTGCGAAATCACGCAAGCCCTTCGGGACGGAAATAACTTCGCCGTCATCGCGGTGGACAGCACCAGGCTCGCGGATGGCGTGCCTACACTGAAGACGGACTGGTGGAACTATGGCGGCCTGACCCGCGAGGTCTCACTTGTTGAAGTTCCAGTCCGCTACATCGATGAATTCGATCTTCATCTGAAGCGGGGAACGACGGATGAGATCGAAGGCTGGGTGCATGTTGTTGGCGCAACCGCTGGATTAGAAATCAAGGTCAACCTGGAAAAAGAAGGGCGGTCCACAGGAATCACGGGCAAAACGGAGGCAGAAGGAAAGGCCCAGATTCATCTTGTGGATGCCAAGCTGCAGCTTTGGTCGCCGGAACACCCCGTGCTCTATCGCGTGATCTTGACGGCGGGCGAAGACCGGCTGGAAGACGAGATGGGATTCCGCACCATCGAAACGCGCGGAACACAAATCCTTCTGAACGGGCAGCCAATTTTCCTGAAGGGGATTAGCGTACACGCCGAGGCTCCCTATCGCACCGGGCGCGCGTTCAGCGAACAGGACGCCGAAACACTGCTCGGTTGGGTTCATGAGCTGGGAGGAAACTATGTCCGCTTGGCCCACTATCCGCACAGCGAGCGCATGACGCGGCTTGCGGATCGCATGGGAATACTGGTGTGGTCGGAGATACCCGTCTATTGGGCGTGTCACTTCGATGATCCGGCGGTGCTAAGCAAAGCACAGTCGCAATTGTCGGAAATGATTCGCCGCGACCGCGATAAAGCCTCCGTGATTCTGTGGTCCGTCGCCAATGAAACGCCTGCCACTCCCGCGCGCACAGCCTTTCTCACAACGCTGGTGCATGACGTGCACAAACTGGATTCCAGCCGCCTCGTCACGGCCGCACTGCTGGTGCGCACCGAGGGCAATACTAAAATTGTCGACGACCCACTTGGTGATGTTCTGGACGTGCTGGGAACCAACGAGTACATCGGCTGGTACGAACATACGGCCGCCGACGCAGACAACACCCAATGGGACATTCGCTATCAAAAGCCGCTCATCATGAGCGAGTTTGGCGGCGGCGCAAAGGCCGGCCTGCACGGTGATGTTTCCACCCGGTGGACAGAAGAATTTCAGGCCAATATTTACGAACATCAGTTCGTCATGTTGAATCAGATTCCGCAATTGCGGGGGATGAGCCCGTGGCTGCTGATGGACTTCCGCTCGCCACTGCGGCTGCTGCCGGGAATACAAGACAATTACAATCGCAAGGGACTCCTCTCCGAGGATGGCCGCAAGAAAAAGGTCTTCTTCGTCTTGCAGAAGGCCTACACGGAAAATACCATCGGACATGCTCAATAATTGCGTACATCTTCTGCAGAAGGTGGATCAGCCGAATCTCGCTAGTTCCACCCCGGGTGAATCTTCCCCTATCTGAGATTTCGCGAAATGTCATGAAATCCCGCCAGTTCTGCGGTAGGATTTGCGGATGACCTTACCAACCTTCTCCCGCCGCAGGTTTCTGACTTATTCCGCGATCCTTCCGTGGGCATGGAATGCCCGCGCCGCAACTTCCATTCCCGTCGGGCTGGAGCTCTATTCCGTTCGTGAGGAACTCAAACGGGATCCCCAAGCCACGGTGCGAGCGCTGGCTGGAATGGGTTACCAGGGTGTGGAATTCTACGCGCCGTATTTCGAATGGACCGAGAGCCAGACGAAGGAGATGAGAAAGCTCCTCGACGATCTGGGGATTCGCTGTTTTTCAACGCACAACGACGGCTCGTTCTTTAAAAAGGAAAATCTGTTAAAGGCACGCGACTTCAATTTGATCCTGGGCAGCAAGTATGTGGTGATGGCTTCGGCACAAGCGAAGCCCGGCGTTGACGGCTGGAAAGAAGTGGCCGAAACGCTGAACTTCGCGGCCGAACAGCTGGAACCGGCGGGATTGAAGGCGGGCTATCACAATCACCAACTGGAGTTCACCCCGACCGCGGATTTGCCGATGAAGGCGCGGCCGATTGAGATTATTGCGAAGAACACGAAACCCACGGTCATGCTGCAGTTGGATGTGGGCACCTGCGTGGAGGCGGGATCGGACCCGGTCGCCTGGATTCGCGCAAATCCGGGGAGAATTCGTTC
Source organism: Candidatus Acidiferrales bacterium (assembly GCA_963780785.1). Taxonomy (GTDB): domain Bacteria; phylum Acidobacteriota; class Terriglobia; order Acidiferrales; family UBA7541; genus Acidiferrum. The sequence continues at coordinate 83,993 of CAWADS010000018.1, forward strand.
GGTGCATTGCAAGGATTGGTCACCGGACCCGGCAAAGGGATATGCAGTTTTGTTTGGCGAGGGCGTTGCGGACTGGAAAAACATTTTCGCGGCCGCGGAGGGCGCGGGCGGAGTGGAATACTACCTGGTGGAACAGGAAGGCAGCCGGTTTTCGGAACTGGATACAGCCCGGAAGTGTCTCGAAGAGTTTCGCACCCGCCATCCAAACTGAACGCGCCCATGAACTTTGATCGCGGTTTTTAGGGATGAAAGTGGTCGGGGCGAGTGGATTTGAACCACCGACCTCCTGGTCCCGAACCAGGCGCTCTAGCCAGGCTGAGCCACGCCCCGACGCATAACCCGGAGTGAAGTGAACACTTCGGGCTGAACTTCTAGGTTAGCACAGCTTGTGCGCAGGGTGCCAGGATACGTATCGCGCCATCTAAAATGTAACCGGAGGGGGTAACGTCGCGCCATTTAGGATGTAACCCGACCAAAACTTGTTTTCGAGGAGGTCCGGTTGGGGAACAAAGGGCGATGGGAGTATCTGCGGGCGATTTATGAGCGTTACCGTGCGGCGGGGCGTGAGGTCAAGCAGGTGATCTTGAACGAGTTTTGCGTCAACACGGGCTATCACCGGAAGTATGCGATTCGCTTGTTGAATGGAGCGCCACCCAGAAGGGGAAAGGTGCGCGAGCGGCGGCGCGGCCTGACCTACAGCCAGGAAACCCAGGCCGTGCTGACGGCCGTTTGGGAAGCGGCGGGGTATCCCTGGTCGGTGCGGCTGAAAGCGCTGTTGCCGCAGTGGTTGCCGTGGATCCGCAAACACTTTCGTTTGCGGCCGGAGATCGCGCAGCAGCTTTTGCGGATCAGCGCGCGGCAGATGGACCGCCGGCTGAAGGCGCAGAAGACGCAACGGCGGCGGAGCATTTATGGCCGGACCAAGCCGGGCTATCTGCTCAAGCACCACATTCCGGTGAAGACGGACCGCTGGGATGTGCACCAGCCGGGCTTCACAGAAATCGATCTGGTTTCGCATTCCGGGAATTCCGCCAGCGGAGAGTTCGCGCACACTCTGAACGTCACCGACATTCACACCACTTGGACGGAATCGCGGGCGGTGCTGGGGCGCGGCGAAGAGGCCGTACAACGGGCCTTAAACGAGATCGCCGGGGTGCTGCCCTTTGCGCTGCTGGGCGTGGATTCCGACAACGGCAGCGAGTTCATCAACTGGCATCTGAAAAGTTGGTGCGAACAACGACAGATTCAGATGACCCGCGGGCGGCCGTACAAGAAGGACGACAACGCGCACGTCGAGCAGAAGAACTGGACGCATGTGCGCAAGCTGCTGGGCTGGGATCGCTATGACACGCACGAGGCGGTGGCCGCCTGCAACGAACTGTACAGCCGCGAACTGCGCTTATGGCTGAACCTGTTTCTGCCTTCGGTGAAGTTGCTGAAGAAGGTGCGCGTGGGCAGCAAGGTGCGCCGCGTGTACGACGCGGCACGCACGCCGTTCGAGCGCGTGCGCGAGTGCGCCGGAGCGGATGCGCTGAAGGTGGCGCAGCTCGAGCAGTTGCGAAAACAGCTGGACCCGTTTCAACTGAGCCGCAGCGTCGAGCGCAAGCTGGAGCGCATCGCTCGCCTGGCGAATCGCCGCCTGAGTCCGAAGGCGGTGCAGGAAATGACGCCCGAGCAAACGAGCGGCCAGCGGGCCAACGGCCGCGGCAAAACCGCTGCGCTCGGGAATCCCGCACCCCCCGCGGGATCCCCGCTTTCCCACCGTCGCAACAACAAGCTTCCGGTTACATTTCCAATGTCTCGACAACCCCAGCTACGGTTACATTCTTAAATGGCTCGACAGGGGATAGGCCACTGGCGCCTGGAACGCCAAGGCCTCAACAGTTAAAAGAAAAACCGCCGGGAAGCTGGCGCCTCCCGGCGGAATCGCGTCAATGGCGATCAGAACGACAAGCGCAAAGCCAACTGAATGATGCGCGGGTCGTAGGTTGAGGTAATCTGACCAAACAATTGCGGATCGGTCATATTCGTTCCGTCTCCACCGATTCCTGGGTTTTCAAAATTCGCGTGGTTGAAGACGTTGAAGAACTCCGCACGGAATTCCAGTTTCAGGCGCTCGGTGAGCGTGGTGGTCTTGGAAAGCGCCAAATCAAAATTGACGTAGCCCGGCCCTCTGAAGTAATTGCGAGGCAAAGTGCCGTACGTCGCCAGGGAGGGGTCGGCAACCACCTGGGCGCTCGTGGGCAAGCAGGTGGAATCGACGACCGCTCCACACCGATCCCGGGACAGACTGTTGGGGTCGAACCAGTAATGACCAACTCCATTCCCGAAATCCTGCGCCTTTCGAGGATCTTGTGTGCCCAGGGAACCAACAATATTGGGATGCACGTTGTATGGATCGCCGGCACCCGAAGGACCCTCCGACCCGGGATCATACCGGCCGTTGAGGCTTGCGTAGACATCGAACGGTAAACCGGAACGCCAGGTAACAATGGGAAACAGACTCCACCCACGGGTCAGGCGATTCGGGCCGGACTTCCACATGGTATCGAAAGGAAGATCCCATCCGCCGCTAAAGGTGAGGCGATTCCGGACGTCCTGATCGCTCGCGCCGCGGTACAAATTTGGATGATACGTTGGAACGCTGCTGCTTCGCTGGCGAAATCCAGAGGCATTGTCAATACCGTGGGAGAACGTGTAGGAAAGAGTGAAGTAGGTGCGGCCGAAATAGTGCGAACTTGCGATCTGCTTCGTGAGGCTGACTTGCAAGCTGTTGTAGCCCGCTTTGGAAATGTTCTTAAATTCAGGCAGTGTGGCAAAACTGCACAACTGATTGCTGTCCGTTACGCCGGATGTGCTGTTCCCATCGCGATCCTGGCAAACGCTGTTGCCCGGCGTTAGATTCAGAACACGATCCGTCGTGCCCAGAACGAATGGATTGATGTCCTGAAGCGACGTCAAGCCATGCGCACTGTTTCCGACATAGCCCACTTCGAGCACGGTGCCCGGGACGAGTTCATGTTGCACGCTCAGATTGTATTGATAGGTGTACGGCGTGCGGAGATGGGGATCCACGATGTAAACTGAACCCGCTGCGTTGATCGGCAGAAAGCCGGCATCTGCAAAGTTAAGATCTGATTGAGGCGGCTTGGAAGGGAACGGATTCGGCACGAGAGGGTCCGAATTTGGAAATGGATCAGACAGGTACGGAATTCGCCCGGGGAATTGACCCACGACATAATCGAAAAGAGGAGCGGTGGAGGAGAAGAACGGTGGCTGACCGTTGAACTGGAGGTTGTCCTCTCCTTTCAACACATCATAGAACACACCGAACCCGCCGCGAACGCTGGTCTTCCCGTTGCCCCAGGGATCCCAGGCAAATCCAATACGCGGGGCCCAGTCGTTCTTATCTGAGAAATTGACTCCGACGGGAGCACCGCTGTCCCCTGGAAAAACCATTCCAATAGGAGCTCCGGTGAAAACCGTCGATTGCAGGCCCGGAATAACGGAAAATGAGCGGCCTTGGGTGTCCAGTTTCGGCTGGTTGTATTCGTATCGTACGCCAAGGTTCAGAGTCACCCGCCTGGAGATTCGCCATTCATCCTGAAAAAAACCGTAGGTGGCCTTACTTCGCACGTTAGAAGGCGCATTGGGATACTGGAAGAACTGGCTCGGCGCACCAAGAAGAAAATCAGCGAGTGGAGTGCCTGAGCCTGAGCCACCATCATAGAAATCAAACTCTCCGTTGACGTAGTAGGCGTAAACCGTGTTGTTTTGGTAGGCGGAGATGCCGCCGCCTACTTTGAAATTGTGACGCCCGTGAATGTAGGAAACCGTATCCGTAAGGCCGAAGGTGTTGTTGGCGAACGTCGTGGGTCCGTGTTCGCTAAAACCCACATACAACCCGCTGTCAAACCACAAATTAGGCGGACCTGTCGGCAGGTCGGAACTGATGTTGATCCCCAAATCCGCATAGGTCGGTAATTTTCTCCCCGGAATGTCCTGCTCGTGATAGTTCCTCTGCGTGAACGCGCGCAACTCATTCACCAGGTTCGGTGTAATCGTCCGCGTATAATTGCCGCTCAAGAAGTAATTATTGGTGCGTCCCAGATCCGGGAATCCCGGCACGGTAGCGAAATTGAATGGATCAAGGGTGGGATTGCGGAAACCTCCCATGGTAATCGAGAGTTTGTTCTTCTCAGAGAACAACAGGTCGAACTTCATGGTCAGCTCGTTCGTATTATCCGTATGAGCGCCTTGATAATCGGCTGTCCCATTTGGATTCGTGGGAATCAAACCGGCAGCAATATATTTTTGAGCCACAGGATCGATTGTTGTGGGATCGATAATGCCGCAGGCCGCTTTTGCGGGGTCAGCTTGAAAATATGGATTCGCTTGCAGGAAAGCGGCGACGTTGGCGTCGGCGTTAGGGCAGTTATCAGGCGTTCCCCCGCCAGAAAAATCGCCATTCAGCTGGGCGGGAGTGTATACAGCATTTGAACCCGTGGTGGTTTGGGAGCTGAGGCGTTGCCCCTGGTAGCCGACGAAAAAGAAAAACTTATCCTTCTTGATGGGGCCGCCAATTGTACCGCCATACTGGTTGCGCTTTAGCACATCACGAGGCAACCCATCGACCTTGTTGAAAAACGTGTTGGCGTTGAAGGCGTCGTTTCGCAGGAATTCGAATCCACTGCCATGGAATTCATTTGTGCCGGATTTTGTCACCACGCTGATAACGCCACCACCATTACGCCCGTATTCCGCGGAGTAATTGCTTTCGAGAATTCGGAACTCCGCAATCGTGTCGGGATTGGGATTCAGTACCACACTGTTGTCCAGCAGGTTGTTGTTCACAGATCCATCGAGCAAATAGGTTACGGAGTCACTGCGCCCGCCGGCGATACTATAGGCCCCCGCCGCGCCGGAGTCGCTATTCGTTTCCGCCACGCCGGGTTGCAGCGCCGCCAGGTCCAAAACGTTGCGGCCGTTGAGGGGCGCTCGTTGAATGGTCTCGCCAATCACGCTGCCACCAATCGTATCGCTGACGGTCTCCACGTTCGGCGCCTGGCCGGTCACCTCGACCACTTCGCTCTGTTGCCCGATCACCAGCTTCGCATCGAGCCGCAACGACTGGCTGATTTGCAGCGTCTGATGATCGAAGACCTGCCGCCGGAAGCCTCCCTTCTCCACCGTCACGGTATAGATGCCGATAGGCAGTGAAAGCACCTGATAGAAGCCGTCCCTGTCGGTAGAGGTAACCTCAGTGATCAGTGTCTTGTCGTTCGTCACGGTTACTTTGACGTCGGGGATAGGCGCCCCGCTCGGATCGCTGACATTGCCGATGATGCGGCCCGTGGCGTCCTGCGCCTGAACCACTGCACCGCAGAACAAGACTGCAAATGAAAAAACAAATCCGAGAATGCTATTCCGATATTTCACAGCGCCCCCTCCAGATAACGACTCTGTTCCCTGTCCCGTGGCCAGTTGCGAGTGCTGCCTCACGGGAGGTAGCACAAACTCGAGGTCCAAGCACGTCCTGCCAGCAGGTACACTTCTGCCTCCAGCACGTATTGCATGCACTGTTCTAGTCCGCGATATAAATTTGTAGAGGCGGGACCCCAGAGACCCATGCGTCGAGCGCCACCCGGCCAGTAAAAACAAACACACAAGCCTGGACCTACCCGGGCATCCTGGTCCCACCGCGGACACACTCGAAATTTGTCAAATTCTTCGTCAAATTGCGTCTGGTGTCAAGAAAAGTTCCTTGAATAGTCAGGAGGGGATTTTCAGATACATTGACCGTCTGGGGAGGCTCCGCCACAGCCGAACGAATATTAGAGTTCGGAACCCGGACAAATACAAAGCCGCCGGGAGCGCGCTGCCCCCGGCGGCCTGTTTTCTCCTTGTGGGGAGTTCTAGAAGCTGTAGCGCAAAGCGAACTCCATGACCCGCGGCTTGGTCAACGTCCTCGAGTAAAGACCAATCGTGCTGGGATCCGTAAACGCGCTATTGTTGGTCAGGCTGCCGGCGTCAAACCTCACGGAGTTGGTCAGGTTATAGGCGTAGGCGCTGAAGCTCAGAGCTTGCCGCTCGGTAATGTGGAAGCTTTTGTTGATGCCCGCATCAATCCCGAAATATCCCTGTCCGCGGAAGTTGTTTCTCTGCCCAGATTCGCCAGGGTAGGGAAGCCGCAGGACCGAACCCCAGTACGTACTGGGATCAGCCTGCCCGGCGGCGCCGACATTAAACGCATACGGCAGTCCGCCCACGTAGGTCAGGCCCTGTTGTACGTGGCCGATTTGCACGGACTTGCCTTCGAGTTCAAAGTTGGTGTTGTAGGTTCCTCCAGCATCGATGCTGAAAGGAAAACCACTGGTCCAGCGATAGATACCGGCAAATTCCCAACCTCCCAGCACTGTGTCAGTGAAACGGTTCCAGTCGTGCCCAAATCGCTTGCCCCGGCCAAACGGCAGATCATAGACCCAGTTGGCATTGATCTGATGGCGGAGGTCGAAATCGGATGGGCCGCGCATTTGCGAGGGGTTCCACGTGTTGATAATGGCACTTAACCCGCCGAAGGTTGTTGCGCGTTCCGAGTCGGAGCCTTCATCGATGGATTTGGAATACACATAGTTCAGGTCGAACTGTAGTCCATGCATTTGCCTGCTGCGCAGCATGAACTGGCCCGCGTGGTAGGCGCTGTTCCCGAGACTGGACCACCCGTAGAGCGCCGAAAACTCCGTGTTGTAGAAAGCATAGGGCTTGTCAACGCCACCAATGTTGGCACATGCTGGGAAACAGTAAGAGTCGAGGATGTTCACGAAATTGGATGCGCCAAACGTGGACGACCCCCAATTGCAGTAGAAGAGCTCATACATCGCTTGGGTCGCTGTGGGATTGGCCACACTGTCCTGCCCCGGTGCACCTCCACAACTAAAATCTCCTGAGTTGGTAACTCCGGCGGCATTCGGGAAAAGGTTCTGCCAGTAAGGCATATTCGGAACCTGAGAAACCGGCGTGTTATTCTGCGCAAGTTTTGCGAATGCGGTGGCGGCAGTGAAGTAGTCCACGCCGGACTTGGGGTCCTTGAGGTTAAGGGGCATGGCCAAGTCGCGTTGCTGAAGCAATCGATGGCCTAGCCGTCCGACATACGCGGCTTCGAAGGTCAACCCGCCCGGCAGTTCGCGGGTAATGGAAAAATCAATCGTTTCTGAGTACGGTGTTCTCAGTTTATCGTCAAAGCCCCAGGTAATTTGCTGCAAAGGGTTCCCAGGGGTGCTGACGGGCGGTGTGTAAGGAAACGGTTCCGTCGGGGCCGGATTCAGAAGCAATCCGTCCGCACTGGATGTCGGAATTTGGTTCAGCGCAGTGAAGCGGGCGCTTCCGTCCAAAGTCTGCACGGAGGCCGGATTGCCTACGATCGTGTTTAGCCCGAAAGCGCCGTTTTGGTCAAAGGTATCAATCAAGGCGGTGCCGAAATGATCGTAAACGAGGCCGAAACCCCCGCGAATCGAGGTCTTGCCTGCGCCACCGAACAGGGCTTTGAGTAGCCCTTCGGAAGAAGGATTCGGGGAGTAGGCAAAGGCCAGCCGCGGTCCCAAGTCTTTATAGTCCCATGGCCAGAAGGGCTTCTTGCCGTTGGCCTGCCCGCTGGGGCTGTAGGAAATCGTTTCGTCGAACGTCTGGCCCTGCTGCATGGCGATCGCGCGATTGTCCACGAACTGGTTCAGGCTTACGTCAGGGGAAACCTGATTGCCACTCGTTTCAAAAACGGGTTGCAGAAGCGAATACCGCAACCCCGCTGTGATCGTCAGGTTCGGGGTCACCTTCCAGGAATCTTGCACATAAAAATCGTACTCCCATGAGCGAAAGTTCTTGGCAACCAAAGTGTTTTGCGGAATTTGCTGGTCCTTTGCGGTGCGATTGTACTGGCCGGTAACGTCGGTAACCAGCCCAAGAATGTTCACGATCGCATAGTTGTAGGGATTAGAGTTGTTGGAATCCACCGCGGGAAAGTCCCAGGTGCAAAATGCAGGTGGGCTGGTTTGATCGGTGGCGCACGATGGATCGAGGCTGCCTCCACCGCCTGCGGCTCCCGCTGCCAGCCAGTTAGGATTCGTGGTGGCAACGTTGATATTGGCGATGTCCGTCGCCCGGGAGTTCGTAATGCGTCGAATATTCGTTCCGAATTGCAGCGTGTGCCTGCCCCTCGTCCAGGTGACATCATCCAGCCAGTTGTAGACCGGGATGTGAAACTTCTGAGTGTAGGAAGTGGATGGTGACGCTGAATTTACGCTGGGATGCAGGTCGTCGAAATATCGGAAAGTGACATTCGGTCCGTTCTCGATCCCGAGATTGTCCTGGCTTTGCCGGGTAAGTCCAAATCGAAGGCTATTGGTAAGCGAACTCGAGAATGTCGCCGAATAGCCTGCGGCGATCGCCCGGCTGGTGTCTCGAATGACGTTGATCGGCGGGTCGCCGGGGAACTGTGGCGGCTGGGCAGTTTTGTCCGTCTGGTAATTCCCACGGATGAAGAGACGATGGGTGCCGGTGTGATTCAAATTGTAATCAATCTTCGCAATCGCCGTATTCTTGCGAGTTGGGTTGGGGGCCGAGAAACTGTAGCAACTGATGTTGAATCCGTCGGCATTGCCGCAGGCCGAGGAATTGGCCGTCGGATATTGCTGGAAGACCCCCGTTCCCTGGGCGTTGGCGACAAACGGATTCACCCCGGGCCCGTTCGGGCAAGAACCTATGGCTGTGCAATTTGGATCCATTTGGGCTATCTGAGTAGGACCCACGGCATACGCTCCCGCAGGCGCGGTCCATGCCTTCGTCAAACCTTGCACGGTGTTGCCAGTACAAGCGCTTTGGTCGGCGCACGGATAGAACACCACTCCGTCTTGAAGATTGGGAGCAGGCACGTTGCGTTGCACCTGCTGATTCTCGGCGAGCCGCTGCCCCTCGTAGGTGCCGAAGAAGAAGAGCCGATCCTTGAGGATCGGTCCGCCAAGAGAGCCGCCAAACGTATTACGAATCACTTTGCCCGCAATATTCGGCAATCCATTCGATAGCTCGGTCTGTTTATTAAACCAGTCGTTCGATGCTGTGACCGTGGGGCGGTTTTGCTCATATAGTGATCCGTGGAACGTGTTCGTGCCGCTTTTGGTAACCAGCGTGACTTGCCCGCCGGAGGAGCGGCCCTGATCGGCGTTATCCCCGATCGTGGTCACGCGAAATTCTTCAATCGAATCGAGGGTGGAGCGTACCGCGCCCTGGAAGGCCGTCCCCGTGGACTGTTGGTTGTTGTCCACGCCATCCAGCGTGATGTTGGCCTGATCGCTGCGTCCGCCGTTCAACGCGCCGTTGCGAGTATCAACGTTGTTTTGAGGATCGGCGCTTGCGATGAATGTGACCCCGGGCTGCAAGCTGAGCACGCCCGCCGCGTCGCGCCCCTCGAAGGGCAGCGCCAAGATCTGTTTTGATTCAAAGGTGTTGCCCAGCGTGGCGTCCTGCGTGTTCACGGTCTCTGTGTTGGCCTGCACCTCGACGGTCGTCATCCCCGAGGCGATCTGCAACTGCACGTCGCTGGTAGCAGGCGTCGAAACCAACAGCGCCAGCCCCGACTTCTTAAGGGTCGCAAAACCAGGCGCGCTTACCGTCAATACATAAGTGGCCGGCCGTACATCCTGGAATTGGTAGAAGCCGTTTTTGTCCGTCTGCGTGGTCAGGCTTAGGCCGATCTCAGCGCTCGCCAGCGTCACCCGAGCATCGGGGATGACCAGGCCGTTCGGGTCCATAACTGTTCCCCGCAAGGAGGTCGTACCGGTCTGTGCGAATCCAGGGGTGAGACAGAACATGAGAAAGAATCCCAGGCAAAACAACGAACTAATGCACTTCATAAAGCATCACCCTTTCCCCCGACCACCTTGGCGGTCAGTAGTTTCATCGAGAGATACGTCGTTCAATTACGTCGACTCGACCCCTCGCACTCCTGTCCCTGGGCCACCACGCCGCAAGAGCAAAATGTAAATACAAGAAGGACTCTGAAAATGTTGATGACGCGCTGCAACTCGTTGCCCCAAAAACTAGGCCGCTCCTTTCTCCGTGAGTTGTTGCCACGCCGCGCCTTCACCGCTTGCCACTACCCAAAATATAAAACGGTGCCCACAGCAGAAATACCTCTCCTGCCGGCCCCTGTGCCATGCACCATTTGGTCCGCGATGAGAATCGGAAGAGACACGAAGCTCCGGACACTCACCGCTTGAGCGTTACCGGGCCGAAAGAAATCACCCCAAAAATCTGAAGGTGCCTCGAGCCACCTCGACACGCCACGGCCATCCCTGAGAATTTACTGATTCTTAGACAAATTGCGCCGGGTGTCAAGAAAAGTTCCGTGAATGCACGGGAACGGATTGCAGATAGCTGGAGCTTACGGGATTGCTCCGCCCCAAAGCAGAGCATATGCCGCGCCTGTTTTCTACTCGCGGCGATTCCTGCTCGTCCGGGCAAGTCGTTCAGGCCGTGCCGAAGTGTAGCAACCGCGCCTGCGTGATGGCGGATATCGCGCGAATCGGCTCCAGAATTGATGCGGATACCTCGCCGTCCACCCGCACCAGGGAGACGGCTTCGGCCCCCTGAGTGGCTTCGCGCCGTCCCAGCGCGAAGGTGGCAATGTTTACGCCAAGCTTCCCTAGCGTCATCCCGATATTGCCGATTACGCCGGGTTCGTCGCGGTTCCGAAGGTACAGTACCGTGCCTTCCAATTGGGCTTCCAACGCGATCCCATCAATGTTGATGACGCGCGGCGAACCGTCATGGAGCACCGTGCCTTCCGCGCTGAACCCTGCCACGCCTTCCTTATCCGGCACGGCGGCCACTTCCAGGGTATGGGGGAAACCGTGTTCCCGCCGCCGCGTTTCTTCTTCGACGGTCAATCCGCGAGCCGCGGCCACGCGTCCTGCATTCACGACGTTCACTTTCTCATCGAGGACGGCGTTCAATACACCTGCAAGAACGGCGCTGCGCAAAAGGTGCGTCCCAATTTCAGCAAGTTCGCCGGCATAGCGAATCCTTATCCGGGCTGGCCGCGTGGCCGCCGCCTGCGAAACCAGCGAGCCGAGCCGTTCGGCTAGCGCAAGGTACGGCCGGATACGGCGATATTGCTCCGGCGAAAGTGCCGGCAGATTCACCGCGTTGCGGATCACGCCATCCGCCAAGTAGTCCCGCACTTGCACGGCGACCTGAATCCCCAACTCCTCCTGCGCTTCCGCGGTCGAGCCAGCCACGTGCGGTGTGCAAATCACGTTCGGCAGTCCAATCAGCGGGGAATTCTTCGGCGGCTCTTCGACGAATACGTCCAGTGCGGCGCCCGCCACGTGCCCACTTTTCAGCGCCGCTGACAGATCCGCTTCGTTGATCAGTTCGCCGCGCGCCGCATTCACAATCCGCACGCCTTTCTTCATCTGCGCGATGGTGACGGCGTTGATCATGTTCTGCGTTTGCGGGCTGACCGCCGTGTGCAGGGAAATGAAATCGCTCTCCGCCAGCAGCTTCTCCAGCGGCATTAGCGCCACCGACAGTTCCCGGGCCGCAGCCTCGCTGATGTACGGATCGTAGGCCACCATCCGCATGTCGAACGCGGCCGCGCGCCTGGCCACTTCGCTGCCGATGCGTCCCAAGCCGATCAATCCCAGAGTTTTCCCGCGCACTTCGGCGCCCGATGAGGATTTCTCCCATCTCCCTTCGCGCAGCGCCGCGTCGAACTTTGGCACCTGGCGCACCAGGGCCAGCAGCAACGCGAACGTATGCTCGGCGACGCTGACAGTACTTCCCCCGGGCGTGCTCATCACCAGGACACCGCGCTTGGTGGCTTCTTCGAGGTCAATGTTGTCCACACCGACTCCCGCGCGCCCCACCACGCGCAGATGCGGCGCCTTCTGCAGCAGGTCTGGTGTCACCTTCGTGGCGCTGCGTACAATCAGGGCATCGGCATCTCCCAGTTCCCCCAAGAGGGTGTCCTTTGTTGTCAGAACGATGTTCCAGCCGGTCTGCTTCAGGAGTTCCACTCCGCGTTCGCTGATCTTGTCCGCAACGATGACCTTCATGAGTCCTCATTTCGGGTAGGAGCCGCGGCGCACTCCCCAGCGGTCTCCTCCCAGCATAGAAAACTAATCAAAGTACTGTGTGGCTCGCTGCGTGTCAATCGAAGCGGCATCGAGAAATGTAAATGTCGGGTATAGGTGTCTGTTATAGTTCGGAAGGGGGAGCTGCCATGAGCCTTTCCGAAACGCTCCAGAAAGATATTGTCACGGCCATGAAGGCCAAGGACGAGCTGCGGCTCAGCGTCCTGCGCATGGTGAAATCCGCGCTGCAACTCAAGGAAGTGGAAAAGCTGCGCGCGCTGGACGACGCGGAATCCATTCAGTTGCTCCAGACGCTCGTCAAGCAGCGGAAGGAGTCCATCGAACAGTTCACCAAAGGCGGCCGCCAGGACCTTGTCGACAAGGAGACCCGGCAGCTTGCCGTCGTCGAAAGCTATCTCCCCGCGCGGCGCTTCCGAAGCCGAAATGGATGCCGCCGTCGCCCAAGCCATTGCGGATACGAAAGCGGCCTCCGTCAAGCAGATGGGCGCGGTCGTCAAAGCCGCAAAAGAAATCCTGACCGGAAAGACGATTGACGGCAAAGCGTTGAGTGATCGCGTTCGCGAGCGTCTTTCCAAACTCGGTTGAGGCTTCCGTGCCTGCGTGCCGGCTGAGCTTGATTTCCATGCCCTTGCCGCAACAAATCCCCGTTCGTTACACCGAAGAAGACGCAGGCTACGTCAGCGTGCGCCCGGTGGTGAAGCAGGTGTTCCGCCTGCACGAACTCGCGGATCTGGTCGTCAGCATTGCGGGCAAGGACGTTGCGCGTGTGCAGCAGATTTTCCGGAGCGGCACCGCGGTCTACCACGGCTACCGCTATTGGTGGGATGGCATTGCGGCGGAAGCTTCGGAGATCGCGGCGCTCCTCGTTCCCTTTCCCGATGATGATCCTTCCCGCCCGTTCGAGCCGTCCAAAGCCACTGCGGCGCTCCTGGAGATTGGTGGCGGGACGCAAAGCCATGTAGTTGAAATTCTTCGTGAAGAGGCTTTGCAAAAGAAATTCCTGGGAAGGCTTTCGCCGTGGCAGGTGCTTCTGCAGCACGCCACCAGTCATCCTGCTCGCTACGAGAAATATTCCCACGCGCGGCACGCCGATCTCTTCCGCATTTCCCTGCCCTACGACCAAGCCCAGCAGCTTCTCGCCGCCCTGCTCGAAGCCGCCCCGCGCAGCCTCCGCCACCGTTGGAGCACCCTGCACCCGCCCGCGGCCGTCACGTTTGTCTGCCCACGCAGTTAGGCGAAAACCCGCACTCTAGAAAAGTACACGAGCGCGGCACCCGCGGGCGCTGAAATGAGTGCGAACCGGCGTCACATGATCGCTGTTGGCGGTGCGGGCTCGTCGGGGCGGCCGGCGTTGGCCAGCGGGACCAGAATCATAACAGCCACGAGCACCGCCAAAGCAATCAAGGGAGTAACCGCCGAGTCTCCTATGGCCAGATGAGCCAACGTTGTGTCTGCATGAGGATCATGCGCGAGCCTCCGCGCGATGACTGCGGCCACACCGAGTCCACAGAGAGCCTCTCCGGCGATCAATCCCGATGCCGTCAGGATCCCGGCGTTGTCCACGCGCGCTTTCTGCGCGTCATTGAGGTTGCGCCTGTCGCGCAAGCGATCGGTGGCCCAGCGAATCACGCCGCCCACGAAGATTGCGGAGGTGGTTCCCAGCGGCAGATACATGCCAACCGAAAACAGCATCACGCTCTTCACTTCGATCAGGATCATGACGATACCGAGCAGCATCCCTACAATGATCAACGGCCAAGCCATGTCGCCACCGACAATGCCTTTGGATAGCATCGCCATGAGCCCGGCCTGGGGCGCCGGTAGAGCCGGGCTTCCGAAGTGATACGCCCTATCGAGCACGGACAGGGGGAAAAACAGCACCAGCGAGGCCATCACGATCCCGAGCAGATCGCCGATCTGCATCTTGGAAGGCGTTCCGCCGAGGATGTGTCCCACTTTCAGGTCCTGCAGCATCTCGCCGGCAACGGCCGAAGAGACGCAAACCACCGCGGCCACTCCCAGGACCGCCGCAACGCCGCCTGCGCCGGAAACTCCAAGAGCCACCATCAGAAGCGCGGCGATCACCAGGGTACAGAGGGTGAGTCCGGATACCGGATTATTCGATGAGCCGATCATTCCGACCAGATTTCCTGACACGGCCGCAAAGAAGAATCCGATGACGAGCATGACACCGGCGGCAACCAGTGCACCGGTCAGCACCTTGGAAGCAGAGAAGGTCCCTGCGCTGCCTATGAAGTAGTGATAAAGCAGAATCATGGCCACGAACACGACAGCCACTCCCGCGAAGACTCCTTTGGCCGGCAGATCGCGCTCGGTGCGATCCGTCGCTGCGCGCACTGCGGCGGACTTTTTCAGGTCGGAGATGGCCCGGCCCATGCCCATGGCCAACTGCTTGCGCATCCGGAACAAGGTATATGTCGCGCCGACCAGCATTCCCCCCACGGCAATCGGACGCACGATCGAGTAGTAGATCGCTCCGGCCAGCAACGGCCAGGAAAGCGGCTGTCCGGCCGGTTGCGCTGCCTGAATGTAGGGACCGACCGTAAAGGTCAGCAGGGGAACCAGCAAACCCCACGCGAGCACTCCACCGGCGAAGTTCAGAGCAGCCAGCCGTGGTCCGATGATGTAGCCCACGCCCAGGTAAGCGGGGCTGATGTCCGGAGCGGAGAAGAACGTGGCGCCTCCTGTCACGGTCGTGGCCACGTTTGGATTCGTGCTGGTGCGCAGAAGCAGTTTCTTGCCTAACGCGCTGATATTCGCGTTGAAGGTATTATTCGGAGAGAAGAGGTTCACTGCGCCCAGGAGGAACATGAGGGCCCCGAAACCCATGTTAGCGAAGAGAATCTTCGCCGCCTTCGCCCCTTGTTGCCCTGCCTTATGAATCTCGGAAGCTGCCACCGATTCGGGGTAGGGGAGATCGGGATCCTCGACCATGACGCGCCGCAGAAGCGTAACGAAGAGAATCCCCAAGGTTCCACCGATCATCATCAGGGCAACCGTTTTCCAGTACTGGTCGCCCGTGAGTCCCGGCCACAATCCCGCGATCACAAACGCCGGAATCGTGAATACGGCACCCGCGGCAACCGACTCCCCGATCGAGCCAATGGTTCGCGCGATGTTTTCTTCCAGGAGCGAGCCCTTCATCAAACGCAGCAGCGCCATACTGATTACCGCCGCGGGATATGTTGCCGCGATGGTCATTCCGGCTTTCAGCCCCAGATAGGCATTTGCCGCCCCCAGGATCGCCGTCAAGACCAGGCCAATTAAGACAGCTCGGATGGTAAATTCCTTCATGTCCATGCTTGCGGGAACATAAGGCTGATGCTTTTTGGGGCCAGCCGAATCGGAGGATTGCGTGTTCATGCGTGAACCTCGCAACTACATTGTATGGTCGGTATGTCCAGTGCCGTTCCAACTTGTTCCAGCAAGTCTCCGAGAGAATACTCTCTCCGTGTTCGCACCAGAAACCTGGACCGTCATTTGACCCAAATAGTTGGAACGTACTAGAAGACACCGAACGTTAGCATGCCCCTCAAGGCGTTCGCAAGTACGGATGGCAGCTGGCAGATCATCGGGAGTGCTCCCGATGAATATCGTTTCGCAACGCCGCGAACCATGAAGATGGATGTACAATGGGGCTGCTTTCGAGATCAAAAACGAATTCCCACCTCAGTCCAACGGAGCACGCCATGATGCCTGCACTCGCAAACTTGGAACCTGCACGGTTATGGAAGCACTTTGACAAATTGGCGGCCATTCCTCGCGCCTCGACGAAGGAAGCTGCGGCGCGGGAGTACGTCCGGAGCGTGGCCGCAAAGCTGGGTCTGGAATCAAAACAAGACCCTGCCGGAAATCTCGTGATCCGCAAACCTGCGCGGCCGGGACGCGAGGGAGCGCCGATGACCCTCTTGCAAGGCCACCTCGACATGGTCTGCGAGAAGAACGAGGGAACTGCTCATGACTTCGATGCCGACCCCATCAAAGTCGTAAGAGATGGTGACTGGCTGAAGGCGGATGGCACGACCCTGGGCGCCGATAACGGAGTCGGCGTGGCCGCCGCACTGGCCGTGATGGAAAGCAACGACATTTCCCATGGCCCTCTGGAGTTCGCGTTCACCATCGACGAGGAGACCGGACTCACGGGCGCTACGGAATTCCCGGCTGGCGTGCTGAAGTCCAAGTATTTCCTCAACCTTGACACCGAAGAGATCGGGACCCTGTGTATCGGTTGCGCGGGCGGCGTCAACACGACGGCTCGGCGCAAGCTCAAGCTTGTTCCTGCGGGCGCTGGATTGGCCTGGCGAATCAAGGTGTATGGCCTGAGGGGCGGCCACTCCGGCGTCGATATTCATCTGGGCCGCGGCAATGCCCTGCGGATCATGGGCGGGGTCCTGCAGGAGTTGCTGGATCACCTTCCCATCGGACTCGCCGAGGTGAACGGCGGAAGCGCACACAACGCCATTCCCCGCGAAGC
Organism: Candidatus Acidiferrales bacterium; assembly: GCA_963780785.1. Lineage (GTDB taxonomy): Bacteria > Acidobacteriota > Terriglobia > Acidiferrales > UBA7541 > Acidiferrum. Next base: position 100,634 of record CAWADS010000018.1, read on the forward strand.
CGTGGCGGTGGTGGTGCTCGACCCCTCTCGCGAGAGTGAACTGAAATCGCTTGTGGCTGCAGCCGAAGCTGGATACAAAGCCGAGTTGGGAGGATTCGATTCCGGGCTGCAGATCACGGCCGAGAAAACCGAACGCCCGGGAATGGTGCTCGATGCCACCGACGCGAAAAATACTGCGGCTCTGCTGGCGAGTGTGCCGCACGGCATTCTGGCGATGAGCCCGGATGTTCCCGGCCTGGTCCAGACGTCCACGAACCTGGCGACAGTCAAGACCAAGGGCGACATGGTTGAGATTGTCACCAGCCAGCGGAGCGCGATTGTGAGCAGCAAACAGGCGGCCGCCCGCATGGTTGCGACGGTCTGCCGGCTGGCGGGGTTCGAAGTGGAGCACGGAGGCAGCTACCCCGGCTGGAAGCCTGAGCCAAACAGCGAACTTGTGCGCAAGCTGCAGGAGGTGCACAAGAAAGTTTTCGGCAAACCTGCAGAGCTGATCGCCATGCACGCTGGATTGGAGTGTGGCGTCATCGGCGAGAAATATCCCGGGATGCAGATGATCTCTTTTGGTCCGACGATCGTTGAATCCTCACAGTCCGAACGAGCGCGTGCAGATCTCCACCGTGGAAGGTTTCTGGAACTACCTCAAGCTGGTGCTCGAAAACGTCTGAGCAGCGAATTGGTCATTCCGGCCCGAGCGCCGTCCTGAATGATGCGCTTACCGGGCCATGTTGCGGTTCCAAGACGTGACCCAGCGTTCCGGCGTACCTATTGCACGACGAGTGTCAGGCTCTGCGTGTGGGTGATTGTCTCCGAATTTAGGGTCAACGTCGCCGTCACAACCAAAGTGTACTGACCCATCGGTGTCCCGGGATTGCCGCCACCACCGCTTCCACTGCCGCCACCGCAACTAGATAGGAGCAGGCTCGAAGAGATAAGTACGAGAAATAGCGCAATCGCAACCGAAGTCTGTGCGAGCCGGTAACGCCGCATCGAGAAGAGCAGACTTAAACCGAGCAACGCACAAAGAACGGCCAACCATTCGCGTGCCTCTAGCAACCCCGGCGGATGCCTCAGCGGCAGGTACCGATTTGCTCCTGGGACCGCGATACCAGTTGACGCTGCGGTCGTGGTGACGTTTACCGTCACGTTCGCGGGATTGGTTCCGTTTAGCGTGACTGAACTTTGGTTTGGGACGCACGTCGCTCTGGATGGCGCTCCTGTGCAGGTAACACTTGCCTGCCCCGTGAACCCCTGCACACCTACCAACGTCAACTCGTAGCTGGCCGGTTGACCGGGCGTAACGGTTGAAGATGTCGGAGAGCCCGGGACGGGAGCGATCGAAAAATCTACTTCTGTACCCGACAGAGCGACCGTATGCGGGCTGCCGGCAGCGTTGTCGATGACACTGAGCGTTCCCGTCAGGGAGCCGCTGACCGTCGGATTAAAGGTTACGTTTATCGTGCAATGGCTGCCCGCTGCCACCGTGCTTCCGCAGTTGTCGGTCTCTGCGAAACCGGCTGTTACAGCGATGCTCCCGGTGATGGTCAGCGTGGCACCGCCGACATTAGACAGCGTCAGCACCTGAGCCGGGCCTGCACTGCCGACGAGCTGAGTGAAGCTCAAGCTGTTTGCCGAGAACGCGACGGAAGGCACCCCGGGCGTGCCCATCCCGCTGAGCGCAATGACCTGGGGACTTCCGGGAGCAGTGTCCACGATTGTTAGCGTACCTGTTTGATGCTCCCACCGCAGTCGGTTTGAAACTGACAGCATACGTGCAGTTGGCATGTGTACCGCCAGGCACGGGAGAAGCGCACGTGTTGGTCTGATCAAAAGCACCGGCAGTCGCGCTACTTGAAACCGTCACCGGCATCGGTCCAGCGTTTGTGAGGGTAACAGTCTGCGCGGGGCTCGCGCTTCCGGAAGGTTGCGCAGAGAAAGTCAACTGCCGTGGGAACAAGGCCACAACCGGCTGACCCAAAACCACGGAAACTGTGGAGGATCCAAGATTCAGAATGGCCGCATCCAGCCCGCCGTCGCCGTTGAAATCTGCCACAGCAAAATTAGAACCAAAAGCTGGACTGAAGGCATAATCGACCTCGGAAGAAAAGGTTCCGTCTCCATTACCGAACAGAATCGACAACCCGAAGAACTCGCAACCCACGGCCAAATCGAGTTTGCCGTCGCCATTGAAGTCACCTGCGGCGATCACAAAGGCTCCGAGTACGGCCGGCAATTGAAAATTGATTGGTGTCTGCGCAAACGTGCCGTCGCCGTTGCCCAGAAACACAGAAATGCCTGGATATGAGTTGGCGACGGCGAGATCGAGTTTTCCGTCGCCGTTAAAATCTCCCGCCACGATCCAGCTGGGCGCGCCGCCGGCCGAAAATACCATTTGGTTCTGGAAGGTACCGTTGCCGTTGCCTAACAGAACTGAAATTGTCTGATCCGTACTATAGATGACCGCTAGATCGAGTTTGCCATCGCCATTGAAGTCTCCTGTGATTACGCCGATAGGGAAGTTGCCCGCGGCATAAGCGGTGGGACTGGAAAACGTGCCGTCCCCCCTACCAAGGTAGATCGATACAGCGTTGGTCGGTTCAGTCAGGACGGCCAAATCGAGTTTGCCATCCCCATTAAAATCGCCGACGGCAATCGAAGGCACCAGTCCGTTGGTGACTTGAGTTTTGGAAGGTTGGAAAGTCTCCGTCACCGTTTCCGAGCAGCACGGAAATCGCAGGATTACCGGAAACAAAGTCGGCTACTACCAGATCCATTTTCTTGTCGCCATTGAAGTCTCCCACGGCGATTGCGCCGGGATTACCCCCGGTCGGATATTGCACGTTTGCCGCAAAGGTTCCGTCACCCTTACCTAGTAAAACGGATACCGTCCCAGTGTTGGTGAAATCGGTGATTGCGAGAATATCTAATTTGCCATCGCCATTGAAGTCGGCAGCTGCGACGTCATACGGGAACGAACCGGTAGGATAATCGGTTTTTGAATAAAACGTACCATCTCCGCGTCCGAGAAGTATCGCAACGGAAGGCTGGTGAATTGAGACGGGATCCCCATAAAGGATTGCCAGGTCCACCTTGCCGTCGCCGTTGAAGTCGAGAACGCTGATTGAAGTTGGTCCCAAGCCGGATGCAGAATTCAGCGCATTCTGGAAAAGTACGATCCCCATTACCCAACAGAACAGATATGTCGTTATCGTCGGTGTTTGTTGCCGCCAAGTCGAGCTTGCCATCGCCATTGAAATCACCGACTATGACCGAGCTCGTGAACAACCCCGTCGTGTAAGCTAAGCTTGCAGCGAACGTGCTATCTCCATTGCCTAGTAAAACCGAGACGCTTCCGAAACCCCAATTCACCACGACCAAGTCCAACTTCCCGTCACCGTTGAAGTCCGCGGCTCTCACCGACTGCGGACTCTCTCCAGCCGCGTAATCCACGTGCGTTTGGAACGTGCCATCGCCGTTCCCAACCAGAATGGAAACATTATTCGAACTACCGTTGGCGACGGCGAGATCGAGCTTGCCATCGCCACTGAAATCGCCGACGGCGACGGAATTCGGGTAGGCACCCGCAGGATAGTCAACGCGAGGCTGAAATGTGCCGTCGCCTTTGCCAATTAAAACGGACACGACCGATCCATCGGCCACGGCCACGTCCAGCTTGCCGTCACCGTTAAAGTCGCCTGCAATCAGCCCTTGCGGAGCGTCACCCAGAGCATAATCGACGTGCGCCTGAAAGGTCCCGTCCCCGTTCCCTAACAAGATGGAAAGCAAGGCAGGCGTGTCGGAGGTTATGGCCAGGTCGAGCTTTCCGTCCCCATTAAAGTCCCCTGCGATCAACTTGGCAGCAGAAGCTTGCGCGAGAGGAAAATCCTGCTCGGGGCCAACACTGCCGTCGGGTTTGCCAAGCCAGATCGATACCGTATTGGTTTGAATCATGACGAGTTGAGCACCGCGAAGTCGGGTATGCCATCGCCATTGAAATCCGCCGTGATCAAGGAGGTTGCAGTGTTTGCCACGGGGAAATCGGCGCGTCCGAAAACAAAGGTCTGCGCCGTGGTCGCCTGAGGCATCATCAGGAACCCGGAAAAAATCACAGCAAGAAGGCACACGGCTCTGCTCACAGTCTGTTTGCTATGCGGGTTCATTTTTAGCGCCTTACTTCTGGAACTGAGGTGCTGAAATTGCTGATGCTCTTTTCCTTTGTCGTTTCCAACTATGGTCGAATGCTATAGCAGATGGTTGATGAATCTGTCAATTACACCGTCATTGGACTCGTAACCAGCACCGTCCCACTCACGCACGTTTTTCGTAGGGCAACACAGGATGCTATTTACCTTTTCGATGAACATTCTAACCGGAAACTGACCCAGCGCCCAAATCCAGCTCCTTTTGACGCGCGGCGCTCCCTCGCTTTACACTGCTGCTATGGGTACGACGTTCGGCGCGCCGCGCATCCGTTTCGACTGGCGCAGCTTCATCACTCCTGCCGTCAAGTATCTGGTTATTGCCTGTTCGGCTGTTTTTCTTGTGCAAACGCTCGCGGCGATTCTGATAGGCCGCGACGCCACCCTGTGGATTAATTACCATTTCGGGCTCGTGCCGCTCGGACCGTTTCCCGCCCTGCGCATCTGGCAACCCGTAACCTACATCTTCCTTCACGGCGGCCTCTTCCACCTGCTCCTCAACATGCTGTTTCTCTGGATGTTCGGGCGCGAACTGGAGATGGTCTGGGGCAGGAACCGCTTCTTGAATTATTTCTTCCTCTGCGGAATCGGCGCCGGGGTGATCACCGTTCTGGTTAAAGCGTTCCCCATGCTCTGGGGACATAGGCCGAGCGACGTCCCCACGATTGGCGCATCCGGCGCGATTTTCGGCATTCTGATCGCCAACGCCATTCTGTTTCCGGACCGCCGCATTTGGATCTTCCCTCTTCCCATCATGATTCCCATGCGGCCGTTTGTCGCGGCCATGGCTGCCATCGAGTTCTTCGGCACCTTGGGGTCCGGAGGAGACGGAGTCGCGCATCTCTGCCACTTGGGCGGAATGCTCGTCGGCTGGCTGTACCTCCGCCGCGGTTCTTTCCTCTACCGTGTGCGCAACGAAGTCGCCGACTGGAGGTACCAGCGCAATCGCAAGCGCTTCCAGGTTTACATGAAGAAGCATCGCGAGGAGCCTCCCTCGCGTCCCGATCACTGGGTCAATTAACTTCTGATTGAAGGGATGAGCCTGCCTGCGGGACGTTTACACAGCTTCGTCTTTCCGACCTGCTCTTGTTGTGTCGCCTTAGCTGGGCCCGCCGATGACGTGGAACTTCATGAAGTTCGTCGTTCCGCGGATGCCCATCGGTGTGCCCGCAACGATGCCGATCACATCGCCCTTGCGCACGAACCGCTCTTCCAGCAGCCGCTTCTCGGCAATGGCCGCCAATCCATCGATCTTCTTGATGTCGGAGATGTGCCGCGGCGTCACACCCCACAACAGCGCCATGCGCCGCCGCGTATGCGCCTCCGGCGTGAACGCCACGATGCGCACCAGCGGCCGGTAGCGCGATATCAGCCGCGCCGTAAATCCGCTGTGCGTGAACACGGCGATCAGTTTCATGTGCAGCTCGAGCGAGGCATGGCACACCAACTCCGCCACGGTTTCCGGCACCTTCAGGCGCTCCTGCGGCACGGGCCGCGGATACTCATGGATACTCGCTTCGGCCTCTTCGATGATCCGCGCCATCATCTGTACGGCTTCCACCGGATACTTTCCGCGTGGCCGTTTCGGCGGAGAGCATCACGGCGTCCGAGCCATCGAAAATGGCATTGGCCACGTCGGAAGCCTCCGCGCGGGTCGGCCGCGGATTTTCGGTCATGGATTCCAGCATCTGCGTGGCGGTGATCACCGGACGGCGGAATTCGCGCGCTCGCGCGATGATGTTCTTCTGCACCACGGGAACGCGCTCGGGGCTCATCTCCACGCCCAGATCGCCGCGCGCCACCATCACGCCCTCGGAAGCGCGCAGAATCGCTTCCAGGTTTTCGATGGCTTCGGGCTTTTCCAGCTTGGCGATCACCGGCGTGTCTTTTCTTCGCCCGGCGAATCAGCGACTTCGCCAGCAGCACATCCTCGGGCCGGCGGACGAAGCTGACCGCGATGTAGTCCGCGCCATGTGCCAGCGCAAAACGCAGGTCCTTGCGGTCCTTATCGGTGAGGGCCGGGACGCGCAATTTCACTCCGGGAAGATTGATGCCCTTGTGTTCGCCGAGCAACCCGCCATTGACCACCTGGCAGATGACTTCCTGCTTGCGTATTCTTTCGACCCGCAACTCGATGAGCCCGTCGGAAAGCAGGATGCGGTCGCCGGCTTTTACTTCCCGCGGCAAGGGGTGAAAAATCGTGCTGACGCGCGTGGAATCCCCGAGAATCTTCGCCGTGGTGATGACGAATTTCTGTCCCGCGCGCAACGTAACCGTGCCGCCGCCCGCCAATGCTCCCGTCCGGATCTTGGGGCCCTGCAGGTCCGCCAGAATCGCGATGGGTTTCTCGAATGCGGCCGCGGCTTCGCGCAACATCGCAAAGCTCTGCGCATGCTCGGCGTGCGTTCCGTGCGAAAAATTCAGCCGCGCGACGTCCATGCCCGCCAGCAGAAGTTTGCGGATCATGCGGGGAGAGCGCGTGGCCGGGCCGATGGTGCAGACAATCTTGGAATGGCGGGGATTCATTCTTTCCTCTCCCCTAATGTATACATCAGAAATGTTGCTACTTGGTGACGCAAAATTCCGCGACGATGCGCGTCAGCAGATCGACACCTTTCGCAAAGGCGGCCAGGGGAAGGCGTTCGTCGTCGCCGTGCATTCGGCGGTCGTCCTCTTCGGTCAGGGGAAAAGGCCGCAGGCCATAGGCCTGGACGCTGTGCAGACGGAGTTGCGCGGAATCGGTTGCTCCGGTTGACATGAACGGCAAAACAGGCGCGCCGCCGAATTCCCGCGCGCAGACTTTGGTAATCGTGGCGTAGAAATCGGTCTCAATCGAGGAATTGGGCGCCGCAAGGCCGGCATCGGGCTGCCACTTCGAAGTGCACCAGGGGGTCATTCACCAGTTTAGTGAGCTCGTCCAGCAGCGCGCTGACCGTATCGCCCGGCAGCAGGCGTATATTGAGATTCGCCTGGGCTTCCGAGGGGATGACATTGGCGCGCACGCCGGCTTGCAGCATCGTTGGCGCAATCGAATCGCGCATCATCGAGTTCCACAGCGGATTGGCGTCGGAGAGAACGCGCTGGGCGTGCTCGCCGCGATCGGGCGTATCCACCACGCGCATCCACTTGCCGATATCCTCGTCCTCGAGAGTCGCGAGGCCTTCAAAGTAGCGCCGCGTGATCGAGGTGAGGTGAACCGGGGCCGTGTAATCGCCGATCTTGGCCACCGCCGCGGCCAGGTGCACCACGGGATTATCTTTCGTGGGTATGGAGGCGTGTCCGGCCGTGCCCTTGGCAATCACGGTGACATTCACAGGCACTTTTTCATCCGCTTGCACGGCCACATGCTGCACCTTGCCGTCTTTCACCACCACCTTCCCGCCTTCGTTGATGGCATAACCGGCGGCGAATTTGTCCCAATACTTGGCGATGAGCGTCTTCAAGCTGGCGTCGCCAAACTGCTCTTCATCGGTCGTGGCCAGGAAAATGACGTCGCGATTCAGACGCACGTTGGAGCGCTTCAGCGCAATGAACGCGGCGAGATTCGCGGCCAGCATGCCTTTGTCATCGTTGGAGCCGCGCCCATACAAATAGCCATCCTTGATGATGCCGCCAAAAGGGTCGACCGACCACTTGCTGCGGTCCACCCCCACCACATCCATGTGGGCGACGAGCAGGAGCGCCTTGGACGGATCGGCGACCGCGCTGCTCCGCAACCGCGCCACCAGCGCGCTGCGCCCCGGCGCAACATCCAATATTTCCGGCGTGATGCCTTCCTTGGTCAGAATGCCGGCAAGGTACTTCGCGGCGGCCTGTTCATTGCCAGGCGGGTTGGTCGTGTTGATCTTGACCAGCTCAACAAGCCAATCCTGCGCCTCGCGCGCCAGCGCGGAGGTGTCTCCCACCAGCGGAGGCGGCGAGGGTATGCCGAAGGGAGGCGGTCCTTGTTTGATTTGCGCGCGAAGAACGCCGCCATGGCCCGCGAGCAGGGCTAACACGACGAGAATGCACAAGCTGACCCGCTTCCAACTCACGAAAACACCCCCAGTTTGAATCTGTTAGGCACCAAGTAAAAAACATACTAACATGCGGAGCCTATGGCTCCGGCAGGGCATCGCGAGGCGTTGCCTAAGTTGCACCGTTGACGGGCGTACGGGTGGAAACGACGCCAGGCGGATCAGGCGCATCCTAAGAGAGATGGCCAGGGGGTTAGGCATGATGAGTTGGAACTCGAAGACTCAGCAGGTTAGCGGCAGTCACCACCACGATGCTATTGCTCGGTACCGGCCTGGCGGCACAGGCGCCAGAGGGGCCTCAGAACGACCTCGCCCCCCCAGGCGAACCCGGCGCCCCCGCCGAAGCCGGCCGCTCCTCAGGAGAAGCCGCAGGAAGGCGGCGTGACGATTTCCGTCGAAGTGCCCGTCGTGACGCTGGACGTGGTCGCTACCAACTCAAACGGTGACATTATTACCGGCCTGAAAAAGGAGAATTTCCGCATCCTGGAAGATGGCGTGCCGCAGACCATCACCAACTTTGGCGCCGGCGATGCCCCCATCACCATCGTCATATTGATGGAGTTCAGCGCGCGCGCCTATGGCTGGTTTGCCTACCAGGCCAAATACTGGGCGGGAGGCCTGTTCCCCTATCTGAATCAGAAGGATTGGGTCGCTCTGGTGACCTTCGACATGAACCACCGGCTGGAAGTGGACTTCACGCAAAACAAAGACGAAGTTCTCGCGGCCATTTACCATCTCTATTTCCCCGGCTTCAGCGAATCGAACATCTTCGACGCCCTGCTGGATACCGTCGACCGGTTGAAAGACGTGAAGGGCAAGAAGTCCGTGCTGATCCTGGCCACCGGCGTGGACACTTTCTCCCACCACACGCTCGATCAGACCATCAAGCAACTGCGCGGGACCGACGTCACGATTTTTTCCGTGGGAGTAGACCAGCCCATTACCCTCTATCTGCAAATGCACCAGGCCATGGGGGGCATGCGCGAACTGAGCTACTTGCAAGCTGAAAACCAGTTGAAGACGTTCTCGCAGATGACCGGTGGCTACGCCTGGTTTCCGCGGTTCGACGGCGAAATTCCCAGCGTTATGCGGAGTGTGGCGGAATTTCTGCGCCACCAGTACAGCCTCACCTACTCGCCGACAAATCACACTGCCGACGGTAAATACCGCAAGGTCAAGGTGCAATTGGTAGCGCCTGATGGCGGCCCGTTAACGGTCCTCGACCAAAAGGGCAAGAAGCAAAAGGTCATAGTCTACGCCCGCGAAGGTTACCAGGCCCCCAAGGGCGGCGTCGGAGATTGAACCGCCCGGCAGAACTCAATAGCCGCGGGAAAAATCCACGCGATTCAACAATTCGCGGCCATCGAACCAGCGCTCCAACTGTTCCATCAACAGGGAAGTCTCCCGCTCCCAGAGCCGGTCGCTGATCGCGCTCGTATGCGGCGTGATCAAAAGATTCGGCGCTTTCCACAAGGGACTTTCCGGCGGGAGCGGTTCGCCGGCGGCCACATCGAGAGCGGCACCACCCAGCTTTCCTCCCTCGAGTGCCTCAAGCAAAGCAGCTTCGTCCAATAGCGAACCGCGCGCGACATTGATCAGCCGCGCACCAGCTTTCATCAGCGCGATCTCCCCATACCCAATCAGGTGCCGCGTTTCCGGTGTTTCCGGCGCGGCTAGCACCACGAAATCGGCCTGCGGAAGAGCGGCCGGCAATTCCGCTACCGGCAGAATTCTCTCCGCTAGCGCGGTGTCTCCCTTCCCGGTACGGTTCACGCCCCACACGCGCATGTCGAACGCTCTGGCGCGGCGCGCCAGTTCTTTGCCGATGGAACCGAAGCCGACAATCAGCAGGAGCTGGCCATTCAATTCGGTCAGATGCTGTGGCAGGTCCCATAAGGCTTGCTGGGCCCACTGAGCGCGGTCCTGCTGGCGCACGGAATCGGGGAAATTCCTGGCCAGGGCCAGCATCAGCCCGACGATATGCTCCGCCATGGGGACAGCGAAAATGCCGCGGGGATTGGTGACCACCACGCCCGAGTCGCGCAGCTCCGGGTACATCAACTGCGCCACGCCGGCGGCCGTGGAATGAATCCACTTCAGCCGCTTGGCGTCCTGGAGTTGCTGCGGCCGGAGCGAGTAGCCGATGAAAATATCCGTGTCTGGCAATTCTTCCTCCAGACGCGTGTAGTCCGGCAGGTGAACGACGCGCATCAGAGGCCAGCGCGTGCGAATTGCTCTGGCCATGGCAGGTTTCGGCTGCCATTCCGTGAACGGATGCCAGACGCAAATGGTCAGTTTGGTGTCTTCCGGTGTGCTGCGCTGAAAATTCATTGTTCTGTGCATTTAGTTCATTGTGCCGTGTATTCGGTTGTGCCTATAGCTGAAGTTGAGGTCCTTCGAGCTGATCAGAATCGGCTCTCAGGATGACATGCATTCAAGTTTTGTGCCGCTACTGATGTGCGCTTGCGTCGATCGTTGGCGCAGGCTAAAGCTTCGGCTTCACACGCAAATCGCGCCCGGTCATGTCCGAGGGCACGGAATCGCCCAGAATCCCCAGTAGCGTGGGGGCAATGTCGCGCAGGGCGCCGCCGGGAGAAACTTTCAGGCGCTCATCTTCGCTGACGTAAATGAAAGGAACAGGATTTGTCGTGTGGTAGGTGTGCGGCCCGCCGGTGACCGGATCAATCATGGTTTCCGCGTTGCCGTGATCGGCGGTGATGATCCAGGCGCCGCCCCGCGGCTTCATCGCCTGATAGATACGGCCCAACCCGACGTCGACAGCTTCCACGGCTTTGATCGCGGCTTCCAGCTTGCCGGAATGCCCGACCATATCCGCGTTCGCATAATTCATGATGATGGCGTCGAACTCGCCTTTCTCGATCGCGTTCACGACGGTATTGGTGATGCCTTCCGCGGACATTTCCGGCTTCAGATCATAGGTGGCGACCTTGGGCGAAGGAACGAGGATGCGTTCCTCTCCATTGAACGGTTTTTCCACTCCGCCGTTGAAGAAATATGTGACGTGCGCGTATTTTTCCGTCTCCGCGCACCGCAGATTCTTGTATTGCAGATCCTGAAACACCTGCGCCAGGATGTGCTCCAGTTTTTCCGGCATGATCACGCACTTCAGCCACTCCCATTTCTTGTCGTACTTGGTCATGCCCACAAAAAAAAGATTCTTGGGGCGTTTGGGGTCGGCAAACTTGTCGAAATTCGGCGCTTCCAGCGCAAAGGTCATTTGCCGCGCGCGATCGGCGCGGAAATTGTAAAAGATCACCGCATCGTCATCGTGAATGGGGCCCACCGGAGGAGCGGATGGGCCATCGCCACGCGTAATCACCACGGGCTTCACGAATTCGTCGGTCACACCCTGTTCGTAGCTGCTTTGCAGCGCCGCAACGGGATCGCTGCCTTTCGTTTCCGCCTCACCGTGAGCCAACGCGCGGTAAGCCAGCTCGACGCGTTCCCAGCGGTTGTCGCGGTCCATGGCGTAATAGCGCCCGACCACGGTGGCGATTTCGCCGACGCCCAGTTCGCGCATTTTCTGCTGCAACTGGCGGACGTAGTCCCGGCCGCTGTTCGGCGGGGTATCGCGACCGTCCATAAAGCAATGCACAAAAACCTTCCCCACGTTCCACTGCTTGGCCATTTCCAGCAGCGCAAACAAGTGGTTGATGTGCGAGTGCACGCCGCCGTCGCTCAGCAAACCGAGGAAGTGCAAGTGGCGCTGGCGGCCGCGTTCCATGGCCTGCTGAAACAGAGGCACTTGGTCCAGTTGTTTGTTGGCGATGAGCAGGTCGATGCGCGTGATGTCCATGTGCACGATGCGCCCCGCGCCGATATTCATGTGTCCGACTTCGCTATTGCCCATCTGGCCCGGGGGCAGCCCCACGGAGGGCCCCGACGTCTGAATCAAGGTATTGGGAAATTTGCGCAGAAGTTCATCGTATGTGGGTTTGCGCGCCAGAGCGATGGCGTTGCCCTTGGTTTCGGCTCGGTAGCCCCATCCATCCAAGACAGTGAGTACAACGGGTTTTGGTCGTTTGGTCATAACCTGACAGGATACACGGCTTTTCTCGCCGCTGTCAGTACAAGCTGAACGAAAAAAATCGCGAGCCCAAGGTAGCTGCAGCCTAGCCGGCGAATTCTCTCAGCGCGGCCAGCAGACGCTCGACCTCTTCCATCGTGTTGTAATGCACCAGGCCGATGCGCAGCATCCCCCCGAGGGACTCGACACCCAGGCGTTCCGTGAGGTTCAGCGCATAGTAATTCCCGTCCCAGGTGAAAATTCCGCGTTCGCCGAGATACGTGGCGACGGCCGTGGGATGGTGATTGCCCAAACGCAAGGAAAGCGTCGAGCAACGCTCTGCCGATCGCTGCGGGCCAGTGATCCCGTAGATGCGCACGCCGGGAATGGCGCGCAGCCCATCGATCAGCCGCCAAACCAGCCGGGTCTCGTAAGCTCCGGTGGTCCGATACGCAGCAGCCAGAGCCTCACGCCGCGTTTTCGCGATGGGATCGCTGTGCCGCCCGAGTTCCGCAAGATATTCCACTGCCCCGCCGATCCCGGCGATCAATTCCTGGACCTGCGTGCCGGATTCCCAGCGGTCGGGCGCCTGCTCGGTGCAGGGCCGCACCTTATACGGGCGAAAGTTTTGAAGATGCTCTCGCTTGCCGTAGAGCGTGCCCATATGGGGGCCAAAGAATTTGTACGCGGAACAAACCAGAAAATCGCAGTCGAGGGCTTTAACGTCAATCAGCCCGTGGGGCGCGTAGTGCACTGCGTCAACGTAGACAAGCGCTCCGGCGGCGTGCGCCAATTTCGTGATTTCCGCCACGGGATTGATCGTGCCAACGGCGTTGGAGGCGTAACCCACGGCAACAATTTTCGTCTTCCCGTTCAGCTTGCGCTTGAAATCGTCGAGATCGAGCGTGCAGTCCCCTTCGCGAATATCCACTTGCCGGATGACCAGGCCCTTTTCTTCCAGCGCCTTCCAGGGCGAAAAGTTGGCGTCGTGATCGAGCGTGGTCAGCAGGATTTCATCGCCGGCTTTCAATTCGCGAGCGAGCGCCCGCGAAACGGCAAAGGTGATGGTGGTCATGTTCTGCCCGAATACCACCTCGTCCTTGTCGCAGTGAAAGAAGTCGGCCATGGCCGCGCGCGTGTTGGCAATCATCTCGTCGTTGCGACGGCTGGTAAGGAAAGCGCCGCCCGTGTTGGCATTGGCGTTCATCAGATAATTCTGAATCGCGTGCATCACCTGCGTGGGCACCTGCGTGCCTGCAGGCCCGTCCAAAAAGGCCGCAGCCTGGCCGTTCACCTTCGTCTGCAATGAGGGAAATTGCGCGCGAACCCAATTAATGTCCAGGGCCGCCTGTGTTGCGGGATGAATTCCAGGTGTGCTCATGGCTCCTGCTTTGTCCTCAGAAGTAATTCCATCTTCAAGAGGTGTAGTTTCTCACAGAGACGCCGCGGCGTGTTAGGATAACCGGGCTATTCCCCACTCATGCCGCGGTGGCGCCGGCTATCAACTCCGCGCCGCGTTTCTCGAACGAGGTTTCCCGTGTCCAATTCATTTCCAATAACAGAGCGAACGCGCCTCCTCCGCGAGGCCCAGCGCGCCGTTTACGATCGCGAGGCCATCCACAAGATTCTCGATGAAGCATTTGTGTGCCATGTGGGATTTGCGCAAGAGGGCCAGCCCTTCGTCATTCCCACAATGTTCGCGAGGATCGGCGAAGCCATCTATTTTCACGGTTCGGCGGCCAGCCGCATGCTTCGCGGGCTGAGCGGCGGCCTTCCCGTTTGCATTACAGTTACGCTCACGGATGGATTGGTGCTGGCGCGCTCGGTTTTCAATCACTCCATGAACTATCGCTCGGTGGTGGCGCTCGGCAAGGCCACGTTGATCGACGACCCCACCGAAAAGCTGCAGGCATTGCGGGCCTTCACGGAAAAGCTGATTCCGGGACGCTGTGGCGACGCGCGGCAACCCAACGAAAAAGAACTGAAGGCCACCAGCATCCTGAAACTCCCGCTGACCGAAGTCTCCGCCAAAGTCCGAACCGGGAACGTCGAAGACGACGCCGACGACTACGCGCTTCCCGTCTGGGCCGGCATAATTCCAATGCGCCTCGTGGCCGATGCGCCGATCCGTGACGCGCGCTGCGACGTTTCCATTCCGACGCCGGACTACGCCGCGCACTATCACAGGTGAAACATGAGCGAATTCAATCCCGCACCGGTAAAACCCCTCGTGACGTTTTCCGCGTTTGAGGCGCTGGACATTCGCGCCGGCACCATCCAAAAAGTCGAGGAAGTGGCGCGCTCCGAAAAACTTATGAAACTCACCGTCAGTTTTGGCGATCACACGCGCGTCATCCTGGCGGGAATCAAGCAGGAACGCGGCAATCCCAAAGAGATCGAAGGCAAGCAGGCGCTCTTCGTCCTGAACCTGGAGCCGCGCAAAATGGCTGGAGAACTTTCCGAGGGCATGCTTTTCGATATTGGCTATGCAGACGGAATCACGCCGGCACTCGCGATGCCGGAACGCAGCGTGCCCGATGGCACTCGAGCGGGCTAACACACACTTCTCAGGAGAGGTGGCTCTTCCCGCGTACTCAGACATAACAACACAATGTCATCCTGAGGGACGCGCCGTTTGCGCCCCGAAGGATCTCAACTGAAACACCCTGCGCAATTCTAACGTTGTGGTCCTTCGCCGACCCTCATCGGGTCGCCTCAGGACGACAATATTTTGTCGAACTACCTCAAGGAATAAATTGCAGGTTGTGAGAAATGCGGCCTGTCATGAATGGAAACGACCTACTGCTGCGCCACGCGCAGAAAATCGGCCAACAGCCCGTAGCCCGTTGCATCGACGCTGGGATTGTGCTCCACAAGGGATAGTCCAAACACGTCCAGATCGAAGCGAATCGCCGAACTCGAGCCCTCCAGCCCCGCCATCGGATCCGAAAGCAACAAAAGTTCCGGGCTCACACGGCAATCCACGCCGTCGCCCCGGCGCTCGGCCCTGCAGACCAGCTTGTAGCGCATGCCCGCCGCGCGCACCGAACGAATCTTCTCCTCGCTCAGTTCGCGGATACCCGTGCGCTGGACTTGCTCGATGCGCGTCGGCACACCCATCAGCACCGTCGCAAGCGCCGCGACCTTAACGGCGGCGTCCCAGCCGTCCACATCCTGCGCGGGATCGATTTCCGCGATACCCAAGGTTTGCGCGCGATTCACTCCCTCGTCGAAGGATCTTCCCTTCTCGATTTCCGTGAGCACGACGTTGCTGGTGGAATTGAGCACGCCGGAAAACCCGCGCAGGTCCGTCGCCGGAAGCCCGAGCGGAAAAAGCGAGAAAATGGGCACGCCGTCCATCACCGTGGACTCAAACAGAAACTTCCTGCCCTTCTCCTTCGCCAGTGCCGAGAGTTCCGCGTAGGCATGAACCAGCGGCCCCTTATTGGCGCTGATCGCGTGGGCGCCGGCTTCCAGCGCCGCTGCCACGTGGTCGATGGCGGGCTGGCCGGTTTCCGCATTCAGGGAGCTGGCTTCAAACAGCACATCCGCCTTCGCGCGCTCCAGCCATTCCCGCACGGTGCGCGCGGGTTGCGCGTGACTCGGAAAGCGGTTGTTCAGCGCGGCAATCGGATTCAAGCCGTCGGGCTCGGCGATCCAGCCGATGCGCCGAGAGGCAATGCCGGTCAGCCGCCAGCGCACATCGTAGTTCCGGCGCAATTCGGTTTCTTTGGAGATCAACTGTCGCAGCAGGGCGCGGCCCACGTGGCCGAAGCCCACAATCGCAAGGTTGTA
This sequence comes from Candidatus Acidiferrales bacterium, assembly GCA_963780785.1. GTDB lineage: Bacteria > Acidobacteriota > Terriglobia > Acidiferrales > UBA7541 > Acidiferrum. Next base: position 116,668 of record CAWADS010000018.1, read on the forward strand.
GGAAGGAATGTGCGGGCTCCTGCGTTGCGGAATACCGGGGAACGCGGCGAAACGCCTTCCCCGGTCTCTTTATTCTAATGCAATGCCGACAATTTCGCGGCCGCCGCGGAAATGTACTCTGCCTCTCCTTGCAGCACTTTGGACACAACCACGATCGCCTCTTCGGCCTGCTTCCAGCGCTTCAGTTCCAGCGCCTCGCGTACAGCCGGCAAGGTTTTGGCTTCGTAACCGGTATACTGCCCCGGCGCGTAGATTTCGTGCTTGAACCACGGACGTCCTGGGAGACCTTCCTCGCGCGTAAGCTGCTGTTCGTTTTTTCCCAGCATGCGATTCAGCTCCGACGCCGGCGACTTGCCGAAATCGGCCTTGGCGCTCGCCTGCTCATAGGCCTTCCTGTAAGCTTCGGCGCTCTTCGCCAGTTCCGTCACGGCGTTGTCCAGCGGCGCGAAATTCAGGAACGGCGGCACGCTCTCCATTTTCGGGGCAACCGTGGGGCGGCGCGGATCATTGACGGCTTGGAACACGCCTTCCTCGATCTCCCGGTTGCGCTCGCCGATCTCTTCCTGTTTCTCTTTCAGAAGAGTCTTGAGCTGCTTAACGTAAGTCTGCACGGTCTCTGCGAAATCGGTGAACTCAAAGGGCAGGACATCCGCATCCGCCAAACGCATCACGGTCACGCCGCCGGTCTGCGCCAGGGCGCGTCCGTACACGAAATCCACGTCGCTGAAATGCGTGTACCAGTAGAAGTCGTCGTAAATCGAGTGATAGATGCCGCCGCCGTCCTCGCCGTCATAACCAATGTTGAGAGACGCGATGCCGGCGTGCTGCAAGAACGCGCCGTAGTCCGACCCGGAGCCCATCGCGTCCATGCGCAAATCGGCGCGGTTGCGCGCTTCTTGCCGCTCTTCCGGAGTGCTCGCGGAGGCGATGGCGTCAAGCTGCTGGCGCTTCCAGACGGAGAGCTTGGTTTCCGGATCCTGGATGTCGCGCGCCACGTCATTCATCATTTTCTCAAGCGTGTGCGATCCCTCCGCTTCAAAATAACCGCGGCCGTTGCTGTCGGAGTTGATGTACGCAACGGCGTGCTCGCGCAAATCGTCGCGATGGTCCTCCACCCATTCCGTCGAGCCAATCAAGCCGGGCTCTTCCGCATCCCACGCGCAATAAATGATGGTGCGTCTGGGCCTCCAGCCCTGCTTCACCAGTTCCCCCAGAGCCCGCGCTTCTTCCAACACCGCGACCAGCCCGGAAATAGGGTCCTCGGCGCCGTTGACCCACGCATCGTGATGATTCCCGCGAATGATCCACTGGTCCGCGTCCGAGGATCCGGGAATCTTCGCAATCACATCATAGATGGGCTTCAGATCCCAATTGAACTTGACCTTCAAATGCACTTTCATCGCGCTTGGACCAACCCGATAGGTGATCGGCAGATTTCCGCGCCAGCCGGCGGGAGGCACCGGGCCGGCAAGAGCAGTAAGCAACGGCTGCGCGTCTCCGTAAGAAATCGGCAGCACCGGAACCTTTGTGATCACCGGAACATCCTTCAACTCCAGGCGCTTGGCAGTTTTTGTCGCGGCCACTCCGGGCGTGAGGGGATCGCCGGGATAGATGGGATCATCGGCGACGCTGCCGCGTTGCGCGCCGTCCTTCGGGCGGTATGCGCCCGCAGGAAACGTCTCGCCGCGAAAATAGCCGTCTTCGTGAGGATCGGAGTAAATCAGGCAGCCGAGCGCACCATGCTCCGCGGCAACCTTGGGCTTGATGCCGCGCCAGGAATGCCCGTAGCGTGCAATCACGATGGCCCCCTTTACCGACACACCGAGCTTCTCCAGTTGCTCGTAATCCTCCGGTATCCCGTAATTGACGTAGACAAGAGGGGCGGTAACGTCTCCATCCCTGGAAAACGCGTTGAACGTTGGCAACTGCTCGGACTTCTGGCTGGAAGTAGGATCTTCCGACAAGCCGGGCTCTTCGAGTTTTGCCGTGAACTTTGCTCGGCAATCTGTTCCATTCGCGCCGCTGCAATCGAGCAATTCGACCTGGCGCTCCTTCGGCGTCGGAAAGAGCACGTCGTAGGACTCGATGTGCGTTTCCAAGCCAAATTCCTTGAACTTTGCCGCGATCCACTCGGCGTTGTTCTTGTCGTAGGGAGAGCCGACGTGGTGCGGCCGCGCCGAAAGACGCTGCATGTAGGCTCGGAGATTTTCAGTGCTCGGGATGGCGCGCAGCTTTTCTTCCCACTGCCGTTCCGTCCGCGAGGACTCGGCGGAATAACCGTAGAGCGGCGCATCATCGGCAGCCACATGAGCGCGAACAGGAGCAAGAGAGATTCCCGCGAGCACAACGCCGGACACCAGCCACGGACGGTAAGTCATTTTCATTTTTCAATCCTTTGGTCGTGAGGGAAGAATTATTCCCCAGTTCGATTGGACTCGTACACAACCATATTGGTTTGCGGGAGGAAAAATCAACTGCTTACCATCCGCGTGACCCGGGTTTGACGAATCCCGAGGACCGTGAAGGCGGCCAGAAAAAGCAGCACTGCGATGCTCAGCAGGCCGCCGCGAAAACTTCCCGTGGCCGTGCGCAAATATCCGATCCAGTAGGGGCCGAGCCCGCTGCCGAGATTTCCGATGGCGTTGATGAAGGCAATGCCCGCCGCCGCGGTCTTGGCGTCCAGCGTTCCCGAAGCCAGCACCCAAAACGGCCCCATCATGCTGAACTCCGCCGCCATGGCAATCGTGAAAGTGGCAACCGTGGTCGGAACACTCGTCGCGAAAGCCGCAGCCACAAGGGCGAAGCAGGTGATGAAGGCGGGGAGCGCGAGGTGCCAGTTACGCTCACCAGTACGGTCCGAATGCGCGCCAACGATGACCATGGCGATGGCCGCAGCTAGATACGGAATCGCAGACAACAGCCCGATCAGGAAAGGGCTAATCCCCGAAAGCGCTCGAACCGCCGTGGGCAGCCAAAACCCGATGGTATAGGCACAGGCTACGGCGCTGAAGTAAACGAAGGCATAACCCCAGACATGCACATTCATCAGCATGGCCAAGATGCTGGCAGGCGCTGGCCGCTCCTTCGAGGCGGCGATTTCGTCTCCGCGCAACGCGGAGACGAGCCACGCCAAATCGCTTGCCGATAGCCAGCGCGCCTCTTCCGGCCGGTCCGTCAGAAAAAAGTGCGCCACGAAACCCAATAAAATCGCCGGGATGCCTTCGAGCAGAAAAAGCCATTGCCAGCCTGCCAAGCCGCCGCGCCGGTGTAGTCCCAGCAACGCGCCGGAGATGGGCCCGCCGATGACTCCCGAAATCGGACCCGCCATGATAAACAGCGCCACGGCGCGCGCGCGCACGGCCGCGGGAAACCAATTGTTCAGGTAATAGATGACGCCGGGGAAAAAGCCCGCCTCGGCAGCCCCGAGCAGAAATCGCATCGAGTAGAAAGACCTGGCGGAACCCACGAACATCATGGATGCGGATATGGCGCCCCAGAGAATCATCAGGAAAGCGATCCAGCGGCGCGCACCAAATCGTTGCATGGCCATGTTGCTGGGCACCTGAAACAGAAAGTAGCCAAGGAAGAAAATGCCGGCGCCCAGCCCCGTACACGGCATCGCTGAAGTTCAGCTGGCTCTTCATCTGCAGCGCGGCAAATCCGACGTTGATGCGGTCGAGATAGGCCACCACGTAGAGAAGAAAGAGAAACGGGAGGAGACGCCAGAACAACCGATGAATCACCGCCCCGGCTGAACTGGCGGATGCGGAAGGCGTGAGCCGGTACTGCGCCAGGATTTCCGCAACCAATTGCTCGTGGGGAGCATGACGTCAAGGTCGAGCGCGTCGCCGGGCTCCTCCAGCACCGCGAATTGGTCTGCCAGGATGGACGTGCCCGCAAAATGCGCCTGGCGTTCTTGAATCCGTTGCTGGATCACTTCGTATGAACCCTTCAGGTAAGCCACGCGGAGGTCCAGGCCTGCGGCGAGGATCCCGCGGTGCGATTTCCTCAAAGCTGAACACGCCAGCACAGCATTCTGCTTTTGCCCGTCCAGGCGCGCCAATTCCGCGTGCATTGCCTCCAGCCAGGGGATGCGGTCATCTTCGGCCAGATGAATCCCGCGGCGCATCTTGGCTTTGTTTTCCGGAGAGTGGAAATCATCGGCGTCCAGAAACGTCCAGCCGAGTTGCGCAGCGAGCTGCGAACCTACCGTGGATTTGCCCGATCCGGCCACGCCCATGATGAGAATGATCATGAAGCCCCTTGCAAAAGGGGAAGTGTGTCGCAGGAGCCGCGCGAAGTCCAGCGCGTAAACGCGAACTGCGATAGAATCCGCGCACTCGCCGGAAAGGCTGCCGGGCAGGAGGAAAATTGGGCGGGGCAACCAGCGCTAAAAGCTTGCAGCGAAGCGCGCTCAAAAAGGCGGGGCTTTTCTACTTTGTCTTCGTGATGTTTTCCTACACCACTGGTGGGCCCTTCGGCATGGAGGAAATGGTCACCACCAGCGGACCCGGCCTCACACTGTTGTACCTGCTGGTCATCCCGTTCTTCTGGTGCATTCCGGTGTCGCTGGTTGCCGCCGAGCTGACGACGGCGATCCCCGTCGAAGGCGGTTTCTACCGCTGGGTGCGCGCCGGCTTTGGCGATTTTTGGGGCTTTCTCTCCGGCTGGTGGAACTGGAGCGCCTCGTGGCTCCTGGGTGGAAGTTACGCCGTGCTCTTCAGCGACTACCTGGCAATCTACTTCCCTTCACTGGTGGGTTGGAAACATTACCTCGTTTGCGTGGCGCTGATTGCCTTGCTCGCCTACGTCAATATCCGCGGAATCCAGATGGTCGGAGCGGTGGCCACGTTTTTGGAAATTGCCGTGCTCATTCCGGTGGTCATTCTCTGCGTGATCGCCGCCTTCCACTGGCACCACAATCCCTTTGATCCTTTCATTCCCCCGCATGTCCCGCCGTTCCAGGTATTCGGAGTAGGTCTGGCGCTGGGGTTGTGGCTCTATTCCGGCTACGAACAATGTTCCAGCGTGGCCGAAGAGATCGAGAATCCACAAAGAAGTTATCCGCGAGCGCTGGCCATTGTCGTACCACTCTCGATGACCGCCTATTTCTTGCCGGCCCTTTTTCCCCTGGCGGCGCTGGGCAACTGGCAGGAGTGGAATACTGCGTATCTATCCACGGCCGCGCGATTGATTGGCAGCGGCTGGCTGGGCTTTCTAATGACCATCGCGGCGATGCTTTGCAGTATTTCGCTGCTGAACGCAACCGTATTGACCAGCACGCGCATGCCTTCGTCGATGGCAGAGGATGGCTATCTGCCGCCTGTCTTCGCGGCGAAGCATCGCAAGTTTGGCACGCCTTGGATCGCCATCCTGATCTCTTCCGCAATCTACGCGCTACTGGCCTTTCACACGTTGGCTCAGCTACTCACGGTTTATGTCTGGTTGCGCTGCCTGGTGACCGTCTTGACCGTGCTCGCTGCCTGGAAACTTCGCAAAGTTCAACCGAATACGCAGCGGCCATTCCGGATTCCCTGGGGAAAAGCGGGGCTCGTGTACGTGGTGGGCGCTCCGATCCTGATGGCTATCGTTGCTCTCGTAGGCAGCGACAATTTCGCGTTGAAATGGGGACCCCTGCCGGTAGCCTTGGGTGTCGTCGCCTATTTCGTTTTTCCCAAGATCAAAGCGCTCGCCGCCAAAGCCGGATAGCGTGACTGCTTCCCGTCTCAGGTGAGCCAGTCCAACGCCCTGTAATACATCCCGGCGAGCGGCAGGGCCCACGTATTTCCGCTGCGCAGGCCCAACGGCGCGCCAGGAAACGCGATTCTTGAAAACGGATTGTCGCCCGCGTCGCCGCAGATCACGTTCGCAAGTTTTGCGCCCATCCATGTGGCGGCAGCCACTCCGTGGCCGGCAAAACCTGCGGCAAAATACACGCCGTCGATCTTGCCGGAATGCGGCATCACGTCGAACGTGAAGTCGAGCGTCCCGCCCCACACATATTCCACCTTCGCATCGCGAAGCTGCGGATATACGCCAATCATTCCCTTGCGGAGAAGCTCCGCGCTCTCTCGCACCGTGCTCTCTGATTCCGGGAAAAACGCTGCGCGGCCTCCGAACAGCATGCGGTTGTCCGGCGTCAACCGAAAGTAGTACAGAAAATGCCTGGAATCATAAATCATGCGTCCGCGCGGGCTCAGCTCGCGGGCAAGATCCTCTGCCAACACTTCGGTCGCGATGATGTAGGAACCGATGGGGATGATTTTCTTGCGCAAGGCAGGAGTCGCCCCGGTCGTATAGGCACCGCTCGCTAGGATCACTTCCTTTGCCGCCAAGTTTCCCCGCGAAGTCTCCACAAGGAAGCTACGAGAACCGGCGCTGGGTTGCGGCGAAACGCGCGTCACCCGCACCTGATCAAATAAGCAGGCTCCGGCCCTTTGCGCAGCCTTGGCCAATCCCGCAACGTATTGCGCCGGATTCAGACCGGCGCTCGTTTCGTCCACCATGCCGCCGAAATAGACGTCAGAACCGATCTCCGCCCGCAATTCGCTCCTGGGCACAATGCGCAGTTCATGATGGAACTCGCGCTGGATTTGCGCAGCGGCTTCCGCGTAGGCATCGAAGTGCGCCTGCTTGCAAGCCACCTCCAGATGGCCGCAGCGCGAAAAATGACAATCGATGCCCTCTTCTCTGACAATTTGCTCGACGAGATCGATCGATTCCAGCGACGCCGCGTACATCCGCCGCACGGCTTCCCGGCCATATCGCCCAATTAGCGTCGGTACGGGAAGCTTCATCCCCGTCAGGACCATGCCGCCATTGCGGCTGCTGGCGCCCCAGCCGAAAGTTTCCGCCTCCAGCAAAACGGCGCGCACACCGCGTTTGGCCAGCGTCCGCGCGGCAGAGAGCCCGCAAAAGCCACCCCCCACGATCGCGACGTCCACACTCTCCGGCAACGGCCCGGCGGAACCCTTCGCCGGCACTGGCACGCTTTCCAGCCAGTAATTCGATTCTTTGATTGGCATGAAATTCTGGCGGTGAGTTTAGCATTCCCCGGGAAATTGAGGAAAGTCTGGAAGTATTGATTCCGCTAGGAAAAAGATCGAGCTTATGCGCGGCGGAGGATGAAGTGCGAAATTTCCGGCGGGGCGCCCAGGCGCACCGGAGCGCCCACGGTTCCCAATCCACTGTTGACGTACAGCGCTGCCAGGCCCTTCGGCGCGTTGGGCATCAGCTTGATCGTCTCGCCCATGCGTTTGGGTACATTCGGCATCAGCAGCGGCCGGTGATATAACCCGGCAATGTAATCGGTGATGAATTGCGCCGGGCTGATGCTGACATCCAAAATTTCCACTTTCACCTGTCCGCCGTGCGTGTGTCCGGAAAGCGTCAGTTCAATGCCCATTTCCGCGGCGCGATTGAACGCATTGGGATTATGGGAAAGCAGCAGGTTCGGAATGTCCCGGCGCACCAGCGGCTCAAGATTGTCCAGCATTTGCACCTTGCGGCCGCTGGGCATGCGCTCGCGCTGGTAATCCACGCCAATCAGATTCAACTGCGCGCCTTTGTACGCGATCACCGCATTTTCCCGGCGCAGCAGTTTCATGCCTGCTTGTTGGTAGAGCTTTTCAGCGAGATCTTCGACGCGCGCGTAAATTTCATGGTTGCCATTGCATCCATAAACGCCCAAAGGCGCTCTCAGGTGGCGCACTTCCTCGATGCAATCGGCCAGGGAATCGTGCATGCCGGTGATGAGGTCGCCCGTAACCACCGCCAGGTCCGCGCCAACATCGTTGGCCATATCCACGGCGCGGCGCACCGATTCGCGCGTCATGTAGCTGCTGAGGTGAATGTCGCTGAGCTGGACGATTTCCAGCCCGTCGAGCTGCGGCGGCAGATTCGCAAGGGGAATTTCGATGCGCCGCACCTCATATCGCAAGCGTTCCGCGGCAAATCCGTACATGACGCTGAGAAATGGCGCGGCCCCCGCCACCACACTGGCCGTCTTGAAAAACGTGCGGCGCGAAGGATCTGGAACGAAATCTTCCGCCAGCGCGGGCCGTGTCAGCGCCAGAGGCAGGGAAGAAAGTACGGGCTTGCGCACGCGATGCCAACCCCATTCCACTGCGTGCACTGCTTTTACCGCGAAATACGCAAAGAGGGCGCTGAGAAACCACAACCCAGCAAAAGCCTCCACCGGAGAATGGATCGGGAGGCCGCGCCCGTGATTCGGCCGCAGGCTATCTGCTATGGTCAAAATGATGAGCAACAGCCCGGCGAAATACATCAGCCGCACGCCCACGCGCCACCACATGCGGCCCCAGTTCGAGGTGACCCGCCACAGGGTGCGGTACCAGAAACGCTGCGATAGAAACAGCGAGGCCAGGACGCCCAGGGCCACCGAACTCCGCAGCAAAACCCAAGTCCAATTCAACGCTAGTCACCCTCAGTGGTAAAGAATTAGAATACCATGCCTAGCGCCCATATCCGGGAGTTCGTGGCTTATCCCTCATGAAGAGTAACTCGTCTGCTTTCAGGGTCTTGTAGCCACGCGCGGCAATTGCGGCGTAACATGGCATTTCTAGGACGCCGGTTTCATCGCTTTTCCGGCTCGGGAACAACTTCCCGTCAACTCGTGCGTCTTATATATCGGTCCTCTACCAGGAAAACTAAAGGAGAGAAAAATGAAAAGAATCCCGGTGATTGCTGCGGTTTTGTTTGCGGCATGTCTTGTTGTGCTCCCGAGTCGCGCGCAAGACACGAAAAAGACTGAGCCGAAGCCCGCGCTCAGTCCCTCGGAAGCCGTGCTGGAACAATGGAACGACATTGGGCGCAAGCTCATCGCCATGGCCGAGGATTTTCCGGAAGACAAGTACGCCTATAAACCCGCCCCGGAATCCCGGACGTTCGGAGCCATGCTGCTGCATACCGCGGGTTATGTGTGCTACTTCACGGATGTCGCTGAGGGAAAGAAGCCGCGCTATGGAAACGATCCCAAGGGAGAGAATCTGAAGACCAAGGCTCAGATCGTGGGTGTCGTGAAGGAGTGTTTCGCGGACGGAGCGGCAGAGATCCAGAAAAAGGGTGACAAAGGCTTGAGCGAAGAGGTCAACGACGGTGGGCCGAATCTCGTGCGGCTCTATGATCTAGCCTATGGGGTGATAGAACATTCTGGCGAACACTATGGCGCGCTCGTGGTCTACTACCGCAACAACGGCATGGTGCCGCCCGAATCGCGCCCCAAGAAGTAACTCACCGTAACCGGGCGGTGCGGCGGCGCTGACACCCCTTCTCCTTAATTTGTTTGCGTTCTTAGGTCGTCGATCCTGCCGCTGTCCCCGCAATTCCCTTTTGCAGGACTCTTTGCAGCTCCCCTGCGTCACTAATCGGCGGCAGACACGAAGTTCCCGAGCATACAATAGCCAGCGCCTTCTCTTTGGGCAGATGCGGCAAAGTCTGGCGCAAAGCCGCCGGCAAATTCTCAAGCGACATTCCCGGGATCACGCGCAGGACTGCCTTACCGAAGCGGATTACGCCGTTTGCCGCTTCCTGCAATTTCTCAGCCGCTGCGTCTCCCGCGTTACCTGTAATCACAACTTGTGTCGGATGCTCGGCGAACAATATAGCCGCTAGTCCGTAGGTCGCTGCGAACAAGCCATACTGCGGCGCAACCCCGGCAAACGCCTCCAAAGTCTTCTTCGCCCAGTCGTAATACCGGCGATCATCCGTGTACGCATGCATGCGCGTCAGCGCCAGAACAGCGACGGAATTTCCGCCCGGTGTAGGCGAATCCTGGAACGGCTTGCGCCGCACCTCCAGCCCGCCCATGGCCGGCGCATCCGAAGCCCGGTCGAAAAATCCGCCACCCTCTGCGTCGCCGTACTTGTCAATGGCTATGTCCATCGTTCGCTGCGCCGCCTGGAAATACCGCGGCTCAAGCGTGTCCTCGTACGCATCCAGCAGCGCGAGCACGCCAAACACCTGGTCATCCAGCGATCCACGCAACGCCGGCCCGCCAATGCGATGCGCAAACCCTTCCTCCTCGCTCCACGCCTCGCTCAACATCCGGTCCAGCGTCTTTCGCGCGAACGCACTGCAATTTTCGCCCACGGAGCCGGAAAGAATGCGCGCAGCCTCGAAATAGGCGGAGACGAACATGGCATTCCAACTGACGTACATCGTTTTGTCTACGAATGGAGTTGGCCGGGGCAGCCTGACCTGCAACATCTTGCCTTTCCCCTTCGCGATCTCCAGACGCACTTGTGCTTCGTCCAGCCCCAGCGTCCTGGCGATCTCGCCAGCATCCCGCGCGATCCACAGAACATTCTTGGACGGGTTGTGGTGCATTTCGCCATGCGGTTCTACATCGTAATGAAGTTCCATGATGCGCGACTCTTCGGCGGAAAGTGCGCTGCGCAGCTCTTCCAGGGTCCACGTGAAGTAATCGCCATCGTCATCCAGCGAGTGGTCCGCGTCCTGGCTGGCGTAGAAACCGCCCTGCTGCCGATGGGACAAATCTTCGTTCACCCAGCCGATGATGCTCTCCGCGGTCTCGCGCAAAATCGGATTACGCGTCACCTGCCAGCCGTGCAGGTAGTTCTTAAGCAGCTCCGAATTGTCGTAACTCATCTTCTCGAAATGCGGCACCAGCCAGCGCTCGTCCACGGAGTAACGGTGGAAACCTCCCGCCAATTGGTCGTACACCCCGCCCTTGGCCATTTTTTCGAGCGTCGTCTCCGCCATCGCCAGCAGGTGTTTCTCGCCCGTTTGGCGATAGCGCTCCAACACGAGATCGATCGCCGAAGCGTGCGGAAACTTTGGCGCTTGCCCGAATCCTCCGTTGCGAATATCGAACAATTGCGTGATCGAGCCGATCTGAGCATCCACCATGCTCAAATCAAATTCCGCGCGCGCTCCAGCGAACGCCTCGGCTTTCGCCACGGCCTCAGCAAGAGCTTCCGCCGTGCGCGCCAAATCCGCGCGTTTCTGTTTGTACGCATCGGCCACCGCCAGCAGGACCCGGCGGAAGCCCGGCCGGCCCATTTGATCCTCCGGCGGAAAATACGTGCCGCCATAAAACGGTTTGCCGTCGGGCATCAGGAATCCGGTGAGCGGCCACCCGCCCTGTCCGCTGATCGCGCTGATTGCGGACTGGTAGCGGGAATCCACATCCGGCCGCTCGTCGCGATCCACTTTCACCGGCACAAAATGCTCGTTGATGATTTTGGCGATTTCCGCGTTTTCGTAGCTCTCGCGGTCGATGACGTGGCACCAGTGGCACCACACCGCGCCGATGTCCAGCAGTATCGGCTTATCCTCAGCCTTCGCGCGCGCGAACGCGCTCTCTCCCCATTCGTGCCAGTCAATAGGCTGATGGGCCGCGGAACGCAAATAGGGGCTCGCGGAATCCTTCAATCGGTTTTCACTCACGTCTCGGTTTCTCCCATACCATCCAACGCCCAAAATCTGTCATTTCGACCGGAGGGACGGCGCTTTTTGCCGTCCCGGAGCGGAGAAATCCCTCTTCGACTTCGGATTTCAAATTTATTCACTGTCAGCCGCGGCCCTGCGTTCAGAAAAGTGCTCGCTTCCGCAAGCGACCGCTCCCGATAGCCGCACCTTCCAATCGGTGAATGCGTCTACTGGACTTGGTCGCCGGGGCCTAGATCGCGCGAATCAATCGGTTTTCTTCCAGCGAAACCCTCATCCTGCCGGTGGTAATAGCGGATGCGGTCTTCTCCCAGCTTCCAGCACAAATAGACTTCCTCGTTGCCGATAACCGACGGGAAGTCGAGTAAGCCAACGTCCAGGTCCTTGATCAGGCAGCCCGTGGAAAGAATCTTCTCCAGATTCGTTTTCATGATCTCGGCCAGGGCTTGATGTTCCATGCGCTTTGCGGCCAGCTTGGCGTAGGGCACGAGTATGCCGCCCATCATCAGGATGCGTGTGGAAACCGCGGTGAGCTCCTCTTCGAGCGCGCCGAGTTTCTTGCGCGCCCCGATCGCCTCGATCAAAAAGGGCTCCAGTTCACGCCGCGTGCGTTCCGCCTCCGTCAGCGTGAACAATCGCTGGGGTTCTTCCGGCAGATCGTCCCGGTCTTCCTTGTTATCCGCCATGCCTTCTCCGTCGCTCTTCTGCTGCCCGGCCCCACGCCACCGCTAGTGCCGTTCCAACTTGTTCCAGCAAATCCCCTCGAGAATACTCTCGCCGTGCTCGCTCCAGCTGCCTGGACCGCCATTTAGTCCAAATAGTTGGAACGGCACTAGCGCAACTCCAGCATGCGGTTCAAAGCGGCTTTTGCAAAGTACCTTGTCCGTTCATCCACGGAGATCCGATTCACGATTTTTCCGGCGCCGAGATTTTCGAGCGCCCACAGCAAGTGCCGCGGCGTAATGCGGAACATTGTCGTACAAACGCACACGCTGGGATCGAGTGAAATCACTTTGCGGTCCTTCAGCACTTTTGCCATGCGGTTGACCAGATGAATCTCCGTGCCCACGGCCCATTCGCTCCCCGCGGGCGCCGCCTGGATCGTCTTCAGGATGCCTTCCGTCGAGCCGATCTCGTCAGCGGCTTGCGCCACCTCGAAGCGGCATTCCGGGTGCACGATAACGCGAATCCCGGGATGCTCCCTGCGAACGCGCGCCACCTGCTCCGGCGTAAATCGCTGGTGCACGGAGCAGTAGCCCTTCCAAAGAATGATCTTTGCCCTGCGCAACGCTTCCGGCGTGTTGCCGCCAAGTTCCTGGAAGGGATCCCAGACCACCATTTCATCCAGGGAAATCCCCATGCGGTAAGCGGTGTTGCGGCCCAAATGCTCGTCGGGCAGGAACAATACCTTTTCGCCGCGCGCAAGCGCCCATTTCACCACCGCCGCCGCGTTGGAACTTGTGCAAACCGCTCCGCCCTTCTCGCCGGTAAACGATTTGATCGCCGCCGTTGAGTTCATGTACGTGACGGGCACCATCTTGCGAATATCCAGCAGCGTTCCCAGTTCGCTCCAACAGGCCTCCAGCTGCCCGATGTCCGCCATGTCCGCCATCGAACAGCCCGCGTTCAGATCGGGCAGCACCACGATCTGCCGGTCGCGCCGCAGAATATCGGCGCTTTCGGCCATGAAATGTACGCCGCAAAAGACGATGTACTTCCCTTCGGTCTGCGCCGCCTGTTGGGAAAGCTTCAGCGAATCCCCGCGAAAATCCGCGAACTTCACAACCTCATCCCGCTGGTAGTGGTGCCCCAGAATCACAACATCTTTCCCGAGCTTGGCTTTTGCCGCGGTTATCCGCTCGTCCAAGGTCGTGTCCGGCACCAGCAGAGTACTCATCGAAATCGCAGCCCACGCCCTTCTCGATTTCGGGCGCCCTCACCGTGCCGGGCTGGTCCGTGCCTGCAAGCGAGCTCTTCGGTATGGCGACAGTGCTTCCCATGGGTTTTCTCTGCTTCTCCTAAACCCTCTTTGCCCCTGATTGTTAGATGAATTCTGTCGCCTTTTCGTCAGTTTTACCAGCGCCTTGCCCATCGCTGGAAACACGGCGTAACGCGTCGCGGCAGCTATCCCCCGATAAACACCATGGTTCGCGAAGGCGGCACGAAGCCCGGCTCGTTGATGTGGTGCCCTTCTTCCTTTTCCATCACTTTTGCCTTCACCCACTCCACAATTTCCTTATCCGCCGCGTTTGCCCGCAACAGCTCGCGCAGGTTGCAATCTTCCTTGCTGAACAAGCACGTGCGCATCCGGCCGTCCGCTGTAAGCCGTATACGCGAACAGTGCCCGCAAAACGCTTGCGTCACCGGCGCGATCAGCCCGATCTCTCCCCCCGCGCCGTCCGCAAACCGGTATTTTCTCGCTGTCTCGCTTTTCTCGTGGGGAATCTGCTGCAGCGGCCACTGCTTATGGATGCGCTGGTAAACCTCAGCCGCGGGCACCACCAGGTCGCGGGACCAGTGGCGGTCGGCGTCCAGCGGCATGAACTCGATAAAACGCATGATCACCCCACGCTCCCGCGCGAACGCCGCAAACGCCTCTACTTCGTCATCATTCAGGCCGCGAACCAGCACCGCGTTTACCTTCGCCGGGGCCAGTCGCGAATTCTGCACGGCCTCAATGCCTTCCATCACTTTGTCGTAAGACCGCGTCCGCGTGATGCGCTCAAATCTGATCGGGTCCAGCGAATCCAGGCTGATGTTGATGCGCTGCAGCCCCGCGGTAATCAAACGCTCGCATCGCTCCGCCAGCAGGTGCCCGTTGGTGGTGATCGATAAATCCTGCACCCCAAGCGCCTTCAGGTGCGCAATGTATTCTTCCACGCCCTCGCGCACCAGCGGCTCGCCGCCCGTGATGCGCACCTTGCGAATCCCCAGGCCCACAAAAATCCCCGCCAAGCGCCGCAATTCCGCCCAGGACAGTATTTCGTCGTGATCCCGGTAATTCTCCGGATCGGCGGAACGGCAATAGACGCACCGGAAATTGCATCGGTCCGTGACCGAAATCCGCAGGTCGGTGATCTGCCGCCCGAATTTGTCGTAGAGGCTCATCGCTAAACCAACCCAGAAACAAAAAACCCGATTCGCACAAGGAATCGGGCTTCAGCCGAAAATGTACACATTTCCGGCTTACGGGCTCCTTTCCAAGCGCGGCAAATCTCACCGCACGGGAGGCTTGGGTGTTTCCCCCCAAACCCTCGGCGAACCGCTCACGGCTCGCCTCGCCCCGCCGCCCTGGGATGTCTCTCCCGTAGGCAAACGGGATCAGAGTTTCTGCTGATATCCTACCGCCCCCTGCGAGGAGCGTGCAATGCACGCTTTTCCTGCGCAACCGCATTGGTTCCTGAACGGCTTCACAGGAGGTAGAATTCCCGGGTGCCCACTGTTTTCAGAACGGGACCTTACCGGTTCTACTTCTATAGTCATGAGCCAAATCAGCCGCAGCATATTCACGTGGACCGGGACGACCTTTCGGCTAAGTTCTGGTTGACACCTGTCTCGTTGGCTCGCAATTTAGGGTTTAGCGCGGTCGAACTTCGTCGGTTACAATCTGTAGTTGAGGAGCATCAAGGTGAGTTCCAGGAGGCCTGGCATGGGCATTTTGGCTCTAACGGCGGATGAACGTGTCGCGGAGGTCAGTTTCTCCGAAGACTCTCTTTGTGTTGCTTTGCGCGACGGGCGGAAGATCAGTGTGCCTCTGACGTGGTTTCCCAAGCTTCTTCAAGCCACTCCTCAACAACGCACCAATTGGCAAGTGGCAGGCGGTGGATACGGGATCCATTGGCCCGAGTTGGACGAGGACCTCTCCACGGAAGGTCTCCTCCGGGGGGCCCCCGCCCCACGGACCAAAGCGACCGTATAAGGCGGTCGCGACTCTGAACTCCTGTGCTCGCCCCTGACTGTGATAAAGTGTGCGGACAGCATGAGAATTTTCGTCCTGGGAGCAGGGGCGACTGGCTCCCTGCTTGCCCAACTTCTGCAACGCCAGGGCCACGACGTCTGGTGTGGCGACCGCGATCCCGCACGCGCCCGCCGCTTTCTGGGCAAAAAGTCCACCATCGCCGTGACCCCCGTCAACGCCCGCAACCTTCACGGCATCGTCCGCGCCGCAAAGGGCTGCCAGTTGATCGTCAACGCCTCCGCTTCCGTGTTCAACCAGATCGTGCTCCGCGCCGCCCTCCGCCTTCGCGCTCACTACCTTGATCTCAGCTCTCACCTGACGCGCAATCCCTTTAAACCGGAGCAATTCCGCTACGCCGGCAAATTCGAGGCCAAGCGCCGCGCCGCCCTGATCAATGCGGGAGCTGCTCCGGGCCTGACCAATCTGCTGGTAAAACGCGCCGCCGAACTGCTTAGCGAAGTACAGTCTGTGCAGATCCGCCTGTACGAAAGCTCCGAGAGCGACGACCCCATCTCCCAGTGGTCGCCCGAGGTGTCCTTCGATGAGGCGATTTCTCGGCCGCGCATCTATCGCCAGAAGAAATTTCACTTGGCCAAGCGCTTTTCCGAGTTGGAGAAGTTTCGTTTCCCCGATCCCATCGGTTCCACCCGAGTCGTCCTGGCCGCTCAGGATGAAGTGGCCACGCTTCCTTACTCCATTTCCATGCAGGACCTTGACGTAAAAATCGGTGGAAACGAAATTGACCGCCTGCGCCGCTGGCACAAGCAAGGCAAGCTTTCCAAATCGCGCGGCATTCCCCGCCGGCGCTTTCCGGAGACTTCCTCGCCGCGAAAGATCGCCGCCCTGATCCGCCGGGGCATCTTGCAGAACGCGCGTTTCGCCGCGTCCGTCCTCGTGCGCGGCGTCAAGCACTCCCCCAAGGACGACCAGCCTTTGCTCATCCGCAGCGACGCCGCATTCCCCACGCTCTACCAGATTCGCCGCCAGGGACGCCTGACGACACCCGTCACCTACGCCACGGCGCACGTCGCCGCCCTCTTCATCAAGTTTTTTCCGCGTGATTCCGCCGGAGTCTTCGCCCCGGAAATGCTTCCCGTCGCAACTCGCCGCGCCATCCTGGCCGGCATCCGCAAGCACGGAGTCAAACTGTCCCTCAAAATCACGCCGCTGAAACCGCAAGAAGACCTGGAAGATCTCTAGCAGGCTGCTGAAAAATCTCGCAAAAGAGCAATTTCTTCTGTCTTTGGCCTGATCGAAGCTGGTCTTCTCAGTTTCATCGGGCTCCTCTTGTTTCTCCGGCCCGCGATTCGCCGCTTGAATCGATCCACGCGCCTTACGGAGCTTGCTGCTCCAATAGGTTTCGCGCGCGCACCAGGTTGTAGACCTCCGCCGTGAACCTGAACAGTTCAACCGCCACTTGCTCTTCCCCGCGATGCCGCAGCTTTCTCATCAATCCGTCGTCTTCATCCGGCCGAAAATCTCTTCCACGCGTTTGCGCCCCCGCTGGCTCATTTCGTAGCCCGCGTGCCGCGCCGTACGTCCATCGATGCCGCTGCCACCAGGTCGTTTCTCGTTCCGCGCCAACCCGTGCAGGGTCACGTTTTCTCGCCGGATCCCCGCCACCAATTCCTTTGGTCTTAGCCTTTGCATTCCCCGCCCAACGTACGCGGCATTCTCTGCTTAGCTCTTCCGCCATTTCCAGCGCCGCCGCGCACTCTTGACCTGCTCCACTCAGTCCGCAGGAAAGTGTATATGTTTCTGCGGAACGAGGAGGAGTGTCATGGGAAAGGGAAAGCACAGCGAAGCGGAGATCATCGGCGCGTTGAAACAGTTGGAAGCTGGGCGGACGGCAGAGGACGTCGGCCGGGAGATGGGCGTGTCGAAACACACCATTTACGCCTGGAAGGCGAAGTTCGGCGGGCTGGATGTGAACGAGGCGCAACGGTTGCGGCAGCTGCGAGGATGAAAACCACCGGTTGAAGAAGTTGGTGGCGGATATGAGCCTTGACAAGGACATGCTGAAAGCGGTGATCTCAAAAAACGGCTGGGGCTGGTGAAGCTGCGGGAAGAAGTGCGCTGGCTGGGGGAACACTACCAGGCGAGCCAGCAGCGGATTTGCGGGCTGATGGAGATTGCAGTATCGAGTTATCGCTACCGCAGCACGCGGAGCGATGCCGCGCTGCGCGAGCGACTGGTGGAGTTGGCGCGGAAGAAGCCGCGCTTCGGCTACCGGCGGTTGCATGTTTTGCTGGTGGGCAGCGGGGAGCGCGTGAATCACAAGCGGGTGTTTCGCGTGTACCAGGAAGCGGGACTGGCGGTGCGCCGAAAAGCGCGCAAGAGGCTGGTGCGCGAGGGATTGCCACGGCCCGCGCTGACCGGAGCGAATCAGGAATGGGCGTTGGATTTTGTGCACGATGCGGTAGCCAGTGGAAGAGCCATCCGCGTGTTGACGGTGGAGGACGAATACACGCGGGAATGTGCGGCTTTGGAGGTGGACACCAGCATGGCGAGCCGCCGAGTGACACGGGTGCTGGAAGCGATCATCGCGGAGCGGGGGCAACCGCTGGCGATTCGTTGTGATAATGGACTGGAGTTCACCAGCCGGCATTTTCTGGCGTGGTGCATCGAGCGGCAGATCGCGTTGGTGCATATTCAGCCAGGAAAGCCGCAGCAGAACGGTCACGTGGAAAGTTTTCACGGCAAGCTGCGGGATGAATGTTTGAATGTGAGCTTGTTTGAAAACCTGTGGGACGCGCGGCGGAAGATCGCGGCGTGGCGGGTGGAATACAACGAGGAGCGGCCGCATAGCGCGCTGGGCTACCAAACGCCAGCAGCATTCGCGCGGCAACTTTCTCTTCCTTCGTCCGGCTCCGCGCTTCGCGCTACGCCAGACGAAGCAGCCCTCTCACAGGCCACGAATGTCGTATGATCCAACCTGCGGATGCGGGGGGCAGGTCAAACCCAATCGTCTTCATCCAGCCAAAAATCTCTTCCACGCGTTTGCGCACCCGCTGGCTGATTTCGTAGCCCGCGTGCCGCGCCGTACGTCCATCGATGGCGCTGCCACCAGGTCGTTTCTCGTTCCGCGCCACGTGCGGGGTCACGTTTTCTCGCCGCAGCGCCTCCACCAATTTCTTTTGGTCGTAGCCTTTGTCCCCGCCCAGCGTCACGCGCTGCTCGCCGCTCACCTCTTCCGCCATTTCCAGCGCCGCCGCGCATTCGCGTTCCCGTCGCTTTCGTCAACCGCGTCTCACGATCGACCGTTGGTTTTCCGTCAGCACGGCCCGTGTAAATCAGCTTGGCTTCCTTGCCCTTGCCCTTCTTCGCCAGCCGCGCATCCGGTTCCGTCGTGGAGCATGCATTTCGTTCGACCGCTTCTCCCCATGAAAGTTCACCGTCGGATTGCTGCCGCCTTCCTCGGGTAGGTTCGCTCTTGCAATCTTTTCGTATGAAACTCTTCGCGCCCGCCCACGCCTCCAGGAACTCCCGTCCACCGTGAAGTGCTCGTCGCTCAGCAGCCCGTGCGAGCGAATCTTTTCCACCACGCCATCGAAAAAGGCAGCCGCAATATCGCCTTCCAGCAAACGGTCGCGGTTCTTCGTGAACACCGTCGGCACCCACACCGCGTCGTCCATGTTCAGGCCCACAAACCAACGGAACAACAGGTTGTAGTCGAGTTGCTCCATCAGCAGCCGCTCGCTGCGCACCGTGTACAGCACTTGCAACAGCAAGCGCCCGCAGCAATTTCTCCGGGGCGATCGACGGCCGCCCGTTCGCCGCGTATAGTCGCGCAAATTCCGGCGACAACTCTTTCAACACCGCATCCACGATCTCGCGAATCGCCCGCAGCGGATGTTCCTGCGGCACACGCTGCTCCGGCGAAATGTAGCTGTACATCGCTCCCTGCTGATAATCTTCTCCGCGCATCCTTATCCTCCCAATCTATTAAGACGGATGCGCTTCACTTTTCGTATCATCAGTTCGAGATTTTTCAGCAACCTGCTAAAGAAAGTCTTTCCTGCATTTTTCCACAGCTTGCTAGAAGCACGTGTAGCTATATTTTAACACTTGCATTCTGCAAGCTATATGGCAAACTGTCTCCCCGTTGCCCGGGCGGGCGGCCGGCGCCACTCATGGTCCGCTACCGTACTGCGCTTTCACGGCTTCGTATCGCGTGAAAAGGAGCTTTCGATGAGCAAAGTCCGAGTCCTTGTTGGCACACGTAAGGGCGCATTTCTGTTGTCTTCCGACGGCAAGCGCGAAAAGTGGGAGGTCAGCGGCCCCCATTTCGCCGGATGGGAGATCTACCACGTCAAGGGTTCCCCCGCCGACCCCAATCGTATCTATGCCTCACAGACCAGCGGCTGGTTCGGGCAGGTCATTCAGCGTTCCGATGACGGCGGCAAGACCTGGTTTCAACCTGGCACTCCGCCGGGCGAACCAACCACCGGCCCCGGCGGTATGCCTAAGGGCGAGAGCAACAAATTCGTCTACGACACTTCTGCCGATACCGGCAAGCCGCTCACTACTCATCAGTTTTACGATGGCACGCAGCATCCCTGGGAATTCAAGCGCGTTTGGCACCTCGAACCCTCGCATGTCGATCCAGACACCCTGTTCGCCGGTGTCGAAGACGCTGCTCTCTTCCGCTCCACAGACGGCGGCAAATCCTGGCACGAACTTGCCGGTCTTCGTGGTCACGGCACAGGACCGAAATGGCAGCCCGGCGCTGGCGGCATGTGCCTGCACACCATCATTCAGGACCCCAAGAACCCCAACCGCATCTACATCGCTATTTCCGCCGCGGGCGCCTTCCGCACCGATGATGCCGGAAAGACCTGGCGGCCCATCAACCGTGGTCTGAAGTCTCAATACATCCCTGACCCGGAAGCCGAAGTTGGCCACTGCGTCCATCACGTCGCCCTCCATCCCTCGCGCCCTGACGTGCTTTTCATGCAAAAACATTGGGACGTCATGCGCAGCGACAATAGCGGCGATTCTTGGCACGAAGTCAGCGGAAACTTGCCCTCTGACTTCGGTTTCGTGATCGATGTTCATGCCCACGAGCCGGAAACCATTTACGTCGTCCCCATCAAAAGCGACGGCGAACATTTTGTACCCGAGGGCAAACTCCGCGTCTACCGCAGTCGCACCGGCGGGAACGAGTGGGAGCCACTCACCAAAGGACTCCCGCAGAGCGACTGTTACGTCAATGTTCTGCGCGACGCCATGGCCGTGGACTCGCTCGATTCCTGTGGCATCTATTTTGGGACTAGCGGCGGCCAGGTGTATGCTTCCTCCGATGCCGGGGATTCCTGGGCCCCCATTGTCCGGGATCTTCCCGCCGTGCTTTCCGTCGAGGTCCAGACGTTGCCATGATCCGCGTTATTCTCCCACCCCATCTGCGGGCCCTAGCTCACGTTGGAGGCGAGGTACTGCTCGATGTCGGGGGCCAAGCCACACAGCGCTCGGTCCTCGACGCGCTTGAGGCCTCCTACCCGATGCTGCGGGGCACCATTCGCGACCACAGCACCCAGCAGCGCCGCCCCTTCTTGCGCTTCTTCGCGTGCTCCGAAGATTTGTCCCACGAACTGCCAGACGCCCCCTTGCCCCATGCCGTCGTCACCGGCGACGAGCCTTTTCTCGTCATCGGCGCCATTGCCGGCGGCTAGCTCGTTACCCCTCTGCATCATGCGTGCTCGACCCCATCTCGGCACCTTCTAACTTGCGGTCATCCCGACCGGAGCGGCCCGACTTTTTCTTCGCGCCGTCTTTTGGCGCGTCGGGCCGCGTAGTGGAGGGATCGTGGCTTGATCGCTTGGTGACACCGAACTTAGCCCCTCTCGCCTCAGCAACACCGGCTCGGCCGCGAATAGCGCCTCTTCAACTGCTCCAAATAAAACTCCGCCGGCGTCAGCGGCTTTCCCCCGCCGATTCGCGTGCTGCACTGCACGTATTTCTCATATGCGGCATCGCCACTCCATTCGCGCACCCCTTGCCACGCTCGCCGCAATCCTCGCGAAAGTTCTTCCCATGCGTGCCGCATCAATCCCCCTCCGCCCATCGCGTGGCCACGTAAGGCGTCTCACGCAGCACGGGCGCTTTACGTCGGCCCAAGATCGCATACCACTGTAATACCGCTTCAATCACCAGCACCAGAATCATCCCCGCCAGAACCGCCGTCACACCCGCATCCAGCCGCAGATTGAAAATCACTCGTCTGGGTCTCCCCGATGTTTGCCGCGGCGAATCGTCCCCAGACGCTAATTTGCGCGGCCAGCGCATTGGCTTGCGCCAAAAACCCGATCCGCGCATTGCCGCTGAAAATCTTCTGGTAGCTCGCGGTCATGGTGACGATCACCAGCCAGATCATCGGCAGCAGCGTCACCCAAATCCATTTCAGCCGCCCCATCTTCAGGAGAATCGTCGTGGCCACCACCAGCGCCACCGCCGCCAGCAACTGGTTGGAAATTCCAAACAGCGGCCAGAGCGAATTGATTCCCCCCAACGGATCCACAACTCCCTGGTACAGAAAGTAGCCCCACGCCGCGACAATCAGCGCGCTCGACAGCAATATCGCCGGCATCCAATTCATCCGTCCCAGCGGCTTCCACACCCGCCCGCCAAGTTCCTGCACCATGAAGCGTCCTACGCGCGTCCCGGCGTCCAGCACCGTCAAAATAAACAGCGCTTCAAACATAATCGCGAAGTGATACCAGATGCTCAACAGCTTCTCCCCGCCAATGGTATTTGAAAAAATCTGCGCCATGCCCACGGCAAGCGAGGGGGCGCCCCCAGCGCGATTGAGCAACGTCTGCTCGCCCACCGCGTGCGCCAGGCCGGTCATGGTCCCCGCCGTCAGCGGATAGCCCCAGCTTGAGACGGTCTGCGAAACAGCTTCGGGCGTCGCGCCCACAATCGTCGACGGGCTGTTGATCGCAAAGTAGACGCCCGGGGTCATCGCGCATGCCGCCACCATGGCCATCACCCCGACAAACGACTCCATCAACATCGCGCCGTAGCCGATCAGCCGCGCCTGCCCCTCGCGCCGAATCATTTTCGGCGTTGTGCCGCTGGAAATCAGCGAGTGAAATCCGCTGATGGCGCCGCACGCAATGGTGATGAAGCAAAAGGGAAAAATCTTCCCGGCAAACACCGGACCCGTGCCATCCACAAAGCGTGTCAGCGGCGGCATCAACACCTGCGGCCGCACCAGAAGAATTCCCGCGGCCAGGGTAAAAATCGCGCCCGCCTTGATGAACGAGCTCAGATAATCCCGCGGCGCCAGCAGCAGCCATACGGGCAGCGCCGACGCCGCGAATCCATACGCGATGATCGCAAACGCCAGCCCCACACCGCTCATCGTGAACATCTTCGCCCACGCCGGCGAATCCGCCACCCACTGCCCCGCCACCACCACAAACAACACCAGCGCCACCCCCATCGCCGACGCCTCTATCACGCGCCCTGGCCGGAAATAGCGCAGATAGACGCCGAGCAGCAGCGCAATGGGAATCGTCATTGCCAGCGTAAACGTGGCCCAGGGCGAACTTTTCAGCGCGTTCACCACCACCAGCGCCACGACGCCCAAAAGAATGATCATGATCGCCAGCACCGCCAGCTGCGCGATGAATCCGCCGCGCTCGCTCACTTCTTGCCGTGCCATTTCGCCCAGCGTTTTGCCGTCGCGCCGTATCGAACAAAACAGGATCACGAAATCCTGCACGCATCCGGCAAATGCCGCGCCCGCAATCAGCCACAATGTTCCCGGCAGGTATCCGAATTGCGCGGCGAGCGTCGGGCCAACGAGCGGCCCAGGCCCTGCAATCGCGGCAAAATGGTGGCCGAACAAAACCCACTTGTTCGTGGGCACAAAGTCTCGCCCATCCTCTCTACGCTCGGCCGGCGTCGCCCGCGTGTTGTCCAAAGCCAGCAATTTCGCTGCGATGAACGAGGAGTAGAACCGGTACGCCACAAGTAACAGCAACCAGCCGCCAGCACGAACCACGTTGCATTGATGGGTTCCCCGCGATGGAAGGCGATGGTGCCCAGCGCCGCCGCCGCCCACCACCGCCACCGCCATCCACGCCAGGGCGCTCAGGATTTTCTTCATTTCGGCAAGCTCGTGAATTTCAGCAGCGGATACACATCCTTGAAAATTTTGACGGCCTCTTTTGCGAAACTCGCGCGCAACGCATCGCCGGGTTTCATCTTTTTCCGCACAATCCACGCCTGGATCTTCTTCCAGTTTTCCGGCTCCGTGGGCCAGCTCGCGTGCTTAGTCCACTCGCCCTTCTCCGTCGTATACCAGTAGCTGTCGTATTTCTTGCCCAGCCGCTTTTTCTGTTGGGCCACCCATTTGGGGTTGGCAACGACGCGGGGCTCGGCAATCAGCGCCAGCGTCGAATTCTTCCGTTTTCCGCCCGCGTAGATGCGGAAGCCCGCCGTCACCGTTTCCGTCGAAAGGCCCACATAAAGCTGGCCGTTTTCGCGATCCCCCGGCGAAGGCGTGGAAAACTTCAGGTACATCTGCGTTTTGTAAGGCGTCTTGTCTTTGGCGAATCGGATATCACGATTGATCCGCGAAAAATTTGGCCCTGTGCGCCCGCTCGTATCAAACTGGCCGTTCAGCTTCAGCACCGGCGTTGCCAGTTCCTCCAGCAATCTCCGGAAGGGCTGCACGATCGCGGACTGGTATCTGTCGCGATTCTCATCCATCCACGCTTTGCGGTTGTTGCTTGCCAATTCGCGGAAAAACTGAAATGTCTCTTTGCTGAACACGGGTTTTGCGGTTGCCATGGCTTACACCTCTCTCTGGACGCAAGGACACAGGCTACACGATTCCCAAGCCGCGTCAATTGGACTATTCTCTTTTCGCTCGCAGAAACCGGGCGCGGCTGCGGGAGGCCAAGTTGGCTCTGGCGCATCACCCGTCAAGCCGTAGAATAGCGGGATGAGCGAATTCACTCCCACCGAACGCACGCAAGTCAAACGCCTGCCCAAGCGCGGCCACTACGATCGCGAAACGGTCTACGGCATTCTCGATGCGGGCTTCGTCTGCCACGTCGGCTTCAACGCCGACGGCCAGCCTTACGTCATCCCCACGAACTATGGCCGCGCGGGCGACACGCTGTATCTCCACGGCAGCGCCGCCAGCCGCATGCTGCGCACGCTCAGCGGTGGCGTGCCGGTGTGCGTCACGGTCACGCACGTGGATGGACTCGTGCTCGCCCGCTCGGCGTTCCACCACTCCGTGAACTACCGCTCGGTCGTGATTCTCGGCACCGCGCGGCTCGTGGAAGATCCCGCCGAAAAAATGGAGGCCCTGCGCATCTTCACCGAACACGTGCTCAAGGGCCGCTGGGACGATGTTCGCCAGCCCACCGAGCAGGAACTGAAGGGCACCACGGTCCTGGCCCTGCCTCTCGAAGAAGTTTCCGCCAAGGTGCGCACCGGCGGCCCGGTGGATGACGAGGCCGATTACGCTCTGCCAGTCTGGGCCGGCGTCCTGCCGCTCGAAACCGTGGCCCAGCCGCCGCAACCCGACGCGCGCCTCAAGAGCGACACGCCCCTCCCCGCCTATCTGAAGAACTATTCCCGCTAGCCGGGTGTTCCATCCTCGTTGTGCAGAGTTTGGAGCTGTAGCTCAGGCCATTGAGGCCTGAGGCTTTTCCTGGGTCATCTGGACGGGCAGCCGGGAGCTTCATCCTCGTCTGGCGCCCTCCCCGGCCTGGTCGCGTGGGTCTTGGGGATTCTCTGTCCGTCCCGCGTTCTTTTCCGAAAACTTGCCACTGATAACCGAAAACTGAGAACCGCACTCCTACGGCTTGCTTGCTTCCTTCGCCGGGGTCTCGGCCGGGGCTGCCTCTCTCTTGTACATGATCTTCATTGTCCCGCCCCCGCAAGTGCCCACCACCTTGCCTTCCGCATCCTTGTCCTTGGCCACGATTTCCAGCGTGTACGACTTCACGCCTTTTGCGTCCAGCTTCGCTGCGATTTCCGTCTTCAACTCTTCACAGGGCTTTGCCGCTTGCGCGTGCGCGCACACCGGCACAAATAACAGCACGCCAATTGCCGCCAACATTTTCATGGTGCGATCTCCTTCGTCGGGATCTCCGGCTCGCCACGCAGCATAGCACAGCTTCAACGCACCCGGCCCCGCCCCGCAACCTCATCCGCGGTGCATACAACCTCAACTCGCGATTCTCAGAAACGCGGCCCGTACAAAAGAAAGAGTCGCTCATTCGCCGGTGAAAAGCATGTAGGATAGTCGGTGTTCCGGCGAGGCAGTGGAAGAGAATGCAGGGAGGAATCCGTGCGTAGCCCGCGAACCGATTGCATGGTTGCTTGGTTTGGCGTTGGTGGCGTTGTGCGTGCACGCGGCGGGGCGCGGAGGCGGGCAGGGCGCGCCAGCGGCCGCGGACAATCCGCCTGCGCCGGTGCAACTGACGGCCGAGCAGGATCACCAGCGGATCATGGACCTGCTGCACATCACGGCGATCCGGCGCGGCGCCGACGGTGATCCCAATTCGCCGAATGCCGCGAACTATGACGAGTCCAAGGCCAACGTTTACGGGAACCTTCCCGATCCGCTGGTGCTGAAGGACGGCAAGAAGGTCACGTCGGCGGAAATCTGGTGGAGGCAGCGCCGCCCGGAGATTGTGGAGGATTTTGACAGGGAGATCTACGGCCGCGCGCCCAAGGTCACGCCCAGAGTGAATTGGGAAGTGATCAGCACGACCCGGGAGATGCACGAAGATGTCCCGGTGATCACGAAGAAACTCGTGGGGCACGTGGACAATTCCTCGTACCCGCAGGTTACCGTGGATATCCAGTTGACGCTGACCATTCCCGCCAACGAGACGCGGCCCGTGCCGGTCATCATGGAGCTCAGCTTCAGCCCGGAGTTTCTCGCTGCCCTGATGAAGCGCATGCCGCCGCCCCCGCCGGGCGCGCCAAGTCCTACGGCCTGGCAGGGGCAGGTGCTGGCCAAGGGCTGGGGCTACGCGGTCTATATTCCGACCAGCGTGCAGGCCGACAACGGCGCCGGCTTGACGCAAGGCATCATCGGCCTGGTGAACAAGGGGCGGCCGCGCAAGCTGGACGATTGGGGCGCTTTGCGGGCGTGGGCCTGGGGCGCCAGCCGCGCGCTCGATTATTTCGAGACCGACAAGAGCGTGGACGCCAAGCAAGTGGGCCTCGAGGGCCATTCGCGCTACGGCAAAGCGGCCCTGGTGGCGATGGCCTACGACCCGCGTTTTGCGATCGTTTACGTGAGCTCTTCCGGCGAGGGCGGCGCGAAGCTTTGGCGCCACGAGTTTGGCGAGCAGATCGGCAACATTGCGGGGACCGGCGAATACCACTGGATGGCGGGCAACTTCCTCAAGTACGACGGGCCGCTGACGGTCAACGACTTGCCCGTGGACGCGCACGAATTGATTGCGCTGTGCGCCCCGCGCCCGGTGTTTATCGGCGCCGGCGCCACCCAGGGCGATGGATGGGCGGACGCCAAGGGGATGTTCCTGGCGGCGGCCGGTGCCGGGCCGGTCTACAAGCTCCTGGGCAAGAAGGACCTGGGCACCACGGAATTTCCCGCAATCGAAACGGCGCTGATCGGCGGCGACATCGCCTTTCGCCAACACAGCGGCGGCCATACTCCTGCGCCGAACTGGCCCACATTTCTAACGTTTGCATCGCGCTACATCAAGAGTGCGCCGGTCAACTAAAATTGCCTCTGTGGCTCGGGCGAATGGTAGGCAAAAGGAATGTAAGAGGGATACCTCGCTGCGCTCGGTATGACGGGGGAGCGTAGGCGTGATGGCGAGGTTTAAGTTGAAGGAGAGAAAATCGGCGCCCCTTCGAAGCTCAGGCAAGCAAGGCGCCGCACTCCAAATTAGTGGCAGGAGCAGCCGCCACCGCAACAGCCGCCGCCTCCGCTTGAAGAGCCGCTGGAGGGCGTGGTTGAACCGCCAGAGCCGGCCGTAGCGAAAACGGAAAGCTGGATCGCGGCCTTCTTGCTGGAGCACTTGGGGCAGGAGATCTCCTGCTGCTTGTTGATGACAATCTTTTCAAAGCGCTCGTTGCAGTCTTCGCAAATGTATTCGTAGATCGGCATTGCCGGGAATCCTCCAGATGAGCTTTCGATGGGCTGCTTCGCTTAAGCTTCAATTATAACGTAGGTGCTGCGCGATCACGTCATGTACCAGCCGCCATTTACGCTGATGGTCTGGCCGGTGATAAAGTCGCTTTCCGCCAGCAAGACAGCCGCGCGCGCGATCTCTTCCGGCGAGCCGAAGAAGCCCACGGGCAGGCGTTCCGCGGAGGCATTGGGATTGGAGGTTACCATTTCCGTTGCGATGAGCGCCGGCGCAATCGCGTTAGCAGTGATTCCCTCTTTGGCGAGCAGCGCCGCATAGGAGTGCGTCAGGCCGATGAGTCCCGCCTTGGACGCGGCGTAGTGCGGACCGACGACGCCACCCGTTTGTGCCGCGACGGAGGAAAGATTGATGATGCGGCCCCAGTGCCGCTGGCGCATGCCGGGAAGGACGCGCTGGGTGACGAGGAAGGCGGACTTGAGATTGACATCAAGAAGGTGGTCCCAATCGGCTTCCGTCAGCTCACCGAATGGCTTGATTTGTGAAATCCCGGCGTTATTCACCAGGATGTCCACGGGGCCGAGGTCGCGCTCGACGGCGGCGACCAGGCGATTGACCTCGGCGGAGACGGAAACGTCGGCCTGGACGGCAATGGTCCGCGAGCCAAGTTTGCGAATCGCTGCGCAAACTTCTTCTGCCGCGGCCTGTTCCTTCCTGTAGTTCACAGCCACATGGGCACCCTCGCCAGCAAGCGCGACGGCGATGGAACGGCCGATGCCGCGGCTGGCGCCGGTGACCAGAGCAATGCGGCCTTCCAGTTTTCGCGGCATGAGGATTCTCCTCGACTAAGGATAGCGCAGAAAATGGAAACAGCCCCGGAGAACCGGGGCCGTTGGAATTTGCGGTGGCGCTGGGAAAAGCCTCAGGCCTTAAGGCCTGAGCTACAGTCCAGGCACAGGGATTAGTCGCCGGCGACGGCTTCGGCGGCTGTTTCCTTGGCCTTTGGCGCTTCGTGGCCGTTACCATTGCCGTTGGCCGGGGCGATCGCTACGGGCTTGTTGGCGTTGGCGAAGTTGGCGGGCACCGCCTTGGCGATGTCGCTGACCGCGCCGATCTGCACGACGGTCGGCTGCGGCTTCTTCAGTACGAGCTCTTCGTAGATGGCGCGAACTTTGGCCTGCTCTTCGAGAGCCTTCTTGCGGCGGAGGCGGTTTTCTTCGGCGGCGGTCACCGGGATGTCGTGCTCGATGTGGCGCACGCGCGCGGCATCATCCGCGTCAATCACCAGCGAGTGCTCGTAAGAGCCGAGGTTGACGGTCTTGCCCTTGGCGTAGATTTCATGCTTGCCGTGGGTCTTGTACCACTCGGCCACGGTCGCGTTCTTGTGCATGTTTTCGATGATCTGGCGCCAGCCGATGCCGGTGTTGTACGCGCAGAAGCTGATTTCGCCCTGCTGCGTGCCGTAGGGGATGATGCACATTTCGGTGCGGCGGAAGTCGTAGTTGAAGAGATCCTGGAACCACATTCCGGCGATGAACAGGAAGTTCCAGGGATCCTGCGCGCGGCGCTTCATGGCATCTTCGTAGGTGCGCTCGGGAGAAGTCTTGCCGTACTTGCTGGTGGAGCCCTTGGTAAGCGCCCAGGTCTTGTCGAATTTCTTGAAGAGGTCGTACAGCTTCAGGCCCTTGGGCCCTTCAAAGGGCTTGTAGTTCTTCAAGAGGGCCATGGCCATCATGAAGTTGGAGAAGTTCTTGCCGCGGGCGGCATCGGTGATGGCGGTGACATCCGCGGTAAGCTGCTGCGCGTCGAGGAAGCGCGGCACGGGGGCCCATTCCTTGGTTTCCTTGTTGATCATGATGGCCGTGCCGACGCCGCAATTGGGATGGCAGCCGCAGGAGAGCGAACCCCACTGGGATTCGTTGCCCTTGACCATGTCCGCGAAACCCGCGAAGGTGCTGATAAAGGAGATGGGGAACCAATCGCGCGTGGGCTCGATGCGGCCAACCTGCTTGCTGACATCGTTGGCGAGGTGCGAAAGGGTGTAGCGCTGGCGCAGGCGCCGCTCAGGGGTAATGTCTTCGTCGCGGCCGGTGAAGGAAACCGGCTGGAAGCTGATGAAGGCGATCTTCTTGGGGTTTTCCATCGCGAACTTGACGATGGCGCCGACCTGATCGTTGTTCACGTTGTTGACGATGGTCACCACGAGCACGATTTCGATGCCGGCTTCGTGCATGTTCTCGATGGCGCGCAGCTTGACGTCGAAGAGGTTGCCGATCTGGCGGTGGCTGTTGGCGTCGTTGCCGATGCCGTCGAACTGGAGATAGGCGTAGCGCAGCCCGGCTTCAAAGGCCTTCTTGCAGTATTCCTTGCTCTTGGCGAATTCGATGCCGTTGGTGGCGGCTTGCACGGAGTTGTAGCCGACCTTGCGCGAGTAGCGGATGGCGTCGAAGAAATACGGGCTCATGGTGGGCTCGCCGCCGGAGAACTGCACGGACATCTGGCGGCGCGGCTTGATCTTCACCGCGTTATCCAGAATTTCAGTGACTTCTTCCCAGGAAAGCTCGTGGACGTAGCCAACCTGGTTGGCGTCCATGAAGCAGGGATCGCACATCATGTTGCAGCGGTTGGTCAGATCCACGGTGAGGACGGAGCCACGGCCATAGCGGACATTCGATGAGCCGTGCCGGTGCAGGCCTTCATCGTTGTGCGCCGGAATATCGCGTCCGGGGAACTGCGACTCAATCCACTTGAGGAAGCTGGAGTCCATGGCCATGAGGTCTTCGTAGTGGCCGTGCTGCGGGCAATCCTTGATCATCCAGACCTGGCCGTCGCGCTCGACAATCTGCGCCTTGATCTCGCCGACCTTTTCATGAGCGAGGTCGCGCCAATCTTTCGCGCCACTGATGATGGCCTCGCGGGCTGCTTTCACGCAGGCAGGGCAGAGCGAGTCTGTCTGCCGCGGGAAGCCCAGCGTCGGCTTGGTCTTTTCCCAGGATTTCAGGAGCGGCTTATCAGACCACTGCGGGGTAATGGAAGGGTTGGGATTGCGCTTGTTGAAGAATTGAAGGGTATTGAAGGTGATACTCGCCGTCTTGCAAACGATCCAGTCCATGGACCGGAAGAATTGCGTGCTGAGAGGATTCGGCATGCAGCTATAGCCTCACTTTCGAAAGGAACAACGCCAACTCAAATTAGAACGACAAAATAAGCCAGGATGAAACAGCCCCCAAGGCTTTTTCAGAGTACCACGCACCGAAGTGCGTCCGTAAGTCTTGCGACTCCTATAGTTTGCATGGGGTAGGGGGCGGAAGCCAGCAGGATACGGTGAATGGTCAAAAACAAGGGTTGAACGGTACCCGAGGCCAGCAAATGGGGTCTTAGAGGTGGCTCTTTGGCGGTTTACTCTCAGGACGCAAGTGCCTGCGATTTGCCAAAAAGCGGTGATTCCCGGTTGGCCCTACTCGTTGAGAGTGGGATGCAGCACAGCAATAAGGAAATGGGCGAAGTGGCAGCGTCATCGTCCATCTGCAGCCAGCGCACCACACAGTGGTCGGAGAGGTACTTGGCCACCCGCGATTCGGGGATGCCCAGGTGGTCGGCCAACTGCGGCCGGATGGACTCGCCTCGGCGGGCGGCGCTGCTGCGCATCAGGTTGGGGATGGCTACCCGCAGGGTTTGGCAGGCTTCGACATAGTAATACGTCGTGAGGTCGGAATCGGTCAGCACCCATACTCCCGGTCCGGCCGGCGCTTTGTCAGCCG
>CAWADS010000019.1:0-52860 GCA_963780785.1 Candidatus Acidiferrales bacterium
TTGGACAGGACAAGCCTGCGGGCTTGCAAGCAGTGATTTTCTTGTTCCAGCCCCTTTCGACAGCAAAGTAATCCGTCACTCGCCGGTATTCGACCGCTATTTGCCGAAAAGACCGCGACATCGCCTCTCCTCCTGCTTATTCTCACGCCATGGAACGTGCCACAGACATGGCGGGAGATGAGAGTATGACCAACGCGAATCGGCAAGTGCCCCTTGCTCTATCCGTCTCGGGGAGGATATTCATACTGGGAGGAGCAGGGCTTCTGATCCTGGTCGGCCTTGTGCTTCAATTGAGGACGCTCGGCTACGGCCACATCCAGCCGGGCAATATCTGGATCGCCTCAACGATTGTTGAGGGTGTGTGGAGTATGCTCATCGCGCAACTGGATGCGCCAGGGGTGCACGAATTGGGAACATTTTGGCCGTTGCTCCTCATAAGCATGGGTCTGGCGATCCTGCTCGTGACGCGCCGTGAAGACCAGTCAGCCCGTGCTGTCCCGCTCCCGTGGAGGGCAAAACCATGGCGAATGATATCCGTCGATTCCCCTCAGGCCTTTCCTGGGGGCTTGCTATCATCGCGGTTGGAACGATTTTCCTGCTGGACCAGATGGGGATCGTTTCCGCCCACCACATTTTCCAGTTCTTTTGGCCGGCGATCCTCATTTTCTTCGGGGTCGAAGGACTTGTTTTCTCAGCCGGCCCTGGCAGGTTTTGGGGCTCTTTCCTGACGCTCGCGGGCGTCGTCCTACTGTTGAGAAATTTTGGCTATCTTCACATCCGCTGGAGCATGTTTTGGCCTCTGGCCATCATCCTTTGGGGACTCTGGATCCTCTCGCGCTCCCTTGGCGGCGGTTCGTCCTGGGGGAGCCAAGTGGGTAAGACCCTTGAGTATCGGTGTCAAGCCGGGATTTGCGTCCGACGCCGCGGATTTGCACGCGGACAGCCGTTTTCAGCGGCAACCATCAGCGGATTACATCGAAGAACTTCAGGGGCGGGAAAGTCTCAGCGGTTTTCGGCGAGCTCAAGATTGATCTGACCGAAGCGGAAATCGAAGGTGACGAGGCCGCCGTCCATCTCGACGCGGTCTTCGGCGCCATTGAAATCCGCGTTCCCATCACTTGGGTCGTTGTGAGTCGCGGCGCGGCGGTCTTTGGTGAGTACTCAGACCGGACGATCCACACCCAGCCGCCAGGCTCTGGCGCCAAACGTTTAATCGTCAAAGGCGGCGCTGTTTTTGGAAGCGTCGTCATCAAGAACTGATGCCCACATGCACCCCATTCTCAGCCGACTGAGCCGCCTCGCGCTCTACCTCCTGGCCTGGATTCCCCTTGCAGCATTGCTGGCTTATCTCATGGTTGTCACGGGAGGATTGAGCAGGCGCGAGGCCCTCTCCATGTCCCTCCCGCTCTGCCTGCTCTACGCTTTCGTTTGCCTCGCCGCCTGGTATTCCTGCCGCGCGCTCCCCTCCGGCCAAGTGGCCATCGGAAAGCTCCTCGAAGTCCACGTAGCGGCCGCGGTGGTGGCTAGCGGGCTGTGGATTCTGTGCGCGGAGCTGCTCGCCTACATCCTAAGTGAGACGGCCATCTATCCAGGGCTCACGGGCCGGTTGTCTCGCACCCTCCCCATTCTCCTCGGCACCGGCGTGATTCTGTATCTTTTTTCCGTCAGCTTTTACTACGTGCTCCTCGCCGTCGAAGCCTCGCAAGAGGCCGAAGCGCGCGCCATGGAAGCGCGCGTATTTGCCCGCGATGCGGAACTCCGCGCCCTAAAGGCCCAAGTGAATCCCCATTTCCTTTTCAACAGCCTGAACTCCATCAGCGCGCTCACAACCTCCGATCCGGCGAAGGCGCGCGAAATGTGCGTTTTGCTGGGCGATTTCCTGCGCCGTACTCTGGGCCTCGGCGAAAAATCCACGATTCCTCTCGAAGAGGAAATATCGTTGATTCACGCGTTTCTCGCGGTCGAGAAAATCCGTTACGGCGGGCGCTTCCGCATGGAGGAAAGTATCGCCAAGGAAGCGCTCCCGATGGATGTCCCGCCGCTGCTCTTGCAGCCGCTGGTCGAAAACGCGTTTACTCACGGTATTTCCAATCTCGTCGAGGGTGGGTGGGTCCGGCTCGACGCGCAATGCCAGAATGGCGCCCTCTCCATCGTCGTCGAAAACACATTCGATCCTGACGCCCCGCCCCGGCGGCAAAAGAATGGCATGGGGCTCGTCAATGTGCGCCAGCGGCTTGAGGCCCGCTACGGCGATCGCGCGAGTTTCAACGTCAGGTCTGAGGGAGATCGCTTTTCCGTTTCGATCACGCTCCCAGCGGAAAGGGAGGGGCGCGCAACGTGAACCTGCCCAATGACAGGAAAATCCGTGCGGTCATCGTTGACGACGAAGAATTGGCGCGTCAGGTCATCCGCGAATTGCTTGCTCCGCACGCGGAGATCGAAATTGTCGGAGAGTGCGCCAATGGTTTCGAGGCCGTCAAAATCGTGACGGAAACGAAGCCTGATCTGATCTTCCTCGACATTCAAATGCCCAAGCTCGATGGATTCGAGGTGCTCGAGCTGGTCGGCACCGGCAGTGCCATCGTATTCGTCACCGCGTACGACAGTTATGCCATCCGCGCCTTTGAGGTTCACGCCGTGGACTACCTTCTGAAACCATTTGGCGCGGAGCGCTTCGAGGCGGCTCTGGACCGCGCGAAAGAGCGTCTGGAAAGCAAATCGCCATCCGCTGCCGTTCCCGCCACCGAGCTCGCCGCAACGGCGCGCCCGCCCGCGCAATACCTCGAACGTATTCCCGTGCGCGATGGTGCGCAGGTGTTCATCATTCCGGTGTCCAAGCTGGACTTTGCCGAGGCGCAGGACGATTACGTCGCGCTCTGCAGCGAAGGCAAAAAGCATCTGAAGCAGCAGCCCATTTCCAGCCTCGAAGCGGCTCTTGATCCCTCACGCTTTCTCCGCATCCATCGCTCCTACATCGTTAACCTGGAACGCGTCACAAAGGTTGAACCCTACGGCAAAGACAGCCACGTGGCCGTACTGAGGAACGGCGTGCAGCTCCCCGTGAGTCGCGCCGGCTATGCCCGCCTGCGTGCCTTTCTTGATCGCTGATTCTCTTGGCGAGTGCCGCGGGACGAAACCGCTGAAAGGACAATTCCCGATGAATTCTCATCCGCAAAAAACAATCGTGCAAGTTACCCGCAGATTCAGCGCCTCCGCCGAAAGTGTCTTCGACGCCTGGCTGGACCCGAACACCGTGGGCAAGTGGCTCTTCGCTACTCCAACCGGCAAGATGAGCAAGGTCAAAATCGACGCGTGCGTCGGAGGCTCGTACCTGATTGTTGAGAACAGGGAAGGCACCCACGTCGAGCACATCGGCAAATACCTTGAAATTGATCGCCCTCGACGGCTGGTCTTCACCCTCAAAGTCCCGACGTACTCGCAGGAAAGCACGAAGGTGACGGTTGAAATTCGTGCGCTCCAATCCGGCTGCGAGCTGACTCTCACCCATGAAGGTGTTCTGCCGGACTACATCGCCCGCACCACCTCCGGCTGGAACATGATCCTGGATCAGCTTGCCGCCGCGCTGTAGCTGCTAGCGGCGGTGCCGGCCAAATCTGAATAATTCCCGCTATACTGGAGCGAGACCGCTGCACTTGCCACGGGATCGCTCCATGACCAAAAGCTGGAAAACCAAGCTTATCCACTCCGACGCGAAAATCCCGGAGGGCTACCGCTCCCTCACCACGCCCGTTTATCGCGGTTCTACCACGGTGTTTCCCTCCGCTGCCTCCGTCCGCGACACCTGGGACCAGTATCGCGTCGGGTACACCTACGGTCTTTACGGCACGCCCACGGTGCTCGAACTCGCCGCACGGGTTTGCGAACTCGAATCCGGCGCTCACACCATTCTTACCCCCGGCGGCCAAGCGGCGATCTCGCTCATCAACCTGGCGCTGCTGCACGCTGGCGATCACATCCTCCTCCCCACCAGCGTCTATTTTCCCAACCGCAAACTCACCACGCACCTGCTCGCGCGCTTCGGCGTCACCTCCACTTTTTACGAGCCCACTATCGGTGCAGGCATCGCGGCATTGATTCAGGAAAACACGCGCCTCATCTGGACGGAGAGCCCCGGCTCCATCACCATGGAAGTGCAAGACCTCCCCGCCATCGTGGCCGCCGCTCATGCGCGCAATGTCCTTGTGGCTCTGGACAACACTTGGTCCGCCGGCGTGCTCCTCGACGCTTTTGCTCACGGTGTCGACATCACCATGCAAGCGCTCACGAAATACATCGGCGGCCACAGCGATCTCCTCCTCGGCTCCGTCACCGTGCGCGACGCTGCGCTCTACCAGCGACTGGGAGCCGCGCAACAGAATATTGGCTGTGCCGTTTCTCCCGACGATTGCAGCCTTGCCCTGCGCGGCTTGCAAACTCTCGCCGTACGCCTCTCCGCCATCGAAATCTCCGCGCTGGCCGTCGCCAAATGGCTCGCGGCCCGCCGGGAGGTCGAAAGCGTGCTGCACCCGGCGCTCCCCTCCTGCCCGGGCCACGAATTTTGGAAGCGCGATTTCCTCGGCTCTTCCGGTGTTTTTTCGATTGTGTTGAAGCCTGGGCCGTCGCAGGAGCAGGTTTTCGCCTTTATCGACGCGCTCAAGCTCTTCAAGGTGGGTTATAGCTGGGCCGGCGTCACGAGTCTCGCTGTCGCCTATGACATCGGCCGCATCCCCGGCCGGCCGTCGTATGATCATCGCATCGTGCGCCTCAGCATCGGCCTCGAATCCACGGACGATCTCCTCGCCGACCTCGAGCAGGCCTTGCCAAAACTCCGCGTCTGAAGTCCTCTAATTCCGAAACCCGAGGTTGGGTTTTTCCACCTCATGCGCCACCCAAAATTTGTCATTCCGACCGGAGGGACGGCGATTTTGGCCGTCCCGGAGTGGAGGAATCCCTCTTCAACTTGGGATTTCAGGTTAACGCTAGTAGTTGTCGCCCGGGGCTACCGCATCGTACACAAACCGGAATTTGGACGGATATTTGTCCTTACCGCTCACCATCTCAACTTCTTCCCACAACTGCAGCCCGTCCGGCGACACCTCGTAGGTGCGCCTCAACGAGCCGTTCTTTGGCAGCGTGGAATCGCTCACCAGTTTCGCGCCGTCCCACCTTGCTTCCACCACTTCCGTACCGACACCCGCTGGTGCGTCCGGTTTGTGCCCGTCCGTGTAGAAAAGTGTCTTCCGGCTCTGATCCCCCATCATTTCGACGATGGGATCTTTGTCATTCTTCCGCGCAAGCTCCAGACGGACCGAAGGGTCCAGCAACTGGTTGTAGCGTTGGCGATCTTCCGCCGTGCCATTTTGCGATCCGTTATTCCCGTGGTGTCCACCGCCCATCCCGCCCCCACCCATTCCGCCGCCGGGCCAGCCCACGCGCGGCCCGCCGTTCCCACCAGGATTGCCCGTCGAATTGCCCGAAGCTCGCTGGTTAGCTTTTTGCCGCGGGTCGTCGCTTTCATCCTTATTTAGTTTCCACGCTCCCAGGATGTTCTTCCTCGGTTCCATCCGTTTTACGGGCGGCGCAGGCGACGCCGTGGACGATACCGTGGAGGGAGCAGGCTGAATGGGTCCCGGAGGGCGCTTGAGCGTGCAGATTCGGCGCACCATGAAACCCAATCCAAAAGCAGCAATGTAAATCGTTTTTTTCATTCTTGACGTCCCAAGGGCGAGCGCGCCCCAGTTCCTTCTTCCCCCCAAAGGCCCGCTAGAGTTCCCGCGTTCTTTGCGGGGAAGTTCACCAGATAGGATTCAACCGGATGCCCTGGGGCTGCCTGACGGCGTCACCCCAGCCAGCGATCCAGGTCCCGCGCGCGTTCCAGCAGCGCCAGCGCGCCCAGCTTCCGAAACTCCTTCGCGCGCTGCCGGTAATCAAACGCCTCTTTTGGCAATATTCCCATGAACGGCACGCCCGCCGCCTTCGCTGCCAGCGCATCATCGATGTTGTCACCGAGGTAGAGCGCGCTGCCCGGATCGCGTCCCGCCAAAATGAGGCGCAACCCCTCGGGATCGGGCTTTTTCTCGGCGTCATCCATCGTCACCACCGTGCGGAAGCACCTCGCCGCCGCCCAGCGCTCGAAAGTATACGTGAATTCCTGCCGCGTGCGCCCGGTGAACAGGTTCAGCTCCCGCCCCTTGGCCCACTTTTCGATCAAGCGCGGCGTCACCAGCAGTTTTTCCTTCAGGACATTTCCCGGCCGGCCGTCGCTTCCCCAGTAAAATGGCTGGAACGCCGCGCGCGCCTGCTCGTAGGTCGTTGGTACGCCCAGGGCCGTCGCCCAGCGCGACACCAGGCGCCAGTCATCGTTGTTCCCCGGCTTTTGCTTCCACTCGTAAAACTCCGCCCAAGTCGGCTTTTCCCCCGTCAAGTGCTGCATCGTCTGCAGGCCCGATCGCCAGTAGGTTTCCCGCACATCCACCAGCACGCCATCCACATCAAAAATCAATATCGCCGGATTCACCTTTCCCGCGTGCCTGCGTCGTTCCCCTTTTCGCCACGTCTCCTGGTTCCTTTCCGTTCCCCTCCAGTGTACCTGTTCTTCGCGCACTCTCTCACGGTACGGGAGAATCCTGGCGAACCCGAGCGCCAGTCTTCCGGTGGCGAAATCCGCTGACACTCCGCGAAATTCCGTCAAAAAACGAAGCCGCGGGGCGGCGTACCCCGGCCCAATTCTGTCCCTCCGAACAGGTTGTCCCGCATCCTCCGCCCGCCTAACCTATAACTCCCAGAGACTGGCCCCAGCCCCAACCGCTACAGGGAGTCGCGCGATGGCATCTCGCTTTCAGGTCAAACGCTACACTTCTCCGCTCCTCACGCTCATTCTTGTCGTCTTCCTGGCTGGATGCGGCTCGGTCTCCTCGAATGGTGGCGGAGGCGGTGGGGGGACGCAACCGCCAGCCTCCCCAGCAGGACTCCAGGCTACCGCAGGAAATACGCAGGTCAGCCTCACCTGGAACGCCAGCACTGGCGCCACGAGTTACAACGTAAAGCGTTCCACCACCAATGGCGGCCCGTACACGACGATCGCCTCACCCACCACTGCCAGTTACACCAACACCGGCCTCACCAACGGCACGCCTTACTACTACGTCGTCACCGCAGTGAACTCCGCCGGCGAAAGCAATCCCTCCTCGCAAGCCGCGGCCACGCCCACTGCTCCCGTCACGATTCCGTCCGTCCCCACAGGGTTGCAAGCCACTGCCGGTAACGCGCAAATCAGCCTCACCTGGAACGCCAGCACTGGCGCCACGAGTTACAACGTAAAGCGTTCCACCACGAACGGTGGCCCGTACACGACGATCGCCTCACCCACCACCGCCAGTTACACCAACACGGGCCTCACCAACGGCACGCCTTACTACTACGTCGTCACCGCCGTGAACTCCGCCGGCGAAAGCAATCCCTCCTCGCAAGCCACGGCCACGCCCACTGCTCCTGTCACGATTCCGCCTGTCCCCACGGGGCTGCAAGCCACCGCAGGAAACGCGCAAATCAGCCTCACCTGGAACGCCAGCACCGGCGCCACGAGTTACAACGTAAAGCGTTCCACCACCAACGGTGGTCCGTACACAACAATCGCCTCACCCACCACTGCCAGCTACACCAACACCGGCCTGACCAACGGCACGCCCTACTATTACGTCGTCACCGCCGTGAATTCGGCCGGCGAAAGCAATCCCTCCTCGCAAGCCACGGCCACGCCTGCCGGCACCCAAGCGAATGTCACCATCACCATCAATCCCAGCAACACCCATCCCATTTCTCCCTACATCTACGGCCTCAATTTCTACTCGGGCGTCACGGATGCGCCGCCGCATCTCACCTTCGATCGCGCGGGTGGCAATCGCTGGACCGCCTACAACTGGGAAACCAACGCCTCTAACGCCGGCAGCGACTACCTCTACGAAAACGACAACTACCTCAGCAGCAGCACCACGCCCGCCGAAGCCGTCCGCAGCTTCATCGCGGGCGACCAAGCCGACGGCATGGCCAGCCTCGTCACCTTCCAGCTCCAGGGTCTCGTCTCGGGCGACGAAAATGGCCCCGTGAGCACCAGCAATCCTCCCGACCTCACCCGCTTCAAGCAGGTTGTCTATCAAAAAGAGCACGCAGTCCAGCCGCTCCGTTCACGCTCACTCCTCCCACCACCGACAACTACGTCTACATGGACGAATTCCTCTGGGCCCTCGATCAGAAATTCTCCGGGCAATCTATCTTCGGCACCAATCCCACGACCCACCCCGTTTTCGTTCAGCTCGACAACGAGCCGGAACTTTGGAATTCCACGCACCTCGAGGTGCAGGGCCCCAATCCCGTCACCTCCGACGCCTACATCGCCAAAACCCTCGCCCTCACCCAGGCGCTCAAGGACCAATTCCCCAATGTCCTCATCTTCGGCCCCGTCCACTACGGTTTTGAAGGCATCTACGACTGGCAGGGCGAACTCAGCGCCACTCCCTCCGGCAACAACTGGTTCCCGGACAAATATCTCCCTGCGATCAAAACGGCTTCCACCACCTATGGCAAGCCCCTCGTGGATGTATATGACTTCCACTGGTATTCCGAAGCCACCGACGGCAGCGGCAATCGCGTCACCAATCTCACCGGTCCTACGCTTACGGCCGCGCAGGTGCAGGCCATCGTGCAGAGCCCGCGCAGCCTCTGGGACACCACCTACACCGAAAATTCCTGGATTACCGCGGACGTGCTCGGCGGGCCCATCTACATTCTCGGGCGCCTGCAATCCCGCATCGCCGCCGAGAATCCCGGCATGAAGATTTCCATCACCGAATACAACAACGGCGGCAGCCAGCACATCGCCGGCACCATCGCGCAAGCCGATAACCTCGGCATCTTCGGCGCTCAGGGACTTTTCGCCGCCAATCTCTGGCCCTTAAGTGACACCGAAGCCTACACTCTTGCGGGCTTCCGCGCCTTCCGCGATTTCGATGGCGCAAATTCCAGCTTCGGCGACACTTCTCTGCAAACCACTTCCAGCAACGTGCAGAACGTCGTCGTCTACGCCAGCACCGACAGCACCACTCCCGGCCGCGTCGTTTTCGTGGCCATCAACCGCTCCACTTCCTCGCAGGTCACCGCCATCACCGGCCTGCCGCTCTCCGGCACGGCGCATCTCTACCAGATGACCGCCGCCACCGCCCAGGGCCAGAGTCCCGTCGCCCCCGTCTCCGCTGGCACCATGGCCGCCAGCCGGCTCCTCGCTCACGCTCACGCTTCCCGGCTCTCAGCGTCACCACCATCGACATTCACTAACCCTCGCCACGATTCCATCACATCTGATCACGACTGCGCGAGGACACACTCCGTCGCTTCCCAAGAGCGCGTCAGTTTCCGGTCGGAGTGTGAACCGTCTAAGCGGATTGCTTCCAAGTAGCTCGTCATACGACAAGAATCGATGGCATGTGCGGAGATCACTTCCGACAAGCGACTTATCGGTACCTTTCGTGGTTCACGAGACGATAGCTTCGGATTGCACAGTCAAGCATCGTTCAACACAGCAGTGCGGATGCCCTTTAGTGTCAAAACAGGCCGCGGTGGCCAGCGTAGTTAAATCAGCGCAGGTGTCAGGGTTCAGAGATCAGGAAACAGAAATCGGGAACTCCAAAATCCACACTTGACATCGACAGATAATTCACTACCATATGGTTGTGGATAAGTTAGATACAACATTTGCGGCTCTGTCTGATCCAACCCGCCGGGCGATGATCGAACGACTCTCCCATGGGCCTGCCTCTGTGCATGGATTGACGGAACCGTTTGCACTCTCGCAGCAGATGATTTCAAAACATATTGCCTACCTGGTGCGGGCGCGGATTGTGATCAAGACGAAGCGTGGAAGAGAGAGCGTGTGCACGCTTAGGCCAGAGGCGATAAAGACAGTCAGCGACTGGGCGATTAGCTATCGCCGATTCTGGGAAGAGAGTTTCGACAAGTTGGATGTGGTTGTGAATCAAATGAAAAAAGAGGAGGTCAGAGATGACAAAAAACACGGTTAACGAGACAGAGCGGATGGTTGTCACTAGAGTTTTTGATGCCCCACGCGCATTGGTTTGGAAGGCGTGGACAAACCCGAAATATGTGATGCAGTGGTGGGGGCCGAAGGGTTTTACTGCGCCTTTTTGCGAGATGGATTTTCGCGTAGGAGGAAAATTTCTCTGCTGCATGAGAGCGCCGGATGGGCAGGAGTTCTGGAATGGTGGGGAATACCACGAGATTGTTCTGCACGAGAAGATCGTTTCCTCCATGTACTTTTCCGACTCGAAGGGAAACAAGGTTGAGCCTGCGCACTATGGAATAGAACATGAGGCCATAGACGGTGCGCACGACGTGGTTATTTTTGAGGATTTTGGAAACGGCCAGACGAAACTCACCTTCATTGGAAATGAAACCATGGAGAACGCAAAAAACAGCGGGCAAGTAGAGGGCTGGAATCAGATACTCGATAAAGTTGCCGCAGTTGTTGCGGGGCTAGCGCAGGCGAAATAAGAAGTTGAAGTTTTGATGATCGTCATGCGCGAGATACAGCTAAGGCTGGCGGCGGAGGCTTAGTTAGAACGGGCTTCTCGTCGCTTGGCCGAATAGTTGCATTTCCGGCTAAGTGACCCTTGGCTCAACTGTTGCCTTCAGGCCAATGCGCTCAGCGACCAATGTTTACCGAACTCAACATTAGTCCTGTGAAACGGGCTTGTGGTTATTGACGGACCAATTCCCGGATTGTCGGCAATCCGGAAATTATTGGCGGATTCGGCTTCCTGCCACTTCCATCATGATCGCGAAAGCTTGCGCTTCCGTCGAGGTGCCCTGGCGGTCGAAATTGGGCGCGCCACAGACGCCCTGCACGTACCCGAAGGAATCCATCTTGCCGCGCGCGGCATTTCGCATCCTGTCCGCCGCATTCCGGTATCGGGCGGGCAGCCATCCGCCAAGAATCCCTGTGTAGATCGCGAAAGCCAGCATCTGCGCCAGGTTGGCTTCCACGAAGGTGTCCGGACGATCCACGACGTCATGGAACAGCCCGTCGGCTCGCTGGTGGCTCAAGCAACCGTCAATCAATTCGGTGACAAACGTCGCCAGCCGCTGCCGGTCCTCCTTTCGTTCCGCGGGCAACGCTCGAATCACCCGTGCCAGCCCCGCCGCCGCCCAGCCGTTGCCGCCGCCCCAATACTCTTTTCGGTTGTCCGCTTTCTCGCCGTCGTCCCAGATATGTGCCAGCAACTTTTTCTTGGGGTCCCAGAGCCGCTTGCGGAAGCCGTCAATCTGGCGCAAGGCCTCGTCATAGTGTCCCGTGGCGGCAAGGAATGGCGGAGCGCCGTTGAACCCGTCGGACCATACTTGCGGCTCCTTGAAAACGTGATACAAGGTTCCGTCCGCCGCGCGTGGCGCCTTGTGCAATATCCACTCAAGCAGCCCGCGCGCCGCTTCTTGGATTTCAGCGTCGCCGGTCAACTGGCCCGCGCGCCAGTAGGCCTCGCCGCCCATCGCAGGATCGGTGGGCCCTCCCTCGATCACCACCGCCAATCGTCCATCGGGGACGCGCTGCACAATCGCAGCCTTGGTGAGCAGGATGACGTTCTCGTCATCACCGGCCTCCAGGAAAGCCTGGGCCAGGATGCCCTGTTCCCAGTCACGGCGTTCCATGGCCAGCCCAGCCGCAGCCGCCTTCTTGATTCGGCTGTGGGCCTCTGTCGTTTCTTCACCGGCGACCGAGTCTGCTGCGCGAGGAAACGCCAATCCAGCTCCCAGTAATGCCGCGCCACGGAACAATCCTCTGCGGTCCATCGATCACCTCCCAACAAAAATCCGGCTGCGATACTACTCCGAGAGTGTGAAAAATGACTGTGATGTACAGACATGGCATGCGGCGACATGGCCCCCGCCGGCCCTGACCTAGCTGCGATCTGCCGGATTCAAATCCCCAACAAATGCAACCTACCGCTGCCCGCGGGCGCCTTTCCTTGCCGCGCCCTTTGCCCTTTGCTACTCTGGCTCTTCGGAGCCTCTCATGCCTTCATTTCCCGGCGTCGACTTCATCGATTTTGACTCCCTGCTCAACGAC
This sequence comes from Candidatus Acidiferrales bacterium, assembly GCA_963780785.1. Taxonomy (GTDB): domain Bacteria; phylum Acidobacteriota; class Terriglobia; order Acidiferrales; family UBA7541; genus Acidiferrum. Next base: position 12,134 of record CAWADS010000019.1, read on the forward strand.
GAAGAAAAACTTGTTCGCCAGACCGCCCGCCAATTCGTCGACAACGAGATTCTTCCCATCATCGAGAAACACAGCCGCGAAGCCACCTTCCCGATGCAGCTCGTGCCGCAACTCGGCGAGCTGGGCTTTTTCGGCGCGAATTTGCAGGGCTACGGCTGCGCGGAAATGTCCAACGTGGCTTACGGCCTGATGAACCAGGAACTCGAACGCGGCGATTCCGGCTTGCGCAGTTTCGTCTCCGTGCAAACCGGCCTGGTGATGTACCCGATCCACTCCTACGGAAGCGACGCTCAGAAAAACAAATGGCTCCCGCTGCTACAGGAAGGCAAAGCGATCGGCTGCTTCGGCCTCACTGAGCCGCAATTCGGCTCCAATCCCGGCGGGATGCTGACGCGCGCCGTCAAGAAGGGAGGCAAGTACGTCCTCAACGGCGAAAAAATGTGGATCACCAACGGCTCCCTCGCCGACGTCTCCGTCGTTTGGGCCAAATGCGAGGACGAAAAAGTGCGCGGCTTCCTCGTCGAAAAGGGCGCGCCGGGCTTCAAGGCGTGGGATGTCCACGGCAAATGGTCTTTGCGCGCTTCCGTGACCTCCGGCCTCTCCCTCTCCGATTGCGAGGTCCCCGAAGCGAATCTTCTTCCCGGCGTCACCGGCCTGCGCGGTCCCCTGAGCTGCCTCAATCAGGCGCGCTATGGCATTGGCTGGGGCGCGTTGGGCGCCGCCATGGCCTGCTACGACACGGCGCTGCAATACGCCAAGACGCGCAAGCAGTTTGCCAACAAGCCCATCGCTTCCCACCAGCTTGTTCAGGAAAAACTCGCCTGGATGATCACCGAAATCACCAAGGGCCAGTTGCTGGCTCTGCACGTCGGCCGCCTGAAGGATCAGGGCAAAGCCGACGTCGCGCACATCTCCATGCTGAAGATGAACAATGTGGCGATTGCTCTGGAAACCGCGCGCAAAGCCCGCGACATCCTCGGCGCCAACGGCATCGTCGACGATTACTGCGTCATGCGCCACATGAACAACCTCGAAAGCGTCTACACCTACGAGGGCACCAACGACATCCACAAGCTCATCATCGGGGAGAAAATCACCGGCATCGCTGCCTTTGTGTGAAACTCATGTCGCTCCGCACACGCCATCTTCGCTCTATAATTGCCTGCATGCTGCTTCTTTCTTTCTTCGCGCTGTCTTCCGCCGCGCAGCAGAAGGCCGAAAGCAACGCAAAACCCAAAGTCCGCGCCATCACCGCCTTCATCAATCTGGACCGCGGCCGCTACCAGATCCAGTTTTCCGAAACCGTGCAATTTCTCAAGTACGCGCAGACCGTTTTCGAGTCCCGTGGCTACACCGTGCAAACTCTGCGCATCGCCACGCAGCCTTTCCCCGAATACGCGATGTCGCTTCCTCACAATGAGGCTATGCAGTTCTTCAAAAATCTCGACGGCCTCGCCCAGCAGGACCACTTCATTCTTTCCATCGGCCCTGCCTACCGGGCAGGCGAGGACGGCGACGCGCAAGCCGATCTGCTCGCGGAAATTCTCCAGAACACCAAATCCATCAACGGTACTGTTTTTGTGACCAAAGATGAGAACGTCAACTGGCCCGCTGTCAAAGCCGCCGCCCGCGTCATTAAGAAGCTCGCGGACACCACGCCGCGCAGCGAAGGCAATTTCCGCTTCGCCGCCATCGCCAGCGTTCCTCCTTACACGCCTTTCTTCCCCGCCGCCTATCACACTGGCAACGGCCGTCAGTTCACCGTGGGCCTGGAATCGGCCAACACCGTTTCCACGGCTTTCCAGAATGCCCCAGATATCCCCACGGCCAGGCGTCGCTTGCTCGACCTCTTCATCCAGCAATCCTTCGATGTGGAGGAGCTCGGCATCCGAGCGGCCCGCGAGCAAGGTTGGACCTATCTCGGCCTCGACCTCTCTCCCGCCCCTTCAAAAGACGCTTCCATCGGTGCCGCCATCGAAGCGCTTTCTCACCAGCCGATCGGAACCAGCGGCACGCTCACCGCTGTCGCCACCATCACTTCCACATTTAAAGACATTGGCGCGCGCAAAGCCGGATATTCCGGCCTGATGCTTCCCATCCTCGAGGACCCGCGCCTCGCCGAGCGCTGGAATAACGGTCTGCTTTCTCTCGACGCCCTCCTCAGTTACTCCGCCGTCTGCGGCACCGGCCTGGACACGATTCCTCTTCCCGGCAACACCAGCCTCGACACCCTCACCCGCATCATCGGCGATGTGGCTTCGCTCTCCGCCAAATGGAACAAGCCGCTTTCCGCACGCCTGCTCCCGGTCGCCGGAAAGCACGCCGGCGATCAGACCGAATTCACCGACCCCAATCTCCTCAACGTCACAATTCAGCCTCTCCCTGCCGCCGCTCCCTGATCCGGAATTCCTGCTCTCAATTTCATCCACCTCCCGAAACTTGTCATTCCGACCGGAGGGACGGCGTCTTTTGCCGTCCCGGAGCGGAGGTACGGTTTTCCATCGCACGTTGTTTGTGCGATGAATCCCTCCTCAACTTCGGATTTCAGGCTAAGATAAACCGTCTCGGAGGGCGCCCTGCATGGAAGAACAACTCAGCCTGGAATTTCTGCGTGTCGTGGAAAATGCCGCCATCGCCTCCGCCCGCACCATGGGCTTCGGTGACGGCCACAAAGCCGATGAAGCGGCCGTCGAAGCCATGCGCAAGACCATGGACCAGGTGCAAATGGACGGCACCATCGTCATCGGCGAAGGCGAACGCGACAAAGCGCCCATGCTCTACATCGGCGAAAAGGTCGGCCTCGCCACCCATGCCCCCAAAGCCCTCTTCCCCGTGGTTGATATCGCCGTGGATCCGCTTGAGGGCACCAATCTCTGCGCCACCGGTGCGCCCAATGCCATCGTCGTGCTTGCCGCCAGTGAAAAAGGTGGCTTGTTGCATGCCCCCGATCTATACATGGAAAAAATTGTTGTGGGCCCCGCTTGCAAAGGCGCCGTCGATCTCGACGCCCCTGTAGCCGATAACCTCCGAGCCGTCGCCAAGCGTCTCGACCGCGACGTCGAAGATCTTGTGGTCATCGTCCTCGATCGCCCCCGCCACGAAAAACTGATCGAGGAAATTCGCTCCGCCGGCGCTCGCATCCGGCTCATCAGCGACGGCGATCTGTCCGCCGGGATTTCCGCCGCCGTCGTCGGCACTGGCGTGCACATGGTCATGGGCACGGGCGGCGCTCCAGAGGGTGTGCTAACCGCCGCGGCGCTTCGCTGCCTCAATGGCCAGATCCTTGCCCGCCTCGTCGTCAGCAAACCCGAGCATCACGAACGCCTCGCGCGCATGGGCGTAAAGGATCCGAAGCGCATCTACGCCACCGAAGATCTGGCTCCCGGCAAGAAGATGATCTTTGCATGCTCCGGCGTCACCGACGGGAATTTACTTAAGGGCGTGCGCTTCTTCGGCGAAGGCGTGCGCACCTCCTCCATGATACTTACCCTCGATGAACGCCAGGTGCGCTTCATCGAATCCGTGCATCTGGAAAAGCGCCCGGACATCAAGGTGCGTTTCAACTAAAAACCTGCCCACCGTCATTCGGGGATGGGATTGCTCACTCTGGACAACTGAAGGGAAGCAACCGCATGGGTGGGCAACGGCCGAGCCGTCGCCGCCCCCACGTTTTTATTGCTTGGGATCCTGCGGCACCGCGAGGAATACCTCATCGTCTACAGGCACTGTAGGCGTGAACACCGTCGCGCTCTTCCGCTCCGCCAGCGCGATCTGTTTGGCCAGGCCACTCAGCGCCGGGCCCACCGGCTTGTTTGAGTTCGCCGGCGTATCCCCGGGTGAGAGGGAAATGCGCGTCGTCTTCGGCGTGCAACTCGTCGCACCCAGGCAAGTATCCCGCAGGAACACCTGCCGCAAACCGCTGTTGGGCGAAGCCGCCGCGGCTGCCGGCATTTTCCCCTTGGCTGCTTCGTGGCTCGGTGTGACCGCCAGAAATACGATGTAGCGTCCCGAAGAACTGATCGAAGGGAATATGCTCTCTGTGCCATTCAGCGCGCCTCCCGGATCCGTTGAGACCAGCGATGTCACCGCCTTGCAGGCAGCACTCGCTCCCGCACACGTATCGCGCAAATACACTTGGCGTCCCGCGGGCGCGCTTTCCAAAAGATTCGTCGCCGCCGAACTGAACGCGACGTACCGCCCGTCCGCGCTGATCACCGGGGTGTGGCTGTCGGCATTGCCTGGTGAGTTATCCGCGGCAACGGAAATCAATTTCGTGCTCGCCGTGCATCCGTTCTGCACTCCCAGGCAGGTATCCCGCAACATGATCTGCGTCGTCTCGTTTTCCTGCGCGGAGAACGCCACGTAGCGCCCATCCTGGCTCAGCGCTGGTGTTTCTTCCGCCACCGCCGCGGCCGCCGCACCACCCGTGATCGTAAATGTCTGTGGCGTCAGGCTTGGTCCTCCGCCCAGAACCGGACAGGCCACCAGGCACACCCCGCTCGGCGGGTTGATCACGTTAATCACCGCATTGGGATCCGCATCCGCCAGCATTGCTCCCGGAATCACCGCCTCAATCTGTGTCGAAGTAATGCTGGAGACATTGATCGCCGTTTCCACACCCTTGGTGGACAATCCCGTGAACGTCACCGTCGATGCTCCGTTTGTGGACGTAGGCAGAAAATCGGACCCTGCAATCGTGATCTTTAGGGAAGCGTTGCCACAACTGCTGCCGCAAGCCGGCGCTGTGTTCGGCGTCACCGACGTAACCACCGGTACTGGATTGGGCGTCCCGTAAATCAAAAATGCGATCGAGTTCGATAGTCCATTCATGCCTGTGCCCGATTGCGGCTGGTAGGTGTTCACATACGCCGTGCCGACCTTCGCAACCAAGCTGGCTGGCACGGTCGCCGTCATTGTCACGGCATCAACATAAGTGGAAACCAGTTTCTGACCGTTCCATTCCACCACGGTGTTGGTTTGGAAACCGTTTGAGCTCGAGGCGATGACGGTCAGGGTGAACCCGGGGCTGCCGAAGACGACTCCCGAGGGTGCGAGAGTCACAATCGATGACCCTGTCGGGTATTGTATGGAGGTGTTGTAATCGTTGCACCCGGCCACCAAGCCCCACGCGAATAGCGCGACGCCGAGTGCACTCCAAGACTGCCTCATGGACTCTCCTCCACCCGAAGACAATTGTCTGCGCCAACTCCCTGCTCAAAAACGGGAGAAAACACATTATGGCGCTTCTGTGTGGGTTGAGATGCAAAAACAGCCACCCGCGTTGACCCGCCCCCGGGATCCAGGAAGGCCGCGGTGCCGGAGCACAAATCTACCCTCTCCTATTATTACGCAGCCCGGCGCTGGAGCAAAGTCCTTCAATGCCCGGGCAAATCCGTGCCACCCAGGGCCGTCAGCGACACCTGCACCAGCGATTGGATCTTTCTTTGACACGCCGGCTCCGCCATATTGGGAGACGCGGCCGCCGCCCGGTAGGCTTCCAGCGCCTGCGGCTTCCTGCCAAGCTTCGCGTACAGATCCCCGAGCGCCAGTTGGAACAACGGATTCTGCGGATACTCCTCCACCAGAGGCCGCAGCACCTGCAGTGCCTCCTCATACCGCTGGTCGTAGTTGTGCAGGTTAATCGCCAAATAGAATCGTGCCACTGCCGGCGTCAATTGGCCATAATGCATGGCCAGGTGGAGTTGGCGTATCCCATCGTCTTTCGACCCGCCCGGTATGCCCATCATGAATCGCAGAACGCGCGCCATCGTCGAGAGCGTGTCCACGTAATAGTTGTACAGCCCCAATCCCAAGTACGCGTCCGCCAAAGATGGATCGAGCGCCAGCGCGCGTTCATAATGTTCGCGCGCACGTACTCCGGCCCGTGCCGTCGCTCGGTTTTCCCAGCGCAAACTGTGGAGGCGCGCCAGCAGCGAATCCGCCATCGCGGCATACAACTGCATCTCTCCCGTTTCGTGCTGTTTCAATTGCGCGTCGGCAAGGACAGACGCTTTTGTCGCCAGGTTGAGATAGGGCTGGTCGGCAGCTTGTTTCTCCCGGCGACGCGCCATCGTCATGCCATATCTGTAGTCGGCCGACGTGCACCAGATCTCCCACCACAGCGACTCCGCTTCCAATAAATACCCCAGCGGATGGTTCGGTTGCTGCTGTTGGAGTTGCCGCGCTTGGAGTATCGCCAGGTCCGGGCGCCCTGAATAGATGTGGTCAAGGATGCTCGCCGTAATGGGCGGCAAGGAAAGTCCGGCAGGGCCTGGTGGCGGAACGCCCGCACAGGGAGACGCAACCGTCACCACAAGAAGTAATGCCGCAAGCCAGCGCACCATTTGTCCGTGCGGAAGCCACCCGGGCCTTCAGTTCTTCCGCTGGATGAGTTTAAGCTGTTCCAGAAGAGATGCAAAACGAATCTGACCGCAGAAACTTGGCGACACCCGTTGGGCTGCAACCGCGTATTTGTTATTCTCGCAACGCACGGCGATTCCGGCAGGGAACTTGACCGTTACCACTCCGCAACCCGCTTTGGAGCGCGGCCTCGGCTTGAAAGAGGCCGTCGCGCTCAACATGATTGAGATCGTCGGGATCGGTCCGTTCGTCGTCAGCTCCCTGGTGATCAAGGCGATGGGCGGGCCGCAAGCCTTGGTGGCTTGGCTCGCTGGCGCGCTGCTGGCCACGCTCGACGGTTTTGTCTGGTCGGAACTCGGCGCGGCCATGCCCAAGGCCGGCGGCACGTATGTCTTCTTGCGCGAGGCCTACGGACCCGCGCGCTGGGGCCGCCTGATGTCTTTCCTCTTCGTCTGGCAGACGTTTGTACAGGCGCCGCTCTCCGTCGCTTCCGCGTCCATCGGCTTTGCCAGGTACGCCGGCTACCTGCATCCGTTCACCACGCTTCAGGCCAAGGCCATCTCCGGCGGTCTGGTGATTTTCCTGGTGATTCTCCTCTATCGCAGGATTCAGACCATCGGCAAGATTTCCGTTTTGCTTTGGGTGGGCGTGGTGGGCACCATGCTCTGGCTCATCGCGGGCGGTGTGCGCCACTTTGACCCTAAGCTCGCTTTCGATTTTCCGCCCAGCGCGTTTCATCTCTCCAGTGTGTGGTTCGCCGCTCTCGGCGCCGCCATGATCAACACGGTCTACAGCTACTGGGGCTACTACAACATCTGCCATCTCGGCGGCGAAATCCGCGATCCTGAGAAAAATATCCCGCGCGGCATTTTCCTCTCCATCCTGGGCATCACCGTGTTGTATCTCGCCATGCAGACGAGCCTTCTCGGCGTGGTACCTTGGCGCATTGCCCAAAATTCTCCCTTCATCGCCAGCCTCTTCGTGGAAACGCTCTACGGCAAACGGGCCGCTCTTCTTTTTACCGGCATGGTGTTATGGATCGCCATGGCTTCCGTCTTCTCCCTTCTTCTCGGCTATTCGCGCGTACCCTACTCTGCGGCGCTCGACGGCAACTTTTTCCCCCTCTTCGCCAAAGTGCATCCCACGAAACATTTCCCCCATGTCTCGCTTCTAATCTTGGGGGCGCTGGCGTTTGCCTTCAGCATTGCCCTGAAGCTGGAAACAGCCATCGCGGGAATTCTGGCCATGCGCTTGATTGTCCAGTTTATCGGCCAGGCCGTAGGCGTCATGCTCTTACGGCACCGCTGGGGTTCGGAAAAGCTGCCTTTCAAGATGTGGCTCTACCCGCTGCCAGCCGTGCTCACCATGCTCGGCTGGGGGTGGCTCTTCTGGCAAACCGGCGCGGCGCGCAAGTGGGGTTTGCTGGAAATTGTTCTGGGCATTTCCGCATTTCTCGTTTGGTCCAACGTAATGCGACAATGGCCTTTCGCGCCTGCTGCCCCACTTACGGCCAATTCCGAAGAGTCATCTCGATGAATGGCTCGCGGGAGGGCACGACTTCACAGGCTGCGGAAAAAATGGCTTGGTTCGTCATTCCGAGCGAAGCGAGGTACGGTTCTCCATCGCACGTTTTTTGTGCGATGAATCTCTCTTTGGCAGTAACCCAGGAAAAGAGGGATTCCTCACTCCGCAGACTCCGTTCGGAATGACGGAGTGATACTTTTTTCGCAGCCTGTTTAACCGCGCCGGCGAGTGATCATCAGTTTTAGTTAGGGAGGCTTTTTTGCGTTTCCTGAATTCAATTGGGCTCGTTCTCCTGCTTGGTCTGCTCCGCATTCCACCCGCCGCCGCCCAGTTTCCTCCGGCGCCGGGAACCGGCCCCGGTCTCCCGGAAACCATCGAGGCGATTGACAGCGCCCGCGTCACAACGCGTATCCTCTACATTACCGCGCATCCCGACGATGAAAGCGCCGCCGTCCTCACCTACCTCGCCCGCGGGCTCCATGCCGATGTCGCACTGCTTACCCTCACCCGCGGCGAAGGTGGCCAAAACGCTCTCGGGCCCGAGCAAGCTCCGCAACTCGGCCTCATCCGCACCCAGGAACTCCTCGCCGCCACCCGCGGTTATGGCGTAAAGCTCTATTTCACCCGCGCCCGCGACTTCGGCTACTCCAAAACTCCAGAGGAAACCGAAAGAATCTGGGGCGACCAGGTCCTCGAGGATGTGGTCCGCGTCATCCGCTCCTTCCGCCCCAACATCGTCATCAACGGATGGGGCGGCGTCCACTCCGGCCATGGCCACCACCAGACCTCCGGCCTGTGGACTCCTAAAGCCGTGGCTTTCGCTGCCGACCCCAATGCGTTCCCCGATCTGCGCAACGAGGGGCTCCTTCCCTGGAACAACGGCGGATCAGCAGTCCAAATTCTCGATGTCGAACGAGGCTCCCAAAACCCGACGGGTTACGTGTTGCCTCTGGATGATGTCTCACCACTGTACGGAAAATCCTGGCGGCAGATCGGCCTCGATGCCTTCGTTAATCACCGCTCTCAAGGCATCGCTGGCTTCATCAATTCTCCTTTCCTCATGCGGCCGATTGCGCTTTTGCGGGAAGACGGAAAGACTTTCGACCCCTCTACTCTTGCTGTTCCTCTGGCGGAATTGTTTGGAAAAGAAGATGGGAAAGTTTGTTCCGAGCACAAAGATTGGTGCGAAAAAGTTCGCGCGTCGGATTCCAAGTTGGCGGAAGCTCGTACTGCTGCGTTGAAACTCGATTGGCCCGCCGCGACGGATTTGCTCGCTCAAGCTCAAAAGCCGCTCGATAGTCTCCGCTCTGTCGACCTCATGTCCTCGTATGGTCCATTAGGCGCTGCCGGCGAGGACAATGTGCTTCAGCAGGTGGATCACGTCTTTCATGCCGTTCTTCTCGCTGCGGGACTTAAATCTCAAGCGGAGGCTGAACGGAGTGACGTCGTCCTGAAGGAACCATTCCCGGTTACCGTTTCTTATCACTGCCGTCCGGAAGTGAAATGTCCCGTGCAAGGTCCGGCTGTAATCTGGGCAAACTCCGGGGAGTTCAAACCCAACGCGGGCTCTCCCGAAAAAGGACAGCTGTTCTCGGTCACCGTCGATTCCATGCCCGCTCCGCTTGTTCCGCTTCAACAACTGGACCCTGAGCCTCCTCCAATCGCCACCGCTTCGTTGACCGACGACCTCGATCCGAATCGGCGCCATCCCGTTACCGTGCCGGTTATCCACACCGAGGCAACATCTACCTCCGCAGTGCGCGTCTCCGTTCGTCTCGTCCCCGCCTACACACTCGCTGTAGAGCCAAAACAGGCGGTCGAAGTCCTCAACGTCGAGCACAAGCCCTTCGATATTTTCCTCCGTGTTCATTCCTACTCCACCAAGGCTGCGAAAGTCACCGTCGGCCTCAATGTTCCCGATGGTCTGCACGCCAGCGCTCCTGTTGACCTCAGTTTCGACGGCATCGGCGACCAGTACGCCAAGCTCACCGTCACACCTCCCGCGAAACTCGATCCCGGAGATTTCACCATCGCCGCCTACGCCAAGCGCGGCGACGAAACTTTCTCAACCTCTCTTGAGCCGCTCACCTCCATGCCCAGCATCCTTTGGAGCGAACCCGCCCAGTGCATTGTCCACGCCTTCGACATCAACGTGCCCCCGCATCTCCGCGTCGGCTACATCTCCGCCGAGGGCGAACCTATCCCCGAAGCCTTGCAACGCCTCGGCATCTCCGTCGAATTGCTGGATCCCGCCGCGCTGGCCTTCGGCAACCTCTCGATTTACGACGCCATCATCGTCGGCGTGCGTGCCTACGAACTCCGCCCCGAACTGGCGGGCGCGAACAAGCGCCTTCTCGACTACGTCTCGGCCGGCGGTACGTTGGTCGTCCAATACAACCGCGATTTCGTCTGGGACAAACTTCAGCCCGCTCCCTACCCCGCAAAGATCGGCAGCCCCACTCCACGCGTTACCGATGAAACCGCCGACGTAAAATTCCTCCAGTCCGCCGACCCCCTTCTCAATTTCCCCAACAAGATCACCGCCGCCGACTTCAACAACTGGGTCCAGGAGCGCGGCCTCTACTTCTGGAGCAATTTCGATTCTCACTACACGCCGCTCCTCGCCATGCACGATCCCGGCGAAACCGACCTGAACGGCAGCCTCGTCTACACCCGCTATGGCAACGGCACTTACATCTACACCGGCCTCTCCTTTTTCCGCCAATTGCCCGAAGGCGTTTCCGGGGCCTATCGCCTCTTCGTGAACCTCATCAGCGCTTCGCGCACGCGCCAGCCTGCCACTACCCACTAGACCAACTAGGCACACTCCCCTGCCGCAGTCCGCGCAGTGCGCTATGCTCATCATGCTTACTACTGGCATCAACATGAGCAATTCGGCGCGCCGCAATCACCTCGCGAACTTCCGGCGCGACTCTCTCCGCAGGAGCGATCGAGTATGAAACGCACGTCCATTCTTTCTCACGGGAGCCGCCTGCTCTTTCGCGGTCTCTCTCTTTTTCTAATCCTTGCATTCAGCCTGGCGCTGGCCACCACTTCCACCGCCCAAAAGAAAAAGAAGAAAGATGACACCCCGCCGCCCGCCTCCACCTCCAACACGATGGCCATGCCCGATGAACAAAGGATCGACTACCTGATTTCCGAGATGATGGGCGCCTGGCAGGTGGGAGATACTGATAAGCTCCACAAATGTATCGCCGACGATGTCAGCGTGGTGAACGGCTTCTGGGCTCCGCCGATCGTCGGCTGGGAAAATTACCTGAGGGAATACAAATCGCAGCGCGCGCGCACGCAGCAAGTCCGCCTGGACCGCACGAACACGCTCATACGTCTTTCCGGGAAATTCGCCTGGGCTTCCTATCAGTGGGATTTTTCAGCCGTTGTGGATGGCCAGCCTGCCGCTGCTCAGGGGCAGACCACGCTGGTCTTTGAAAAACGGGGCGACGACTGGGTGGTGGTCCATAATCACACCTCCCTTGTCCAGGCTTCTCAGCCGGTCGCCCCTGCAAGCACAGTCACTCCTGCACCCGCAAAGCCCTGAGCGGTTCGCTCGGCCTTGCGCTTGACCACGCCAGCCCTAGAAATTCTTCAGGCCGTGGTACACGAAGAGTCCGGCAATCACCAGCAGCAGGACCCCGGAAGTGATCCCGCTGGTCAGGATGGGCTTCGAGAGCTTGTTAATCTTGGCCACCAATTCGCGTTGCTCTCGCGCCATGAGATCCTCCGCCTTATCCAGGAAGATCTGATCGTCTTCATGGCTGGCGAGAACGCCCCGCCATGCGATCAAGACAATGAAGACGGCGGTGACGACTCCCCAGACAATCAGAAGATACAGCATTGGCCCCGACAACACAGATTCTACAGTGTCCATGGAAACCTCCGCATTGGAACCACTACGCGGTGACCCCGAATGATTCGGGGCGAGCAAACCTAATTCTGCGCGCAGTATAGCACTCTGTTTGGGGAATACTAGGGGGTACTGGTGGTCCAGCGGTCACCCAACCCACCTCGCCACCAACTTCTTAAACTACTACTTTATTGTTATCGCCTCTGACAGACAGGGCCGCTGAACGAATGGTTTCACATCCCGTTTTTCTTCCTTGGCCGCCTACTTACTTATTTGTTTTGTTTGATTTATGCAAGTGCCCACGAACGAAACGCCTTCGCCCCCACCGCTTTTCTCCTACCCTTTCCTCCACGCGACCCCTGCCCTCGCAATCCGCTCGTGCGCAATCCGTTCGCAATGACTGCAGCTTGGGCTACCCGTACCATCTGCTGGCCGTGCTTTCCCACGCCAACGCATCTGCGCGCTTCCGCGATCGCTTCCGCTATTGGCCTCCCTCCGGAAACTCACTATATTTAGCGGCGCATTCCGAATTCTCCGCCTGCTGTTCTTATCCCCTGCGAACCTGAATGCAGTTTTGCCCTCTCGCCTCCACTTCAGAAACACATAGAGGTAGAAACCGCAAGCCAACATGCAAATCGTTTCAAAGACCACCAGAGCCATGACGCAAGTTCAATCTGAGCCCTAGGTCTTACACCGCTCTCTTCTCTTCCGCGGATCCCTAAAGCGTCACTCGACGCGTCTAACATCGCAAAATGCCTATCGGAAAGTCCTGAGGGAGTCATAAAGATTTCATAAATCCCGCTTCCCCAGCCACGCGACCAGCACACGCTCTTTTGCCGCCCCGGACACCTCTCCAACCTCGCGCTTCGCCTGTCGAGCCATTTAAGAATGTAACCGTAGCTTCGTTGACAAACCAATACCTGAGCCTCAAAATTGATGCTGCCTCGTTTTAACCCGCTTGTGCCCAAGTGGCGGAACTGGCAGACGCGCTAGCTTCAGGAGCTAGTGGCCGCAAGGTCGTGGAGGTTCGAGTCCTCTCTTGGGCACCATTTTCTTCTCAGCATCCGCACTTGCTGGCCCTTCACCACACTTCCCGCAACCTCATTATTCTGCGGCCATGTAGATGTACCGCAGCACAAACACAATCGTCAGTATCCATAGCAGCGCGCTCACTTCACGGAATTTCCCCGCGGCCACTTTGCACACCGTGTAGGAAATCACCCCCAGGCTCAGGCCCGTGGCAATGCTGAACGTCAGCGGCGTGGCCACCAGCGTCACGAACGCCGGAAACGCCTCGCTGAAATCCTTCCAATCCACTTTGGCAATGGATTCCGTCATCAGCGCGCCCACCAGGATCAGCGCCGGCGCCGTTGCGAATCCCGGAATCGCCGCCGCCACCGGCGAAAAAAACATCGCTGCCAGAAACAGCCCCGCCACCATCAAGTTACTCAGTCCGGTGCGCGCCCCCGCCGCTACTCCCGCGGCACTCTCGATATAACTGGTCACCGTCGAAGTTCCCGTCAGCGCGCCAAACATCGTTCCCACGCCATCCGCCAGCAACGCGCGCCCTACACGCGGAATCTTCCCTTCCTTGATAAATCCGCCCTGCTCGCACACACCCACCAGCGTGCCGACGTTGTCGAACAGGTCCACGAACAAAAAGATGAAAATGATCTCCGCCAGCCCCAGGTGCGCGGCGCCGCGCAAATCCAGCTTCAAAAACGTGGCCGAAGGATGCGGCAACGCCAGCACCGCCGAAGGCCAGTGCGCCAATCCACGGAAAATCCCAAACAGCGTCGTGCCCAGAATCCCCAACAGGATTGCGCCGTTCACTCGCCGCACCATCAGCGCCAGTGTCAACACGATTCCCAGGCAAGCCGCCTGCACTTCCCGGTCGGAGAAATTACCCAGGCTGACAAACGTCGCGGGATTCGCCACCACGAGCTTCGCACTGCGCAAACCCACAAACGCAATAAACATCCCGATGCCGCCGGCCGTCGCGTGCTTCAAGCCGTGCGGAATGCCGTTCACGATCTGCTCCCGCACGCGCGTCACCGTCAGCAGCACGAACAGCACTCCTGAAAAAAACACCGCTCCCAGCGCCGTCGGCCACGGAACGTGCATCCCCAGGCACACCGAATACGTGAAGTACGCATTCAGCGACATCCCCGGGGCCAGCGCAATCGGATAATTCGCGTACAACCCCATCACCAGCGTCGCCACCGCCGCCGACAAGCACGTTGCGAACACCACGCCTTCCGCCGGCATCCCCGTTTGCGCCAGGATCTGCGGATTCACCACGATGATGTACGCCATCGTGAGAAATGTCGTCGCGCCGGCCAGCAACTCGCGACGCACGTCGGTCTGATTTTCCTGCAAACGGAAAAGTCGCTCGATCAAAAGGGTTTCCTGCCGCCTGTTGTGATGAGTCGCGCTTTCGCCGTCACTTTAATTTTCTCCACTCCGCCTGTCAATCCGCGCCCCGGTTCTCTTCAAATTCTGCTGGCATGCTTGTCCGGCTTCGCTTAGAGTATGGGCCGGATTCCCACGAAAGTGGCTGTTTTGCGTTGCCTGGGGCCGCGCCTCGCGTGTTTCCTGCTCTTCCGTCCCATGAGCGCGTGCCTCTTCGCGCAGCCGCTTCGTGAGTTCACTTTTTTGCGGAGAACACCATGAACAAATACATTGTGGAGCTGATTGGAACCTTCTTCCTGGTCCTCACAGTCGGTTGCGCAGTTATCGGAAATGGCGCCGGACCTCTCGCTCCCGTCGCGATTGGCGCGGCCCTGATGGTGATGATCTTTGCCGGGGGCCATATTTCGGGCGGGCATTACAATCCAGCGGTCACTCTTGGTGTATGGCTACGCGGCAAGTGTGACGCCAAGGACGTCGCGCCCTATATGGCCTTTCAAATCGTGGGTGCGGCTCTCGCCGCCGCGGCGGTGAAATTCCTCAAGGCCGGAGAGGTCATTCCCACGTCGAACCCTCCCGTCTTGGCCTCGCTGCTCGCCGAATTCCTCTTTACCTTCGCCTTGGTCTACGTCGTTCTCAACACCGCCACCGCCAAGGGCACGGCCGGAAATTCTTTCTACGGTCTCGCCATCGGCATGACCGTGATGACCGGCGCGTTCGCCGTCGGCAATATTTCCGGCGGCGCCTTCAATCCGGCCGTCGCCGTGGGCATCACGGTGATGGGTCTCTCCGCGTGGTCCAGCATCTGGATTTTTCTGGTTGCCAATTTCGCTGGCGGCGCCGCCGCAGCCTACACCTTCAAAGCCCTAAACCCCGCCGACTGATTCTCACATCCATTTGTAGGGTCGAGCATCGCTCGACCCTACCTGGGCAAGACGTATACAACGCATCCGGCATTCGGACGGGATCCGCAAACGGGCCTTCTTTGGATCACTTCCGGAACATCCCCCACCCAATGCGCACCTGAATCGTGTTGATCCCCGGATTCGGGCTGGAAATCCCCGCATTCGAGATGTGCATGAACCGCACTTCCGCTGTCCAGTTGTGTTTCTCGCCCAGAAAATGCGCTCCCAACGCCCCGCTCGTCGTAAAGTTCACATGCGAAGTCCCCTCCGGCACCTTCGTATTCGTGAACAGCGTCCCGCCCTCAATCTCGAAGAAGGGTTTCACTTTCTTCGGCGTCGTCAGGATCCACTTGAACGCAAACGGATTCACGCCCGCTCCGTACGCCGTGTTCGTGCTCTGCACAATCGCCCAAGCCGGCACCGCATCCAGCGCGTATTCCAATTGCCCGCGCAAGAACCCCGGCCCATGCGGCGATGTAATCACAACGCCGTAGCGCAATCCCAGGTTCCAAACGCCAGTGCCGGATTGGCTTCCGTTGATTCCATGCCCGCCGCCGGTCCACACCTGCCATTCGCTGCTCGCGCCCTCAGGGCCAGCCTGCGCGCGGCCCTCCGGCGCAAACAGCAGCACAGCCGCAACGCACAACACCGCGAACACTTCGCTCTTTTTCACCGTTAACTCTCCAAAGTACCCGAACCCGCACAATATCCGAAACCACCTGCCCTCGCAATCCCGGAAAGTGTCTGGGAGCGCGTCACCTTCCGGCAAGCGCGATTCCGATTGACGCACGAGGGTCATAGACGTATGGTTTGCACAAGCATCGAATTGAACTCAGGAATTCTGGTCCGGACCTCCAAGGTTTCGCCGCAATGGAAGCTTGGCCCAGGGGAGTGTGGTTCTTCGCTAGTGATCGAGGTTTAGAACACGCGATGGGAGGCCACTGCCATGTTTTTAGATTTTTTCGGTCTCCGTGAACAACCTTTCGGCGTTACACCAGATCCCAACTACCTTTATTTGAGCCGCACGCACGGCGAGGCCTTGGGCGCGCTCCTGGATGGCATCAAAGCTGACCGTGGATTCATGGCGCTCATCGCCGAGCCAGGAATGGGAAAGACCACGATTCTCTACCGGCTTCTGGAGGAACTGCGGGATTCCGCTCGTACTGTGTTTCTATTCCAGACGCAGTGTGATTCCCGCGAATTTTTCCGCTACATCCTCAGTGAGCTTGGCATCAAGACCGCGCGCATGGGTCTCGTGTCCATGCACAATAAACTGAATGAGGTCCTGTTTAGCGAGATGCTGGCCGGGAGGCGCTTTATATTGGTTGTTGATGAGGCGCAAGATCTCGAGGGGCCTGTTCTGGAAACGATCAGGCTGCTCTCCGATTTTGAGACTCCCCACGCAAAACTGCTGGGAATCATTCTCTCTGGACAGCCACTGTTAGCCGAAAAGTTGGCGCAGCCTGCTCTGTCACAATTGAAACAGCGCATCGCCATCGTACGCCGCCTGGAACCCTTGAGTGCCGACGAGACGGCCTGTTATATCGAGCACCGGCTCAAGGTAGCCGGCTTTTCCGGCACGCCATTATTCGAGCCGGAGGCTTTGGCGCTGATTGCAAGGCAAAGCCAAGGCATCCCGCGAGAGATCAACAATCTGTGCTTCAATGCTTTGTCGCTGGGCGAGGCCAGGAGAAGTCCAACGATCAGCGGCGAAATCGCGCAAGAGGTCATTGCGAGCGTCACTGTCGATTCCATCGTGTGGCAAGTGCACAGCGAGGGTGGTCCTGCTTCTGTGGCTTCTGTTCGGACATCGGTTCTGAAAGTTCCCGGCGATCTGATTTTCGAGTTTGCATCGGAAATTAAAGACTCGATTGAACGGCGCGCCTACGAGCTGTTTGAGGCCAGGGGTTTTGAGCACGGCCACGACCGTGAGGACTGGCTGAGAGCTGAGTCCGAAATACTATTTAACGTGCAGGTGGAAATCACGGAGGGAGAGAGCGAGCTTATCGTCCACGCCAATGTTCCGGGGTTTAGCGAGAACGATTTAAAAGTGGAGGCGGCGCCTCGCTGCCTGTGCATCCTGGGCAGGCATGAAGAAGCATCTGGAGAGACAGAAGAAAAGGTTGGTGCTTCCCAGCGACGCTGCCAACGCATCTTCCGTCTCTTGGACCTGCCGTCCGAGATTGACCCCGATGGGATGAAGGCAACGGTGCGCAACGGGATACTTGAGATCAACCTGCCAAAGGTTGCGGTGCGCGAGAAGGATCGCTTGGTCGCCAAGGCAGCCGCTGCCTGACCCGCGAGAATCTGTGTTCTCAGCATAGCAAGTGCCGCAGACCCTGACGGCAGCAAACT
Organism: Candidatus Acidiferrales bacterium; assembly: GCA_963780785.1. Classification (GTDB taxonomy): domain Bacteria; phylum Acidobacteriota; class Terriglobia; order Acidiferrales; family UBA7541; genus Acidiferrum. The sequence goes on from CAWADS010000019.1 coordinate 29,552, forward strand.
GATTCCGGATAAGTCTGGCAATCGAAAACTGGCCCGCTGCCAAGAACGGGGAACTCGCGCATCCATTGCAGTCAACTTGGGGTTATGGGGAATCCCGCAAAAAAGAATAAGGGAGGCAGGCCAGGTCTTCCCGCCTCCCTCTTATTCCCCTGTCGGGGAATCCAACCAGCCTGACGGAGGGCGGCTAGTTGGTGTGTGTTGGCCTGACAGTGTAACCCTTCAGGCGCGAAAAAGGTTTCAACTATTTTCAGAAAACTGACTAGAATTGGGGTGCAGCTCCCGCGCTCACAGAAAGGGCCAAGCGATGCCTCGCCCCTCCCACCTGAGTACCGACAACATCCTTCGTTTTCTTCAACTTAGAAATGACCCTGTCTCCCTCGAGGAGCTTTCCCGCGCCCTCCATGTGAAAAAAGGTGACCGCCGCGCGCTCCTCCAGATGCTCGCCAAACTCCAAACGCGCGGCCTGGTCGAGGAACTTTCGCACGGGCGCTTCCTTTTCCGCCGCTCGCGACGCGATCCCGTCCCCGCTCCCGAACCCCCTCCCGAAAAAATCGTCCAACAGAAAGCCGCGTCCCGCGATGAAATCAAGGGCCGCCTGGTTCTGCATCAGGATGGCTACGGCTTCGTCGTTCCCGATGTCGCTCTTCCCAACGTGGATGGCGACATTTTCATTCCGCGCGACTCTGTCGAAGACGCCATGCACGGCGATCACGTCGTGGCTAAAATTGCCCGCCTCAGCGGCCAGTCCGGCGCCCGCCGCGCTGAAGGACGCATCGTGCGCATCGTCGGCCGCGCGCATCCTTCCATCGTCGGCCAGTTCCATTACACTTCCCGCGGCAGTGTCGTCACGCCCTATGACCCGCGCGTCCAGCACGACGTTGAGCTTCTAGCCGGCGAAGAACTCTCTCCCGCTCTCCGCGAACAGCTTTTGCCCGCCGCAAAAAATCCGTCCGCTCGCCAGAAGCGACTCCCGCACATTCCCAAGCTCGACGGCGCCGTCGTCAACGTTGAACTCCTCCGCTATCCTCGCGCCGGCGCTTCGCCCTCCGGCCGCGTCATCGAAATCCTTGGCCGCCCCGGCGATCTCGGCGTGGACACCGAAATCATCATTCGCAAGCATCATCTTCCCCACACTTTCCCCGAAGAAGTTCTGCAGGAATCCCAGCGCCTCGCCTTGCCCGTTTCTGAAAGCGACCGCGCCGGCCGGGAAGATTTCCGCGATCTGCCCATCGTCACCATTGACGGCGAAACCGCCCGCGACTTCGACGACGCTGTTTACGTCGAGCGCCGCGACGACGGCGGCTGGCTTCTTCAGGTGCACATCGCCGACGTTGCTCACTACGTTCGTCCCGAGTCGCCGCTCGATCGCGAGGCGCGCCTGCGCGGTAATTCCGTCTACTTCATCGACCGCGCCGTTCCCATGCTTCCCGAAGCGCTTTCCAACGGCATGTGCTCGCTCAATCCCCGCGAAGAGCGACTCGTTCTCAGCGCCATCATGCACTTCGACGCCGCCGGACGCATGCTCGACTCCTGGATGGTGCCCGGCGTCATCCGCTCCGTCGAGCGCATGACCTACACCAACGTCAACAAAGTCCTCGAGGGCGATCCGGAAATGACCGCGCGCTATTCCCAGCTCAACCATCATTTCCGCGGCATGAAAGGTCTCGCGCTGCTTCTCAACGCCCGCCGCGCCGAAAATGGCTCCATCGACTTCGATCTCCCGGAGCCGGTCATCTCCTTCGATGAACAGCAGCAGATCACCGGCGTCTCCCGCAGCGAGCGCAACATCGCCCACCGCATCATCGAGGAGTTCATGCTCGCGGCCAATCGCGCCGTCGATCATCAGCTCAATGCCCGCGCCATCAAATCGCTTCATCGCGTGCACGAAAAGCCCGACGGCCGCAAGGTCCTGGAGTTTGAGGATCTCGCCCGCGCCTTTGGTTATTCCCTCGGCGTCGAAGATCTTCACCAGCGCGAAGTCGCCGTGCGCCACGGCCGCGTCCCCGCTCCCGCGAAAGCCGGCCGCCCTGATTCTTACGGCAAAGGCCGCGAGCGCCAGCAGCGCGTCGCTTTGCCCGTCTACGATCTACGCATCACGCCGCAACATTACCAGCGCCTGGTGCAGAAGCTCGCCGGCAAGCCCGAAGAACGTATCCTCTCCTATCTCATGCTGCGTTCGCTGAAGCAGGCGCGCTACTCCGCCGATTCACTCGGCCACTTTGCGCTCGGCTTCGACGAATACACGCACTTCACTTCGCCCATTCGCCGTTATCCCGATCTCATCGTCCATCGCATCCTGAAATGGGCCATCGCTCATCCGGACGCTGCGCCGCCCTCGTTCATCAAGCCCGTCGTCGGCGCCGAAGCCACGCTTTACTCCCAGCAGCATCTCGAGGAAATTGCCGCGGAAACTTCGGAGACCGAGCGCCGTGCCGCTTCCGCCGAGCGCGAACTCATCACCTGGAAAACCGCGCAATACATGGAGCAGCGCCTCGGCGACGAGTTCGATGGCCTGATCATTTCCGTTCAGAAATACGGCTGCTTCGTCGAGCTTCTCGATCTCTTTATCGAAGGCCTTCTTCCCATCGGCGCGCTGGAAGAAGTTGCCGGCGCTCGTTGCGTGTTTCGCGAGAGCGATCGCGCCATCGTTGCCATGGGAGAATCCGGCGGCGCGCGCCGCAGCCGCTCCAGCCGCCGCAAACCTGCCGCCCCGCTCATCTGGAAACTCGGCGATCGCGTCCGCGTGCGCGCCGAGCGCATCGACCCGATGCGCCGCCGCGTCGAATTCGCCCTCGCCACCAGCGCGTAAACTGATTTGGAGTGCGGCAGCTCGCTGCCGCTTTTGCGATTTCACCGGATCTCAGGCCCATCGCTTCACGCCAACGCCGACTGCAACGACGGCTTCGAGGAGCGCGCGTGCAAAGGCTTATGGCTGCGGGTTAGGTTTATCTTGCTTTACGGGTTTGACGACGCGCACTTTGCGTTCCGTGGCCACGACGAAGCACCCGCTCCATTCCTGGACATTTTCGGTTTGGAATACCTCAGTAATGCGCGCGATCAAGTTCGCTCGATTCGGCGAGTTCAAGCGGACCAGCAGAATCCCGCAGTGCGATCCCGGTACAAATTGGCGTGGATCGGAGAAATCCAAATCTTGGGTGATAAGAAACCTATTTTCAGCTTGCGCGATCCGCCAAATCTCCGGGTCGGCACGCCCCACGAGACCCTCGCCGTAGGTCGTGTGAACATCGTGACCCACGCCCTGCAGCACTTCGGCAAGGCGATAAGGCAGATTTTCGTCCAGCTTGATCTTCATCGAATTTGCGGTACGGGAGGCGCGGGCAAATCCTCTTCTGCGGAAGCGGCTGCAAACGCAATGGCGGCCTGAATATCGGCAGGAAGTAGACTCGGGAAGTCGGCCAGAATTTCTTCGGGAGTGTCACCGGCAGCGAGGCTGGCGAGTACCGTGCGCAGCGTGACGCGCGTGCCCTTGAACACGGGTTCGCCGCCACAAAGCTGGGGGTCGCGAATGATTCTTTGCTCGTATATATTATTGTCGCTGTTCTTTCCGGCCACGGCCTTTCCTCCCATAGCCCGATGATAGCACCCTCGCGCCCTTTCTCCTCCCATAGGGGCACGGCCCGACTGCCTGGGCCTGAACCATTTTGTGGGTTTCGTGCTATAAACTCATGCCATGACAGACAAATGGGGCAGACGATTCTTTAAGTCCGGCGGCGTGTTTCTGATTCTCCTGGGACTGGTGCATTCCATCTCTTTCTTCGAGAAACTCGTCCCTGCCAACGATACTGAGCGGCAATTGCTGAGCCTGATGAGCAGCTACAAGTTCAATCTGATGGGCTCGCACCGCAGCATGGGCGATCTGTTTCAGGGGTTTAGCGTGGCATTCATGCTGGCCGCGCTGGGAATGGGAGCGCTCACTGTGGCGGTGTCAAACGAACGCACCAGCCTCCTGAAGCGGGTCGCGCTGGTCATCGCCATCTGGCTGGCGTTGATGACGGGTGTTTCCTTGCATTATTTCTTTGCCGCCCCAACTTCTTTTCTCGTCGTCGCGCTGCTCCTCTTTGTCTTGGCCTGGCTGAAACTTCCCGCCGATGACGTGCCTGTGACCAAGCCGGGCCTCTAGAAGCCATTTCATAAATGTTTCTCGGGGGGTCGGAGGCTTCAGCGCCGAGATTAAGCACTTGGCTATCATGGGGCTCAGTAGACCCTGGGCTTCAGCCCAGGGCGCGAAGCGCCCCTGAGGACTCCCTTCCTTCGCCGTGGCGCCAGCGAGGCCCCGAAACGAAAATGTCGGCCCGCCGACATATTTTAGGTACGTTACCATTAAGATACCCTACCCCCACCCCCTGTTTTGCGTAAGTGCGGGAATACTTAGACTTAGTGGCGAGTGGCGAGCGGGAAGGAGGTAATGGAAGTGAGGGAGGCAAATGATGCACAGGAAAATGCCCCCCACCCCCCTGTTTTTGCGTATGTAGGGGAAACAAAGGAGTTACGGGAGAATGGCTTGCATCAAGGGGAAACAAAGGACTTAGGTGGTCTTTCGGCGTGGATGAGGGTGTGGGGCGTTCCGAAATGGCACAAGAGCAGCGTCCCGGCAGCATAACAGACGAAGCATAGCATATTATTTACCGTTTGTCTACTATTATTTAGTGGGTACTAGTGCCGGTCCAACTTGTTGAAGCAAATCCCTTCGAGAATAGTTTCTCCGTGTTCGCGTCAGATGCTTGGACCGCCGTTTGGCCTAAATAGTTGGAACGGTACTAGTTTCGAAACTGGTACTCGCTCGGAATGGGAGACCCCAAGACCCAGCCTCTCACCTCGAGGCTGGGGCCCCCAGAGTTTAGTTCGCATTTATCGCCCGGGCCACCCTCCGCCTTCAGTTGGTGCTATGCGCAGATGTACAGATCGTTATGGGGTACCACGCACGCGATTTCTTTGGCACCATCGGGGCACTGCCAGTAGTGAAGATGGAATTGATCATCAATATCGCGGCGCATAGCACGGTCGGCGCCGCGAGTTTTGTCCGGTTCGTTCGGCCCGATACCGCAGCGTATCGGGTGGGTGTCAGCGAGTTTGAGGTCCTCAATAGTCTCCACGATCGAACGCAATGTGCTTTTGGCCAAGGAATCATTGGACGTAACACCGCATGTCTTTGCAGTAGCAAAAAACCCGGCGTTGAGCTGAAAGTTTGGCAACGCCCCCCAATCTGCTGCCAAGGCTCTCGAATTACGGCTCTTGCAGATGGCGACCTTAATAGCTGTCATGGAATCTTGAGGACATGCGGCCGTCCTCCAAATCTTCACTTCGTCAAGGGCAAGAATGCAATCGTTCAAAGTGTGACCTAAAACAGCTCCACCATGAAAGAATTCTGGTGGGGTCGGGAGACCTTCAAGATCGGAACGCGAGTGTTCGACCAGAGGCAATCTGCAGCGAACCGAGAGGACCCTCGCTGGCGCTTCCGAATTTACAACGAGGAAGAAATTCGCAGACGAAGGGTCCGAGGTGCATGTGCGTAAGATCGCCAATATGACGGCGGCTTTCTCGCTCTCGGCCCTGAGTTCCTTTGAGTCTTCTGTCGAAAAAATGTTAGGTTCCATCTCCAGAGACTCGATCAGCAGGTCGGCTACGCCGGTCACATGTTCGAGTTCGGATGATCTTTCGAGCAGGGTTTCTGCGAGTCTGGCAACGGTATTTGCATCGTACTGTACCACCCCGGTTTGCAGCAGCAAGTTGCGCAACCATGGACGCAAAGGATACAAATTGCTTAGGATGAGAGCGCCCTGCGTTCCTCGAGTGACGAAGACACATGCATGGGAACTACCCTGGACACTCGTCCAGTGAAGAAGGGTTGAAACATAGTGGTGGACGAGAGTACTTGTGGGGGTGCCGAACGGCGGCGCAAATAGCCTGGGGTCAATCGTCGCGTTTAGCATTGGGCAGGCTGTCAGAAACGCTGAGTCTCTTTTTTGAGGCAGCTTTGATTATTTGCTCTGCCTCGTTTTGAGATTCGTCAAAAAATCCTTCGGGCCAGTCGAGTATCGCACCGTAATCATTGACTCCTACTTCACGGAATGCGGAGTTGGGGCCCTTCTTCTCAACAAAATAGATCTTGGTGAGCGAATTCAGCGGCTTGTTAGAAGGGGATGATGCCATGCGGTATCTCAAGCGATTGATGAGGTACTCGCTGTGCGTCTCAATGATGCACTGCTTTCCCACCAAGGCCAGCGAGAGAAAGAAATCCCCGAGTCTTGACTGTACGCTCGGATGGAGGTGCAACTCAGGTTGCTCAATAAGGAGCGTGGCATCAATTCTACTGAGTAGGCAATGGACCAAGATTGGAAGCACCTGGCTAAGACCGACGCCCGCATGGGTGAGGTCATGGGCTCTGGAGGCCCCGGGAGTTTTGACGTTCATTTCGTGCCCAAGTTTTCCCCTGTCCAGTGTTTGCACAGAGTCAGCAACGCCAAGGTACCGTAGCCAGTTTGCAACCGCCGTTTCCAGCGGTGCGGAGGCCATTCCTGCGGGCTGCTCAGGAGTCGAAAAATACTCAGGAGGGACATATTGCACGTACCGTGACCGATGTAGGTCGAGGACCGCCGCGGTATATTCACCCTTGAGACCAACATATGCTAGGTCGGGAGAGGTCGGTAGCGGATACACAGGTTTTGGATCGTCCCGCAAGGGACCAAGATAGCTAATAGAATTGGTAAATAGGTAATCGATGTAGGCTGTCGCGTCCCGGATCTCGTTTGGCAGGTTGAACGATCTGACCGCGGTCTCTTTGCCTAGACCGTGGGAGATGACACGGTAGATGAGTTCAGGAAGAGACGGTATCGACTGTAGCGCCTGTTGGAGCCTGTACCGCTCGAGGGGCTTGAGAGTCCGCACAGCCTCGGTCCATTCTCGAACAGGAACCTCCCGATTTGGTAATCCGGATACAGGGAGGAGGGAATCCGGGAAGCTGTCCTGGCAACGCTTCTTCAGAATGCCGATCACCTCCGCAGGGATTGCTATTTCTTGGTCAGAAAACTGGGAGCCACGAATTGCGCGTTGGCTCCCTGTCTGCAAAAAGGCAGCCATTACACGACTGCGCTCCTGGATTGCATCTATGCTCAGGGTCAATCGTTCAGGTAGAAAATGTCGGAGGACGCATCCAACAAGGTTCGCTGAAGCCAATGACTCGCGAACTTCCTCGAGCGAATTCTGGTCCAGGGTGACGTCGAATTCAAAACTGCCGCGAAGGACGTCCTGTTCTGCCTCGGAGGAAGAGAGGAATTTATTGAGTTCAGCCTCTTTTGACTTGTACGTTGATGAGCGGGTAATCTCCGCCGTCGAGATGAGATTTTCCTTGCCGAGTGTCTCAGTCTCGCAATTAATTTTGCAGTGGGCTAAGCCAGGGTGCAACTGGGCGGGTTCTGTGGCGTGCCCGGACACTGCGGGTTGAGCATCGAAGGCGAGGTCACAGGAGACTGACTTAACTACATCTACATAGAGAAAGGAAGGGTGGGTGAGGCTGCCGGTACGCTGATAAGTTAAATTGCCCAGCACATCGATTTGGGCATCGGAAAACGGGGCGCATTCCCATCCCACCTCGATCTCTTTCTGGTTGCTATCGAAGGATCGGAGGTCGTCAAACTGACCTAGCCTGGCAAAGACACCGTTGAGGACAACTGATCTCGTCCCAACTCTGTGAGCTAATGTTTGACTGATCATAAGGATGGACTGGATGCAGGTGCTCTTTCCAGAGCTGTTTGGTCCCGAGAAAATCGTGAGGGCTGCGAAAGGCAGCTCTACCGGTCCTCTGACAGATTTGAAATTGGAAAGCTTCCACTTTGTGATCATTGGGTTGTCCGGGTGTCCGGGTTTACTGAAGACTTACTTTAGTTCTGCGCGACTCGCAATGCAAGGTAATCCTAAACGGCCCGGTCTAGCACTCTTTTTCTTCTTAATTGGTGGGCGGCTACTGCATCGATCAGGTGGATGGGCGAGGCGCCTGTCCGTCGCCAAGCGCAGAGTGCCGCCCGCCCAAGCGGATGAATCTTCACGGGTGTGCGGAGGAAGAAGCGGGGCGCGCCGGGGGAAGGCAATGACGCCATTCGGGAGAATGGCGATCCCAGGCGGAGCTCCGACCCCAAAAAGGGGAAGAGGGATCCCTCCGGCGAGAGAGTTATCAGCGACCAGCGATCAGTGATCAGGAAGCTAGGACAAAGCAGATCCCTCCACCCCCGACGAGGCGCACGGGACGCATAGATCGCGCCGCGCGAAAGGGGACTCTGAAATGTGCCGCACCTACGGCGCTTGCCATTGTTGTACATCATGGACCCAGCGCTTGCGCGCTGGGCTAGCTTCTTTCGCGCCGCCGGCGCTAGCGATTCTCATACATCGTGCCCCCAGCGCTTACGCGCTGGGCTAATTTGTCGCGCGCCTCCGGCGCTGGGATTAATTGCGCGCCGTGGACCCAGCGCTCACCCTTCGACTCCGCTCAGGGCAGGCGCACTGGGCTAACTTCTTACGCACCTACGGTGCTGAGGAGTTGGGGCTTGCGGCCTACGGATTATCGGTTGGTCTTGTGCTCGAAAAGCGCCGGAGGCGCGGCAAACGTTAGCCCAGCCCGCGAGGGCTGGGAAACGTGGAAGGGGGAATGCGCAGCGCCGTAGGTGCGACACCTAGCCGAAGACAAATTTCGCGTCAAATGTTACGCCATGTTTTTTCAGTAAGGCGACGAACTCCTCTTCAAACCCCCGCCTTTTGTGGTGCGCTTGCTGATTTCGGATGTATTGAACGACGGCGAGGACATTGGAACTGCTCACGCTGAAGGCGCCATAACCCTGCTGCCACGCGAATCTGTGACCTTGTTCATTCGCCCATCGCGAAGAATTCGATTTGATGGTGAGGACCGCCTTGGCCACGGGCAGAGTAGGGGGAACTTGGATGAGGAGATGGATGTGGTCCTCAGTGCCACCTACGGCATGAACGAGGATCTCGACTTTCTGGCAAACGCCCGCCACGTAAGCCCAGAGGCGCGGCTGAAATTCTGGGGAGATGGTTTTGTGGCGATCTTTGGTGCTGAAGACGACATGAAGCACATTTTGGGAGTATGTGTGGGACATGTGCCGCACCTCCGGCGCTAGGTATTCTTATACATCATGCACCCAGCGCTTACGCACTGGGCTAACTTCTGACGCGCCTCCGGCGCTGGGGAGAGAGTTATCAGCGACCAACGATCAGGAGGCAAGAAAAAAGTCCGACCCCCTAAGGAGGAAGAGGGATTTCTCACTACGCGGACTCCGTTCGAAATGACGGCGTTGGGAGAGGCCAGCAGAGGAGAGCAAAGCTAGCCATCAATGGGAGAGGACCGGGCCGGAGGCGGGGCGGGCGCGCTTCATGAGGAACATCAGGGGGATCATGCCCAGGCACACCGCCCCGAGAATCCAGTACACGTCAATGAAAGCGAGCATGGACGCCTGGCGCAGCACTTCGCCATACAGCATCCCCTGGGCCTGATGCGCTCCCATGGCCCAGCTCGACCCGCGCTGGTGCAGCATGGCGGTGAGTCCCTGGAGCGCGGCGCGATAGCGGGGATCGAGCGGCGTCATGTGACTGACGAGGGTAGTCTGGTGGCTCTGCGTGAGGCGCGCCTGCATCGTGGTGACCAGCGAAATGCCCACGCTGCCGCCGATGTTGCGCGCCAGGTTGATCAGGCCGGTGGCGCTGTTCATGCGTTCCTTGGGCACGAAGGAAAATGCCATGACGTTGATGGGCACGAACATAAAAGCCATGCCGCCGCGCGAAATCATCCACACAAACACAAACGTCCAGAAGCTGGTGGAGAGATTGAGTTTTGCGAGCTGGAACATACCGATGGCAAGAATCGACAGCCCCACGATCACCAACCAGCGCGGATCGCGCTTTACCAGCAGGCGCCCGACGAGCGGCAGAGTGATCAGCGTGATGATGGCACCGGGAGAAAGCACCAGCCCGCTGAGCTGCGCGGTATAGCCGCTGAGCGTTTGCAGCATGACAGGGAGAAGGATCGTGGTGCCGTACAGGACAATTCCAAGCGCGAACATAAAGAACGTGGCGGTGGCGTAGTTGCGATCTTTGAAGAGATGCAGCTCGATGACGGGATCTTTCTGGCGAAGCTCCCAGAGGACGGTGCCGATCGAGGCCGACGGCGGCAAAGCACGGCGCACCAAACAATGAAGTGGGATTCAAACCAGTCGTCGCGCTGGCCCTTATCGAGAACTACCTGAAGGAAACCGAGGCCGACGCTGAGGAGACCCAGGCCGATGTAATCGATCTTGATGCGCAGCCCGTTGTTTTTCCCGGAGACATGCGGCGGATCGACGATCAGCGCCGTGGTGAGAAAGATGGAAAGTAGCCCGACGGGAATGTTGATGAAGAAGATCCAGCGCCAGGAGTAGTTGTCGGTAATCCAGCCGCCCAACGTGGGTCCAATAATCGGCGCCGCGACGACGCCCATGCCATAAATGGCCATGGCCATGCCTTGTTTTTCACGCGGAAAACTTTCGACAAGGATGGCTTGGGAAACGGGTTGCAATCCGCCGCCGCCCGCACCCTGCAACACGCGGAAGAACACCAGCAAAGGCAGGCTGGGAGCAAGGCCGCAGAGCAGCGAGCTGACGATGAAAATGAGCACGCAGCTCATGTAGAAACGTTTGCGGCCAAAGAGGCGCGAGAACCATCCGGTGAGCGGAAGAACGATGGCGTTGGAAACCAGATAGGAAGTGAGCACCCAGGTGCTCTCGTCAATGCCAGAGGAAAGGCTGCCGGCGATGTGGGGAAGAGCGACGTTGGCGATGCTGGTGTCCAGCACCTCCATGAACGTCGAGAGCATTACCGTGAAGGCGATCCACCAAGGATTGATGGTGGGCCGCCAACCTTCATGCATGGCGAGTTCGGCTTGGGCGAGGGTGCTCATGCGCGAGACCCTGCGCTTTCGAGCGCAGGAGGGCGAAGGTGGCCGGTCTCCGCGAAGTGCTGAAAGTCAGCAGGAGCGAGCGCGGGAAACAAAAACGCTCGCGGAGAAGTCACTTGAAGAGTATACGGCAGGGAGGACGAGCGGGGTGTGGCGTAGGTCACAAACGCAGAGAAGCTACTGAATCGCAAGGAAATGGGCGGGAATAGCGAAGAGGATGGGCCCTGCGGGGAATGCGCCCAGAGGAACTGCGTAACGAAAATGCGGGGCAAACTCAGGATTTCGGCGTAGGGAAGAGCTTCTGGAACTCGGGATCGTCGTGCAGGAGCCTGAGATCCGGATCTTGGCGCGGCCAATCGGAGTTGGCGTAGCCGGCGGCGAGGCAACGGCGCAGCGTATCGAGGGTTTCCTCGCGTTTGCCGAGAATGCCGAATGTGCACGCGACGTTGTAAAGAATGTTGGCGTCATTGGGGCGTAGAGCGGCGGCCATTTGCAGGTGGCGGATGGCGTCATCGTCGCGGCCAAGATTGGCGTAGTCGGCGGCGAGGAGGCTGCGGGCGCGCACGTCTTCGGGAACCAGCTCGAGCTGGCGCTCGAGCATGAGCATTTCCATTTCGCGGTAGTGCCGCGCCGTTTTATCGCGGCCGAGACGCTCGAGGGCGTTGGTGTAGGGAATGTAAACGTTGTAATCGTCACCGTTGGCTTCGATGGCTTTCTCGATCAAGTCGGCGGCTTCCTGGAAACGCCCGGAAGCGAAATACGCGCGGCCGAGAACGTTATAGACGCCATCGCAATCGGGCTTGCGGGCGATGGCGCGGCGCGCCAGGTCAATGGCTTCCTGGTGGTTATGCTGGGAATAGCAGAGGCGGGCGCGCGCCACGAGAGCTTCGGCGAGTTGAGGATCGAGTTCGAAGGCGCGATCGCAAGCGGCCTGGCCGCGTTCCAGCCATTTAGGATTCTGATCGCGGAATTCCAGGGTCATGCCGCAGAGGTAGGCCACACCGGCATGGGCGAGAGCGAAGTTGGGATCCAGTTTGATGGCCTGCTCGTACATCTGCAGGGCGAAATCCAGGCTTTCGCGGCGGGCGTAGCTGCGGCCACGCAGGAAGAAGTCGTAGGCCAGCGAGTTTTCGGTGGGCTTGTGGGCGATCTTTTTTTCTTCCTGGGGGGTGAGGTTGATGCGGAAGGTTTGCGCGATGCTGCGCGCGATTTCGTCCTGCACTTCAAAGACATCGGCCATTTCGCGATCGAAGCGCTGCGCCCAGACGGTGTGGCCGGATTGCGTTTCGACGAGCTGCGCGGTGATGCGCAGGCGGTTGCCGGCGCGGCGGAGGCTGCCGCTGAGAACGTAGGAAGCGCGGAGCTCATGGCCAACCTGGGGAGCGGTAACGGGCTTGTCGCGATAAGGGAGGATGGCGGGGCGGGGGAAGAGCTTTCAAATTTTTGATGTTGGCAAGCTCGGTGATGATGTCTTCGGTCATGCCGTCGCGAAGATATTCGTCTTCCTTGGCGGAACTCAGATTCTCAAAGTAGAGGACGGCCACGGACTTGGCGGCCGGATCGGAAGGCGCTTCGGGAGCCGAGGGAAGGTAGGAAGCTCGCGGGAGGACCGGGCGCTTGCCAGACTCGAAGTCGCGCTTGAGGCGCTTGAGGTCGGCGCGGAGTTCGGCGGCGGACTGGAAGCGGAGGTCGCGATCTTTCTCGAGAGTCTTGGAGATGATGTTGTCGAGCGCTTCGGGGATTTCGGGGTTGCGGGTGCGGGCGGATTCGGGGGTGCTGTTGAAGATGGCATCAAAAATGACGGCGGGCGTGGGGCCGGTAAAGGCTTGCCTGGCGGTGGCCATTTCGTAGAGAACAGCGCCAAAGGAAAAAAGATCGGAGCGGGGATCGAGTTCATCGCCGCGGGCCTGCTCCGGCGACATGTAGGAGACAGTGCCCATGGAAGTGCCGGGAGTGGTGAGAGATGGATGAAGGATGGTGGTGTCCCTGGCGCTGGCGGGGGGAGAGGAGGGAGAGCTGGTTTCCTCCGAGACGGGGAAAGCGGTGAGTTTGGCGAGGCCGAAATCGAGGACCTTGGCCTGGCCGGAATTGGTGATGAAAATATTGGCGGGCTTGATGTCGCGATGGGTGATACCGCGCGTGTGCGCGTGATCCAAGGCGTCGGCGACCTGGATGGAGATGTCCAGGAGGCGATCGAGGCGCAGCGGTTTGGCACCGATAAAGTGCCGGAGAGTTTCACCTTCCAGAAGCTCCATCACGATGAAAGGCTCTTGTTCGCCGGGCTCACTGATTTCGTGAATGGTGCAGATGTTGGGATGGTTGAGAGAGGCGGCGGCACGAGCCTCGCGCAGGAAGCGATCAAGGCTGAACTTATCGAAGAGGGCGTCGGTGGGGAGAAATTTGAGGGCGACGGTGCGATCCAGGATGGTGTCACGCGCGGAATACACGACCCCCATCCCGCCACCGCCTAACTTCTCCAGGATGCGGTAATGAGAAATGGTCTTGCCAATCATACTGGGACGGACCCGCCTGTACCGGGGGAAATGATAGGGGGAATCGGAGAGGGTGTCAAAGAGAGTGGGGCCGGGAAAAACGGGGGATTCCCGAAACGGGCATTTGCACAGGGAATGTTGCGAATGTGGATAACTACACAGTGAATTAGCAAGAATGGGCTTGACATGAGGCGAATAGAAAGCGAACATTGGCAGGCCCTCAGATTGCTTCCCCACAACGGGAGCGGGCACTTGGGAGACGGCCATGAGCGGAGCAGAGGTTGGACGCCAGCAGCCCCGAAACGGAGACAGGTTTTTCGAGGCGCTGAAACAGTATTGGGGCTACGACGGATTCCGGCCCAGGCAGGAAGAAGTGGTGCGCAGCCTGGCGGCAGGGCGGGATGTGTGCGTGGTGATGCCGACGGGCGGCGGCAAGTCCCTATGCTACCAATTGCCGGCGGTGCTGGAAGAGAAAAGGACAGCGGTGGTGATCTCGCCGCTGATCGCGCTGATGCAGGACCAGGTGGCGCAGCTTCGGCAGATGGGCATTCCCGCGGTGTTCCTGAACAGTGCCGTCGTGGAAGCTGACCGCAGCGAAATCAAGCGCAAAGCGACCGCCGGGGAGTATCGGCTGATGTACATCTCGCCGGAACGCGCGGTGATGGAGAGCACGGGCGCGTGGCTTGGGAAGGCGCCCTTGTCGTTCTTCGCCATTGACGAGGCCCACTGCATATCGGAATGGGGGCACGACTTCCGGCCGGAGTACCGCCAGCTCGGGAGGCTGCGAAAACTCTTTCCCGACCAGCCGATCGCCGCGTTCACGGCCAGCGCCACGAAACGGGTGCGCCATGACATCGTGGAGCAATTGGGGCTGCGGGACCCGCTGAAGTCCGTCTCCAGTTTCCGGCGAGAGAATCTGCGCTACGTCGTGCGGCAATGCCAAGGGGGCCTGCAGGACGAGTGGGTGGTAGAAGCTGTGAGGCGAGTGCAGGAGGGCAACGTAATCGTCTATGTACCAACCGTGGCGCGCGTCGGCGAAATCATCGATCTTCTGGAGGAAAACGGCATCGCCGCGGTCGGGTACCACGGGCAGATGGAGAACGCTGCACGCCGGGAGAATCAAGAAAAGTGGATGAGCGAAGAGGCGCGCGTGCTGGTGGGCACGATTGCGTTTGGATTGGGCATCAATAAACCGAACGTGCGAGCCGTGGTGAGGTTGGGATTGCCAGACAGCATTGAACAGCTCTACCAGGAGACGGGGCGCGCGGGGCGCGATGGGTTGCCAGCGGATTGCTATCTCTTCTGGGAAAAGAAAGACAATGGACTGCGAGCTTTCTTCATCAACCAGATTCAAGATCCCGCAGAAAAAGAGCATGCCTGGCAGCGGTATCACCAGATGCAGCAGTTCGTGGCTGAAGGACAATGCAGGCAAAAGGGTATTTGCGCTCACTTCGGGGAAACAACCAAGTGGGAAAGTTGCGGGATCTGCGATGTATGCGCCGGGCTGCCGAACTGGCTGGCGGAGAGAAAACACACATCGCAGCGGGAGGCGCGTGGCAACCGCAATCCCAACAGGACTTTGGAAGCAGCGCGAGTTGATATGATTCCAACCGTGCCGGTGAATGAAGAGTTGCGGGAATTCCTGCGCGAGTGGCGCAGGAATACGGCGCGGCAGAAGATGACCGCGGCATTTGTGGTGATGCACGACACGACGCTCGATGCGCTTTGCCAAGCGCAGCCCAAGACTGCGGCCGAATTGCGGCGGATATCGGGGATGGGAGAGCAGAAGTGCGAAATGTATGGGGAAGAGATTCTGGAGGTTTTCCGGCGATTTGGGCGTGGGGAGCGGGCCAGCAAGGAATGGCACGCGCGGCCGTCGACGCCATCGTTGGAGACGAAGGATTTGGTAGAGAAGGGGCACAGTTTTGAAGAGATAGCGCAGATTCGCGGGAGGAAAGTGCGCTCCGTGATCGCGCTGGTTGCCGATTTGATTGAAAAGGGCGAGACGGAACTCAAGCCGCAATGGGTTGATGCCGCGAAGTGCGACCAGATCCGGGAAGCGTGCGAGCAGGCCGGAACGGAATGGTTGAAACCCATCAAAGATGCCTTGCCGGAAGAGATCAGCTACGAGGAGATTCGGTTGGTCGTGGCGGAGCTGCGATGGAAGAAGAAGCAGGAAGGCAAAGCAGCGTAAGTGCTGCTCCTTGGACGGAAGAAGTTCGATGGGAGAGACAAAGGCGACAGAGGGATTCATCGCACAGAAGGCGTGCGACGGAAAAGCGTGCCTTACTTCGCAGACTCCGTTCGAAATGACGAGGTTGTGCATGCTGCCAGCATGGGATCGGACGGTCCTAAGCGCGTGGGAGGAAGGCCGAAAGACGGGAGCGATGAGGATTTGATCTTGCGGACGTGGGGTCCAGCATGCTGGACCCCTACGACGACGGCGGTACATCGGTGGAAGAGGCAATTAGCCACTGCGCTGCGTAATAGGGCAGAAGCACCAGAAGGGGCGCGAGGGGAACTGGTTTATAGAAGCGATTGAAGGCAAGCAGACCATCGGAAAGGACAAACAGCAGGGCTCCGACGGCCGCGAATCGCGCGGCGGACGTACGGAGAAGAAAAGAACGACCCATGGCTTGCGCGGCCATGGACATGAGAAACAGGGAATAAACCGCAACCGGGAACCGGAGCCCCGCCGGGAGCCGCGAAAACAACAGGAAATTGCAGCAGGCGGCAAACAGGAGATAGAAAATCCACACTTCGGAGGGCGCAGGGAAAGGGGTGTCACGGGTAAACGCAATGAGGTAGGCGATGTGCGTGAGCAAGAAGGCCGAGAGTCCCAGCAGGAAGAAATGCTCTGGCCTAAGCAGCAGAACATCTCCCGCTAGGGAGAACAACAGGCCGATTGTGATCCACAGCGAGTAACGGTCCTTGCGGGCGCGCCAGCTCGCAAACGCGATGGCGAGAATCAGAATCGTCGCGAGTGGCGCGAAAGTCCAGAGGAGCAGAGGGCTCGCGAGGAAATGGACGACGATTGCCGCCACGATGCTGACACCTGTGGCGAGTTTTAAGGCGCGAGTGAAATGAGGCCGCATGCTGGGGAGAGTTTACTCCCGGGCAACGTCAAAAGCGCAAATCGGTGAATGGCTGGGCGCAATGCCAAAAAACAGAGGGAAGTCTCTTTTCTGAAGCCTTCCAGCAAGAACAATCGCGACGCCCCCAGCGGGCTAGAGTGGCCATCCGTAGAAGAGCATCGAAGAAATGCCAGAGTGAAGATTGACCTCTTAGTAGAAGGAAATACGGTGCGGTGATCCTTGAGCTAGGGTGACACGTTACTTGGCGGACGGCCTCCCTCCTGCGGCGGGCAGGCAGAAGGCCGCCCCTACAGGAGCGTCAGAACAAGGACCGGAAAAAGCGCCCGCTTCGGAAAGCGGCCGCTACGGGACCCAAGAGCCGGAAGGCCGGTCCTCTTAAATCCAAGGACAAGCTACTTGAGTGGGGCGTGCCCGTTGAAGCGGGCGGCGGGGCCGAGTTCCTCTTCGATGCGGAGGAGTTGGTTGTATTTGGAGATGCGGTCGGTGCGGGAGGCGGAGCCGGTCTTGATCTGTCCGGCAGCGGTAGCAACAGCGAGGTCGGCGATGAAGGTATCTTCGGTTTCGCCGGAGCGGTGGGAGATCACGGAATTGTAACCGGCCTTGCGAGCAAGCTCGATGGCTTGGATCGTTTCGGTGACCGTGCCAATCTGATTGAGCTTGATGAGGATGGCGTTGGCGATGCCTTCGTTGATGCCGCGGGAGAGGCGCTCGGTGTTGGTGACGAAGATGTCGTCGCCGACAAGCTGAATCCTTTTCTTGGAGGTTTTGCTGCCAAGCACCTGGGTCTGTTCCTTCCATCCGGCCCAATCATCCTCGGCGAGCCCATCTTCCAAGGACACGATGGGATATTTCTCCACCCACTTTCCCCAGTAGGCCGTCATTTCCGAAGACGTATGCGCGGACTTGTCGGACTTCTTGAAAATATACTTGCCGGAAGCTTTGTCGTAGAACTCGCTGGCCGCAGGATCGAGAGCGATGGCCACTTGTTCGCCAGGTTTATAGCCGGCGGCGGAGATGGCCTCGAGAATGATCTGAATGGCTTCCTCGTTGGACTTGCAGCTGGGAGCGAAACCGCCTTCATCGCCTACAGCGGTGGAATAGCCATGCTTTTTGAGAGCGGCCTTCAGGGCGTGGAAAACTTCGACGCCCCACCGGAGAGCTTCGCTGAACGTGGGCGCGCCGACGGGCATGGCCATGAATTCCTGGAAATCCACGGAGCTGTCGGCATGGGCGCCGCCATTAAGAATGTTCATCATGGGGACGGGGAGGAGATTGCCGGACTTGTCCGAGGAGTAGTGGGAAAGATACTTGTAAAGCGGCTCTTTGAGTGCAACGGCAGCGGCGCGAGCAGCGGCCATGGAGACGGCGAGGATGGCATTGGCACCGAGGCGGGATTTGGTGGGCGTGCCATCGAGGGTGATCAATGCGTGATCGAGGGCACGCTGGTCAACGGCGTCCGTGCCGGTGACCGCTTTGGCGATCTCGGAATTGACGTTGGCGACGGCCTTGAGGACGCCTTTGCCAAGGTATTTGGACTTATCGCCATCGCGAAGTTCGAGGGCTTCGTGTTCGCCGGTGGACGCTCCGGAAGGAACGATGGCGCGGCCAAAAGCGCCGGATTCGAGCAGGACGTCGGCTTCGACGGTGGGATTGCCGCGCGAGTCAAGGACCTGGCGGGCGTGAACGCGGGTGATTTTAGTGGACATGTAGGTAGTGTCTCCTGAGAGATTTGCAACAGAAGATTGTAGCAGAGGGAGGGCGTGTGACGAGTGACGGGGGACACGTGGTAGGAAGTCGTGGTTCGTGATCCGTGACTTTTGACTCGTGGGAAGCGACTGGCGGCCAGTGCCCAGCGACCGGTGGGAGACCGAGTGCGAATTGCCTTGGCCCTTCGCGGCTCAGGGTAAAAAGGCGGACCCTACAAAGGCCAATGAACGGTGACTGGTGGGTTCACGAGTCACCAGTCACCAGTCACGCTACTGGGCTTCAGGCTCTTCGATGAGGGACTCCTGGCGAACGACGACGACAATGCCGGAGGGGGTGACATGGAAGCGGCGGCGGTCCGCTTCGAGGTCATAGCCAATTTCGGTTTTTTCGGGAAGGCTGACGTGGCGGTCGATGATGGAGCGGCGGATGCGCGAGTGGCGGCCGACGTTGACGTGATTATAGAGGATGGATTCCGAGACTTCGCAATAGCTATTGACGCGGACATCGTAGCCGACGAGGCAATTCTGCACGCGGCCGCCGGAGAGGATAGAGCCGCCGGCGACGATGGAATCAATGGCAACGCCCATGCGGCCGGCATCGGCAAATACGAATTTTGCCGGGGGATACTGGTGTTGCCAGCCGCGGAGAGGCCAATGCTTGTCGTAGAGGTTGAAGACCGGCGAAACGCTGACGAGGTCCATATTGGCTTCGTAGTAGGCGTCGAGGGTGCCGACGTCGCGCCAATAGAGAGTTTCCTGGCTGTTTTCGTCGACGAAGTTGTAGGCGTAGACGCGATGCTTGGAGATGATGCGGGGAAGAATGTCTTTGCCGAAATCATGAGCAGACCTGGGATCCTCGGAATCGGCCAGAAGGATGGGGATGAGGAGTTGGGTATTGAAAATATAGATGCCCATGGAGGCGTTGCAATGGGCGGCCTTGTGAGCGGATTGCTTGGGCTTGGCGGGTTTTTCCTCAAAACCGATAATGCGCCAGTCCTTATCGGTTTCGATGACACCGAACTGCTTGGCGGCCTCAGCGAATGGAACTTCGATGGTGGCGACGGTGATATCGGCGGCGGAGTCGATGTGCTGCTGGAGCATTCTGGCGTAGTTCATTTTGTAGATCTGGTCGCCGGAAAGGATGAAGACAAACTTGGAGCGCTCGCTGCCGATGGAGTAGATATTCTGATAGACGGCGTCCGCGGTGCCCTGGTACCACTGCTGAGAGACGCGCATTTGCGGGGGAAGCACTTCGATGAATTCGCCGAGGCCCATAAGCGGAGACCAACCGGCGCGAATGTGGCGATTAAGACTGAGGGCCTTGTACTGAGTAAGGACAAAAACGCGGCGGAGCGAAGAGTTGATGCAATTCGAGAGGGTGACATCGATGATACGGTAAAGAGCGCCGAAAGGGACAGCCGGCTTGGCACGATCTCTGGTGAGAGGCCAGAGACGTTCGCCTTGTCCACCCGCGAGGAGAACTCCGAGGGCATCGCGCATATCAGGCATGAGGATCAGCTCCCGAGGCAGGACTCTGAAGCAGTTTAGTGTAACAGCAGAGGCAAGGGAGACGCACGACGAGAATAAGAAAGGGCGAGAAAATTGGCGCGGGAGTAAAGAGTAACTGACGAGGCAGCCTGAGGGGAAAGAAGGGCGAAGAACTGGAAAGAAGGCTTGACTTGGGGGGCTGTAATTGACTACAAGAAGCCAGCACCCTCGTGAGATAATCTAGCAGGGCCAGTGCCTCAGGTCATTGGCGGGCACTGCAAGTGACCAATCCGAACCGGAATTGGGGTGAAGACCATTGGCAGAAGTAGTGATTCAAGAGAGCGAATCTCTTGAGAATGCATTGCGGCGGTTTAAGCGCAAGGTGCAACAGGAAGATATCATTAAGGAAATAAAGAAGCACAGCTTCTACATGAAGCCCGGTGAGAAGCGCCGGGCGAAAGAAGCGCTTTCGCGGAAGCGACTGCGCAAGAAGCAGCGTCGCGAGCAGGACTAAAAACCTGAACGAGACGCGGCTCGGCGCCGCACTTCCGGGATCAGGCCCCTATCAGGCAGAGTCGTTTTGGGTGTTCGTACATTAACTGCGTCCACAGGCCCAAGGGATCCGTGCCCGGCGTTCCCGGACTACAGGTCTAGATACACAAACAAGCCCTGGTGCAAAATGAGCCCGTCCCCGCTGCCCGCTGGGGGTCCAAGGGGAGCGGCTCATGGAATACCACGATAGGGTCCTGAAGTGCTCGGAGTGTGGTGCCGAGTTTGTGTTTACGGCCGGCGAACAGATGTTCTTCGCCGACAAGGGATTCAAGAACGAACCGAAGCGTTGTAAGGCGTGCAAGGCCAAACGAGCGGAGGGAGGCGGAGGAGGCGGGTCGACGCAAGCGCGGGCAGAAACCAAGACCACATGCTCGCAATGCGGAAAAGAGACCACGGTTCCTTTCCGACCAACGCAGGGGCGCCCGGTGTTTTGCCGGGAATGCTTCCAAGCAAGACGGACCATGGGCGCAGCGTAAACGAACCCCAAAAACTAGAGATTGAGGGAGAGGGCTATCGAAGTTGATAGCCCTCTTTACTTTTTGGAGGTGCCGTAGGGCGAGGAAACACGAAATGGGTGAGGTAGTCGGCGAGACAGGCTGCGGGAAGGTGCTTAAAAACATCTCCTCAGAGGCTAAAACCCATTGGAGACCAAGCACTTAATGTCGGAGCTCCCGACCGGGTCGGGACAGGCGCCGCTCCGACCCCTCTAACGGGCGGAGTTTTCCCGGGAGCCGATGACCGCCCAGATCAGTGGTAGGTGGAGAGCCAGGATTCGAGGTGGACGAGGGATTCGGGCAGGTTGCAACGGCCATAGCCGAAGCGGATGTGGTGGGGCTCATCGTAGACGGTGCCGGGCAAAAGAAGGACACCGGCTTCGCGGATGAGGCGTTCGCAGAAGGATTGGACGTCTTGCGCAAGGTTGAAGCGAACGAAGCAGATGGTGCTGGCGTTGGGAGGAGTCCAATCGAAAAGATCGGTGTGACGCGAGAGGAAAGCGCTCAGTTGGGGAAGATTGCGAAGGACGATCTGGAGGCTGCGGTCGATGAATTTCTGGCGGTGGCGGAAGGCGACGGCGGTGAGGAACTCGCTGGGAGCGCTGGCGCAGATGGTGGTGTAGTGCTTGAAGGAGATGATCTTCTGGAGGACGGAAGCGTCGCGGCAAGCGAGCCAGCCGAGGCGCAGCCCGGGTAGGCCGTAAGTCTTGCTGACGGAGCCGAGGCTGAGGGCGCGCTCATAGAGATCGCAAGCGGCGGGAAGGCGGGTGGCGGGATCGTGCTCGAGCTCGCGGTAGACCTCGTCGGAGAAAACATAGATGCCATGGCGAGCGGCGAGCTCCAGAACGCGGCGGAAAATGTCGGGAGGCATGAGCAGTCCGGTGGGATTGTGGGGCGAGTTGATGTAAATGGCGCGCGTGTTGGGACGAATGAGCGATTCGAGGGCGGAGAAATCGTGGGCCCAAGCGTTCGCGGGGTTACGGCGCCACTCGGAAACAGCGGCGCCGGTGCTTTTGGGTACCGTGAGAGCACTTTCGTAGCAGGGCGTTTCGACAATAACGTGATCCTGGGGCGTTAGCAGGGCGTGATAGAAGACGAAGATGGCCTCTTCGGCGGCGGAGAGAACCACGAGCTGGTCTGGGGAGATTCGCGAATACATGGTGGCAAGAACATCGCGAAGCCAGGGAGCGCCGGGGGATTCGGTGTAGCCGCACCAGTGGTTGAGAAAAGCATTGTGGGCGCCGGGTTCGAGGGCGAGGATTTCCTGGATGGTCTGGGATTCGGCGTCGGAGGAGGAGAGCAGGTACTTGGCGGAAAATTCGTACTTGCCCATGTACTCTTCGATGCGGAAGGGAGAGATCTGCATGAGGGTGAGTGTGCCAAGGGGAGAGGCGGGGCGTCCAGAACCAAATTGAGCGGAGGGCGGGTGAGTCCTTAGCGATGGGTGTAAATTGGAAGGGGTGGGGGTATGATACGGCTCCGAAGTCCTCATTAAGAGCAAACGATCCGGAGGGCCAAAAGATGGCTCACCGCTTCACCATCGGTGTCGAAGAAGAATTCCAGATTATTGATCCTGATACGTTAGAGCTGCGTTCGCACGTGGTGCAACTGCTCTCCGCGGCGGCGCGCGGATTGGGCGAACAGGTCAAGGGCGAGATGCACCAGTCCATCGTCGAGACGGGCACGAAAATCTGCGAAAACGTGAGCGAATTGCGGCGGGAGATTCACCGCACGCGAAACGAACTGGTGTCCGCGGCCGAGAGCACGGGGCTGCACGTGGCGGCGGCGGGAACGCATCCGTTTTCGAGCTGGAAGGACCAGGTGATTTCGCCGGGTGAGCGTTACCAAAACATCGTGGAAGAGATGGGCCAATTGGCGAGGTCACTGCTGATCTTCGGGATGCACATTCACGTGGCCATGCCGGACAAGCAGTCGACCATCGACATGATGAACATGGTGCGGTATTTCCTGCCGCATCTGCTGGCGCTATCGACGAGTTCGCCATTCTGGATGGGAAGAAACACGGGACTGAAATCGTTCCGCACGACGGTGTTCCGGAGATTTCCCCGCACGGGGGTGCCGGAAACGTTCGAGTCGTGGAGCGCTTACGAGAATTTCGTGAATCTGCTGGTGAAGTTGAACAGCATCGACAATGGAAAGAAGATCTGGTGGGATGTGCGGCCGCACCCGACGTTTGGGACGCTGGAGTTCCGGATGTGCGACGTGGCCACGAAGGTGGAAGAAGCGGTAGCGATTGCCGCACTGACACAGGCGATTGTGGTGAAGATCCACCGGCTGTACACGGGGAACATGGGCTGGCGGCTGTACCGGCGGGCGCTGATCGAAGAAAACAAGTGGCGCGCAGCACGGTATGGAATTGAAGGGAAACTGATCGATTTCGGGAAAGAGGCGGAAGTGCCGATGAGGCAACTGATCCCGGAGCTGCTGGAATTTGTGGATGACGTAGTGGACGATCTGGGCAGCCGGAGCGCCGTAGAGTATGTGCACACGATCATGAACGAGGG
>CAWADS010000020.1:0-183081 GCA_963780785.1 Candidatus Acidiferrales bacterium
TGCTGATCGTATCCTTAATAGCGAGCGGCACCCCCGCCAGCGGCGGCAGCGGTTTGCCCGCGGCCACCATCGCGTCCACGCGATCCGCTTGCGCGTAAGCGCGCTGCTCGCACAGTGTCAGAAAGGCATTAATCTCCGGATTGCGCGCCGCGATCCGCTTGTAATGCTCCGCGGCAATTTCCCGCGCCGAAGCCTTCTTCGCCGTAATCGCTTCCCGCACTGTAGACATGGTCCAGCTCGTCGTCATCTGCTTTCTTCTCGCCACTAGTCACTAGCCACTAGCCACTATCTTTCAATCACCCATCCCAAACTTGTCATCCCGAGCGGAGCGGCCCGATTTTTTCTTCTGCGCCGTAGTTTGGCGCGTCGGGTCGCGCAGTCGAGGGATCTGCTTCTCTACTACAACAAGCTACGACGCACTATCTTTCAATCACCTTCGGCACGCGGAAATACGGCGGCTCCGGATCGGGCGCTTGCGCCAGCACGTCGTCGGCAACCGCGCATGGCACCACCAGGTCCTCGCGCAAGGTCGCGTCCGCCGTCTGGTCGTCTGCCAACACCTGCGCCATCGGCTCGGCCTTGCTGGTGTCCAGCTCGTTCAGCTTGCTGATGTATTCCAGAATCTCGTCAATCTGCGCGCGGTACGTTTCCAGCTCCGCCTCGCCCAAATCCAGGTAGGCCAAATCCGCTACCCGCAACACATCTTCCCGCGAAATCTTCACTTGGCATCCCCTTTGCGAATGTTGACAAGGTCCGGGCGATTCGTATCTCCTTGGGCTCCGACGTTTTTCATCATCCGTTCGTTGGTAAAGGTCAAGATAATTACCTTGCCATGGACTTCTTCCCAGACGAGATTCCAGTCCTTGCTCCAGCTAACGCGGTTGTATCCATTCTCTTGTCCGTAGCCACGCTTCTTGCAGATTTCTTTGATGCCTTCAACCCTATCACCAAGATGGACTCCTCCAATCGCCACTTTGTGGAAGTCCCCGAATGGAGGGCTCATCACCATCAGGGCTACCGGAGCCATGTTCGGTGGGACTTCCTGGCCGAACGGCACAAGGAAAGATACCCAAATCCAGCAATGTTCCTTTCCACAGGCCCATCCGAGCCTGGTTGTATTCTGTGATCCGGCCTTTTTCATGGACGGCTGATGAAGGTTTTGCTGCAAGTCTGTCAAAGTCAAGTTTGATGGGTCAAGGTTCACTTCGCCCAAGGCAATCAACTCATTTCTCTGAACGATGAAGTCCGCCAAGAGTGCCTCCGCTTGCCTTCTCCGTTCCGCCCTTTGCGGTCGTTCCTTGATCCACACATAACCTGCTAGAGACCCGACTATCAACACGGCAACAGCCAGGACCACGCCGAGGTCGATTACAACGCGTTTGAGTAGAGACTTGATTCGCATATTTGCATCACCGCTGCACCACATCGGCCGTCTTGCGCGGATACTTCGTCGAGACGTACGTATCCACGAGCTTCTGAAACGCCACGGCCAGTTCGTCGTAGGTGCCTTCCAGCGTCACGTCCTTCTTCCCATCAATATATACCGGGCAGCGCGGCGCCTCCCCCGTCCCAGGCAGGCTGATGCCGATATTCGCGGCCTTCGATTCGCCGGGGCCGTTCACGATGCAGCCCATCACCGCCAGCGTCATCGTTTCCACGCCTTCATACTGCGTCTTCCACACCGGCATCATGTCGCGGATGTAGCCCTGAACGCTTTCCGCCAATTCCTGAAACGTCGTGCTGGTGGTCCGCCCGCAGCCCGGGCAAGCCGTCACGCTGGGGGCAAACGAGCGCATCCCCAACGCCTGCAGCAGTTCGCAGCATGCATACACTTCCTCGCGGCGATCACCACCTGGCCGCGGCGTGAGCGAAATGCGAATCGTATCCCCAATGCCTTCATACAGCAGCACGCCCAGCGACGCCGCCGACCACACCAGGCCCTTCATCCCCATGCCCGCTTCCGTCAAGCCAAGGTGCAGCGGCTGCTGCGTCTTCGCGGAAAGATCGCGGTACACGGTGATCAGGTCGCGCGGCCGCGAGGTCTTGCACGAAATAATGATCTGGTCTTGCCTCAAGCCGCTTTCCAGCGCCAGCTCCGTGGATTCCAGCGCGGAGAGCACCATGCAATCGTTAATGATCTCTTCGCTCTCCTTGCCCAGGTTCTTGTCCGTATTTTCCTGCATCTTGCGCATCACCAGTTCCTGGTTCAGGGAGCCGCCATTCACGCCGATGCGCACCGGCTTGCCGTGGTCCACCGCCACCTTGCAGATGGTGGCAAACTGCTCGTCGCGCCGCTGGCCTGCGCCGACGTTGCCGGGATTGATGCGGTATTTGTCCAGCGCCGCAGCGCAGTCCGGATATTTGGTCAGCAGCACGTGGCCGTTGTAATGGAAGTCGCCGATGATGGGCACGTTGCACCCGGCGTCCAGCAGGCGCTTCTTGATCTCCGGCACCGCCGCCGCCGCTTCCGGCACGTTCACCGTCCAGCGGACCAGTTCGCTGCCCGCTTCGGCCAGCTCCAGCGTCTGCTGCAGCGTCGTCTTCACGTCCGCCGTGTCCGTGTTGGTCATGGACTGCACGACGATGGGCGCGCCGCCGCCCACCTGGATGCGGCCCACCTTCACGCCATAAGTTTTCCTGCGCGGGTGCCGCAGCGCGTTGGCATCAAATCCCGAAATCTGGTTCAACATATCCTTCCATTTTACCAGCCCGCCCGTATTTGTGTCCTGCTCCTGGGTTGGCCTGTGTAGGGACCGCCTTCCGGGCGGTCCGCTCTTGGGGTCGGGTGCCCCATCCTTCGCCCGCCTCCGGCGGGAAGGGTGGGTGCCTACGATCCAAGGCTGGGCGCCCTTTCCAATTTTGTCATTCCGACCGGAGCGGCCCGATATCTTCTTCCGCGCCGAATTTGGGCGCGTCGGGCCGCGTAGTGGAGGAATCTGCTTCTTCGCGTTTGTCATCCGTACTTCACACTCCGCCCTCGGATGTGGGTCTTGGGTTCCTCTTGCTTGCGTAGGGACCGCCTTCCTAGGCGGTCCGCTCTTGGGTTTCCGTGTAGGGGCGCAGGACTCTTTACGCTGAGTTGCGAAGGGCTGCGCCCCATGTCCGCGAAATCTCCTGATTTGAGTTCCGCGGTCCAGCCGCCATCTTGCCTCTCCCCTCCCGCCATTATTCCGCACTTCAATTCGCCAGCTTGATCTCGGCCAGCTTTTTCAGCACCTAAAGGTCCGACCCCCTGACGGAGGAAGAGGGCCCCTCAGCGCGCAAGCGAATCCGGCATTGAGCAATTCGTCAAGCGGAGGTAGGATGCGTCTCATCGGGCTCATTGCGGTTTGACGGGAGGAACTACCATGGCAGTGACAGTGAAACGCATCACGTTGTGGCGGAAAGAACTGGAGAACAAGGCTGGAACCCTGGCCGGAACGCTGGAACCCCTGGCCAAGGCCGGAGCGGACCTGCAGATCGTCATGGGGTACCGCAATCCGGGAGATAACACAAAAGCAGTGGTGGAGCTGTATCCGGTCGGAAGCAAGAAAACGACACTGGCGGCGCAGGGAGCGGGGCTGACCGCTTCGACGATTCCAGCGCTTTTCGTCGAGGGCGATAACCGGCCCGGCATGGGACACGGCATCGCGCAGGCGGTCGCCGAGGCGGGCGTGAATATGGATTTCCTGATGGCGCAAGTGATCGGCAGAAAGTATGCGGCGGTGATCGGCTTCGAGAACGACGCCGATGCGATTAAGGCCAGTGCGCTGATTAAGAAGGCGGCCGCGAAGAAAAAATAAACACACGAGGAATCCACCGGCGGAACAATTTAATGCAAGACACTTGACCAGGGCTTCACTGGTTGTGATAGATTGCGCGCATGACGGCGAAAAACACTCTTGCGCGATTGGCGGTCCTCTCGGCGTTGCTCCTGTGCGTGCTGGCGGTGTTTGGCGGCACGAAAGACAAGGAGCCCGCGCCACGCTTCCATGCCAAAACCATGGAGGGGCAGAATTTCACCAACGAATCCATCAAAGGCAAAGTCGTGCTCTTCGAGTTCTGGACCACCTGGTGCGGCTATTGCCTGGGCGAAGCGCCGTTCGTGGACCAGATCGCGCAGGAGTACAAAGACAAGGGATTGATCGTGCTGGCGGTGGATGTTGGCGAGTCCAAGAAGACGGTGAAGAAGTATCTGGCGGAACACCCGCGCTCCTGCCCCATCGTGTTGATGGAAGACACCAACCTGGCCGCGATGTACGCCGCGACGGTGTATCCGATTTATGTTTTGATTGATCGTGACGGGTACATTGCGGGAACGCAACGCGGAGCGGCGGGGGAAATGGCCTTGCGGCGATTCATGACGCGCGCCGGAATTGGCAGCGACTCCGATGAGAGTTCCTCCGCGACTCGAGTTGATGGTGGCGAGAAGAGCGGACCGCCTGAGAACGTGGCAGCAAAGAAGAAATAGCTAGAGGAAACATCCGCCAGGGGTGGAACGCAAGGCTTAAGAACCAGCGAAACCGCAAGCCTCAAGCAGAGAACGAACGCGCGCATCTTCGCGGAAGGGATCCCACTTTGGGTCCACTGGCAGGAAAGCCAGATGGACGTCGCGCACTTGCAGAGCGCGTTCGAGCGCAGGCAGAACCTGAGCGTGTTCGCCGAGCCCGGCATAAACCAGGGCTTGGGCGTAGGGCGGAACGTACCGCTCGTTGGACAGCGTTTTCAACATGCGCAGCACTTCCTGAGCTTCCCGGGTGCGCCCCATCCTGGCCAGAATGTAGCCACGAAGGGAAATGGCTTTACTGTTGCCGCCGGAAAGGCG
Organism: Candidatus Acidiferrales bacterium; assembly: GCA_963780785.1. Taxonomy (GTDB): domain Bacteria; phylum Acidobacteriota; class Terriglobia; order Acidiferrales; family UBA7541; genus Acidiferrum. The sequence goes on from CAWADS010000020.1 coordinate 4,805, forward strand.
CGCGGCAAGGTTAAGTGCGTCGAGCGCTGAGTCACGCTTCTCCAACTGCTCCAGCGTTTGCCCCAATTGCATGTGGCCAATCCAGAACTCCGGATCAATCGTGATGGATTGGCGAGCGAACCGCTCGGCGGCGGTAAAGTCCCGGCCGGAAAAAGCGATCTGGGCAGAGAGCGCATGGTGCCCGGCGAGCAGTGGATCGAGTTGCCGGGCGCGCCCGATGGCCGCCAGCGCTTCGTCGCTGCGCCGCATGTGCGAAAGCACAATCCCCAACATACGGTGAGCCAGCGAATAATTCGGATCAAGAGCAATGGCCTTGCGGAATGCCGACTCTGCGGCAGGCCAATCCCAATCGATCCAGAATTTCACGAACCCCAGGGAAGTCTGCGTCTCCGCGAGACTGGCTTGCGCGGCAACGGCATGCGCGGCAGCATCGCGGGCCATGGGCCCCACTTCCAAAGGCGGCGCGTCCCCATTGATGGGGCTGGCGGTGTAACCATCCGCCAGGCCGGACCAAGCGAGGGCATATCGAGAGTCGAGATGGGCCGCCTGCAAGAAAAACGAACTGGCGCGTTTGGTGGTGGCGGGAGAGAGTTGGTTCCAGAAGTACCTGCCACGCAAATAGAGGTCATAGGCTTCCGCGTTGCGCGATTGGCGGCGGGCGAGGACCGCCAGGCGTTCAGGGGAAAGCCGCAGGCGGACTTGCTCGCCGATGATGCGGCTGATTTCCTGCTGGAATGCCAGGATGCTGCCAGGTTGGCTGTCGTAAGACATGGACCAGAGTTGGACGTGGTCGCGCACGCGGATCAGTTTGGAAGTGATGCGCAAGCGCTGGCCTTCGGTGCGCATGGAACTCTCAATGATGTAGGCGGCCTGTAGTTCGTCCGCAATCTGCGCGAGGGTCTTGGGTGTGCGCTTGTAGGCCATCATGGTGGTGCGAGCAATCACACGAAGGTGTTGTGGATCGATCAGGCCAAGCGACGCGATCAGTTCCTCGGTCAAGCCATCGGCGACGTAGTCACGTTCGGGCTGAGCGCTGAGATTTTCAAACGGCAGGACGGCCAGGGTTACCGGCTGAGAAGCTTCCGGCGCGGAGTCGGCGATGATTTCGACCGCAGGAATGAACTGATACCCCTTGCCCGGGATGGTTGCGATATAGACGTTGTCTCCGCGAGTCTCCCCCAGGACGCGGCGCAGGGTGGAGATGTTCTGGTTGAGATTGTTTTCTTCCACGACGGTATCCGGCCAGATAGCGTGCATCAGTTCGTTCTTCGCGACCACCTTTCCTTGATGGCGCACCAAGTGGAGGAGTGTGTCGAAGACCTTCGGGGTAAGCGGCACGGGGACGCCGTTGCGGAGGAGCAGGCGCTTGACCGCCTCCAGCCGGAAGCTGCCGAATTGGTAGATGGATGGCGTTTCAGCGGTCATGGGTACAGCCGGAACTTCAGATGTTTTCAGAAGTTTTCAGGGTGATTCTAAAGACTTTCCCCGGTCATGGGAAGAGCATAGGCAAGCCTGGTCCAGTGGGCCGGAGCAGACATTCGTTAAAATCTATGAGGAGGAAAGTTCATGAAACTGGGAAGCTGGAAAATCATTCTTGGATTCGCGTTGGCAGCCGTGCTGGCACTCTCTGCCGGCTGGAGCGCCACCGCGTGGTCCCGGCCGGGCGATTATGAGCTGATCGGAACTTGGCGGGTTATGGTAACTCAATCGAACTGCAGCACTGGGGCTACCCTGGGCAAGTTTCAATCGATTCTGACTTTTGCCGATGGCGGAACGATGGCAGAAGACACGACCAACTCCGCATTTGGACCTGGGCAGCGAGGAGCAGGGCAGGGCATTTGGCAGTATAAGGCCACGGGAGCTACACCGCAAAAAGCATAGCGTTCATCAACTACTCCACCCAGAACCCCAATCCGCCAGCAGTGCCTCCTTTTAAGGCCGGCACGCAAACCATCGCGCAGACCATCCAGTTCAAGGACAACCCTGACGAATGGAGCAGCACAGCGACTGTACAATTCGCCGATTCAACGGGAGCCCCGTACTCGCCGAGTCCCGTGCCGATGTGCGTGACCGCGACGGCGCAGCGCTTCGAGTAGCGGACAGAGAAGCTTCCCCGGCGGAAGCCGATAGGTGCAGGCGGCGCCCTTGGCCGTGATAAACGCGGAACGCTAAAGCGAGCCGCGCAGGCCGAGGGCGTCGGCGTGTTCGCGCAGGGCCTGGATACAGAAGGCGATGTGCTCGTCGAGGGGAATGCCGAGTTCAGCGGCGCCCTTGATGATGTCTTCGCGGCTGACGCCACGGGCGAAAGCTTTATCCTTCATGCGTTTTTTCACCGAACTGACTTCCAGATCAAGAATGCTTTTTGAAGGGCGAACGTAGGCGCAGGCGGTGAGAAAGCCGGCGAGTTCGTCGCAAGCGAAAAGGGTGTGTTCGAGGAGCGATTCGCGCGGCACGCCGCAATAATCGGCGTGGGAAAGAATGGCGCGGATCATCTCTTCGGGATAATGATGCGCGCGGAGGATTTTGGCGCCTTCCGAGGGATGCTCGCGATCGGGAGCATGGCCGCTGTTGGGCCAGCGTTCGTAGTCGAAATCATGGAGCAGCGCGACGATGCCCCAGAATTCCTGATCGGCGTTGTGCTTCTTGGCGTAAGCGCGGACGCAGGCTTCCACGGCCAGCATGTGCTTGCGAAGGCTTTCGGATTGCGTGTATTCGCACAGGAGATTCCAGGCGTCTTCGCGAGAAGGCATGAAGGGGAAACCTCCGACAGAAGGGATAGGATACCGAAAAAAGGGGCGAGAAGTGCCGAATTGAAAAGCGAGGGGGAACGGGTAAGCAAAGCACAACATATAGTTGTGTGATGGTAAGAGGAACGCAAGGGGCTGAGGATTGCGGGGCGGCTTGTACGGGAGTACAGGCGAAAACACGGCGTAAACACGGACGATTTCGGGCGTTGCCAACATAAAATATCGAAAAATACTCTTGACAGCGAATGTAAATTCAAGCCACACTCCCATCGCGCCAGTAACTGCCTTCCCCTCCAAGAACGTTCCGACGTTCCTCACCTATCCGCGCGCCGGAAAAAACAAGTCAAACGAGGAGTTCCGGTGTCGGCACATATGGAAAAAGAAGCGACGATGAATTCATTGGAAATGGACCGGGAAGTCATACGCTGCAAAACGTGTGGACTGGTCCAATACCGGACGCGCACCGGCAACTGCCGTCGCTGTGTGCGCGCTCTGCCTCAGCGGATGGAGTATTTGATTCCGCAAGAGCCGCCGCAGGAGCAGGAAGCCGCGGAGGTGCTAACGCCGAAGTTTCCGAATCAGGAGACGGTCGAGAATATCGGCCAGCGGATTCGGCAACTCCGGGAATCGCGAACGATGACGCAGAGCCAACTGCAAGCGCGCTCCAAGGTGAGCCGGTCGTACTTATCGCGCATTGAGAGCGGGCAGATGACGCCGAGCCTCGGCACGCTGGAGAAGATCTCCGAGGCGCTGAACGTGGGGCTGAACCGGTTCTTTATTCCGGAGTCCGACGGCGAAGCGCTGCTGGAAGATCCCTTCATTCAGGGGCTGCGGCCGTTCCTGCGGCAACTGGATTGGGAACAATGGCAATCGATTCTGAAGAGACTGCAGGCGATCAGCGACCACGTGAATGCGGCCCCCATCACCCTCCGCCCTATCGGTAACCCGGCACGGCTACCGCAGCCCGCGCCGGCGAATGGCAACGGGCAGCTCGGGCACATTGGACACGCCAGCCATTCGAATGGGCTCGTACCCGCGCAAGCCCATGGTCAGCCGCAGGGCTATCCGCTGCGGCGTCCGGGAATGCCGGTGTTTCAGCGCCCTTGGCGCGCTAAGAAAAATCTCGCAAGTGGTTATTGACAAAGACGGCGCTCTGGTAAAACTGGGGCGCCGTTTTTGTTGTTTGGGAGGCGAATGCCGGCGCAGGCTATTCGCGGACGACGACGACCTTGGCGGAAGGGACTTCGAGGCGCATGAGACGATGGTTAGTGTCGAGATACAGGACGATTTCAAGGTCCGCCGTGGTGACTTTGAGGGCTTCGTAGGCCTTGCCATCGGCGTTGACGGCGCCGACCCAGTTAACGCTGACGGTGCCGGGCGTGAGTTCCTGGGGAATGAGCACAGAGTAGCTTTGCGTGCCGCGGCGCGACCAATCGTACACGCGGGCGAGCACGGCGTATTGGTGGTAGAGATTGTTGTCGAGAACGACGATGAGCGGAGAACCAAAGGAGAGATCCTGCTCAAAAGCGCGGGCGCCCTGCATCTGCAGGGTGATTTTGGCGACGCCATTGGCGAAAAGAATGTGCGCGCCATTGGTTTTTTCGGCCTGCGAGGTCCACTCATAGCTGATGGGAGCGCCATCGGGCTGAAGCGTGAGCGTGCCGGTGACGGTGGCGGCAGCGCCTTGGGGAGGCTTGATGCTCGTGGTGCTTTTGGCGATCCAACCGCCGCCGGAAGAGGTGATCTCAAATTCCTCGCGGCCAACGGACTTGCCATCGAGCAGGATGTTGAGCTTGCCCTTGTCCTGTGAAAAGACGGAGCCCGCCGGCCTTCTTTTCTGTGCGGCATGGGCGAGCAGGCCGAAAGCAAGGAGAGATAGAAGCAGGGCGGTGAAGTTGGCGGGTATTTTCAGAGTTGTCTGGTTATTCCGCATGGCATCCCCTCAGGACTTCGGGTTTTCTACGGCTAGATGAGAATTCGGGAGCGGGTCGACGTCACCGGCGATGCCGCGACGCAAGATTTCGGCGACCACGGCAGCGGGGTCGCCGGAACTCTCCACGCGAAAATCGGCGACCTGATAGGAAGGGAGGCGCTGGGCGTAGAGTGCGCGAAAGCTGGATTCGTCGCGGAAGAGCGGACGGCCGGTCATGGTCGTGCAGCGGGCGAGAAGGAGTTCGATGGGCGTATCGAGCCAGATGACGGGAATGCCGGAATTGCGCAGGAATTCAGGTGCGCCCGGCTGGGCGTAAGTGCCGCCGCCGAGCGCCAGGACGGTGGGCTCGAGGCGTTCGACAGCGCGGCCCAAGGCCAGGCGAAGTTGGTCGGCTTCCAATTGGCGGAAAGCGGGTTCGCCATGGCGCTCAAAAAATTCCGGGATGGTAATGCCGGCAACTTCCTCGATTTTTTCGTCGAGATCAACGAAACGCCAGCCGAGCTGTTTGGCGAGGCGTGACCCAACCGTGCTTTTGCCGGAGCCCATGAAGCCAGCTAGGCAGATAATCGGTGTGCGCGGTGGCGCACTGCGAGCGCTGAGAGGTGAGTTCACAATTCTGGAAAGCGCAAACTAATCGCGCTTCAGAATTCGAATTGTACCACTGTAGGAAGAGAGTTCTACCTTGGCGAGGCCAAGACCCACCGTACCAAACAACGCCTTGCTGAACCTCCCATAGGGGTGATGGCTGCTGTGAGTGTCGGGCTTGACAAATGCGGCGGCTTGATTGTCCACCGTACCGAGGAGCGTCTGGGCCTTCAAATCGAAGGAATCATTGCCGGAGAAGCGGACTTCGACGAGGCCGCGGCCGCTGTTCATGCTGTACATCCCGGTATGCACAAAATCGCCGTCGTAGAGAATGTTGCCGGTGGTAGTCATCAGATTGACGCTGCTCAGGCTGGGCTGGAGGATCTGAGCGTTGCCGCTGATGGAGGTGAATTCGAGTTTGCCCGCGCATTGCGTGCAGATCAACGTGCCGCCGGTGGTTTTGACGATGATGTAGCCGGATACTTCCTTCAGATGAACATCGCCCGCGACGCTTTGCAGCTTCATGTCGCCGCTGACCTGCTCGACGTAGATGAGGCCGGTCTGCGTGCGCAGCTGGAGTTCGGTCTGCTCTGGAACAGTGAGCTGGAAGTTGGCCTCGACTTCGTGGGGCTCGGCGGTCGTCTCGAGGGAATTGGCGTTGATTTCAATGCGATCGCCGACCTGCTCGATGTCAATGGCAACCTTGCCGGGAGCGGAGGTGCTGCTCACCACGACTTCCGGATTCTTCCAGGATTTCACTTCGATGCGCCCATTGACGATGTTCTGAAGAACGACAAAAGGGCGGGCCTTCACGGCAAAATGGCGTTCCTGGTATTCCGGGCTGCCGCCCCAAGCAGGCGCGGCGGCACACACGAGCAGCCCTGCGCTGAGGGCTGAGAAGGCAATACGGCGGATCGCATGCGGCTGCATATTAGTGCTCGCTCCTTCCGCTATCCATCATAGCGGCCAATAACTCGGCTTTCTGCTGATAAGCGCTCTCGAGATATTCGCGGGCCAGCAGATCGCCAGGATGCTGCTTCAAGTGCTGCTGGCATTCCGCAATGAATTCGTTCACGGTGCGCAGATTGTCGCGCAGGGAGGCGTCAACGGTGGCATTGCCGGCGAGCTGCATATCGGGGACATCGAGTTCGGCCTGACTGAGGACCAAACCCCCATTGGCCATCGCCTCTTCGGTGGGGGAGGGTCGCGGAATCTGCGAAGAATTCTCGACAGCCGGAGCGACGGGCGCGGCCACGGGAGAATTGGGAATTTGAGCAACCGGCTGCGGCAGAGGATTCCGCGACAAAAAGACGGCCGTGACACACAGGACGATACCCGCGCCCGCGGTGGCCAAGGTGCGTGGTCTGAGCCAAGCTGTAAAGCTCTGCCACCAGGACGTGCCCGCGCGAAGCTCGACGCATTCCCTGATAATGCCTTCGGCGGAGAGTTGCGCCCGCAAAGAAATCCACAGGCGATCGGGTGGATTGGCTTCGACCGGAAATTCGTGGGCCAGCGATTGAATGGTGGTGAGGTCCGCGAACAAGCCCTGGCAGGCCGAGCATTCCGCGAGATGTGCGCGAGCGGCCGGAGGCAGCGGGGCGAGATCTTCCTGTTCCAGGACCGCTTCTAATTCCTTACACTGCATACTTCCAATTCCGTCTGGAAAGGCGCTCGACGGCCCTCCCCGAAAAAATCTTGAAAGAACTCGCAGTGCGTTCTGACCTGGATAGATTCTTCATAGTAGCTCAATCCAACGAGCCCGTCTGGGATTTGGCGGCTTGGCGTTCCTGGCGCGCCTGGTCCCGGACCTGCTCCTGAAGAAGCTCGCGGAGGCGGGTACGGGCCTTGTGCAACTGCGATTTGGAATTACCCACCGAACAGCCCATGATGTCCGCGATCTCATTGTGCTCAAAGCCCTGGACATCGTGAAGCACGAACACGGTCTTGTAACCCGGAGGAAGTTTCTCGATGGACCGTTCGAGGTTCACTCTGTCCACGGCGCCAGACAATCGCAAATCGGCAGCGCCGACATCGCGTTTTGGCCCGCTATTCTCAGCATCCGGATCAATGGTCTCTTCCAGGGAATCGGTCGGCAGTGATTTTTTCCGCAGGCGCATGAGCACGACGTTGACGGTCATGCGATGCAGCCACGTGGAAAAGGCCGATTCACCCCGAAAAGTGCCGATCTTGCGGAAGAGCTGAAGAAAAGCCTCCTGCGCGAGATCTTCCGCATCCGCCGGGTTGCTGACCATGCGCAAGCACAAGGCGTAAACCCTGCGGCTGTGCATTTGGTACAGGAACTCGAAAGCGGCAGCATCCCCGGCTTGCGCGCGGCGGATGGCTTCCGCCTCTGTCCACGCTACCGGTTCGGTTGGTCTTTGACGGGCCAACTTTGCAATAGCGGCGCTACTATCCTTTCGGATGCGCCGAATCCCTCCAAGAGTTGTACCTGGCATGACGTTGGAGGCGCACATATGCAGGGATAGGAGGCCGAAAGCCCTCCAAGGGTTGCATGAGGCACGGCCACGCCAGCAGGCCGAGCCTATTGTCCCTTGATCGCCGCCATCCGTCTATGGACAAGATAGCGAGCCTTGGCAGGAAGAAGGCCCTCGGCGCAGGCAGTGCTTTCCTGAAAGGTAGCAAGAAACTCCTGGAGCTGGATTTCCGGCAGGGCGTGCAGGAAGGACTTGAAGAGAACCACAGTCTCCCGCAAACAGGTATTCAGATCGTAGTGCGAGGCATCAAGGACATCCCAATCGCAGTCCGAGTCCAAGGAGTCGCCGGCGAGAATTTCCTCCGAAGAGTCCAGGAAGTTGGCGGCGAGCTCCTCGACGAGTTCCGTTAGTGTGGAGATTTTGTGTAGGAACTGGGACCTCCGGGTAAGAAGCACCTTGCTGAAAACATTGTTGAAACGCGCGACACGCTGGCTTCGGGGACTCTGAAAATTCTGGGGGTCTAGGGAAGCAAGATTCGGTGCGATGCTGGAATGCCGCACATGAAGGAGCATGGAGCGGAGCAGGCTGTTCAGCGGAGCAGTAAGCCTTTGGCAGAGAGCCGATGAGACACTCAAAACCTGTTGGGCCTTGGCGACTCGCCCATCGCGCTGCAAGCCAAGGGCTTCATCCAGATTGACACTGAACATGGCATAAGATGTTTCAAGCCGGTGAAGAACCTGCAAATAGGTACGGGATTTATCACCGGCGAGCGGGGATCTCCAATCTTGAGACACTGATCCCCCGCGCAGGGTCAAAAGGTGGGGCTGCACGTGAAACCTCCGTGGAGCGAGACTTCCGAGTGTACCAAAAAGATTAGAAAACTGTAACAATTTTTATAAGTCCATTCTTGTTAATTATCGTCGTACCTTCCGGGAAGCACAGGCAGGGTTCGGGAGCGCGCAACCGGAGGGGATTCCTTGCCCTTGTCAAGCACCGCCTTTATACTCCAAATGCAACCGTCTGGAAAGGAAAGATGCACACTTGGAATTCGAGCCGCGGGACCAATTCGAGCAGCGCCAGAAAAAACTAGAACAGATTCAAGCCCTTGGGCATGAAGCATTTCCGAGGGAATTTCGCTGGACGGAGAGCCCCGCGGAGTTGGTCAAGGACTATGCGGCGGTGCAGGGGCCGGAGCTGGAGGCCAACCGCAAGGAAGTGCGTGTGGCCGGCAGGATTGTGTCGTACCGGCTGATGGGGAAGGCGGGGTTTGCGCACCTGCAGGGTGCGGGGAAGCGGATTCAGATCTATGTAAAAAAGGATGTGGTGGGGGAGAAGGGGTTCCAGTTGTTTCATCTGCTGGACCTGGGCGACCACATCGGCGTGCGCGGCCACTTGTTCCGGACAAGAACGGGAGAGTTGACCATCTGGGTGGAAGAGTTGTTTTTTCTGGCGAAGGCGCTTCTGCCATTGCCGGAGAAGTGGCACGGGCTTGCGGATATCGAGTTGCGGTACCGGCAACGTTATCTGGACCTGATCGTGAGCGAGAAGTCGCGTGAGGTGTACCAGACTCGAGCGCGGATCATCCGGGAGTTGCGGCAATTTTTCGATGGCCGCGGTTATATCGAAGTGGAAACGCCCATGATGCACCCGATCGCCGGCGGGGCCACGGCCCGGCCGTTCATCACGCACCACAACACTCTGGACATTGATTTATATCTGCGCATTGCGCCGGAGCTGTATTTGAAGCGCTTGACGGTGGGCGGTTTTGACCGCGTCTACGAGATCAACCGCAACTTCCGCAATGAGGGCATCTCCACGCAGCATAATCCGGAATTCACCATGCTGGAGTTTTATCAGGCCTACAGCAATTACCGGGACTTGATGGAATTGAATGAGCAGTTGTTCGCCCAGGTGGCCAGAGCATCACCGGCTCGACGGTGGTGCGCTACGGCGAGCACGAACTGGACTTCGGGAAGTTCACGCGGCTGACGATGCGGGAAGCGATCGTAAAATACTGGCCAGCCGGAGCCGGGACGCCACCGGCGCTCGAGGAACTGGCCTGCACCAGGCGGCCGGCACCAGCGAGCTGCCGAAGAGGTACAACGCTCTGGGCCAAGGCGAACCACGCGACAATATGCGGCGGCGAAGGGGCAGCTCTCGGATGGGGAGTGGACGGGCCTGCTGTTTGAGACGATTGCCGAAGACAAGCTGATTCAGCCGACGATTCTCTACGATTTTCCAACGGACATTTCCCCGCTCTCCAAACAGAAGCCGGAGGATCCGTCGCTGACCGAACGGTTTGAGATTATCGCGGCCGGGATGGAGATCGCCAATGGATTCTCCGAGCTGAACGATCCGGCGGAGCAGGAGCGCAGGTTTGCGGCGCAGATCGCGCATGGCGGAGAGGAAGCGCCGAAGCAACTGGATGTGGACTACCTCCGGGCGTTGTGCCACGGCATGCCCCCGACGGCCGGAGAAGGAATCGGAATTGACCGCTTGACGATGCTGCTGACGGACTCGCATTCCATTCGCGACGTTATATTGTTTCCATTGCTGCGCCCCGAAGCGAACCCTGAGGATCAGGCCGCTGCGGAAGGCGAAAAGGCATAGGGGCTGGCCGCGCCATGGGATTCGAATGGATGGTGGCGCGGCGGTACCTGAGATCTCCGAACCGGCCCACCGTATTGCGATTGATTACATTGTTTTCCGTGTTGGGAGTGGCCGCGGGCGTGGCCACTTTGGTGATTGCGCTGGCCATGAACACCGGCTTCCGCGAAACTCTGCAGGATCGCCTGCTGGGCGTGACCGCGCACATATCGCTGACGCGGCCGGGCACCGGGGGAATCCCGAATTACCAGGCGCTCGCCGAACAACTCGGGAGAATCGAGGGAGTGCGCTCGGTAACGCCGGCAATTTACCAGACGGTGCTGCTGTCGTTTGGCGGCGAGGCACGCGGGATGGTGACGAAAGGAATCGATGTCGCGCGCGAAGAGAAGCGCGATGAAGTGCTGCAGAAGCTGGCAGCGGGGCACCTGGATTTCGCGCCCGACGGCGAGGGGATCGACGGGTTTGCTGGTGGGAAAGCAACTGGCCGACGAGTGGAAGCTGCAGCCGGGCGACTACGTGACGCTGACGAGCCCGCAAGGAAGACTGACGCCGTTTGGGCTGATGCCGCGGACGCGGAGATTTCGCGTGGCGGGGGTGTTCGATTCGGGGTTTTACGATTACGACGAGAACTGGTGTTTCGTGACGCTGCCCGCGGCGCAATCGCTGGCGGGAGCGGGGAACATTGTAAACGTGCTGGAATTCCGCCTGGCGCATCCGGAACAGGCGGAAGCGATTGGCCAGGAGGCGGAGCACGCCGCGGGGCAGGGATTCCTGGCAACGACGTGGATGGAAGAGAATCGCGCGCTGTTCCGCGCACTGCGGCTGGAGAAGCTGGTCACGGCCATTTTCATGGGGCTGATTACCTTTGTGGCGGGGTTGAATATTTTGGTGGTGCTTTCGATGACGGTGACGGACCGCGCCAAGGATATTGCGGTGTTGCTTTCGATGGGAGCGCGGCGCGAACAGATCCGGCGCATTTTTTTGTATCAGGGAATTGCGATTGGCGCGACCGGAATTGTTATCGGGCTGGCTGATCGGATACGGCTTCAGTTGGATTGCGGGAAAGTATCACTTGATCCCTTTGGATCCCCAGGTCTATGCGGTGCCGTACGTGCCGTTCCACGCCAGTTTTCTGGATGGAATGTGGATCGCCCTGGCGGCCATGGGCATTGCGGTTGTCGCGACGTTGCTGCCGGCGAAAGAGGCGTCGCGGCTGCTGCCGGTGGAGATTCTTAGATTTGAATAAGCTTCAAAATTGCCGCTGCGGGTGGGTATGCAGGCGGGTAGGATTTGGAGCCTGATTTGCTCCTACTACCCCTGAGACAAGATCATTTCGAGAGGGTGGTCCCGGGGGCAGGGAATGCGCCACCCGGTTAGCCGTTAAGCGATTGAAAAAAAATGAGTTAGTTTTCTTCTGAAAATGGAGAATTGGCCTACCAAACGCCCTGGGCAATGGATGGAAGGAAAAGGGAAAAGGAATGGGTCAGGGACCCCTGGGAAGTCGCGATTTGCGGCACTGAACTGGCCGGGATGGGAAGCGCGGCATCCAACCCTATAAGGAAGAAGCTTCTTTCGAGTAAGACGCAGCGAGATGGATGAGGAGCGGAAGTTCCGAGGAGACGGAAAACGGCGGCCATGGATTCCGGACACAACAGCGAGAGAGTGGAGAGCGGGCGGAGCGTGCTGGAAGCGCGCGGCTTGAAAAAAACGTACGGAACGCGCGAGAAAAATCTGGAAGTATTAGTGGATGCCAACCTGGAATTGCACGAAGGAGAGATGGTGGCGGTGGTTGCTCCATCCGGCGCGGGGAAAAGCACGCTGCTGCATCTGCTGGCCGCGCTAGACACTCCAACGAGCGGTACAGTATACTTTGCAAATAAAGCGATTGAAACGCATGAAGACGCGGCGCTCGCGGAATATCGCAATCGTGCCGTGGGGTTTCTCTGGCAGAGGCATCAATTGTTGCCGGATTTTACGGCAGCCGAGAATGTGGCGATGCCGCTGCTGGTGCGAGGAGAGCCACAGGAACTCGCGCTGCAGGAAGCGCGCAAGTGGCTGGCGGAAGTCGGCCTGCAGGAGCGGGCCGAGCACCTCGCAGGAGAACTTTCGGGCGGGGAACAGCAGCGCGTTGCGATTGCCCGGGCGCTCGTCACCGGGCCCAAAGTGCTGCTGGCGGATGAACCGACCGGAGATCTGGACGAGCAGAATGCTTGGGCCGTGTTTGGGCTGTTGGAGCGGCTGCACCGGACGCATCGCCTGACGTCGCTGATCGCGACGCATAACCTGGCGCTGGCGGAACGCTGCGACCGCATATTGGGGCTGGAACACGGCATTCTGCGGACTCGCGCGGTGAAAGCCGAGGCGAGGGGAACCCCCGGGGGAGAAGCGAGCTAATCGTGTTCGAACGATATACAGAGAAAGCGCGACGCGTCATATTTTTCGCCAGGTATGAGGCCAGCCAGTACGGCAGCCCGTACATCGAGACCGAGCACCTCTTGCTGGGTCTAATGCGGGAAGACAAGGCGCTGGCCAACCGTTTCCTGCGGCAGCAGGGCTCCATCGAATCCATTCGGAAAGAGATCGAAGCGCGGATCACGATTCGCGAAAGGATTTCCACGTCGGTGGAAGTGCCGTTGAGCGCGGAGTGCAAGCGCATCCTGAACATGGCGGCGGAAGAGGCGGAGCGGCTGGGCCACAAGCACGTGGGGACGGAGCACCTGCTGCTGGGCATCCTGCGGGAAGAAAAGTGTTTTGGCGCGGAGATTTTGATGGAGCGCGGCTTGCGGCTCTCGGCGTTGCGCGAGGAACTGCAGCGCACGACCGGCGAGAAGACGGCGGCGGCGCGGCCAAAGGAAACGTCGCTGCTGGCGGAATTCAGCCGCGACCTGACGCAGTCGGCCTCGGAAGGGGCGCTCGATCCCCTGGTGGGACGCGAGAACGAAGTGGAGCGCGTGATCCAGATACTCTGCCGGCGCACGAAAAACAATCCGGTGTTGATCGGGGAACCCGGCGTAGGCAAGACGGCCATCGTCGAAGGACTGGCGCAGCGGATTTCGGATGGCGATGTGCCGCCGTTCCTTTCCGACAAGCGCATTCTTTCGCTGGACCTCTCCTTAATTGTTGCGGGCACGAAATATCGCGGGCAATTCGAAGAGCGGCTGAAGACCATCATGAAGGAATTGATGGAGAGCCAGAACGCCATCGTGTTCATTGACGAGCTGCACACGCTGGTGGGAGCGGGTTCGGCGGAAGGATCGCTGGATGCCGCCAATATTCTGAAGCCGGCGCTTTCCCGCGGGGAGATTCAGTGCATCGGCGCGACGACGCCGGGCGAATACCGGAAATCGGTGGAAAAGGATCGTTCGCTGGAGCGGCGCTTCCAGGCCGTGAAGGTGCCGGCGCCGAGCGAGGACGAAGCCATTCAGGTAATCAACGGCGTGCGCGAGCGCTACGAGAAGTTCCATGCCGTGAGCTACACCGACGAAGCGCTGCGCTATGCCGTGTACCTGTCGAACCGCTACATCCCCGACCGCTTTTTGCCGGACAAGGCCATCGATCTGATCGATGAAGCGGGCGCGCGCGTGAAACTCCGCCAGGCTTCGGTGCCGGAGGAAGTCGGCGAAGTGCAGAAACGCGTGAAATTCATCACCCACCGCATGGAATCGGCGATTGCGGCGCACGAATTCGAGAAGGCGCGCTTTTATTCCGAAGAAGAGCGCAAAGAGAAGGAAAACCTGCGCGGCTTGCGGGAGCGCTACAAACTGGATGACGCGTCCACGGGAATCGTGACCCGCGAAGACATCGAAGAGGTGGTGTCGCGGTGGACCGGAGTGGCGGTCACTTCCATCAAGGAAGACGAACAGCAGAAACTGTTGCGCATCGAGCCGGAACTGCACAAGCGCGTGATCAGCCAGGACAAGGCCATCACGGCGCTGGCGCGGGCCATTCGGCGGAGCCGGGCGGGCTTGAAGTCGCCGTTGCGGCCCGTGGGTTGCTTCTTTTTCCTGGGGCCGACGGGCGTCGGGAAGACGGAAGTGGCCAGGCGGCTGGCGGAATTCCTTTTCGGGTCGGAGAAATCGCTGATCCGCTTCGACATGTCGGAATTCATGGAGAAGCACTCGGTTTCCAAGCTGATCGGGGCGCCGCCAGGGTACGTGGGCTACGAAGAGGGCGGGCAGATGACGGAACGCGTGCGCCGCACGCCCTATTCGGTTATCCTATTGGACGAGATTGAGAAGGCGCATCCCGACATCTTTAATATCCTGCTGCAGGTGTTTGAGGACGGGCAGTTGACGGATGGCCTCGGCAATACCGTAGATTTCCGGAACACCATCATCATCATGACTTCGAATCTGGGTGCGCGGCACTTGCAAAAGCGCACCTCGATCGGGTTTCAGTCGGGAATCGATGAGGCCAGCCTGAAGAGCATGGAAGATCTGGTGTTGGGCGAAGTAAAGCGCGCGTTCAACCCGGAATTTTTGAACCGGCTGGACGATGTGATCCTTTTCAATCCTTTGGGCGACGACGACCTGCTCCGCATCATCGATCTACTTGTCGGTCAGCTGAACGATACGCTGATTCACCGGCAGGTGCAGGTGGTCTTGTCGCCGGAAGCACGCCAGTGGATCCTGGAGAAAACGTGTACGGACCGCAATTATGGTGCGCGGCCGCTGCGGCGGGCTTTGCAAAAGTACGTGGAAGATCCGCTCTCCGAGGCATTGATCCAAGGGGGAATTCAGAGGCCAGCGACATTGCAGATCTATGTCGCGGGGGAAGGCCTCTCGTTCCGGCCCGTAGTTGAGGCAACCCCGGTCGTCCACTAGCGAATCTGACGCAACAACGTGTGATCGCGAAGCGGTTTGCCCTGTAGGGAATCGCTCAGGGATGCGCGTGCGGCCAGCCCATGCCGGGTCTGGCAGGAGAAAAACATCTTGGATTTGGGGGCGCGGCCTTGAGCCGATCAATGGCCGCTCGAAGGATAGTCTGTTTTATCTCAGAAATGGACGCGCAGCGTGCATTTCGCGGTCGTGTCGCCGCATTGGCGATGGTTCTTTTCTTACTTGCCGGGCCCAATTTCTCCGGATCCTCCACTGCCGCACGGAACCTGCCGGGGAATTCCAACGATAAGCAGCCTACCTACCTCTTGCATGCTTCCCTGAATGAAACGACGTTTGAAGAAAAGATAGAGGATTACCTCGGCGCCGAGGCGCAAGCGCAGAGCAATCCCGCCCAGGTGCCGGAGTTCATCCAGCGCATCGATTGGGATGGACTCCGACGCATCCGCCGGGACACCGTGAAGGCGCGCATTTTCACCCGTGAGAACGATCCCTACAACGAAGAGACACTGCGCCGGGATTTTCAGGCGCTGTGGAACACGCAGTTTTTTGAAGATGTCAAGCTGCGGGTGGAAGATTCGCCAGACAAGCCGGGCGGCAAGATCATTACTTTTACGGTGGTCGAGAGGCCGGTGATTCGCCGCATCCGGTACGAAGGAATCAAATCGATCTCCGAGTCGGACATCCTGGACCGGTTTAAGGAAAAGAAGGTTGGCTTGACGGTGGAGAGCCAGTTCGACCCGACGCGCATCAAGAAAGCGGAAGTGGTGCTGAAGGATCTGCTGGGAGAGCATGGCCGGCAGTTCGCGACGGTGACGCCGCAGTACGAGCGGATTGCCTCGAGCAACGCGGTGATCCTGGTATTCCGAATCAACGAAGGGCCAAAGGTCAAAGTCGGGAAGATCCTCTTCACGGGGAACCACGCCTTCAGCAGGCGGAAATTGATCCGCTCGATGCACAACGACCGGCCATACTCGGTTCCACTGTACATAACCGAAATCAATGTGCTGAGCAAGACGTACGACCACGACAAGCTCATTGAGGACATCGAAGTGGGCGTCCGCGGGTTGTACACGGACAACGGGTATTTCAAGGTGCTGGTGAAGGACCCCATCCTGGAGAATCTCGATACGCAAGGCTGGCGGCTGGGCGTGCCCCTTACGGGAAGAACGCAAGGGAAGGCGGTCAACATGACCATCCCGATCGAAGAGGGCGAGCGCTACCGCATGGGCACGTTGAAGATCGCCAGCAGCGATCCGGACAAGGCGCTTTCCTTGAAGGTGGACGCGCTCAAGGGCGCATTCCCGCTGAAACAGGGAGACATTTTTTCTTCCGCCAAAATACGCAAAGCGCTCGAGGATTACGGCAAGATCTACGGGCGCTACGGTTTCATCGACTTTGTGCCAACCCCGGAAACGGATATCAACGAAGAAGCCAAGACCATTGACGTGACCATGAAGTTCGAGGAAGGCAAGCAGTACTACGTCCGCCGCATCGACTTCACCGGAAACACCACCACGCGTGACAAAGTCATCCGGCGCGAATTGCTGCTTGACGAAGGCGCGCTCTTCGACAAGCACGCCTGGGAAATCAGTATTTTGCGCCTGAACCAGTTGGACTATTTCGACAAGCTGGATGCGGACAAGGCCGCGGAGATCAAGCGCAACACGAAAGATGGCACCGTCGACCTGCTGCTGAAATTGAAGGAAAAGGGCAAGCAATCGATCGGCTTGCAGGGCGGCGTCAGCGGACTGATGGGAGGATTCATCGGGCTGACTTACCAGACGAACAACTTCCTGGGACTGGGCGAGACGCTGACCCTTTCGGCGCAGGTAGGGCAATATCAGCGCAGCATCATGTTTGGATTCACGGAACCCTACCTGTTTGACCGCCCGATCTCGAGCGGCTTCACGGTTTTCTCGTCGTTGTATAAATACAACCAAGCCCAGCAGGCGGCGCTGTTGACGGGGCAATCGGTCAGCATCAACCCGCAATACATCCAGAACTACAACCAGAACAGCACGGGATTCACGATGTTTGCGAGTTACCCTTTGCGCAAGCGCGCCTTCACGCGCGTTGGTTTGACGTACGGCCTGACGCGAACGAACATCTCGACCTACAACCAGGCGTCAAACCTGTTGTTCACGCAAGTGCAGTATCGCAGCATCGCGGGGCCCAGCGCGTTGAATGGAATCCTGGCCAGCACGGTCACCGGAACGATCACCCACAACACGCTCAACAACCCCATCAACGCCACCTCGGGCAAGAGCTACTTCTATTCGCTGTCCTTCACCGGCGGGCCCATCGGCGGCAACGTCAACACCATCACGAATACAGGCGAGTACAAGTATTTCCACCCCATCAATAAGAGACGGAATGCCATCGGGGTGAGGTTCCTGGGCGCATTCACGACGGGATATGGCGGGAAGGAAGTGCCCCCGTACAGCCGGTTCTACCTGGGCGGCGAGAACGACGTCCGCGGGTTTGATATTCGCGGGATATCGCCGGTGACGCTACATCCCCAGCGTGGTGGACCAGACGATCTCGTTCCCGTATCGCGGCGCGGTGGGGTCCCTCAACGTGCCCCTGGTGGTGAACACCATCGTGTTTCCGGGTGGCGATATACAGGGAGTGGGGAATTTTGAATACCGCATCCCCATTGCGGGGCCGGTGGCTGCGACGTTGTTCGCCGATGTGGGCACGACGGGGATCCTGAACAAGGGCGCGTTGCGGCTGGACCCGACGGGAATAGCGAACATCAATTCACAATTTCCGCTGTTGAACCAGCAGGCGCAATTGCAAATCGCGCCAGGCACCAACTTCCATCCGCGGGCGTCCACAGGGATCGAGTTCAATATCAACCTGCCGATCGTGCAAGCGCCTTTCCGGATCTACTGGGCCTACAATCCGGTGCGCTTTCACCAGACGATTGTGGCGCCTTTCGACAGCATTAATATGAACAACCTGTACCTGCAATGCCGCGCGCTCGGGTTGACCGATCCATTGAAGCCGAACAGTTGCGATCCGATTATTCTGACTCCGATTTCTCCGTACCTGGTGAATCCAGGACGCCTGAATTACTTTGAATCACGCAGCACATTCCGGTTCACGGTGAGCCGGACGTTCTAGCAGGTGGCCGGGATGGAGATTCTGCGGAAGAGAGGAAAATATGGAAAGAGGAAGCAGCGATCCGGCAGAGGGGCCAAGGGAAGAATTAGCAGCGTGCCAGAGAAGACGGCACAATGATGAGATTCATCAATCGAGATTCGGCAACAAGGTGCGCGGGGGATACCCGCGGCACCATCCTGGGGGAGAAGTGCGTTATGGAGTGGCGTAAGATCGTAAATTGCGCAGTGGTGGCATTCGCGTGCACGGCCGTGCTCTTGGGCGGGTGCAGCAGTTCAAGCGTGAACGTGATCACGGTGACCGTCAGTCCGGCCGCGACGACCGTGATTGCCGGACAGGTGCAGACATTCACCGCGACGGTAGCCGGAAGTACGACGACGACGGTGACGAACTGGCCGTGCACTTATTCCTATACAGCCTCTGCCGACAGCGACGACCCCGAACCCGGCGGCGGTGACGGGAAAATGCAACAGCGGGGACACTCTGAACGGTGGTTCCATCGGCACTTGGGTGATTACCACGACAAACGGGTCAAACGTTCTTACCTTCACTGCGCCTGCGTTGGCTAACTTTCCGAGCCCTCCGCCCACGCTCACTTTTACGGCCACAGCGGACGCGGACAACAAGAAGACCGCGACCGCCACTGTGACGCTGGATTCGGGGATTCGCGCTGAGATTGCGCCACAATCGGTCACGGTTCCCGTGGGATTGACGCCGGCAGCGACCGATGTCTTCTAGGCAACGCTGGAGAATTCGCCGCCGATCAATCTGCAGTGGCTGGTAACGCAGCCGAACCCCAGTGACACCAAGAACACGAACAACGATACCGCCAATCCGCTGGCGGCGACGTGCAGTCCGACGTGCGGCTCAATCGACGCCAATGGCATTTTTACCGCGCCGGCAACGCTGCCGACGGCCACCACGCCGGCAGGAAGCACAACAACGAGTCCGACGACGGTGTACGTCGTCATGAATTCGGCGAAGGATCCCCTGCACTACGCCGTGGCCGCCATCACCCTGGTCAGCGCCACGAATAATTCCATCAACTTTACGGGGATTTTCCCAACCACGGTCGCGGCGGGCAGCACTTATGCGGACATTTACCTGAACGCCGAGAACCTGCTCAACTCGACGCAGATATTCTTCATTCCGCCCGGGCAATCGCAGGGGCTCCCCATCGTTTCGACCAACATCTACACGATTCCTATTTCCATCGGAGTACTGCACGGCCAGCGCCAGCGGGGTGACGCCGGTAGTGACCTGCGGTGCTTCGCTCATGACGCGAATCGAACTAACGTCCGACCAGTTGGCGACTGCGGGAACCGCGCAGATCGAAATTACCGGGATTCCGGGGAATGAGACAGCGACAACCCCGTGCACAAACGTGCCCAATGCGGACGGATCAACGACCACCAGCAACATTTCCTGCCCGCTGACCATCGCGTACACCAGCCCGGCGTTGGTGGCTGCCGCGCCCGACAGCTTTCCCCTGGGCAGCAACGCCAACATTGCCGTGGACGGAGGATATTACGGGAGCACCAACACGCAGATCGTCAAATTGCTGCTGGACGGGTCTTCCACAGGTTCGTTCTCTTCATCCGGTTCACGCCAGATTGTCGGTAGCCCGCAGGGAAGCACCTTGCAGAATCCGGGACTCTATGAGGTAACCATCCAGAGCAACGCGCCGCAGGGCTCGCAGCCGCCTTTCCCGACGGCGACGACCAACGTCGCGGTGCAGCCCACGTTCGCGAATTTCAACCCCAATCCGCCACCGCAAGTTCTTTGTCCCAACATTCCTGCGATTCAGAATCCGGTGACGTTCCCGCCGTGTTTGACTCTCACCGGCAAACCGGCTACCCAGCAGCTTTGCCCTGGATTCGGCGAAGGGTTTCGCCGTGCTAACAGAGCAGGGAACGAATGCGTTGCAGTTGATTGATCTACCGGGTCGGCACCCAGATCAACGTCGGCCCCGTCTCGATTGCACCGGGAAGCGCACCGACCAGTGTGGCGCTGGATGATCAGATTAATATTCCGGGTTACAGCGGCCAGGACTTGGGAGTGGTAGTCAGCAGTGGCGATAGCAAGCTGTATCTGTACGCGATATCGCGCACGAGCATCACGCCGATCGGATCCATTCCCGTGGATCTGAATACCCTCTTGCACCAGACGGCAACCACACAGCCGACGCCGTATGCGGTTGGCGTGGATCCCGGGACGCACCTGGCGGCTTTGGCCTACGCAAGTACCAATATCGGATTCATCGTGGATGTGAACCCGAATCTGGACCAGCAATCCCGATCCGCACACCTGCTTCATCACCTCGCAGAACCCGCCGTGCGTGATCGCGCCGGTTTCCATGGTCACGGGAAGCACGCCGCAAGTGGTGATGTCACCGGGAGCGCCGCTGGCGTATGTGACCCCGGGCGGCCAGGGATCGAATGCCGTGGTGGATCTCTTGCAGCAAGGAGTGACCGCGCAGATCGCCCCGGCGGTCTCGGGCGGCACAAGCGGTGCGGTCCGCACCAGCGGCATCGTGAAGATCATCACGCTTGACGCCCCACGGGATTAACCCAGCCCTGGGTGGATCGGTGATCATCTCCGGGTTAATGCCGGCGGATTTGAACGGAACCTACCAGGTGATCCCTGGCAGCGTGATCGACCCCTACACGTTCTCGTATGCGCAAAATGGCAACCCCCCGGATGAGGTCGAGACGAACACCGCGAGCAATCCGGGGACGGTGCAGTATGGCACTCCGTACTACTCGTTTAATACCACCAGCACCGTGACCGGTGCGGCCATCAATCCGACGACACGCACGCTGGCGTTTGCGGATCCGAACGCCAACATCGCCCAGATTACGTTCATCGCCACGGAGGATCAGGCGGTGACGGGATCGTTAACTTTGACGGCCGGGAGCTGCAATGGCTGCACGCCGGCGCCTGCGGGGGCGCCGGAAATCGGCTTCCGCTCGGTGTCGTTCGATCCATTCACGAATGTGCTGGTGGCGTATGATCCAAGCGTAAACTCGGGTTCGAGTTTTCCGGGCAATGCCATTTCGCTGATCAATCCGGGTAGCTCCGCCCTCACCGGGGCCGGCTCATTGCCGTATCGAATCATTGCAGCGGTCCCGACGGGGCAGGTGGGCACCGGCTCGTACACGCCCGCGTGGGCAGACCACCGCGGTAACGGTCAATGGCCCGATGATTTACGACCCCAAGTCGAAATTTGTGTTGGCAGCGAATGCCGGGAGCAACACGGTAAGCTATCTGAACCTGGATGGCGCCGGCGTATTCAAGAAGGTGCATGTGCAGGCGCTGCGGGTGACCAGCGCGGGCTCCGCGGTGCCCAATGCGCAGCCGGCACTGGGCGCCGCGCACGTCACAAGCTGCGATCCCACCAACCCGAACAATCCGTGCATGCCGCAGGCGGTGCAACTGGGACAGTCGGCGACATTGCGGATTCTCGGGGAAGGTTTCCTCTCCGGTGGAGGCACACCGCTTGTTCGACTGGACGGCAGCTCCACAGGCGTGACGATCGTGCAGGACGCGACTCATGTGCTGACGGATAGCGAAATCAATGTGAGCGTCGATGCATCCCTGCTCACGGTGGCGCATGATTTCGCGCTGGACGTGGTGACGGGCGGCGTGGTGTCGAACTCCATCGATTTGCACGCGGTGGGCGTGCTGGATTTGACTCCGGTATGCGCGCCAACTGCATCATTCCCACAGGGGCCGGAAGGCGTGGCCATTGACGATTCCCTGCACATTGCGTTTATCACGAACTATGCGTGCAACAGCGTTTCGTTGATTACGATTGATCCGCTGGGCTTCAACTTGGGGAACACCACCGCGCCGTACGGCTCGGTGCTGACGACCGTACCCGTGGGCAATAACCCAATCGGCGTGGCGGTGATCCCGCGGCTGGGCTATGCCGTGGCGGCGAACAGCGGAGACACACCGAACGGGACTGCCTCCATCATCGACTACAATCACAGCCACACCCCGGATAAGGCTGCCGTGGTGCCGATTACAATCACTTCCGGCTCGACTACAACGACAGCCAACAGTGTGACGGTCGGCCTCGCGCCACGGGGCGTGGCCATCGATCAGGACCGCGCGCTGGCGCTGGTGGCTAACTCCGGATCAAATACGCTCTCTTCGATAGACCTGACCGTGCTCTTGCCGGGGGCGGTCACGACCACCTCGCCCGTAGCGACAACCGTGGCTTTGAGCGGGCCGCCGACAGCTATAGCGATCAGTCCCGACCAAGCGATTGCGGTAGTTACAAACCTGCAGAACACCGGCACAAGCGCCGCTTCGGCGGGAATGGACGTAGTGACACTCTCTGGCACCACGCCGGTTCGGAGCACCACCGCTTCTGTGACTTCGCTGACAGCCAGCCTCACGGGCATTGTGTTCGATCCGGTGGCCTCCCCCACGGTGTTCTACGCGACATCAACACAGCAGAACGCGGTCTATGTGTTCGATCCGAACACCGGGTCGACGAATACGATCCGGGTGGGCATCAACCCGTATTCCGTGGGCTACGACTCCCAGACGGGAACACTACTGACCATCAATTCGACATCGAACACCAGTTCGGTCATCGATTCACAGAACCTCAGGACGCGCCAGACGCTGGGGATCAGCAGCCAATCGCAGTTCGCCGTGGCCGTGGATAATTGGTTCAACACGGCAGTCATTGTCGATCAGAACAACAACCGCGTGCTGCTGCTGGCTTTGCCCAAGTAAGCGCCGAGCCAGTGGGGACATGCGTTGATGAAGTGGCGGAACGGGAGTCCGCGGGCATAGTGATTGCGGGTCTATCCACAAGTCCGCTATACTTTTGTGTTTGTGCTGCGGTTGCCGGACTCCTCAAAGACACAATGGGGCCGGGAGCCCAGGTGGAAACCCGGGAGGACTCGCAGGCCACGCGATTATTATCGCTCCCTCGGGACCAGCAAAGATTGCGGCCAGTCGACGGTCAAGAACGCAATGGGTTGACATTCCTCGCCGCCCAACCGCGGAAATGGATGAGCGGCCCGGAGAACAACAAGGAGAATACTGTGAATTCGAGAATCATGATTCGCATAGCTGCGCTGAGTGTTGCTTGTCTGCTGGGAACAGCGGCTGTCTGGGCGCAGGGGACCACGACGGCGGGCGCCGCCAGCGGGACGAAAGTGGCGGTGATCAACGTGCGGCAGGCGATTGTGTCCACCGCCGAGGGCAAGCAGGCATCCGCGGAATTGCAGTCGCAGTTCGCGCCTCGGCAGAACGAACTGGAAAACCTCAACAAGCAGGTCAACGATCTGCGGCAACAACTTGCCGCCAACCAGACCACCTGGAGCGACGAGCAGAAAGCCAGGGCCACAACGCAGGGGCAACGGTTGGCCGCTCAGCTTGATCGCAAGAACAACGAACTCAACGAAGACGTGCAGGCAGCGCAGGGCGACGTCGTGGACCGCATCGGGCGGAAGATGATGGACGTGCTGGACCGCTATTCGCGGGAAAATGGATACGTGGCGGTGTTCGATACCTCGGCGCAGAATTCACCGATTCTGTTTGCGTCGTCGGGTATTGACGTCACACAGGACATCATCAAGTTGTACGACCAGGCGTATCCGATAAAGGCGGGTGGCACAACACCAGCAACCAAGCCAGCGGCCAGCAC
This sequence comes from Candidatus Acidiferrales bacterium, assembly GCA_963780785.1. GTDB lineage: Bacteria > Acidobacteriota > Terriglobia > Acidiferrales > UBA7541 > Acidiferrum. The sequence continues at coordinate 28,744 of CAWADS010000020.1, forward strand.
GGCCAAGCCAGCGGCCAGCACGCCGAAGCCGGCTCCGGCGACGAAGCCGTAAGCAACAAGGGCGAAGGACCGCCAAGCAACAGAGGGTTGCGGCCCGAGGAAGGCGGCGGCCCTTTTTTGTTTTCCGGGCGATGGTCGTCGCCGCCAGCTAGGGAGCCGACTCGTCGGGCAAGGAAGGCTCTTTCGGTCTGCTGATCTTGTGCGTGGTGTCTACGTCGAAGAGCAGATAGTCGCTCAAGAAGTGCCTGTGATGGTAGCGCTTGCCGCGGAACTCCATGTACATGTCGGCGCTCCAGGGCAGCCAGAGTTGCGCGTTTCGCGCGGAGAAATTAACGGGACCATAGTCAACCAGGAGATGATCCTTGGTGAGGCCGAGCCCCGCGATAGGATCCCGGAGATCGCTTTCAATACGGAGGATGGCATAACTCGCGCTCGAGATCCAGATGCGCCCCTTGATCGCGACGTCATACGTTGTGTTACTCGTACGCCACGTCCGCACTCCTCCGACTTTCGCGTCCCGCTTTTCTTCGAAGCGGATTTGCCAGGCCGCCTGCCCGCGTACGTTGGCCAGTCCTTCGCAGGAATAATTGAACCGATCGCGGTAAAACGGTTGCAGGACGTTCACACCCAGGCTGTTCAGGCCGGTGCTGATGATGACATCGGTAAAACCGGACATGTCACCTGCCCCATCGCGAAATTCATCCAGATAGAACGAATTTTTCCCAAGCGGATGAACGAAAACAACGTACGAGAAATCGTGCGTCTTTAGGGGTCCCGGCCAGCCGTAACTGTCAATCTTTTGGTGTTCGATGTGTTCGGTGGCGGTGAATTTTTCAAAATCGCGCAAGTCCTCATTCGTCCGCTGCAGCGCGCTGTCCAAAATTGTTACGACTCTGCAATTCCCCTGGGGAGCAACATCGTAAACGGCCTCATCGGTATCCCGCGGCGCCCACGGCATCTCAACGAATGTGACCGGATTCGTGTCCGGCGCAGGTGGAGCCGGAAGGCTCGCTTCGGACGGAGGAGCGGAATCCAGGCCTTCGCTCTCTATGCGCTCCAGCATTTTTCTGGCTGTGAATACCGCTGAGTCCTTTGGAAAGAACTTCAGAAGGGATTCCCAAGCTGTGTCTTGCATCAGTGCGCTTGCCCTCGGCGTATTGAATCTCCCCGAGCAGGTACAGGGAGGTCGCACCCTTTTCCTTGGCGAGAGACACGGCGCGAGAAGCTGCAGATTCGGCATCGTTCAAACGGTGGAGTTGGAAGTAGGCGGAGGCCAGTTCGAAGTCAGCGTGCCAACCCGCGCGTCCCAGGGACACAGCTTTCTCCAGTGGGATGACTGCCTCAGCGGGCGCGCCGCCCTGCAGTTGCATTTGGCCAAGTGAAACGAGAGCCAGTTCGTTGTTGGGGTCCAAGGACAACGCCCGCTGGAAATCCTCGCGGGCCACATCGGGATGCTTCAGCCCAAGTTCCGCAACGCCCAGAAAATATACGACGTCGGAATTGCCGGGGGCCTTCCGCAAGAATCTTGGCAAAGGTTTTTCCGGCGTCCTCGTAGCGACCGCGGTTCAAAGCTGCCATTCCCAACTGCATTTCAGCACGCAGTTCGTTGAGTCAGAACCAAAGCGCTAGAGGGGGCTGCTGAGCTAGCGGGTCCCGATTCCGGGACGAGATAGATGTATACAGGTAGCGACCCGCGATTCAGCTCGGCGCTGAATTGCTCTGTCGTCTTGCGGAAACCGGGGCAAGTCACTTCCACATCGTATTCGCCGAGCGCAAGGTTGGAAAAATGGGCTGCGGATGCGCCTTGTGCGGGCGAGGCGGCGTCATAGTTCAAGCGTGGGGAAGAGAGGTGCACTACAGCCGCTACGTCGAGAGGGTTTCCGTGCGAGTCACGGACGATGATGTCGAGATCAAACCCAGGCCTCATCGCCTCTGGCTGGGAAAACGGGTCGGCAGTAGGTACCCCCGGAGGCTGCATCTGCTGACCCCAAAGAGGAAACCACAGAGCACCAATAGCAAACCCCAACGTTGCGACGCGAACCAGCGTCAGCCAATACAAAATCCTTGCGGGCATTCCGAGCCACTCCCTCCGCTCAAGAGACGCACTCACACTAAGCATACGCTCAGGCAGACAGTGGGGAAAGGCAAGCGCTCGGGATTGTTACAAACTGTCACGAAGATGGAAAGTATTCCCGATAGGAGCGGATCGTTAGGGTCAAATGAGGAAACCGTAAGGACTGCACTCAGAATGGGCACACCGGTACATGGCAAGGGTCTCCTCCCGGGCTAGCTCAGGTTCTACGCTTCCAGGCCCCTGAGTACCTTGCTTTTACCGTGCTGCGGGAATATACTGACTCTTCGCTCTGAAACGGGTCGCACCATAGAGTGGGCGCAAGCCCACTTTTTTGTTGCCGCCGGTAGGAACGAGCTTGAGACCGGCTTAGGCCGGGGAGTCTTCGCGTGAATTTGGAAAAGGTCCGCGAAGCCGCCGAACGGGTAGCACGTTCGGAGGGCTTGGAAGTCGTGGATGTCGAATGGAAGATCGGCAAGCAGCGCTTCCTGCGGGTGTACATCGACCGGTTGCCCCCGGCGAAGTCCGCGGAAGCTGCCGAAGGCGGTATGCCGCCGGACCCCTTTGCCAAGATCAGTCACGCGGATTGCGAGCGGGTCAGCCAGCAGTTGAGCGTGATTCTGGACGTGGAGGACCTGGTACCTGGGCCGGGCTATATCCTGGAAATCAGTTCTCCGGGATATGGATCGCGCGCTGAAAAAGGCCGGGGATTTCGAGCGCTTCACGGGCCGCCTTGCGAAGATTACGACCAATGAGCCGATCGGCGAGGCCAAGTTTTTTGAAGGGCGGTTGAAGGGATTCGCGGAAGGAAAAGTCCGCATGGAGTTGAAGGGCAAGGAAGCACGAGTGGTGGAAATACCCTTGGAGACGATTCGAAAGGCCAACTTGGTGGTCGAATTTTAGGAACGGGAAATGGCGAATCTTCTTTACCAACAAATTGAGATGCTCAGCCGGGAAAAGCATATCGAGCCGGCGGTGGTGATCTCCGCCATCGAGGACGCCATGGTGGTTGCGGCTCGCAAGTTTTACAAGACGGAAGAGGATCTGCGCGGGAAGTTCAACGCGGAATCCGGCCAGGTGGACGTATTTTCGGTGCTCACGGTGGTTGAGGAAGTGGCCGACCCGAAGCGGGAAATCAGCGTTGCGGATGCAAAAAAGAAGAATCCGGACGCCGAAGTGGGCACGGAAATACTGACCAACAAGCCCACGGACGTGCTGGGGCGCATTGCCGCGCAAACCGCGAAACAAGTGATCCTGCAAAAGGTGCGCGAAGCGGAACGCGACACCATTTACAACGAGTATCACACCCGCACCGGTGAACTGGTCACCGTGATCGTGAAGCGGGCGGAAGGTCCGGATCTGATCGTGGACATGGGGCGGACGGAAGCGCGTTTGCCGAAGCGCGAACAGTCCAAGCTGGAAACCTACAACATCGGCGAACGCCTGCGCGTGGTGATCCGCACGGTGGACCGCGCGGCCAAGGGTCCGCAGGTCATCGTATCGCGGGCGGATGCGGCGCTGGTGCAGCGATTGTTTGAAATGGAAGTGCCGGAGATTTACGACGGCACGGTGCAAATCCGTGCGGCGGCGCGGGAAGCGGGCGAGCGGACGAAGGTGGCGGTGGCCAGCCGCGACAAGGACGTCGATCCAGTGGGTGCGTGCGTGGGCATGAAGGGTATGCGCGTGCAATCCATCATCCGCGAGTTGCGCGGCGAGAAGATCGACATCATCCCCTACAATGAAGAGACCGTGGCTTTTGCGCAAAAGGCCCTCAGCCCGGCCAAAGTGACGCGCGTGCAGATCGTCGATCCGGAGACCAAGAAGCTGGAAGTGATCGTGGAGGATTCGCAGCTCTCCCTGGCCATCGGGAAAAAGGGCCAGAACGTCCGGCTGGCCAGCAAGCTGATTGGCTGGGACATCGACATCAAGAGCGAAGAGGAGAAGCGTCGCGAGATCGAAGAGCAGATGACCGCGCTGACCACGGCGGTGACGCCGCTGACGGTGCTGGCGGGTGTCGGACCGAAGACCATCGAAAAAATCGAAGCGGCGGGAATTACTTCACTCGAAAAACTCGCCGGGATGACGCCGGAACAATTGATGGAAATTCCGGGCATCGGCGAAAAGATGGTGGACAAAATCTATCAAGCGGTGAATCGCTTCTACGAAAGTGGAGACGCCGCCGCGGCGGCTACGCCTGCGGAGGCCGCTGCGGGCGGCGCTGCAGAAACCCCTGTGGGAGCTCCCGCCGAAGGCTCTGAAGCAGCTGAACCCGCTCCGGCAGCAGAAACTGCGCCACCAACGGAAGCCGAAAGCGCCAGTGAGGCGGCCGGCGAGGCGGGCGCCGAGACCGGGGCCGAAGCCCAGGCGGAAACCGCCGCCGAAACAAAATCCGAAGCCGAAGATCCTGCCGCTGAGGCTACCTCCGCGGCCGCTGCATCCACGGAAGCGCAAGCTCCAGCGAAACAGCAGGAAGAGAAAAGTTCCTAACGAAGCATGAGTGACGCATCCCAAGTCCGTATCAATGAGCTCGCCCGCGAACTCGAGGTCAAGGCTAAAGCCATCATCGACCTCCTTCCGGGATTTGGCGTAACGGAAAAGAAAACACACTCCAGTTCGATCGCCGTCGAAGTTGCGGAACAAGTCCGGCACCATTTGAAGGGTGTGGCCGACGCCGAAGCGGCAGCCGCTGCCGAGCGCGCCGCGAAAGAAGCGGCTGCGAAAGCCGCTCTAAGGCGGCCTGTGCTGCATGCAGCAACCGCCGCTCCGGCGAAACCCGCGGTCCCAGTTTCTGGTGCGCCGCCAGCACATGCGCCGGCGGCACATGCACCGGCGGCACATGCACCTGCGGCGCATCCGGCCGTGGCTCCCGTTGCGCCGAAAGCAGTTCCAGCGACGCCAAGTGTCGCACCGGCCCCCGCAGCGCCTCCTGCGCCCTCGGCGGCGTCTGGTCCTGTGGCCGTGAAGCCAGTGGCACCTTCGGTTGTTCCTGCGCCGTCTGCTACTCCTAGGCCTACGCCCGCGCACCCGCACCGGCCTGCCGCTCCTGCGGGACAGCCGGCAGCAGCGCGTCCAGCCACCAGTGGAGCGCCGCCGGCAGGACGTCCACCTCAGCCCGGCACGCAGCCAATGGCCGCGCGCCCAGCGGCCGCAGCTTCTGGTGCGCCAGCACGCACACAAATTCCTTCCCGTCCCCCGATGCCCACCGGGAACCGCGGGCCAGTTCCCGGCACGGTGCCGGGCAGCGGCCAGCGTCCCAGCGGGCCGCGACCCGGACAGCCCATGCGTCCGCAACAATCCGGACAAGGTGGGCGGCCCTATACTGCGCGCACCGGCGGTCCAGGTGGCCCCGGTGGAACCGGCCGTTCCTTTGGACAGAGACCCGGCGCAGCACCGGCGGGATCGCGTCCCGGCCCACGCACGCCCGGCCGGCCGGGGATGTTGCCGCCATTTCCAGAGAAGATGCCGGTAAAGGCGGAGCCGGGCAAACCGCTCTATGCGCGGAGACCAACGCAGCGCCAGCGCCCGATGGCGGACAAGCGGGAGATGGAGGGAGAGCGCAAGCTCCATCCGACGCGCCAACGGCAGGGTGCAGGTGGCCGCGGCGCGGCCGCAGCCACGATTGCGCCGCCGGAACCTCGTGCCCCGCGCGAAGTGACCCTGACCGAAGGCATTACGATCCGCGAATTGGCGGAAAAGCTGGACATCCGCGCGAAGGATTTGCTGAAGACTTTGCTTGATCGCGGTGTTTTCGCGAGCATCAACCAGGCGTTGGACGTCCCCACCGCCACGGACCTGGCGCAATCGTTTAATGGAACAGTTAGTGTGGTGTCCTTCGAAGAAGAAATGGTGTTGGAAGTGGCGAAGGAAGAGACCAAGGAAAACCTAAGGCCGCGCCCGCCGGTGGTTACGGTGATGGGCCACGTGGACCACGGGAAAACCAGTTTGCTCGACGCCATCCGGGAGGCGGACGTCGCCGGAGGCGAGGCGGGCGGGATCACGCAGCATATCGGCGCGTACAAGGTTCAAGTGCAAGGGAAAAGCGTGGTGTTCGTGGACACGCCGGGCCACGAAGCGTTTACGCGCATGCGCGCCCGCGGTGCGAAGGTGACGGACATCGTGGTGCTGGTGGTGGCCGCGGATGACGGCGTCATGCCGCAGACGCGCGAAGCGATTGACCACGCCAAGGCCGCGAATGTACCCATTATCGTGGCAGTGAACAAGATTGATAAGCCGGAAGCTCAGCCGGAGCGGGTGAAGCGGCAGCTCACGGAATTGGGCCTGATGCCCTCGGAATGGGGCGGCGATACGGAGTTCGTGGAAGTCTCCGCAAAGAAGCGCCAGAACCTCGAGAAACTGCTGGAGATCATTCTGCTGGTGGCGGACCTGCGCGAGCTGAAGGCCAATCCGGACGCGCCGGCAAGCGGCACGGTGCTGGAATCGCGTGTGGACAAGGGCCGTGGCCCGGTGGCCACGATTCTGGTGCAGAACGGCACTTTGAACAACAGCGACTTCTTCATCGTCGGGTCGGTGTTTGGCAAAGTGCGCGCGATGTTCGATGAACGAGGCAAACCCGTCAAGACGGCGCCACCTTCGACGCCGGTAGAAGTGCTGGGCTTGCAGGGCGTTCCCGAAGCCGGGGATCACTTCCAGGTGACCGACGAGGCCAAGGCACGGCACGTTGTCGAGTTTCGCCAGTCCAAGCAAAGAGATGCGGCGTTGCGCGCGAGTGCCGGCGGAAGAATCACGCTCGATCAGTTGCACGAGCAGTTGAAGGCCGGCGAGATCAAGGAACTCCCCATCGTCATCAAGGCGGACGTGCAAGGTTCCGCCGAAGTGCTGGCCGAGATGCTGCCGAAGCTCTCGGATGATCGCGTGAAGTTGAAGATCATCAGCGAGGGAGTCGGGGCGGTCACGGAAAACGATGTGCTGCTGGCATCGGCGTCGGGAGCGATCATCATTGCGTTCGGTGTGCGTCCGGACCGCAAGGCCGCGGATCTGGCGCAGCAAGAGAAGGTCGATATCCGCACGCACAACATCATTTACGAGGTCTCGGACGAGATTAAGAAGGCCATGGAAGGGCTGTTGGAGCCGGTCATTCAGGAGTCCTACCTGGGCCGGGCGGAAGTGCGCAACACTTTCCGGATCAAGGGATCGGGAACGGTGGCGGGCTGCTACGTGCTCGATGGGATCATGAAACGCGATGCGCAGGTGCGCGTGGTGAGGGATGGAACGATCATCTACACCTCGAAATTGAACTCCCTCAAGCGCTTCAAGGATGACGCGAACGAAGTGCGCGCCGGGTATGAGTGCGGCCTGGGGATCGCCAATTTCAACGACGTGAAGGTAGGCGACGTTCTGGAGTGTTTCAACGTCCAAAAGATAAGTGCTGCGGAAGCCGCGGGCCAGGGCAGCGGGTCTTCCGGGCACAAGTAGGGCTGGCGGAATGAATAAGAGGGATTCCCGGGGCACACCCCGCGCCCGGGCAATCGCCTGACAAGGATGAGCGCGCGAGAGGCAAAGCCGCCCTTCCAAAAACAAAAGAGAGTCTGAAGGAAGCAGGTTCGGAGCCGCTTATGCCGGTTGGTTTGCTGACGTTGGAATTGCACATCGCCCAAGCCCAATCCTTGAAAGACAAGCGGCAGGTGCTGCGCGGATTAAAGGATCGCCTGCGCGCGCAGTTTAATGTCGCGGTGGCGGAGCTGGATTTCGAGGATACCTGGCAGCGCTCGGTGGTGGGAGTGGTCACGCTTTCGAATGAAGAGCAGCACGTCGAAGAAGCGCTGCAGAAGGTTTTGGCGGAGGCCGATCGTATTCTGGGGCCGCTAGTGGTTGGGCATGCGGTGGAGATATTGTGACTGGGTACAGCGAAATGAGCGGCAGGAACGCCTTATGCGGGGAAAGTGATTAGGTAGCAGCAGCTTCGCAGCGGGAGAACTCTCAGCCAGGCAAGTTACACAAATGAGCCCTGACCATCATCGTCACGAACGCGTGGGCGAGGAAATCGCGCACGAGGTCAACGCCATGCTCGTTGGCGAGTTGAAGGACCCGCGGCTGGAGATTAGCGTGTCCGTCAGCCACGTGCGCGTGCAGCCGGACATGAAACACGCACGGATATTCGTGAGCGTGGGGAGCGACAACGCCAAGGAGCAGGCTGACGCGATCAAGGCGCTCGAGCATGCCATGGGATACATCCGGCATGAATTAGTCGAGCGGCTGCAGGTGCGGCGTGTTCCGGAGCTGCACTTCACGCTGGATCTTTCACAGGAACATGTGGAGCGCATAGAACGGCTGCTGAGAGAAGCGAAGAGCGAGAAGCCGCCCACGCCTGAAACCAACTTGTAGTTGCGCGAGGCGCAGCCGGGGCGGGAACCCGGCCTCCGAAAGAGAAGAGCGGGGAAGCCGCGGAAGATCGCACTGCACTCAATTCAAATTGCCAGGAAACGGAACACCGAACTCCAAGATCGACTACGATTCTGCCATGCCACGCCAACCCAAACCGGCTCCCTTTGATGGAGCGCTCGTGATCGACAAGCCGCAGGGCAAGACTTCTCATGACATTGTGGATGCGGTGCGGCACATGGCGGGGTTCCGGCAGATCGGGCATCTGGGAACGCTGGACCCACTGGCGACGGGCGTGCTTGTTCTGTTGCTCGGCAAAGCAACGCGGCTCGTGCGTTTTTATTCCGGCAGGCGCAAACGCTATGAAGCGGGATTCCGCTTCGGCTATGCCACGAACACCTATGATTCGGAGGGCGTGGCGCAAAGCCCGGATGCCGCGCCAGTGCTCGAGCGCGAGGTTCTGGAACGTCTGGCAGCGGAATCGCTGGGCCGATTTGAGCAAATGCCTCCGATATTTTCCGCAAAGAAAGTGCACGGACGGCCCGCTTATGAACTTGCGCGCAAGAATCAGGTCGTCGAACTCAAGCCGGCTTCCGTGGAATTATTTGAGTACCGCTTGACGGGAATCGAGGGCAGCATCGCGCGGTTCTCGATTGAGTGTTCGTCGGGGACGTACATCCGCTCCCTGGCCCACGACATGGGGCAGAAACTGGGCTGCGGCGCCCACCTTGCTGAAATCACGCGCACGGCCGTTGGCGAGTTTTCGCTGGAACAGGCCATTCCCCTCGAGGAGCTTGCCGAGGACGCCCGCGCAGGACGATTGGAGAGCAGGCTGATTCCCCTGGAAGGGCTGTTGCCGAATTTTCCCAGCACGCATGTTTTGCCGGTGCTTGAAAAGCGCGTACGCCACGGCGGAAAGTTCAACGTGATGTTGTCACAGCTCCAGCCGGGGCGTAGGGAGCTTCCGCCCGGAGCGACGGCGGAACTCGATGCCGATGGGCAGAATGCGCCGAGGCTGCGGGTGCTGAGCCAGGAAAACAAACTGATCGCGATCGCGGAAGCCGTGGTGCCCCGCACGTACCAGCCAATCGTGGTGTTTGACCCGCTGCCCTAGCGGGGCATTGTGGTTTTGGGCTGCTGATACTCGCTAGAATTTCGTCACGTCCGGCTGCGCAATAAATCCTAATCTTGCATTTCTCACCACGATTTCACCGAACCGTGCAAGCTTTTGTAGCGGCCGCCTTCTGAGGCGGGCGCCTTTTCGATCCCCTGCGAACACTGTGGCCATGAAACGCAATTAGTTCCAGTTCGGACACCAGCCCCAATCAACCCATTCGATCGATCTCTTCAGATCTCTTGTGAGATATCCGGGCCAAAAGCCCAACGAATCTCCAGATACCACCGCCGCGCACGGCGCCGGTAGGGCAGGCGCTTTTCTGGCTCAGAACTCGGGACGCGTGGGTGGAGCTTGATTGGGCGCAGGCTGGTCGGGCATCCGCTGGCGCGGATTGGACTGGTCCGGCGTCTCCAGCGGATTTGGGGTGGGCGCGGGAGGCTGGCCCGGCGGAGTAGCGGGCTGCTCGCCCGGAAGTGGCGCGGGTTCCGACGCGGGCGGAGGCGGCTCCGGAGGTGGCGCCAGGGGCGCGTTGGCGCCACTGGCGCCGCGGCCGGTCGCGTCGCCACGGCCCGCATAAATATCGTGACTTTCCCGGAAAGGCAAACGCACGCGCCGGGGCGTGATCAGGATTAGCAGTTCAGAATCCGTGAAGGAGTTGGTATGCGCACCAAAGGCGTAGCCCGCGCCCGGAATTTGCGCGAACCCGGGAAGCCCGGTGATCGTGTGGGTCTCTTCCCGGTCGAGCAAACCGGTGACGATGGAGGTTTCGTCTTCTTTGAGGCGCACCACCTGGGTGAGTGTGCGGTTGGTGATCACCGGAATGCCGTCGACGCTGGACCCCGCCAGGGCCTTGATGTCGAAATCGAGTTGCAGCGTGACTTCCTTGTTGGGATGCAGCGATGGAGTGGCCTTCACTTTCAAGCCGATGTCTTCATACTCCGAACCCGGGTAGGGCTGCTCGGTAAGCGCAGGATTGGAGATCAGGCTGGTGGGGCTGGTGAGCAAGGTGACCAGGCCATCGGTGACTTGCCCGGAGACCAGCGGGAGATTGTTCGCCACCACGATGTCCGGGAAGGTGCTGCTAGTGAAATCGCCCGCGAGCAGGGCGACGGGATTTGTCCCTGCCGCGGGCTCGATAGCGCTGACCAAAAGCCCGCTGCCTGCGTCCACAAATATGGAGACGGAGTCCGCGCCGGCATTGGCAATAGCGACCCCGCTGGAACCCTCCAGGAAACTGCCGATCGCCACAGCGCTGGGTGAAGTGCCTACGGCAACGGGAGATTGTGAAGAAAAAGTGAAGGTGCCGTCGCCATTGCCGAGTAACACGGAGATGGTGCCATCGGCCTGATTCGCGACGACCAAGGCCGGGCCAGTGCTGGCGCTCAAAGTTCCCGAAGCAACGGCCACGGGAGTTGCCCCAACGGTGATGGGCGACTTCGGAAATTCGGTGAAGGTGCCGTTGCCATTCCCTTTGAGTATGGTCACCGTATTACTGGTTTGGTTGACGATGGCGAGATCCTGAATGCCATCGCCATTGAAATCGGTGATGGTGACTGCGACGGGGCCTTGTTCGGAATTAGCCACGCCATTGGGGAGTGCGAACGGCGAGCCCTTCACCTGGGTAAAGGTGCCGTCGCCGTTGCCGGTAAAGACGGAGTACGTGCTGTCGTCGAAATTGGTGACGACGAAGCCGAGGTTGGTGTCGGTGTTCGTGTTGATCTGGCCGACGGCAATCGCCGTGGGCTTTCTGCCGACGGTGTACGCGACGGAGGTCGTCGGGTTGCTGAAGGTGCCATCCCCATTGCCAAGGAGAACGCTCACCGCATTGGTGACCTGCGACGCGACCAGCAAATCAGGGAACCCATCGACTGTCGTGTTGAAGCTCCCAGCCGCCAGTGCCGCAGGGATGCCTGCGCCGCCTTGCGTGGCGGTGATCTGCGCGCTGCCCGCGCCGACACCCGTGGCGAGGCCGCTGCTCGCGTTGATGGTTGCAGCGGACGTGTTGGAGGAAGTCCAGAGCACATTGCCGGAGATGTCCTGGGTGGTGCCGTCGCTGTAGGTGCCGATGGCGGAAAATTGTTGCGTGGCGTTCAACCCGATGGATGGGGTTGCGGGAGCGACGGCAATGGATTTGAGCGTTGCCGTGGTCACTTTGAGCGGTAGGGCGGTGCTGGCCACAGTGCCAAGCGTAGCGGTGATTTGCGTGGTGCCCGCTACGAGGCCGTGAGCCAGCCCGGTGCCTGCACTGATCGAGGCGGTGGCGGGAACGGAAGAAGCCCAGGTCACGCTCGTGGTGACGTTTGCCGTGCTGAGGTCGCTATAGGTTCCAGTGGCGGTAAATTGCTGCGTAGTGCCAAGAGCAATGGAAGGAGTTGTGGGGGCCACGCTGATGGATTGCAAAGTGGCGGAAGTGATGTTCAGCGGCACGGCTGGGCTTGTGATCCCGCCGAGTGAAGCCGTGATGTTTGCCGTACCACCTTGTAAACCGAGCGCGATTCCCGAGGCCGTGTTGATCGCCGCAATCGAAGGGTTGGAGGAAGACCAGGAAACAGCGTGCGTGATGTCCTGAGTGGTGCCGTCGCTGAACGTTCCTGTGGCGGCGAGTTGCAAGGTGGCGCCCTTGGCAATAGAAGAGTTTGCCGGTGTAACGGCAATCGAGGCCAGGGTGGCTGCCGTCACCGTGAGATTCACGGCGGGACTCACGATGCCCTGCGTGTTACCGGGGGCGCCTCCCGCCAGCAGAAAGGGAGAGCCATTTGCTTGGGCAAATTGGGAAACGGAATTGGGTCCCTGATTCAGAAGTATCGTGATCGAATTGTCCGCCTGGTTGAGGACCGCGAGATCCTGTGTGCCGGCGCCGCGGAAATCAGCGGTGACGAGAGCGACCGGAGATTGGCCGACGGTGAACTGCTGCGTTGGGATGCTGATACCCGTTCCACCCGGATTGCCAGTGAAACCCGTGCTTCCCAGGCTGCCGGAGAGTAAGGAGAGCGTGATGGGGTAGCGATCGCCCACGAAGAATGTGGCCGGCTTTCCATCCTGCGCGCGGAGCAGAACCTGCCGGCCGCTGTATACCAGGGAAAGGGCCTGAGAGAATTGGGCGGAAGCCGTGGGCAGCGTCAGCAGGAAAGTGGATTTTCCACCGCCAAGTGCGACTAGCGCCGGGATAGCGGAGGCCAGACTGGTAATGCCGGTCGCGGAGGCGGCGCCGGCTGGGCCGCCGAAAATGGTTGCCAGCAGCGTCAGCAAAGCGGTGAGGCTGGGTGCGCTTCTTACCTGCTGAATGAGGGTTGGCGGAATGGCAGACAGAGTGACACTGGACGGCGGCGTGATCCCAAGATTGGTGGCGTTGCTGCGGTCCACTTCAAGAAGATCGATTTCCAGCAACACTTCGCCATGATCATGTTCCAACTGCCGGATAATTTCTCCGGCCAGGCGCACGCGTGGCACGGTGTCGCGGATGGTCAGGGAACGTGATGCCACGGACTGCTGAAGGTGTTGCGAGCCGGTGAGTTCGCGAACGATGCGGAAGAGTTCGGTCATTTCGGCAGCTTCGAGGGAAACGGGAAAGTGGAAAGTCTCTTCGATTTCGGGCTCGTACTGCCGGCGCTTTTCGGTGGTATCGGCAAACACGAACATGAGCTTCGGATTGAGCGCGCGCCAGGAAGTCCCCGATTGCAGTGTGAGCACCTTCACCGCGGTATCGAAATCGACGTTTTCCAGGCGCAGCCGGGCATTGCGCGCGGGTAGGTCAGGATCAAAGCTGGCCTTGATGCCATAGGCGGCCGCGATCTGTTCGTAAGCGCTGCGGACATCGCCGCGCAGGTTGAAGCTGCGGGTGACTTTTTGCGGCTGAAGGATGGGCAAACCCGTGGGAGGCTCTTCGCGTTGCAGTTCCTCTTTTTCGTCGTCGCGAGTCTGAAGTTGCCGCAAACGTTCTTCCACAATGGTGTTGCTCGGATCGATGCTTAGCGCGGCACCGAGTTCCAGTGTCGCGCCGTGGAAGTTTCCGTCGAGCGCCAGGTGCTCGGCGTTGTCCACGTGGGCGCGAACGAGCTTGGAGCGCAAGGCCGCCCCCTTGCTCACGATCGTGACATCGAACGGGGCGTAGCGTGCCGCCTCTTCGTAAGTACGCAGGGCTCCATCCTCGTCGCCGGCTGCTTCGGCCTTGGCGGCAAGTTCGGCAAGTTTTCTTGCCAGTTTTGGATCGGGCTTCACAACGGCGAATGGATCTTGCGCGGGTTTGCCGCCAGACGCGCCAGTTTGCGCGGGCAATGGCCCACAAAGCAGCAGCCCGGAGAGCAGAAGCGAAAGAGCAGGGCGCAAGGTGGCGGCAAGCATTCTCATGGTTAGACGCAAACAACTATTCTACCGTGTGGAAAGGGAAGGAAGGGTGAGCTTGACGAAGGAAAGGGGGGGGGGTAAACTGGGATTGTTGTTGCAAGTCATTTTCAACTGGAGACCCCTTGCTCTCCGCTTTCCTCATCGCCCTTCGTGAAGGCGTCGAAGCGGCACTCGTCGTCGGCATCATCCTGGTCTATCTTTCGCGTACCGGGCGCGCCAATCTGGCGCGCTATGTCTGGGGCGGGGTGGCCAGCGCCGTGGCGCTAAGTCTTGCGGCTGCAATTGCTTTGGAGCGTTTCCAGATCAGCGAAGACGGCTTTGAAGGCTTGCTGCTCCTGGTGGCTGCCGTCTTTGTGGTCACCATGATCATCTGGATGAACCGCGTGGCCCGGCACCTGAAAAAGGAGATTGAGCAAAAGGTGGAGAGTTACGCGGAGCGCGCGGGCAAGGCCGCTGGCTGGGGTATCGCGCTATTCGTTTTCCTGATGGTGCTGCGCGAAGGAGCGGAACTCGCGCTGATTCTGCGCGCCGTGGAGATGTCCACGGAAGGCCTGCAAACGTGGATTGGCACAGGCGTGGGGATTGGCGCGGCGGTAGCCGTGGGAGTTTTCTTTTTCAAGGGGACGCTCAAGGTGCCGCTTGCATCGCTTTTTCGCGGTGACCAGCGCCATCCTCATACTAGTTGCCATTCAACTGGCGGTTACGGGTTTGCACGAATTGAGCGAGGCGCGCTGGCTGCCTTCGAGCAAGAGCGAGATGGCGCTGCTGGGGCCGATCGTGCGCAATGAATTGTTCTTCTTCATCTTTGTCTTCGGCGCCGCCGCGCTGATGATTTTCCGCGAATGGCAATCGGCAACGCACGCCAAGGCGGCGACCGCGGCAATGAATGACGCGGAGCGGCGCCTGCTGGAAGCGCAGAACCGGCGGCAGCGGCGCTGGATGATTGCTGCCGCCGTGATGAGCCTGAGCGTGATCCTGGCGCTGACGGCCGATTTTATTTACGCGCGAGTGAATGCGGCCCCGGTGCAGGCAAAGCCCGTGGAAGCGGTGAACAATCTTGTGCGCATTCCGGTGGCGGAAGTGCAGGATGGCAACCTGCATCTGTTTTCCATCAACGTGAATGGCCAGGCCATCCGCTTCATGGTGATCAAGAAGCCGGGCGGCTACGGCACGGCGCTGGATGCCTGCCTGATCTGCGGCGCGGACGGCTACCGGCAGGAAGGGCAGAACGTCATTTGCCGGCATTGTGCGTCGGCCATCTACATTCCTTCGATCGGGCAAAAAGGCGGGTGCAATCCCATCGGTTTTGCTTCGCATGTGGATGGCGACACCATCGTGATTGATGTTTCGGCGCTGACGAAATCCGCGGAGGAAATTCCGAAGTAGGGAAAGAGCAATCGTTCGCGCAGCTTGCTGCAAAAGTAGTCTTCCTTAGGAGGCCGGGGCTTCAGCCCCGGCGTAAAGCTATCACCGATGGGCTTCAGCCCGTGAAGAAAGCTTTTCCGACGCTCCAGGGAACGAGAAACAACCGTTGGTTCTAAATGAGCCACGAAATTTTGACCAGGTGCAATGTTCCTTCGACTCGTAGCGGATTCATTTACACGCCGGCCACGCCGCAAGATGTTGACGATGGCCGCGCTCGCGCTGGGGATGGCCGTGGCCACGGCGGCGCTGAGCGTTTCGCTCGACGTGGGCGACCGCCTGGCCCAGGAATTCCGCAGTCTGGGCGCAAATCTTCTCGTAACACCGCAGGCGGATTCCTTGCCGCTGGAAATTGGCGGCGTGGATTACCGCCCGGCAAATGCGGGGGCATACCTTCCGGAAACCGACCTCGGCAAACTGAAAACGATTTTCTGGCGCTTCAACATCATGTCCTTCGCTCCAATCCTGGACGTGCCGGTGAACGCCGTGGCAGTGAACGACAGTGCAGTTGAGCCACTGCGAGCGATCGGCAAAACGACGCTGATCGGCACGTGGTATGACCGCGAGGTTCCCATCCCTGACGGCACGACCTATGAAACCGGAATTGAAAAAACCAATCCCTGGTGGCATGTGGAAGGGAAATGGTTCAAGGATAATTCCACGGATTGCGTCGTTGGCGCAGGACTTGCCAAGAGATACGCCGTGAAGCTGGGCGATGTCTTGCAGGTAGCGGCCACCGACAAGTCCACAGGAATGGCGCTGACCGTTGTCGGGATTTTGACGACCGGCGGACCAGAAGATGATGCCATCGTTGCGTCGCTCGCCATGGCGCAGCAATTGGCCAACAAGCCCGGGCAATACCGGCGCCTGTATGTGAGCGCCCTGACGAAGCCGGAAGATGCGTTCGCGCGAAAAGATCCCAAGACCATGACGTCGGCGGAGTTCGACACCTGGTACTGCACGCCGTACATCAGCGCGATTGCGCTGCAAATCAGCGAGGAGCTGAAGGGCACGGACGTGCGCGTAATCCGCCGCGTGGCCGAAGGCGAAGGCAACATTCTGACGCGGGTGCGCACGCTCCTGTGGCTGGTGACGTTTGCGGCCCTGCTGGCCTCGGCATTGGCCGTGGGAGCCTCGGCGGCCGCATCGGTGATCGAGCGGCGCACGGAAATTGGCTTGATGAAGGCGCTGGGTGCGGGCTCGGGACTTGTGGGGGTGCTCCTGGCCGCGGAACAGTTGCTTCTGGCATTCGTGGGAGGCGGGATTGGCTACGCGCTGGGCATTGTGTTGGCGTGCTTGCTCGGCGAACGAATTTTTGGATTTGCCCCGGCGCCCAAGCTCTTTGTGCTTCTGTTTATTCTTGGGCTAGCCGCACTAATCACGCTCTTGGGCAGCGCGTTTCCGCTGCGCCGGGCTTCGCGCTACGATCCGGCGCCGATTTTGCGAGGCGAATGATGCCAACCACCGCAATGTTCTGGCGCATTGTCCGGCGGCTGCTCACCGCGAATTATTCCCGGCTATTCGTGATTTTGCTGGCGCTGGGGGCGGGCGCGGCGATCACCTCGGCTCTTCTGAATCTGCAGATTGACGCCAAGCGCAGGCTGACCACGGAATTTCGCGCGCTGGGGGCGAACGTGATCGTGGCCCCGCGCGAGTCGGGCCAGGATGGAAATGGCGCAACTCTCGATGAAGCAGTCCTGGCGCAGCTACCCGCGCATCACGAAGGCAAGCCGGTTCCGGCCGTAGCTTTCCTCTACGTGATCGGCGAAATCGCCAAAGCAGGAGAGATTCACTTCGAGCCTGCGGTGATCGCAGGCACGGAAGGCCGCGGCTTGACGGAAATTCGCCCCGGCCGTCGCAGCGAATACCTCGCGTCACTGGAGAACAATCCGGAGGCGTGCGAAGTCGGCGCCAAGGCCGCCGCGCAATTTGCGGTGCATGCGGGAGACTCGCTGCAACTCCGAAACGAAGGGCGCATCGCGGCCTGCAAAATATTTGCGGTAGTGGCCACGGGCGGTGCCGAAGACACGCAAATTTTCACGCGCCTCTCCATCGCGCAAGCTTTGGCGAATCTGCCCGGGCGCATCAGCCTGATCCAACTCAGCGTGACGGGCACACCCGATTCGCTTAACAACTTCATCGCCCGATTGGGGCAGAGCCTTCACGGCGTTGACGTTCACGGCATCAAGCAACTCGCCGAAGCGGAAGGCCGCATCTACAACCGCATCAGCGGGCTGCTCTCCGCGACGGTAATTCTGGTGCTGATTTTGACTTCGCTGTGCGTGATGGCGGGCATGAGCAACGTGGCCATCGAACGCAAAAACGACGTCGGCCTGATGAAGGCGATTGGCGGGTCGGTGCGGCGCGTGGTGCGCCTTTTCCTCGCCGAAGCCATTCTCATGGGAATTGTTGGCGGCTTGTTGGGCTCCGCGATCGGGTTACTTCTATCCATCTGGCTGGGAAAAGCGGTGTTCGGCGTGGCTGCGCAGCCGCGCTGGATTGTGTATCCTTTTTCTGTGGCCATTACCGTGGTTGTTTCCATTGCCAGCGCGTTTCCGTTGCGGCGGCTGGCCAGCATACGTCCCGCGTCGGTATTTCGAGGTGAAGCGTGAGTTCGCAAGTGGTGATCGAATCGCTGGTAAAGGAATACGGAACGCTCCGCGCGCTGAACGGCATCTCCGTAAAAATCCAGGCGGGCGAGTGGGTGGCGTTGATGGGCCCGTCGGGCTCCGGCAAAACCACGCTGATCAACATTCTTGGCGGATTGGATGCGCTCACCTCAGGCCACGTCATCGTGGATGGAGTCGATCTGGCGAACCTGGGCGAAAGCGAGCTGGTGCGCTATCGCGCCGAAAAAATCGGCTTTGTGTTCCAGCAGTTTCATCTGGTGCAGTACCTGACCGCGCTCGAAAACGTGATGCTGGCGCAATACTTTCACAGCATCACGGACGAACCGCAGGCCTCGGAAGCGCTCAGACGTGTGGGCCTCAGCCACCGCATGACGCACCTGCCATCGCAACTTTCCGGCGGCGAGCAGCAGCGCGTGGCCATCGCGCGGGCGCTGATCAACCAGCCCAAGCTGATCCTCGCCGATGAACCCACGGGAAACCTCGATGAAGCGAACGAGGAGATCGTAATCGGATTGTTCCGCGAGCTGCACAGCGCCGGCCACACGATCTTGATGGTCACGCACGATCCCGATATCGCGCAGCAGGCCGACCGGCGCATCGAGCTGGCCCACGGGCACCTCGCGGTGGACCAGCGCGTCTCCATGGACGATGGCATTCACTTCGATCACCTACTCGAACAAATCTGGGTGTGTGGCGAGGAAGGGAATAAGGCGGACGTGGAGCATATCCGCACGCCCGGCGGCGTGGATCCCGTGCGTACGCTGGCACGAATGGAGGATTTGCAGCTGGTGCACGTGCAGGATCATGAAGTGCAACTCACCGAGCGAGGCGAGAGCCGCGCGCGCGATGTGGTCAGGCGTCACCGCCTCGCCGAAAGATTATTCAAGGACACGTTCCGGATTGACGATCACGAGGCCCACACGCAAGCGTGCAAGTTCGAGCACATCATCAGCCCGGAACTCGACCAGCGCATCTGCTCGTTCCTGGGCCATCCCACCACCTGCCCCCACGGCAACCCGATTCCTCCAGGCGATTGCTGCAACCATAAGACCAAGGAAGACGCCCGCTGATCCCGCTTATGTCGTGGCCGGTATTTAGACCGGCCCGCGGCCTTCGCCAAAGTCGCGTTTTTCCGTCGTCCACTCCCTAAACCCTGTCATTCCGACCGGAGGGACGGCGGTTTTGGCCGACCCGGAGTGGAGGAATCCCTCCTCGACTTCGGATTTCAGTTTAGTAGTTTTGATTTGCGACTACCAGGCAGGCTGTTTTTCATTGGAGCGTTCTAGCAGTAGACTGTTAACTGATAACTGACAACCCTTTCCCCCATGCCCATACCAATTGACCACCGCAAAAAACCCACGGCCGTGAAAATCCACGTGAAGACGGGCGCGGGTGTGGACATCACGTGGGCCGACGGCCACGAGAGCCACTTCGATTTTCCGTTTCTGCGGGACAATTGCCCATGCGCGACGTGCAACGACGAGCGCGGCAAGAAACAGGCCTTTGTGGGGAGCGGTCCCGCGCCCTCGGCCGTGTTGCCCATGTTTAAGCCCAAGCCGCGCGCGCAGTCGGCGACGCAGGTGGGGAATTACGCCATCCAGATCAATTTCAACGATGGCCACTCCACGGGAATCTTCAGCTACGACTATCTCCGCTCGATGTGCCCCTGCGCCGATTGCGCCAGGGAATTTCGCGCCTCCGCCACCTAATTAATCGACGGCTCCAGGCTCTTCAACTTCTCCTGCACACCGGCAGCAGCCTTCGAAGTCGGTTGCAGCTGTAAATACTTCTGATAGGCCTGCTTAGCCTCGCTCTTTTTCCCCACCTGGAAATACGCGTCTCCCAAGTTTATGTATGCCACGGCGCGATTGGGGTCGAGGGCAATTGTTTTTTGGAACCACTCGATGGCCTCTCCATGCAGGCCTAACCTGAACAGGGCGAAACCCGCGTTATTCGCAAACAAGGCGCTGTCCGGCTTCATTTGCGCGGCCTGCTTGAATTTCTCCGCGGCCTCGCTGTACTTCTTTTCTTTGTAGAGCCGCATGCCCTCATCGTTGGTGGCCGCGGGAACGTCCTTGACACTGGCCTCCGTGCCTGCCGCAGTTGTGGTTCCACTCTTGCCAGCCTGCTGCCCCTCCTGCAGCTGCGCTTGCGCCGCCGCCAATTGCTTCTTCAGCTCCGCGTTTTGCGCCGCCTCTTTGCGGATTTGCTCGCGCAATTGCTCCAGTTGCGTGTTCAGCTTGATTCCTTCATCGCCCAATTGCGCCGAATTCTCATTCAAGAATTCCGTCTCGTGATTCAGCTCGAAAATGAAATCGCCGCCCTCGCTTCCGGGGAGGTTCCCGAACGCCGGTGTCTGGTGGGACAGCGCAGACACCGCCGGGGTCACGTAAGCCGCGAGTTCCGATCCGGTGACCACGCCATCGCCATTCAAATCGGCGCGCCCGTCCAGCGCTTGCAGCAAGGTCCACGTAAACACCGAGTGGCCGTTAGGGCCGTTGTCCGCCACCTGCTGGTCCATGCCGCCCGCGGTGAACATTTGCCGCGACGTCCGCCGTGAAATTTCCAGCAGGTAATTGCCCAGGCCCAGTGTTCCCCCGCCCCTCGTCAGCGCCAGCCCGCTGTAGCAGGAGTCCATCACGAACAAGATGTGTTTCGCCGGAACGGCCTCCGCAATATCCTGGAAATTCGTCATCGAAATCGCCTGGCCCTCGTAATTCGTCAAATCCGCTTCCACGGGAATGATGTAGCCCAGGTCGCGCCCAGAGGCCAGATGGCGCGTGGCTCCATGCCCCGCGAAAAACACGAACACGCGATCCTCGCGCTTTACCAGATCGGGATTGCCAAATTTATCTCCCAGAAGCGACAAAATGTTTTGCCGCGTCGCTTCCTTGTCCAGCAGCAGAAACGTGTGATCCGGCTTGAAATTGTATTTCTTGATCAGCAGATCGCGCACCGCCTGCGCGTCATTCGCCGCGTAACTCAATTTCGGCCAAGTCTCGTAAGCGTCAATGCCGATCACCGCGGCCCAGCTTTCCCGGTAGATCGGTGCCGGTGCCGGCTGAGCCTGCGCCGTCTCCAGCCCGCGCGTTCCTTCCACGGCAAACGCGCTGCCGTTCCAGGAAGCAAACTGAAATCCATCCTTCTGTAGCGTCTCAATCAACTGCGGCAGCACTTCCAGCGTCACTTTGTGGATGTCATGGAACAATATGATACCGTGTCCCTGCTTTTCCACTTCCTGCAAGACGCGCTGGGCAATCGAATTGGGCACGGGATCGGCCCAGTCCTCCGAATCCACGTTCCACAAAATGGCTTTCATTTTGTCGCTTTGCACCTTGGAAAGAATGCCTGCGTTGATCGCCCCATAAGGCGGGCGAAACAACACCGGCGGCTGCTTCACAATAGTGGTGAGCAACGCGCTCGTGGTTTCGATCTCTTTCGTGTAGCCCGGCCTCATCCATTTTCGGCAGCACCGGATGGCTGTAGCTGTGATTTCCGAGCGTCGATCCCTGCGCGAGTATGCGTGTGCTGACCGCGGCCGTGGGAGCGAGCTTGGCATTGGCATCCGTAGTTTCCGGGCCAAGGTTGCGACCCACCTCGAAGAAAACGGCCTTCAATCCATATTTCTTGAGGATCTCCAGGATTTGGTCGGTGTAGCGCGGATGCGGCCCGTCATCGAACGTCAGCACCAGCGTTTTTGGCGGCAAGTCCGTTCCAAACACTTCGCCGCTGGCCGGTTTCTTCTTTCCGCCACCGCGCGTCTCCGCAGGCGGCAGCGCCCCTTCGAGCTCTTTCAAAATCTTCTCGCGCGTATATTTCTGCTGCAGAAAATTGACGTAGCGTTCCCAGGCTTCCCGGTGGACCACCATGCCGCGGGTCTGCAGATTCCCCAGAATTTCGCCGATTTCCTTCTGGTAGAGCGCCTGAATCTGCTCCAGCGCCGCCAAATCGTCGCGAATTCTGGCCTGCAGCTTGGCATTCGCCGCGGTTTCTTTAGTTGCCGCCAGTCCCTCAAGCAAATCCCGGAAGGCGAGCTTGTCGGCGTCGCGATAGTTTGGGTGATTTTCCACACGCTCCAAAAATTCTTCGGCAGGAGCAGTCCGCCCATCCGCAAGGGCTTGTGTGATTTGCTCTTCCAACGCGGCCAGGCGTTCCTGGTTTTGCTGGAAGAGCATTTTCCCGGCCGTGGAGGCGCGTTCCATCACACCCGGGTCCAGCGCCCCCGCGCCGTTCATCAGCACGATAATCTTGCGGTAATTGGCGACAATCTCGTCGGCGTCTTTTGCCAGTGCGGGAACTGCCCTTGCCTGCCCTCTCGCCGGCACACACGCCAGAAGGAGCAACGCGACACAAGCCGCCCAAGACTTGGATATATGGTGCACTCATAATCTGCCGTCAGTGCAGAATGCTACTCCGCCAAATCATGACTCACGCCCGCCCAGAAATCCAGCAGTCCATAACATCGCGTTGCCTGTTAATTCTTATCGCGCTCTGCAAACTAGACTTGATCTACAAAAGGTGCGAGCATGGAAATCGCAGGTCGATAGTCCTTCTAACGAATGAGCAGCTCTCCCCAAAACCCAGCCGCACCGAGCCGCCTGGGCAAAGGAATTCCGCGTGTTCTGGTTGCCACGACCGCGCTGCTGAGCTTCATCTCCTTTTGGCGCGCGGCAGCCATCGTCTTGAACGACCTTGCTTCCTCGGCCTACTACGCCGGTGGCGAAGCCGAGGGCTACATCGGCAAAGCCGCGCCGTGGTTCATCCTCGGCATCATGCTGTTTTCCTATTGCGTGCGCGCGATCTACGTCGAAAGCTGCAGCATGTTCGTCCGCGGCGGCGTGTACCGCGTGGTCAAAGAGGCCATGGGCGGCACGCTGGCGAAGTTCAGCGTCTCCGCCTTGATGTTCGACTACATCCTGACAGGCCCCATCAGCGGCGTCTCCGCGGGCCAGTACATCGTCGGCCTCATCAACGAAACCTCTGACTACCTCCACATCGGGTTGCACATCGCGCCGGGTATAGGCGCGGCGTGCTTCGCCATCATGTGCACAACCTATTTCTGGTGGTACAACATCAAAGGCGTGCACGAATCCAGCCAGAAGGCTATGCGCATTATGCAAATCACGACGGTGATGGTCGTGATCCTGATAAGTTGGTGCGTGTACACCGTCCTTATCCGCCACCCGGCATTGCCGCCAATCCCAACTCCCCAAAACATTAAGCTGGGTCCCAACGCTATGGGCTGGCTCTACGGCATGAAGTTCGCGCACATGGCCGCGATGATTGCGATTTTCGTGGGCTTGGGCCATTCGGTGCTGGCAATGAGCGGAGAAGAATCGCTGGCGCAGGTGTACCGCGAAATCGAGCACCCCAAGCTGCCGAACCTGAAGAAGACGGGGCTGGTGATCTTCATTTACAGCCTGGTGTTCACGTCCTTGGTGTCCTTCTTCGCGGTGATGATCATCCCGGACGCGCAGCGCCAGCATTTTCTGGAGAACCTGATCGGCGGCCTGGCCATGAACCTGGAGGGCCCGTTCCTGTTACGCCTGGTCTTCCACGGCTTTGTCGTCGTGGTTGGGACGTTGATCTTGGCGGGAGCAGTGAACACCGCGATTGTCGGCTCCAACGGCGTGCTCAATCGCGTCTCCGAAGATGGCGTGCTCGCGGACTGGTTCCGCCAGCCGCACCGGAAGTTCGGCACCTCCTACCGCATCATCAATGTCATCGCAGCCCTCCAGATCCTGACGATCATCATCAGCCGCGGCCAGGTCACCTTTCTGGCAAACCTCTACGCGTTTGGCGTGATCTGGAGTTTTGCGATGAAGGGCCTGGCGGTGCTCGTGTTGCGCTACACCCACCCGGGCGACCGCGAATACCGCGTGCCTTTGAACTTCCGGATCTTTGGGGTGGAGCTACCGCTGGGGCTGAGTTTGATCACCCTTACGTTGCTGGGAATCGCGGTGGTGAATCTCTTCACGAAACCCGAAGCGACGATTGCCGGTGTTACGTTTTCCATATTCCTGTTTATCGTGTTCACCGCCTCGGAGCGTTACACGCGTCATGCGCGAGGCATGGCGCAGCATGTGGAGATGGACCAATTCCATCTGGCGATGGAAAGCGAGCTCACCCCGGAATCGGTGGGTGCGCGCGCGGGAAACATCCTGGTGCCGGTCAGCAACATCCACGCCCTCTACCACCTGGGCAATGTGCTCGAGCGGGTGAAACCCGGGCGGCGCGATGTTGTGGTGTTGCATGTCCGGTTGTTACGCCGGTCCGCGTCGGGCGAATACGATCTGGAAGCCGAGCAACTTTTTGGAAGCATCGAACAGCAGTTGTTTTCGCAGGCGCTCTCCATCGCGGAAAAACGGGGTAAGTCGGTGCGCCTCGCGGTGGTGGCGGCCAGTAACCTGTGGGACGGCATCCTGCGGGCGGCGACTTCGCTGCAATCCAGCACCATTGTGCTCGGTCATTCGCCGAAGGAAACAACGGAAACGCAGGCGCTGCAGATTGGGGATGCCTGGGAAAAATTGGGCGATCCCAAGCCTCAATTCAACTTGGAAATTCATCAGGCCAATGGCGACAAGGTGTACAAGGTGCTGGGCCCGCACGCGCCAAACCTGACGGCGAATGAAGTGAATCTGCTGCACCGGCTTTGGCTAAGATTTAGCGAGTCCACCGCGCCATTCGAATTCCACCACCATGATGTGGTTCACTTCGCGCTCGAAGAAGTGCTGAAAGAGCTGGAGGAAGGGCACGAAGAAGAGATCCTGACGCGCCTCCGCGCCCACCTGGAATCCAACCTAAAAAAGCCGCCGCCGAAAAACTAGACGGCGCTGGTGCAATGCCCGCACTTCTTCGCGGCGATGGGAATGGGCATGGCGCACTGCGGGCAATCCTTCGTCGTCACCGGCGGCGGGGGCGGCACGGGCTTCGGCATCCAGCGATTTACGGAGCGCACCACCAGGAAGATCGCGAAGGCCACGATCAGAAAATTGATGATCGTGTTGACGAAGTTGCCGTAGTTGAGCGTGGGAGCGCCCGCTGCTTTGGCGGCCACGAGCGTGTCAAAGTGCTTATCGCTGAGATTCAAAAACAGATTGGAAAAATCGACATGGCCCAGCATGCGCCCCAGCGGCGGCATGAGGACATCATCCACCAGCGAAGCCACGATCTTCCCAAAAGCCGCGCCGATGATCACGCCGACAGCAAGGTCCAAAACACTGCCGCGCATGGCAAATTCTTTGAATTCTTTCAGCACAAGTTTTCTCCTTCTGGAAAAAAATAAAAAATGCAAACAGGTTCCTCGGGCGGAATCCCAGGCAAACGGAAGGCTACCACTGGCACCGCATTATAGCGAAAGCGAAGCTAGGGGTGACGGAAAATCAGGATGGAACCAAAAATCCCTCTGAGGATCAGCACCAACCCCGCAAGCGCCAATAGTCTCCCGACCCACAGAAAAGAGACACGCGTTGCCGCGAGCATCATCGCACCCAAAAGCAGCAGCGACACTCCGCGGTTCCATTTCTGCCAGCGGGCCCGCCATTGCCCGGGCCGGGCGAGCGCCAGAAGGCCCCAGGCCAGTAAGGCGACGCTGAGCACGAGCCAAGAAACGCTGCGGCGATCCGGGCTAAGACGCCCAATGGCCGACAGCCACACTACAAGAGTCCCCAGGAGCAGAAACACCAGTTCCACCATGAGTTCCGTGAGGCGCGCAGGAGAGAGCATAGGCGTCCTACGGCACGCGTTCGACGCGCAACTTCTGAATGACCACGGGTGTGCGCGGGCGGTCCATGGAATCGCGCGGCACATTCGAGATTTTGTCGGCGATATCCTGGCCTTCGACGACCTCCCCGAAGATGGTGTGGCGATTATCCAGGTGCGGCGTGGCCGCAACGGTGATGAAGAACTGGCTGCCATTGGTGCCGGGGCCGGCATTGGCCATGGAGAGTTTGCCCGGCTTGGAATGGCGCAACGATGGATGGAACTCGTCCGCGAAGTTGTAGCCGGGCCCCCCGCGGCCGTCTCCCCGCGGGCATCCGCCCTGAATCATGAATTGGGGAATCACGCGGTGGAAGATCAGGCCGTCATAGTAATTGCGTTTTTCTTTCTTGCCGGACGTGGCGTTGACAAATTCTCTTGTGCCCTCGGCCAACCCGATGAAATTCTCCACCGTCTTGGGAGCTTCCTTGTCAAACAGCCGGCAAACGATATTGCCCAGCGATGTCTCGAACACTGCGTAGGTTCCTGCCGCTCGCGCCATCTGTTCTCCTTTGCCTAAGCCTGCCGACCCATCGTACACGACGCGCTCCCGCTTCGGCTACTGCGGCGGCGGGGATTTACCCTGAGATCCAACTTTGCCGGAACCTGATTTTTCCACACCATCCGACTCCTATAGAGTTGTCATTCCGACCGGAGGGACAGCGTTTTATGCCGTCCCGGAGCGGAAGAATCACGCTTCAACTGTGGATTTCAGCTATGCCAGCCTTTCTGCTTCCGCAGTTCGGTGATGTGCGCGGTGTGATGTTTCCCATGCCAGGAGTACAGAAACAAGAGCCAGTCCAGGTTTTTGACGCCGTGCTCGGGATGAAGCAAAGTGCGGGCAAACTGCTCCGACTTCACGCCGCGCATAAGGCGCACCCACCGTTCGTGCAGGGGTTCCAGGAGCCTCAGCGAAACTTCCACTGGCGCGCTCCGGGCATCCTCGAGGTTGGCCCAGTTGTTTTCGTCGTAAGGCTTAATTGTCGGCTGATTCTCGGTCAGCGCGAAGCGCAACCGTATGTACGCGTTCATATGGCTGTCCGCGATATGGTGAACCACCTGGCGCACGGTCCAGCCGCCTTCGCGATAGGGAGTATCAAGCTGCGTTTCACTGAGTCCGGCAACCGCGGCCCGGACTTTGGCGGGCGCAGCGGCGATATCGTCGATCGCCGTCTGGCGCAGCGCCGGCGTGACTTCTTTGGGCAGCTCAAAGTTTCCGATGGGATAACGCGGGTCCATACAGCAGCCTCCTCGCAAGATGGCGGAATCAGGCCTCTACTGTAAATAGATGCCTCAAAAGGTGTCCATCGGTATATGCGGGAAAGCTTCGCCAAATTGGCGCGTCTGTGTCAGGACTTGCCGGTACGCCACTCGCTAGCCTTGCCTCAATGCTGTGGCCAGCCCCAATCAGCCTTAACGATCCCGCGCGCTTTCCCTACCCGGACTTTCCAGTTGGCGTGAGAATGCTACAATCATTGTTCGCTCTGTATCTTCGGGCCCCGGTTGTGAATCGAATTAGCGGAGCCGTGCGCATGCACAACGTCGTGATTATCGGAAGTGGCTGTGCCGGGTTGACGGCGGCGATCTACGCCGCCCGCGCCAATTTGAGCCCCCTCGTCCTGGAAGGGCACGAACCTGGCGGGCAACTCTCCTTGACCACCCACGTCGAAAATTTCCCCGGATTCCCCGATGGCATTCTGGGCCCGGAATTGATCGAGAATATGCGCAAGCAAGCCCAGAAATTCGGCGCGCAGTTCAAAGCGGGCTCGGTCAGCGAAGTCGATCTCACCAGCCGGCCGTTCAAAATCAAGGCGGGCAATGAGGTCTACGAAGCGAAATCGCTGATTGTGGCCGCGGGAGCCTCGGCGCGTCTGCTTGGGCTAAAAGGTGAGAAGGAACTAATCGGACGGGGACTCTCCACATGCGCCACCTGCGATGGTTATTTCTTCCGTGGCAAACCTATTGCGGTCGTCGGCGGCGGGGATTCCGCGATGGAAGAGGCGAATTTTCTGTCGCGCTATGCCAGCAGAGTATTCCTGATCCACCGGCGCAATGAATTCCGCGCCTCGAAGATCATGATTGATCGCGCCAAGGCGAACGAGAAGATCGAGTTTGTCACTCCGTATGTGGTGGAAGAAATTTTCTCCCCCGAGGGACTGGTGAAGGGCGTACGCCTGCATCATGTGCAAACCAGGGAGAAGCGGGAGATCGCGCTGGATGGGGTGTTCGTGGCCATCGGCCATAATCCCAATTCGATGGCCTTCCGCGGAAAGCTGGAGATGGACGAGAACGGCTACCTCCTCGCGCGTCACGGCAGCCTGACCGGCGTTCCAGGGGTATTTATTGCCGGTGATGTGCAGGACCACCGCTATCGCCAGGCCGTCACCGCGGCAGGCTCTGGTTGCATGGCCGCCATCGACGCGGAAAAGTTCCTGGAAGAGCACAAAGACTAGCTCGCCACTGGCCTCGCCGGGTAACAACGGGCATAATCAAACTGTCCATGCTCCGCACGATTCTTCTCAAACTCTCCGAAAGCAAGACCTTCGCGCAGTGGGTCACTTCCAATTCGACAACGCGGCGCATGGCGCTCCGATTTGTCGCGGGCGAAACGCTGGATGAGGCCGTTGCGGCGGCGCGCGCGTGTAATAACGCGGGCATGGCGGTGACGCTAGATTGCCTGGGGGAGAACGTGGCGACGCCGGCAGACGCCCAAAAGGCGCGCGACACCTATTTGAAGATTTATGACCGCATCGCCGAGGAGAAGTTGAACGCCAACGTTTCCTGTAAATTGACGCAACTCGGGCTGGACCTCAGCGTCGAGTTTTGCGAAGGGCTGGTGCTTTCGATTGCGGAGCGCGCCGCGGCCTATGAGAGCTTTCTGCGGATTGATATGGAAAGCTCGGTGCATACCCAGCGGACCGTGGAACTCGTGAAACGCGTGCGCGCACAATCGCCGGCGGTGGGCGCGGTCATCCAATCTTATCTCTACCGCAGTGAAAGCGACGTCCACGACCTGCTGTCTTATGGCTGCCGCATCCGCCTGTGCAAGGGCGCGTACAAGGAGTTGATCGAGGTGGCGTATCCGCGGAAAGCCGATGTGGACGCGAATTACCTCTACCTGATGCGCCTGCTGCTTTCCAGCGGCTTTTATCACGGGATTGCCACCCACGATCCCCGCATGATCGCGGAGACCATCCGCTCGGCGGCGGAAAAAAGGATCTCCAAAGACGATTTTGAGTTTCAGATGCTCTATGGCGTGCGCACGGACCTGCAGCGCCAACTCGTGCGCGATGGCTACCGCCTGCGCATTTACGTCCCGTTCGGGACCGAGTGGTTTCCCTACTTTATGCGGCGCCTCGCGGAGCGCCCCGCCAATTTGGGCTTCTTCCTGCGAAATCTTCTCCGCTCCTGACTCGCCATCTTCTCTATGGATTACTTACGAAGGACCATCTCTTATAGCGGCCGCCTTCTGAGGCGTGCGCCTTGTCCGTGATTTTTCACACTGCAAGCCCAGCCTACCAACTGTTATTCCTCCCCGCCCTTCAATAGCCACGGCCCTGTGCGCTTCAGCTTAACGTTTCCCCCGGCTTGACAGCGTGGATTTCCAGCCCCGCGATATCCTTCGTTTCCGCGCGCAATTCTTCCGGCGTGCCGGTCAGCATCGGAAAAGTTGCGTAGTGCATGGGAATGACGTGCTTAACGCCGAGCAAACGTATGGCGAAGGCGGCTTCGCGAGGCCCCATCGTAAAGATGTCGCCGATGGGCAGAAACGCCAGCTCCGGCTTATAAATCTCCGCGATCAGCTTCATGTCCCCGAAAACCGCGGTATCTCCCGCGTGATAGAGCGTAACTCCGCCGGGAAGATTCACGATGAAACCAGCGGGTTCGCCCGCATAGAGCCTATGTCCTTTTTCGTCGATGGAATTGGAGTGGAAGGCGTGGGTCATCGTGACCTTGAAATCGCCCACCTGCTGCGTGCCCCCCTTATTTTCCGGGAGGCATTGACCGCCCAGCCCTTTGGAATCGAGATAGAGATACGTTTCAAAGTTAACCACGATCTTGGGTTTGAACTGTTTGCCCAGCGCCAGCAGATCGCCGATGTGATCGCTGTGCGCGTGCGTAAGAAAGATGGCGTCCAAACGTGAGAGCTTCTTGAGAGATTCCGGGCATTTCGGGTTCGTGTTGACCCAGGGGTCAACGAGCGCGAACTGGCCGCTGGGCGTGGTAATCCCAAAGGTGCTGTGGCCGAAATAAGTAATCTTGTTGCCTTTCAGATCGAGCATCTCTGTCTCCTTCTAATCTCTTATTGCACCAGGATAACGACGATAAAACTTCTTTCCAAATGTCTTTTCCGCCTTGCGCTCTCCGCTCACTTGGCGAGCAGGCTGCGGATCGCAGCATCGTAGGTGTCGTGATCGCTGGCACCGAACACTTGCCCGGCCTGCTTGCCGCCCCTGGCATAAAAGAATGACGCAGGGAGCCCACCGTTGTAGCCGGGCATCACGGCTTCGGAAAAGGCATCCTCATCGCCCTTCTTCTTACGGTAGTTCGGGAAGATGGGCTTGTTGCGGGCCAGGAACCGCCGCATCAAAATGAGATCGCCATCCTGGTCGAAATTCACGCCCACCACCTGCAAGCCTTTGGGAGCGTACTGCTTGGCCAGTTCGTTGAGCATGGGGTACTCGTCCCGGCAGGGTTCACACCAGGTGGCCCAGAAGGTCACCAGCAGCGGCTTGCCTTTGTATTGCCGCAAAATCTTCTGATATCCCTGGACGTCAATGAGCTCCGGATCCTTCGGGGCGGACGTTTGGCCTGTAGCCAGCGCGATCCCCGCCGATACCACGAACGCAATAAACGCAGCCCTGATTCTCATGCCCCCTCCCCCAAGCCCCTATTTTAGCGCGTTTGGACGGGTTGAGAATCTTCAACCACCCACGTAGAATTGAATACAGGTACTTGTGACCTGGCAGTGCCTGATTCAAGTAGCCTTCCACCGGTTGCGCTGAGCAGGTCCGGCCCGCTGCCTTCATCAAAGGAGATCTTGCATGGCTTACGTGATTGCCGAACCCTGTATCAACACCAAGGACACCGCTTGTGTTGATGTCTGCCCGGTGGATTGCATCCATCCCCGTAAGGACGAGGCGGCCTACCAAGCCGAAACGATGTTGTACATCCATCCAACCGAATGCATCGATTGCGGCGCTTGCGTGCCCGTGTGCCCCGTCACCGCCATCTTCGCGCTCGAAGATCTGCCGGAGAAGTGGCAGAAATTTACGGCGATAAACGCCCAGTGGTACGAAAAGAAGTAATCCTACATTTGCGCCGCATGGCCTGGCGCATGGACTCTCAGCGTGCCCCGAATCGCTCGGAGCGCGCTTCTTTTTTGCACTCGCGCGTTGCCGAACAGGCTGCTTTTCCCCCAGCTTTGACATCCAAGGGTGTGAAAGAATCATGCCTTTGCGGGAGCTTTCTTTGCGCGCCTTTCCTATCCGCCACTTTTTGATCGGCCTTGCACTGGTCGCCTCTCTGCCGTGCTTCCTCCCCGCGCAGACTCCCGCTCCACTCGCCGGCAATTACACCGGGACGCTGCAGGCCGGGGAAGCGCAATTGCACTTGGTGCTGCATCTGACGAAATCCGCGGACGGCGCCTACCACGCCTCGCTCGATAGCCTGGACCAGGGCGTGTACGCGATTGAGGCGACTTCCACAAGCATCGCCGGTTCCACCTTAAAGCTCGAAGTCACCTCTGTGGCCGCGCATTTCGAGGGCAAGTTTTCTGCCGATCATCGCACGATTGATGGCACGTGGTCGCAAGGAAGCGCAAGTCTGCCGCTACTGTTTCATCGTCAGGCGGCCGGCGCCGCGGCGCGCAAGCCGAAGGAAGCTGTCTTCCCGGTCGAAGGCATCTGGCAAAGCGCGCTGGAAACGCACGGGATGCGGCTGCGTTTTCAATTGCACGTTTCGCATGACACGGAGGGCCAGTTGATCGGGGCGCTGGACAGTCTGGATCAAGGAGTGAGCGGCCTGCCGGCCATCAACGTGCAACTCAAGGAAGCCGCTTTTCACTTTGAAATTCCCTCGTTGGCGGGCACATTCGAAGGCACGCTGGAGCCCGGCAAGAACAAACTGAGTGGGAATTGGTCGCAAACGGGCGCGGAAGCGAAGCTCGAGTTTGTGCGCTCGGATCATCCGTGGGAATTGCGTCGCCCGCAGACTCCTACGAAACCGTATCCCTATCACGAAGAAGAGATTTCGTTTTCCAATGCGGCAGCAGGCGTTTCGCTTGCCGGCACGCTCACGCTTCCCAAGGGCGCCGGGCCCTTTCCCGCGGCATTGCTAATTGTGGGTTCGGGGCCGCACGACCGCGATGAGGCTCTGGCGAATCACCGGCCGTTTCTTGTGCTCGCGGACCACCTCACGAGGAAGGGAATCGCCGTGCTGCGGTACGACAAACGCGGAATCGGCAAGTCCACGGGTTCCGCGGACAAGGCCACTACGCTGGATCTGGCGGCGGATGCACAAGCGGCCCTCGCCTACCTGAAAACGCGCAAAGAGATTGACCCGGCCAAGATCGCGCTGATCGGACACAGCGAAGGCGCGATGATTGCTCCCCTGATCGCTTCTCAAACCAAGGATGTAGCTTGGGTAGTGTTGCTGGCAGCGCCGTCCACGAAGGGCGAAGACACCCTGCTCAACCAATCCGAGCTGATCGGCAGAGCCGGAGGTCTGACGGATGAACAACTGACAGCGAGCTTGGACTTCGACCAGGCTGCGTACGATTTGGTCCGCGCAGAAAAAGATAGCGTAGCGCTGAACGACAAGCTGAACGGCCTGGTGAAGGAAAGCGGTCTGGCCGCAGCCATGACGCCGGCGGTTCTCGAGCCGCAACTGCGCATGATGGAATCCCCGTGGTTCCGCTTCTTTCTGGACTATGACCCGCTTCCGAATCTGAAAGCGCTGCATGTGCCCGTGCTCGCGCTCTACGGGCAGAAAGACCTGCAAGTGCCCGCGAAACCGAATCTGGCGCTACTAAAGCAGGCTTTGCAGGATGGCGGCAACAAAGATGCCGACGTGCGCGAGCTTCCAGAGTTGAATCACCTTTTCCAGCACGCCTATTCAGGCACGCCCGTCGAATACGCGGCCATCGAAGAGACTTTTTCGCCGGAAGCGCTGCAGATCATTTCCGACTGGCTGCTGCACCACGCCACCAACTAGACCATGTTCTGGCCTGACAAAGCATTCCCATTCCTTACCCACAACATCAAATTGTCATCCTAGGGCTGAGTCGCCTTCTGCTTCAAACGATTATCCTGTGAAGACCCAACTTTTCCGAAGCTAACTTCTCCGATGCTATCCACCACTCAAAACGTGTCATTTCGACCGGAGGGACGGCGCTTTTTGCCGTCCCGGAGTGGAGAAATCCCTCCTCGACTTCGGATTTCGAGTTTATTCCAAAAGCCTCATTGCCGGACCTCGAAGACTTGTGGGAAACTCTGCACCACCATGCGCCATTTGAAACGGACCGCTTCCAAATCCCGGGAATGATGAGCACATCTCCAACGAGCACCGGGGATACCGCTTCCCAGCGGGGAAGATGGCCCATCGCATTCCTACTGGCGTTTGGCGTCATCATCAATTTCTTCGACCGCATTAATCTGTCCGTTTCCCAGGAAGCCTTGCATGCCACCTTTGGCCTCACGCTGATTTCCTTTGGCTATTTGTCCAGCGCGTTCAGTTGGAGTTATGCGGCGATGCAAATCCCCGCGGGATTGCTGCTGGACCGGCTGGGGGTGCGCCGCGTCGGCAGGATCACCACCTTTTTGTGGAGCGTGGCGTCGTTTTGCGCGGCGCTCTCGACCGGCCTGGTGGGACTGTTTGCGGCGAGGCTCCTTCTGGGCGTGGCGGAATCGCCCACCTTTCCGGCGAACGCCAAAGCCATCGGCCTGTGGTTTCGGGAGCGGGAAAGAAGCCTGGCCATTGCCGTCACCGACTCGGCGGCAAAACTTTCCTCCGCGATTGGCGTGCCGCTCATCGGCATCCTTCTGCTGCACTTTGGCTGGCGCTGGAGCTTCGCCGCCACCGGCTTCTTCAGTCTGATTTATTTTGCGCTGTTCTGCCGCGTCTATCGCGATCCGGTCGAAGAACACAAGCCACTGTCTGAACAGCCCGCATCCCCTGCCCAAGGAAGCGCGCGGCGCCGCACTCCGGCGCGCACGACGCAAAAACCGCGGTTAGGCTATTTGCTCCGGCAACGCAAGGTGTACGGCCTGGCCATCGGCTGGGGCGCTTACAACTACAGTTTCTTTCTGCTGCTCACCTGGCTGCCCAGCTATCTTTCTGTCTCACTGCACGTGGATCTGCTGCACTCCGTGTTCTACACGAGCGTGCCGTGGTTATTTGCGGCGATCACCGATTTCGTTGTGGGCGGATGGCTGGTGGACTTCCTGATCCAGCGGGGCTGGAACGCTACGCGCGTGCGCCAAACTGTCCTGCTGATTGGCACGAGCCTGGGGTTGGCAATCTGGGGAGCCGGCCACGCGCAATCGCCCGCCGCTGCGCTCGTGTGGATCAGCATCGCATTGGGAGGCTTAGCGGCGGCTGCCCCGGTGGCGTGGACCGTGCCATCCCTGATCGCGCCGCAAGGAGCCGTGGGCACAGTGGGCGGCATGGCGAACTTCTGCGGCCAGCTCTCCGCCATCTCGGCCCCCATCGTTACCGGCTACATCGTTTCCGCAACGCATTCCTTCGCCGCGGCATTCGCCATCGCAACAGCGGTCTTGCTTTTGGGAATTGCGAGCTACGTCTTGCTCCTGGGCCGCATGGAGCGGATTCCGGAACCTCCCTTGGTTT
Organism: Candidatus Acidiferrales bacterium; assembly: GCA_963780785.1. Classification (GTDB taxonomy): domain Bacteria; phylum Acidobacteriota; class Terriglobia; order Acidiferrales; family UBA7541; genus Acidiferrum. The sequence goes on from CAWADS010000020.1 coordinate 63,275, forward strand.
CGTAAGGGTTTATGCACGGAACACTATCCCTCCACGGCACTCCGAAGGGGTGTCGGGTTATCATAGATAACGAAAAACCATGGCCGCCACCAACCCGCCGTTTCACCTCATCCTGATCATCCACGCGCACCAGCCGGCGGGGAATTTTGAGCACGTCTTCGAGGAGTGCTACGAACATTCCTACTTGGCGTTTCTCACGCTTCTGGAAAAGCATCCGCGGATTCGCGCCGGGCTGCACTATTCTGGATCGCTGCTCCTGTGGTTTGAGAAGAACCATCCCGAATACTTCGTGCGCCTGCGCCGCATGGTCGCTTCCGGCCAGATTGAATTGATCGGTGGGGGATTCTACGAGCCCATCCTGATTTCAATCCCTTCAGCGGATCAACAGGAGCAGCTCACGCGTTTATCCGATTACCTGGAAAACCATTTCGGCAAGCGGCCCAAGGGAGCTTGGCTTGCCGAACGCGTGTGGGAACCGCAATTACCCTCAGCGCTCGCTGCGGCCAATATCGGTTACACGCTTGTGGACGACTTGCCCTTTCTCGCCGCCGGCTTCGAGCCGGAAGAGCTCTACGGCCCGTACATTGCCGAGGATTGCGGCAAGGCCGTCTGGCTTTTCCCGGGGCTGAAGGAGTTGCGTTACCTCATTCCATTCCGCGCGGTTGAGGAGTCCATCGCCTATTTCAAAAAAGCAGCCGAAGCGCGTCCCGGCGGCGCGGCGGTCTTTGGCGACGACATGGAAAAGTTCGGCGTGTGGCCGGGAACATTCGCGCATTGCTATGAGGACGGCTGGCTGGAGAAATTTTTCCAGGCGCTGGACGCAAACGCCTCTTGGCTCAAAATATCCACGCCTAGCGAATACATCGCCTCCCACGTTCCTCTCGGGCGCGCCGATCTCCCCTCGGCTTCTTACGCGGAAATGATGGAGTGGGTACTCCCCACCGAAACGCGCCTGCGCTATTTTGCCCTCCAGAAGGAATTTGCCGGGCGTCCGGACCTGCTCTTCTTTGTTCGCGGCGGCTCGTGGCGCGGATTCTTCCGCAAATATTCCGAATCGAATCTGCTGCACAAGAAAATGCTGCGGGTTTCGGCTTGTGTTGCCTCTGTGCCTTCGCGGCGCTCCAGCAGTGAACATTCTTCGCAGTTGCAGGAAGCCCGCGATTGTTTGTTGCGCGGGCAGGGGAATGACGCTTACTGGCACGGCGTGTTCGGCGGGCTCTATGCGCCGCACCTGCGGACAGAACTTTGGCGCAGGCTCATCCGCGCGGAATCCCTGGCTGACCACCTCACGCCCGGCGGACTTCTGCCGCGCGTGGAGATGCTCGATTACGACGCCGATGGCGCGCCGGAACTCCTCTTCACCGCGCAGGAATACCAAGCTCTGCTGAAGCCCTCCGATGGCGCGACACTCGCGGCCTTCGATTTTCGCCCCGCTTCCACGACGCTCATTAATTCCATCATGCGCCGCCGCGAGGCTTATCACGCGCGGCTCCGCGAAGCTGCCGCCAGCACACCATCGCAGGATGGGGCCGTCTCCATCCATGACCAGGTTCACGTGAAGGAGCCGAACCTCGAGCGATTCCTGCACTACGACCGCTTCGCTCGCCATTCTTTCCGCCTTTTGCTGTTCGAGCCTTGGCGCACGCCCGCGGATTACGAGACACTGCAGCTGAACGAAGTGGCCAGAATCGCCGCGGGCGCGTTCCAGGTGCGAAATTCTTCGGCCAACCACGCCAACCTCGTGTTCGAGCGGGAGCTGGCGGAATTCGCGGCCAATCCCGCCGATCCCCCGGTTCTAAAGGTGACCAAGCATTTTCTGTTTGGCCCCGCCCCACAAGGCTGCGAGGTGAGCTGCGAAGTTACGCTCTCGCTGACCGCGCCTTTGGGCAGAGCGCTTCTTTTTGGCCTGGAATCGGTAATCAATTTTCTTGCCCCGTCGGACGCAGACCGCTTTTTCGTCACTCCTGCGGGCCCGCAGAATCTTAGGTTCTCGGGGGTGTTGCCTGCACCGCATCTCCAGATCGAGGACGGCTGGCAGCGCGTGCGGGTGAACCTCCATGCTCCGAACGCCGAGAGTTTCTGGGTGGCGCCGATCGAGACCGTCTCCGAGTCCGAGGGTGGCTTCGAGCGCGTTTATCAAGGTTCGCAAATTCTTGCCGTGTGGCGGCCGAATTTTGCGCTACGAACTTCTTTCACCGCTCGCTTGCTCTGGCGCGTCGAATCCCTCTAGCCCGCACTTCTGACCTTGTCTAGTATCCTGAATTATAATTTTATTGAATAATTAAACATGTCATTCCGAGCGAAGCGAGGAATCCGCTTTTTCTGCCGCGCTGAAACGAAAGCAGATTCCGGGGGCCCGCGTAGCGCAGGCCCCCGGAATGGCAAAGACAGTGCCGTGACATGAGTTCTAATGTCATACAAACAGCGTAGCAGCCTGTCATCTTGAGGGGCGCGCGTTTGCGCCGGAAGATCACAACAGTAAAATCTTGCAAGGTGTCTGATCTAGAAGTTTTTGAGATTTCCGGGCCATCCGCACTTCATTATCCGCTTTGGAGTACCGCAAAGGCACTGCGGCGGAGTATTCTCTTTTATCGTGAAACGCTGGCTCCTCCAACTCGGTCGATCGCTCTTGCTCATTTTCGTGGTTGCCCTTTGCCTGCGGTGCGCCTTCCTCTTCCACCAGGCCCGGCTGATTCCTGCGGAAGCCCTCGCCTCGGTACCGTTTCAGAATGAGGTCGGCAACGTGGCGGACTCGCTGGCGCACGGCCGGGGTTTTTGCTGCTTGTTTCGCCAGCCCACCGGGCCGACAGCATGGCTCGCTCCGGTTTATCCGCTCTTGATTGCGGCGATCTTCAAAATATTTGGCAGCTTCACTTTGGCCTCCTTTTATGCGGCGGCGTTGGTGAACAGCGTGTTTTCCGCTCTCGCATGCGTCCCCCTCTTTTACGCGGGCAAGCGCATCGCTGGCGTGGGTGTTGCCGCCGCAGCCTGTTGGGTCTGGGCAGTCTTTCCCAGCGGCATCATGATGCCATTCGAGTGGATCTGGGATCCTTCGCTCTCCGCATTGTTGGCGGCGGCCTTGCTCTGGGCCACGCTCTATGTTGCGGATAGCCGGGCCGCGCGTGATTTTGTGCTCTACGGGCTTCTTTGGGGAATGTCGCTGCTGACGAATCCCAGCCTGGGGGCCCTCTTGCCATTTCTCCTGGGTTGGATGGCCTACCGTCAATTGCGCGGCGGCAGCTTTCGGCTGACGCCTCTGGTGATCATCTTTGCCGTGCTTTTTGCCTGTTGCCTTCCCTGGACCATCCGCAATGCCGCGCAATTTCATCGGCTCATTCCCGTGCGCGCCAACTTCCCTTACGAACTTTGGTCGGGGAACAATGAAATCTTCGACGAGCATTCGCGCGCCGTGAATCGCATCACGCGCTACGAGCAGACGCGTCGCTATGCGCAGCTTGGCGAGAACGCGTTTCTCGAGGAAAAATGGCAAAAGGCCACGGAATTCATTCGCACGCACCCGGCGTTGTATGCGCAGCTTTTCGGCCGGCGCATCGTGGCCACCTGGCTGGGCGTGGAATCGCCCTGGCAGCTTTTCTTCCGCTCGGACTCGCTGCTCGTGCGTGGCATCCTCATTTGGAGCGCGATCACGCTGCTCGGCACGATCGGCGGTCTCCTGCGACTGCTGGCGGCTCGTAACCCATTCTTTTTCCCTGTGGCGGCATTTCCGTTGGTGTTTCCCATCACCTTCTACATCGCGCACACTTCTCTCAGGCACCGCCATCCTTGCGATCCAATCATCGCGTTGCTCGTGGCCACCGCCCTCTTGGGCGGCCGTTGGACGCAAAGCAACCCGGCATTACGCAACCCGCCGGGCTAAGTAATAACCGGCAAAATGGGGCAGACTTCTGGGAATTCTTCGCCGCGGATACCGGCGCAACGTGGGGTACGTGGAGGAACTTGTACGGTAAGGCGACTTTGCGGACCTTCCAATCGATGCGAGATTAGTTTGATCGGATTTTTCCGTCGGCTGTCAGCCGCTCCAGCCAGCGACGCGCCGTAGCCGCTTCCTGTTGATTTGCGTGGTCCCTCAGAAATTCGCGAAGCACCTGCGCCGCATCTTCATATCGCCCAACTGCCGTCAGCGATTGCGCTACCAGTAGTGCGATCGCGGGAGCATTTCCATTCGATCGTGCGAGCGCCTCTTGCGACATGTTCAGCGCCTCGGGATACTGCTGGCGCTGGTAATACGATTTCGCGAGCGACCAGCGCGTTTCCCAGGCACCGACTGGATCCAATTCCAGTGATTTCATGAGCGGGGCGATCGCCGCGTCATAATTTCCCTGGTCGCAAAGGGCCAACCCCAGGGCTGCAAAAGCTGGCGCAGAATGCGGATCGATCTGCGTGGCCTTTTCAAGCACGGTTTGCGCCTTTCCCCAATCGCGCTGCTTCAGGCTCAGTATCCCTTGAGCGTATAGAACTTCGGGATTCCCGGGGGCGAGCCGCATTGCTTCACCCACGTACTTCTCCGCCTCTCCGAATTTGTTCTCTCTTAAAGCACGTAGCCCCTTATCGAGCGCTTCCTTCGCTTTCGGCGCGAGCAGCGGTCCGCCGGGAACTGCTGCAGGACTTCCCCCGCCCGAAGCTGGCCGAAGGTAGACATCTACCCGCGCTATCCCTGTGCCGTCGAGCGAGACGTCCTTTTGCACCTCAGCGTATCCCGGCGCCGCTACGACCACGGTGTACTGGCCGGTGCCCACGATGACAAACTCGGCGACCCCGCGCGAGGTATCTCGTTGTCCGGTTGGAACTACTCCACGGAACAGTTTCACTACCGCCGACGAGGAAAAGGCCTCTCCCGAAGCATCGTGCACGGTCACCGTGATGACCGACCCATTGCCGAGGAACTCCTTTTCTTGGCTTCCCACGTCCTGGCCGAATAGCGAAGAGGTAAGCGCCAAGCTGGGCAACATTGCGAGGAGGGATTGAGCGACAAATTGGCCGACGTACCTTTTGGTGCGTATCTGGCCGCGGGCCTGAACCCTTCGGTAGGAACAGCGCATGACCACCCTCGACGAATGGGCGCAAGCCTAGTCCTCCGCACCAACTGCGTCAAGCAAAACATTGCCTTGTCTCGTTGTGCGCGGTGGATCAGCGGATCAGCAACCTTTACCCGAGTTTCGACTGGCGGCCCGGGCCGCACTGTCACACTGCAGCCGGGTTCCAAAAGCAACTTGTCCGATTAGGCGACAGTTGGCCTGCCAGAGTGAGCCACTCCCGGTGAAGACCTGAACCTTGGTCTTGTCCGAATGGCAATCTTTTCGGCTCACTCGCCTGGTAAGTTCCCGCTCGATTCAGTATTTGTCGTTCAGTTCAGGGGGATTGGGCCGATGCGGAGGCCCCACCCGACGCGAGACTTCGTTTTCCAGGATGGCGCGCAGAATCTGCAGTCCGGCTTGCCCGGTCAGCTCTTCCACCTGCGCTTGCGTCTCGATAGCGCTGCAATCGGCAGCATCATTCGCTGCTGGACCAGCCTCAAGAGATCGCACGGAGATTTGCGGTTGGCGGGAGCCTCTGGAATGCTGGAAGGCTCGCTGAAGATGACCAAGGTGGACCGGGTCATCTCTTTGTTTCCCACGGTGACGGCGGCGTCGGAAAATTTTGTGGTCGCGCCTCCGCCTGGGCCCTCCGAGACGATCTTCTAGCACCGGCGCGTGCCTGTTCCTCTCCCTACGTTGCCTCCGCACGAAACAAACCGGATTCCCGTCGTCCTCGGTGCGCGAGAAGCGCCACCTTGCTGGTGCATGGGGCGCTTTGCTACAGTTTGGATTCACAGATGGGAGCGAATCATGAGCATTTCCAAGGAACTTCTGGACATCCTGGTATGTCCTCTATGCAAGCAGCCGGTCCATCTTTTGCCCGATGAATCCGGGCTCAAGTGTGAAGTTTGCAAGCGCGTCTATCCGATGCGCGACGATATTCCCGTGATGCTGCCGGAAGAAGCCACGATCGCGGCGGAATAATCCTCGCCACAGAAAAGAGCCGTATGTCCTCGGATTTTGCCAGTTCCATTCCTCGCCTTCGACGTCTGCTGCCGCGCTTCCGCAAAATGCACCTCGGAGTGCTCGGCGATCTTATGCTGGATCGCTATCTCTGGGGCACGGCCAGCCGGCTGTCACCGGAGGCGGCGGTTCCCGTGGTGGATTTTGTCTCGCAATCCGATTGTCTGGGAGGCGCGGGCAACGTGGCTGCCAATCTTGCGGCTCTCGGTGCGCGCGTCGAGGTCTTCGGAGTTGTGGGCGGGACGAAGAGCGCGCAGAAACAGGGCCGTCAAAAGCCGCAGGATGACGAAGCGGGCAGCGCGCTGCGTGCGTGTCTGCGCGAGGCCAAGATTGCCGAGCGTGGTGTGCTGGCCGATGCGCATCGAGTTACTACCGTGAAGACGCGCGTCATTGCGCGCCACCAGCAGATCGTGCGCATTGACAACGAGCGCCGAGATGCCCTCGCGCCCGAAACGGAAGAAAAGCTCTTCCGTTTGTTGCTGCCGTCCCTGAAGCAGCTTGACGCATTGGTTCTCTCCGACTACGACAAAGGCCTCATCACTGATGGCTTTGCCGACCGTGTCCTGCATGCCTGCCATCAAGGCAATGTTCCGGTATTTGTGAGGCCGAAGACCTCAAAGCTGTACGCTTATCGGGGTGCGCGCGTAATTGTCTGCAACACCAAGGAAGCCGGCTTCTACGTTACGCGAGAACTCACCGACGAGAAATCCATCGAGGAAGCGGGCCGCGCTCTGTTGCCGCATTTCGGCTGCGCCGCGGTGGTGATCACGCGCGGAGAAAAGGGCATGAGCGTCTTTGAAGAGGCTTCGCCGCGCCACTTGCACATTCCGGCGACGAGCTTCGAGGTGACTTACGCGCGCGTTGGCCAACCGGGCATCGCACGCGGCGCCACGGGCCGCCAGGTGTTTGACGTGACCGGCGCGGGCGACACTGTGATCAGTGTGCTGGCCTTGGCGGTTGCCGCCGGCGCTTCGCTGGCCGATGCGGCGTTTCTGGCGAACACCGCGGCCGGCGTCGTGGTCGGCAAACTCGGCACAGCGAGTGTCAGTCCAAAAGAATTGGCTGCCGCGCTAGGAGACATTCAAGAATAGTTTGCAGTCTTGGGCTGGCCTTCCAAAAATCAATACGGCACAGGAAAGCTGAACGATTTGTCCGCGGGCGTCACCCAAATCGTGACCACCTTGGTCTTTATGCTCTTTTCGGCGTCGCCGGCCACGGGCATTGGCGTATACGGACTGATGGCCACGTTCACCGCGATGGAAACGCTGTTTCTTACCGCCTTCGCGCCCATGATCCTGTAACTGTGCACCGGCCCGTAATATCCGTTCGTTCCCCAATCGGCCAGGAAATCATTCATGGTGTAGGTGGAAGAGGGCTTCCAAAGCGCATACGCTTTGGCGGTATCGCCGGCGGTCAGCGCGGTAAAGAATTCGCCGGCCGCTTTCTTCTCCGGGTAGTAGCGGAACGTAAACCAAAACGCGATGATCACGACCAACAAAACGGCGGCGATCGTGACCTTCAATACGTAATGTTTCTTGGGTTTTTCAGCAGGTGGTTCAAGTAGTGACATTTGGAAGTCTCCCGCCTGCGAGCGTCAGACTGGCCGGTCGCGGTACGCGCAATTCCCGGCAAAAGAACTTTAGCAAGAGAGGCGCCTCGCCGCAAATCTCTTCTTTTTGTTCGATGCGGTTCGCCTGGCGCGTGGTTTTTCAGAAAATTGCGATGGCATCATTTTCATTTCGGAATAAAATCGCTGGCTCGTAAGCTTCAATTCAGGCGGTCAGCGCGCCACCAGAGCCTTCCGGAAGTTCGATGGCGTATTTGGTGCGGGATTTTTCGCGGTGCATCTCCAGCGCCAGCTCGATCAGCTTGTCAATCAGCTCGCGGAAGCCGATGCCGCTGGCTTCCCACAGTTTGGGATACATGCTGATCGAGGTGAAGCCGGGAATCGTGTTGGCTTCGTTCAAAAGGAATTTGCCGCCCGTTTTCTCCAGGAAGAAATCCACGCGAGCCATCCCGCAAAGCTCCAGCGCGCGGAACGCTTCCACCGCCATGGTCTGGGCTTTCTTCACTTGCGCGGGCTTCAAGTCCGCGGGAATCAGCAGCCGCGTGCCGTCTTCCAGATACTTCGCGGTGTAATCATAGAATTCGCGGTGCGGCACGATTTCGCCCGGCAGGGACGCCTGCGGATCGTGATTGCCGAGCACCGAGACTTCAATTTCCCGCCCGGTGATGGCTTTCTCCACCATAAGTTTCATGCCATATTCGGCGGCAAAATTCAGCGCCGGCGCCAGCTCCTCGGCTGTATGAACCTTGTTCATGCCGACGGACGAGCCCAGCGTGGCGGGCTTCACGAATACGGGGTACTCGAACTTCTGCTCAATCTCGGCTTTCACCGCCTCCGGCTCTTTTTCCCACCGCCAGCGTTGCACGGCCACCCAAGGCACCACGGGAATGCCGGCTTCCTGGCAAAGGCGCTTGGCCACGTCCTTATCCATGGCGATGGCGGAGCCGAGAACGCCCGCGCCCACATAAGGCAGCCCGGCCAGTTCCAGCATGCCCTGAATCGTGCCGTCTTCGCCAAACGTGCCGTGCAGTACGGGGAACATCACGTCGAAGCGCTGTGCGCCCGCGCCGCGGTCCAGCGGCACCAGCGCGGCTTCCGTGGGATCCGCGGTGAGCATCACGCGCCGCCCGCCCTTCAGGATGTCCGGAAGCATTTTGGCGGCGCCTTCGCCGACCAGCCAGTGACCGTCCTTGGCAATGCCGATGGGCACGGGCTCGTATTTGTCCGGGTCGAGGCCACGGATGACGCTGGCGGCGGAGGCCAGCGAAACTTCGTGTTCGCCGGAGCGCCCTCCGAAGAGCACGCCAACGCGCAGTCGTTTTTTTTCGGGGCTCACAGGTCGTTCCTATTCCGCCGGGTCGGGGAAGCGGTTGATTGGGTTCGCTATCAGTTATAAGTGCAAACGCCCCAAAAGGGCAAACGAGTAGCGCCGCCGTTGCGGAAACGGCAACGGGCTCTCCTCTGTACCAGTTCAAGTTAAAAGTTGAAGGTTCAAAGTTTAGAGACGGAAGGAAGAAGGATGCACCACAGAGCCGGGTGCCCCGGGAACGCCAACTCTGCTCCATCCCGCGGGTTCAGCGGGATGAATCTCCCGATTGGCGGTGCGTCTTGGGCTGTTTTTCTCTGCTGAACTCTGTGCTCCAATCTCTGTGATCTCTGTGTGAAACGCCCCGGTCCCCTTCAGGTGGCCACCCCAAGGTGTCCGCTCCATGCGAAAAGGGGAATGTCGGCGCGCCGACAATATAATTATGCATATAGTTATCCATATAGTTAACACAGGGAAAGAAAACAAACGAGTTAGGAGAAAACGCTTCATGAGGAAAGGTACCCCCCACCCCCATGGTTTTGCGTATGTGTGGGAATGATTGGACTTACGGGAGAATGGCGCGTAAGTGCGGGAATGATTGGACTTACGCAGTTTACAGTTGTCAGTGTTCAGTTTTAAGTCGGAAGGCAAAAGAGAAGAGTGGACCGGTTCAAAGTTGAAAGTTGAAAGTTCAGAGTTTAAGAGACGGAGAAAAGCAGGAATTGACATCCCGACCGGGCCGGGACAGGCGCCGTTCGCCCCGAGCGGGTCGGGGTAAACGCCTAGCGCGGAGGAAGGAAGAAGCGAAGAAAGACGGCGGGTGGACATGGGTGGTCAGATGGGTTTGGGGGCGGTGGGAGTATCGGAGCGATGAGCGGCGGGAGAATGAGTTGCGGGCGCAGGGGCGGTGGGCGGAGCTTGCTTCTTCTCCGCGTCTTTCCGCAACGCCGGCCCATACTTCATCTTCAGCAACATACGCAGGTCCTTGGCGCCCTGCAATTCCACCGATCGCGCTTCCGCGTTCAAGCCCGCATGCACTTGCAGCAGGAGCTGGGCGAGATAGCCGAAGGTGGCGGCGCGGCGCGTGGAGATGCGATTGGCGGCGAGAGCTTGCACGACGCGGGCGATGGTGCGCTGAATATCATCCTGGCTGGGAAGATCGGAAGTGAAGCCGGCCAGGTCGGCGGTGAGCTCCTCCTCGACGGGAGGATGGAAGCGTTGCAGGGAGGCGTGGGAGCGGCACATGCCGTTGCCGGAAGGAATGGTGGGGAGGCCGCAGAAGCGTCCATCGGCATATTTGAAATTGCAGAGGTCGAAAGAATTGTTGGCTCGTTTGATGGTCATGGAGGAATTATAACGTAAAGTAAAAGTACCGACAAGTAACTATTAGGTCACTTCAAGGTACCAGAACTGTGGAAAGTTGTTCGAATAGATGTGCTGCAAAATGGGGCAAAAGGGGATGTGGAATCAGGCGGGACGCAGAAAAGTCAAAATCCCCAGGTGAAAAGCCGTCACGTGGGGCACCCAACCTTTCTGGGCATTGCGCCCGGGCCACCCGCCCGAGAACATCTGGGCTACTCGTCGACTAGTGAGAGGCCTGGGCAATGAGCTGGGCGACCTTTGAATTGGTTCCCACCGTCTCCACAAAAACAATCTGGCTAGGGTTGAGATACATGCGGTCGGGTTCATGCATCTCCTTGCCCCGCTTGATGAGCGAGCTCTTGACCTGTTTGCTTTCCGGGTCGGTTTGACTCAGGACGTAGTACACATCAGTCAGGACAGGATGGGGACCGCCGTAGTCCTGTAAATGGCCGAAATACACTGAGCCATTCGTCAATAAGACCGCTTGGTACGGCGTGCTGAATTTAACGGAAGGAGTGCGGAGGGCGTGAAAAATATGCAGCCCCGCAGCCACCACGACAAGGATGCCCGCCAGAATCCAGACAATTCGGCTCAGACCGAAACTTCTCGGCTCGTCGCTCATTGAGGATGCCTCCGGGGTGAATCTATCACGCAACGATACGTTTTAGGCTGGAAGTTACGCAACGCGATGCGTCTTGTCCATTTTTCGGTGGGCGCAGAAAGCCAGCACAGCCAAGCCGACGAAGAGTAGTAGTAGTGAGCTAGGCTCAGGTGTTCTCACAGCGGTCACATCGATCTCGTTCTGGCCGTAAGTTACGTCCCAAAGATACCCGTCATCCCAAAAGCTGGAACCGTTGGAGAACTGCCCAATCAAAGAGCTGTAATCCATGATGCTGAACGTTTCGCCGAGAGGGTTGAAACCCTGGAGTAAGACGATGTTCAGGAAAGAGCCAGAATCAAGCGTCACATTGCCGTTCACGCTAAGGAAAGACCGCGCGAGTGGCCCGATGAATTCTTCCAGATCGCCACTTCCAGTCTGCTCGTAGTTCCCGAAGATCGTGAGCGTCCCGGCGTACCTGGTGCGCCCGGGGTGAGTATGCCGGCCATCACGACATTGCCGTTGATAGTGCCTGTGCCGCCGAGGGCTCCGCCCTGAATATCTACGATGGCGCTGCCGGTCGCGGTGAGGGTGCCGTTCACAAGCGTGCTGCCGGCGGTCTGCGTGTAATTGGTGCTCGTTATCAAAAGGCCGGAACTGGAAATTATTACGGCGCCGGAGTTCGTGAAGATTCCACTGTTGTTAATCGTGCCAGAGTTGTAGAGCGTGCCGGAGTTATAGAGTGTGCCAGAGTTTGAAAAGGAGCCGTTAAGAGTGGTGTTGTTGAGCGTGCCGACGTTCGTAAAGGTTCCAGTGTTGCTTAGCGTGCCGGAGTTGTTGATCGTGCCAGAGTTGTAGAGCGCGGCGGAGTTTATGAAGTCGTTAAGATTAGTGTTGTTGATCGTACCGGAATTGTAGAGCGTGCCCGAGTTTGCGACGGAGTTGTACTTATTGGTATTGTTGATCGTGCCAGAGTTGTAGAGCGTGCCGGAGTTGTCGATGTCAGTGGGGGTGGCACTGATAATATTGATCGTGCCGGAGTTGGCAAGGTACGCGCCAGCCTCGTTGCGGAAATCGGTATAGCTGAGGTTGAAGGAGGCACCAGAGTTGTTGGTGAACGTGCCGTAGTTTTCGAACAGCACTTGGGCCGTACTGATCGAGCCGTAGTTGGTGAGTAGGCTCCAGCACTGTTGAAGACATCGGTGTTCCCATTGATCATCACACCGTAGTTGGTGAGATGGGCGCCAGCACTGTTTAGAATACCGCCTTGACCGTTATCGAGTGTGCTGGTGGAATCGATATAAACCGTACCAGCATTATTGAGACTGCCGCCGGTATCGAAGAGGTAGGCGCCAGAGGTGAGGTTGATCGTGCCGGTGTTGTTCTTCGTGCCGAGACCAGAGAGAGAGCCACCCGTAATGTTGAGCGTGCCGCTGTTGTCGAACGCGCCGCCGAGCGCGCCGGAGCTGTAGATGGTGCCGCTGTTGTTGATCGTGTCGGTGGAGAGCGTGCCGGAGTTGTAGAGTATGCCGCTGTTGTTGATCGTGCCGCCAAGCGTGCCGGAGTTGTAGAGCATGCCGCTGTTGTTGATCGTGCCGGAATTGTCAAACATGCCGCTGCTGTTAAACGTGTCGCCGGAGAGTGTGCCGAAGTTATAGAGCGTGCCGGAGTTGGTCAGGTTGGCGCTAGAGGTGATGTCGATCGTGCCGTAGCTAAAGCTCTTACCAGAAACCAGATTCAGACTCGCGCCAGAGGTGATGTTCAAACCATTGCCGCTGGCAAGCTGTAGGCCGGCAGCATTTCCGTTCGTGTCTAGAGTGACCGTACTTGTGCCATCCAAGATGCAGGCGTTTGTGGAAGCGTTGGGAGTGCCACTTGTCCAGTTACCGCCCACACCCCAGGTGCCGTTGCCATCGCTCCAAGTGGTTGAAGGACTACTCAAACTCCCGCACTGGGCCCGCAGCTGTCCTGTAGGGAAGAAGAGGGATAGCGTAAGCATGAGAAGGGCAGGTACGGCGCAGGACGCCATCCCGAGTGAATGATTGGGACGAATGGCCAGGCTTCCAATAGCTGCAAAACCTGAATACTTCATGGATCCCCCTCAACGATGAAGCGGCTGCGGTTGTTCCTTGGTCTGGCCGACTTGAAGAACAAATGCCTATTACCTCTAGTATTTAGATACTGAAAGTCTGGGCCGCACGTGCAATTGACACGAGGAGCGATAGAGAAATTCGAGCAGATTTGGGGCCAAGTTGCAGGAGAGTCAGATATGCGACAAGTGTTTATAGGTATACCAGTTATGCGGGACGCCCATGGAGCCAATAATCAGTGGATGTGCAATCATTTAGTCAAAGCGAAGAAATGTTTTGAGTTGTGCATCGTCCACCGAATCTGAGGACGCATGGAAGTTGCACGAGTCGGCCGACAATTTTGGAGCGGCCCGCCTCGCAACACCTACCGGGACGCAAACAGCCCGCCTCAGCCCTTCGCGTTACTCAGGGTGAAAAGGACGGGCCCTACACAAGAAGGAGGAACCCAAGAGCACAGGCAAGAATGCCTGTGCCACCAAACCCAGGAGAAGAGAAACCCAAGACCCACCCTCACAAAACGAGGATGGGGCACCCGCCGGAGCATTGTATGTTGAGGCAGCGAGATATAGATTGGTGGCCAAAGCCGGAAGTCAGAACGGAAATTGGGGCTTTGTTGATACGGAGGACATGATGTTGCCACGTACGATATTTCTAAGCAGGTTGCTGGGGCTCTATAGCGTTCTCATCGGGCTGGCGATGGTCGCGCACAGACAGGCGTCGATCGAGACGATCCAGGCGATGGTGCACAACGCGCCGGTGCTTTACGTTGCCGGCGTGATCGCGCTGGCCGTTGGGCTGGCGATGGTTCTTGGGCACAATGTCTGGCACGGCGGCGTGCTGCCGGTGGTTGTCACCCTGGTCGGTTGGCTATCGTTGCTCAAAGGCCTGCTCCTTTTGTTCCTGACGCCGCACGCGGTAGGGGTAGTTTCCCTCGGGGGTCTTCACTACGAACAGCGTTTCTACCTGAACGCCGCGATTGCCATTATCGTCGGCGCCTACCTGACCTATGCGGGGATTCAGGGCAAAAGCGCACTAGGGAGATCTTGTTTTTGGGGCGCTTGCGGCACGACTGAACAGGCTGCGGAAGAACTGGTTTAGTTCGTCATTCCGAGCGAAGCGAGGAATCTCTCTGGCGGAAACCCAGGAAAAGAAGGATTCCTCACTGCGCGGACTCCGTTCGGAATGACGGAAAGTGACTTTTTCCGCAGCCTGTGAAGTCGTGCCCTGACGAGAAAGAGAGATCCCTCTCCCGCCGTTGCGGGATCGGGATGACAGTGAAGAGAAAGGCGCGTCCTCAGATGACGGCGGACGCACACAACGCGTCCTCCAGAAAAACGGCGGACGCAAAAAGCGCGCTTGCAGTTTTCACATAATCGGTACAGTTCGGATTTGCCCATAAGGGATAGCGGCGTACCTGCTCCAATTTTGACCTCCCTGCCAGTTGTTTGAGACCACTGCGGCTCCTAATCTTACTCTGGGTCAAAGAATCTCGAGCGGCGATCGTCAGGCCCCCACCCCCCTCCCCTCGCTCAGCCCTCGCTCCGGAAAAGAACACAAAGGAATTTCTGTCCATGAACAAAACGCTACTGGTGTGCCTATCGGTCGGAGTGATTTATGCAAGTTGCATGTTGTCGCCGATGCCGGTGCAAGCACAGATCAAATACGCGCCCGGTTCGCTGAGTTTCGGGTCGCACACCGTGAACACAACCAGTGCGACAAAGTCCATTGTGGTGACAAACTATAACCGGCGCAGCGTTGCGATCACCAAGTTGTCGAGCAATCTCTCGGAGTTTATCGTCAGCAGCCCGGCACTGCCCCTCACGGTGAGGGCTGGCGGCAGCGCATCCTTTCAAGTGGCGTTCCTGCCGAACGCCGCGCAGACTTTCAGCGGCAACGTCGCGATCACCTTCAGCCATCAGGCTGGCATGAGTTCAACGCATTCCGTGGCCGTGACGGGAACAGGTGTATCGCCCGCTCCTCCTTCGCAAACGTATCTGCTCTCGGCTAGTGCGAGCAGCCTGAGCTTCGGCAATACGCTGGTGGGGAGTAGCGCTGCGCAAACGATGACGCTGACGAACAGCGGGACAGGCAGCGTGACGATTTCGCAGGCCGCCATCAGCGGCGCGGGATTCAGCGTCAGCGGCTTCACCGGGGCGGTGACCCTCACGGCGGGGCAGAGCTTA
Organism: Candidatus Acidiferrales bacterium; assembly: GCA_963780785.1. Taxonomy (GTDB): domain Bacteria; phylum Acidobacteriota; class Terriglobia; order Acidiferrales; family UBA7541; genus Acidiferrum. The sequence goes on from CAWADS010000020.1 coordinate 78,440, forward strand.
ACCCTTACTGTGGGCTTTGCGCCGGTTACGGCAGGAAGTGCGGCGGGAAGCATCAGCGTGGTCAGCAGCGCGACGAATTCGCCGGCAACGATTGCGCTGAGCGGCACAGGCGTACAGGCGCAGATCTCCGTGACGCCGGCCAGCGTGAGCTTTGGGAACATCACCGTGGGTGCGAGCAGTAGCCAGGTGTTCACGATCAAAAACACTGGAACGGCGAACCTCAGCGTTACGCAGGCAACGCTGGCCGGGACGGGTTTTACCTTGAGCGGCCTGACATTGCCGCTGAGTGTTGTACCCGGAGGATCTTCGACGTTCACCCTTGGGTTCACGCCAGCCACGGCGAGCGGTTTTACGGGCAGCGTCACGTTGGTGAGTAACGCGCCCAGTTCACCGATGGTGGTTGCCTTGACGGGGACAGGAGTAGCGTCGGCGCTGCAATTGACGGCGAGCCCGGTCTCGCTGAGCTTCGGAAGCATCGCCACAGGGACCAGCACAACGCAGAGTGTAACCGTGAAAAACACGGGCAACTCGAGCGTGACGATTTCGCAGATCAGCGAAAGCGGGACGGGATTCAGCGTGGCGGGCTTTACGGTACCGCTGGCGCTTGCCGCGGGGCAGTCCACGACATTCAGCGTGACGTTTGCACCGGCCACCGCCGCCAGCCTTACGGGGAGCGTCACGGTTACGAGTAATGCGACGAATTCGCCGACAACGATTGCGTTGAGCGGCACGGGTGTGCAGGCGCAGATTTCCGTGACGCCGGCCAGCGTGAGTTTTGGCAACGTCACCGTGGGTGTGAACAACACGCAGTCAATCACCATACGAAATGCGGGGACGGCAAGCCTCAGCGTCACACAGGCAACGCTGGCCGGGACCGGTTACACCTTGAGCGGCCTGACAGTGCCGCTGAGTGTCGCCCCCGGAGGGTCTTCAGTCTTCACCATCGGGTTCACGCCCACTTCCGCGAGCAGTTTTGCCGGCAGCCTCACGCTGGTAAATAACACGGCCAATTCACCGCTCGTTATTGCCTTGACGGGCACGGGCATTGCGCCAATTCTGCAACTCACGGTTGCTCCGGCATCGCTGAGCTTCGGAAGCATCACGACGGGTACAAGCACAACGCAGAGTGTGACGGTGACCAACAGCGGAAATGCCAGCGTGACCCTTTCGCAGATTAGCGAGAGCGGGGCGGGATTCAGCGCCACGGGCTTTTCGGTGCCGCTTACTCTTGCTGCGGGGCAGGCCACCTCGTTCAACGTGACGTTTGACCCGGCCAGCGCGGGAAACCTCTCGGGCAGCGTCACGGTTACCAGCAATGCCGCGAATTCTCCCGCAGCCATTACGCTTACAGGAATAGGCACCGCGCCCGCGAGCTACTCGGTGAATTTGAGTTGGACACCGAGCTCTTCGTCGTACTCGGGCTTCAATATTTACCGTGGAGCGCAGTCCGGCGGGCCGTACAGCAAGATAAACTCCAGCTTGATCTCCACGCCAACCTATAGCGACACGAGCTGTGGCTCGACAGGAACCTACTACTACGTCGCGACCGAGGTGGACACCACCGGGGCGGAGAGCAGCTACTCCAGCCCAGCCAGCGCCATTGTTCCTTAAACCTGGAATCCGAAATCGAAGAGGGATTTGATCGGGCAAAAATGCGCGATGGAGAGGCGTATCTCTGTTCCGGAGCGCGAGAAGAAGAGCGGCCCGCCTCCCCGACCGGGTCGGGGTAAACGCCAAGCGGGCCCTACACAATAAGGAGAAGCCCAAGGAAAGGCGCCCGCTTCGGAAAGCGACCGCTACAAAAGAAAGAAGAACCCAAGAACCGGTCTGAAGGCCGGCCACTACAAAGGCAAGATAAGACGAGCCGAGATTCCTTGCGGCGTGCTATTTGGTTGGCGCGCTGGCCGCGGAGCGCACAGCCGGCCAATTGTAGACCGGATACTTGGGGCGCTTGATGGGCGGCGCCGGATGATCCTTCAGATCCTGAAGCGCGACGGCGACGGCCCGTCTCGAGTTGCGGATCGTGGCCCTGACGCCAGGCGGCGGGATTGAACTCGACCTCGATGTCCGGCGAGATGCCGCGATTTTCCACGTCAAACTCACCGGTATCCGGATTGAAGAGGCCGAAGCGCGGAGCAGTGATTCCGCCACCATCAATCAGCGAAGGATAACCGCCGATGCCGATCAGGCCGCCCCAGGTGCGCGTGCCGATGAGCGGGCCGGTGCCGAGGCGCTTGAACATCCAGGGCAAGGCATCGCCGCCGGAGCCCGCGTATTCATTGATGAGCATGACCTTGGGACCAAAAATCGTTTGCGGAATGTAGGCGTCCTTACCTTCGCGAGTCATGGCCGCAGCCAGCAGCGGGCGCTTGAGCCAGTCCACGATGTAATCGGCAATCCAACCGCCGCCGTTGAAGCGCTCGTCAATCACCGCGCCTTGCTTGTCCCATTGCGGGAAGTAGTAGCGATTGAAATTGGTGTAGCCGCCCACGGCCGTGTCCGGCAGATAGACATAGGCGAGGCGGCCGTTGCTGAGCTGGTCGACTTTGCGGCGATTCTCGTCCATCCAGGCGCGCAAACGGAGCGCGCGCTCGGTGGGAATCGGTACAACAGTCACCGCGCGGGCGTCTTTTCCGGCGGGATCGGGACCGACCTTCAACTGAACGGCCTTGCCCGCGGTTTCCTGGAAGAAGCTGAAAATTTCGTCGCTGCCCAGAAGTTCGCGGCCATCCACCGCCAGCAGATAATCACCTTCGTGGACGTTCACGCCGGGTTCGGTGAGCGGAGCGTGCAGGCCGGGATTCCAGTTTTCGCCGTGATAGATGTGCGCGAAGCGATAGCGGCCGTTCTCGATTTTGTAGTCGGCGCCAAGCAGGCCGCCGCCGACGTGTTTCACTTCCGGGCGTTCGCCGCCGTAAATGTAGACGTGCTGGGCGGTGATTTCGCCGAGCATGTCGGCGAAGATGTAGTTGAGATCGACGCGGCTCACGACGTTGTCGACGTAGGGCTGATACGCGGCGGCAAGCGCTTTCAAGTTGGCGCCGTGCATGTTGGGGTCGTAGAAGAAATCGCGCTCAATGCGAAGAACTTCGCGGAACATCTGCTGCCACTCGGCGCGTGGATCAACCTCAATTTCCATGGAACCGAGATTCAGGGCGCCGCCGGGCTTGCCGGGCTCGTCGGGTTTGCCCAGCGCATCCACAGGCTTGATGGACCACGCGCCGTGAAGACGCCCGCCCCCGCCGCCAGCGGGGCTTGGCTCGGGGAGTTGTTCGTAGAGGGCCTTTTCGGCGTTTGCGGAAATGAAGAAGCCACCGACATTGTCCAGCAGTTTGTCCGTCTTGCGCGTGCACACATCGAATTTGTGAACGATCTGGCCGGGATTGCCGGAACCATCCGCGACCTGCGGCCCCTCGAGCAAATAGAGCACGTGCGTTTTTCCGGCGACCATCCGGCCATAATTGCGGACCGGGAAGGGAAGGGAAAGGATGCGCTGATCGATGTTTTCGAAGTCGATCTTGACAGGAGAAGGTTCCTTGGCCTTGTCCTCGTCTTTCTTGGCTTTGGCATCCTTGTCTTTGTCTTTATCTTTGTCGGTGTCTTTTCCGGCGGCTTCCTTGGGTTTCTCTGCGGCGCCCGATTCACCTTCGGGCTTGCAATCATCCAGATCGGCAACGGGCCTTTCCTTGTTGGCGGTGTCGGTTTTGCCGGAAGAAGTTGCGGGTGCGGTGACTTTCTCCTCATCGCTCTGCGGAGCGAGAGGCGACTTCAAGTCCTTGCGAAGCACAATCACGTAGCCCGCGGCCGTCACGGGAACCTTGAATGAGCCCATGCTGCTGGCATTTGCAGGGCCGTCGTCGGTGCTGGCCATGAAGTAGAGATACTTGCCGTTTCTGTCGAAGGCGACGAATGCCGCGTCGCTCATGCCGTCGGTCACCTGGTGCGGAGTCTTATCCTCCAGGCCATAAATGAAGGCGGCGCGCATCCCGCTGTTGAGTTGGCGCGTGTAAGCCACCCAGCGGCTGTCCGGCGACCACACGGGATTGAAGCCCGAGCCGGGGTCAGATTCGTAAGTGTTGGTGTCAATCAGGACGGGCGCGCCGCCATCGGCGTTCACGTACCAAAGGTTGAGCCGCTTGTCGCTGTAGACAATCTTTTTGCTGTCCGGCGACCAAACCGGCGAATAGTAAAAGGTTGTCGGAGTGCCGAGATTGATCTTGCGCACATCGCCCAAACCATCCTGAGAACGCAAGTGCAGCGCGTATTCGCCGAATTCATCGGAAAAGAAGGCAATCCACTTTCCGTCGGGCGACCAAGCGGGATCGCGGTCCGCGACGCCTGGGGAATTGGTGAGGTTGCGGATGTCGCCGTGCTCGACGGGAACCGTGAGAATTTCGCCGTGCGCTTCAAAGACGGCGCGCGCGCCGGTAGGAGAGATGTTGGCGGTCTCAATCTGTTCGGCGGCCTTGACGAAATGACGGCGGACGGCAGGGAAGTCCCCGGTCACTTGAATTTCGACGGGGTGCTGTTTGCCGCTGGCCGGATCGAAAAGATGGAGCGAGCCGAATTGCTCGTAGACGATGGCATCCGGGCCGGCCGAAGCAGACTTGATGTCCACGCCGTTGCTGGGAATGGCCTCGCTGACCTGCTTGGCAGAGGTGTCGTAAACGTAGAGATTCACGGGACCGTTGCGGTCTGAGAGGAAGTAGATGCGGTCGCCGATCCACATCGGAGTGGAGTCGTTGGAATCCTTGCGCGGGACTTTTTCGATAGTGGAATCGGAGAGATTGGCGATCCAGACGGGCGAAGCGGTGCCGCCGCGATAATGCTTCAAGCCGCGCTGGAAATCCCAGTTTTCCCTGAAATTCGTGAACGGCACATAGGCCGCATGGGAGCTATCGGGAGAGTAGGACAACTCCTCCGCCATGGGCAGAGGCAGCTCATCGGGCAAGCCGCCCTCGATGCCAACGGAGAAGATGCGGTTGAAACCGGAATAACTATTGCGGGCAGAGCGGAAGAGAACGCGTTTGCCGTCACGCGTCCAGCCGACGACCTGATCGGGGTAGGGGTGCGAGGTCAAGCGCTTGGGGACGCCTCCGGCGGCGGGAATCAGGTAGACATCCTGGTTGCCATCGTATTCGGCGGTGAAAGCGATGAGTGAGCCGTCGGGCGAGAAGTACGGATCGGATTCGATGCCGACGTCGCTGGTGAGGCGGCGCGCTTCGCCGCCATTGCGATCCACAATCCAAAGGTCGCCGCCGTAACTGAAGGCGATCTGCGTGCCGCTGACGGTGGGCCTACGCAAAAGCAAAGCCTTGTTACTGGATTGAGCGTTAGCGAATGGAACGCAAAGAAGGAACGCCAGGAGCAACAGCAGGCAGGCGAGGCAGCGAACAAACAGGGGATTTCTGCGGACGGACATGTCTCCTCCATGGATGGAAAGGATTTCGCGCATCGGGTGGCCGGTAACTCAGAAGTCGGAAGTAAAGTCGTGCGATAGGCAGGGGAAAGTGTAACACAGGAGAAGGCGGTGAACGCTGTGAAGCGGTGATTGGGGGATTATTTCGTTGTTATGAACCAGATGAGGCAAAATCCCCAGGTGAAAGAGCGTCACCTGGGGCACCCGACCCTTTAGGGCGTTGCGCCTGGGTCAGCCGCCGCAGAACATACCGACGACGCGTACCATTAGGCCCGGGTGTGCCGGTCGGCGCGGGTCGTCGTAATCCCTTCAGCTACACGGCACGCTGGTGACCGTCGGGTTGCCAATTGTCGTACTTCCTGCATTCCTTACCGTGCTATACTTGTATAGCGAGGTATTTATGCTGGCCATTCGCCTTCCACAAGCCGTCGAAAAACGCCTGGAGAAGCTCGCACGGCGTACCGGGCGGACGAAGACCTTCTATGTCCGGGAAGCCATCCTGCAGCACCTGGAAGATCTCGAGGACCTGTATCTGGCCGAAGGCGCGCTGGAACGAATCCGCAGCGGCGAAGAGCGCACCATCCCCTTGAAAGATGCCGTGAGACGTCATGGCCTACAGCGTTGAGCTGTCCGAGGGGGTCGATCGGGAACTCGACAAACTCGACGCCCAGCACCGCAAGCGCATCTTGAACTTCCTCAATGAACGGGTAGCCAAGTTGGACGATCCGCGCAGCATCGGGCAGGCTCTGCGCGGCTCGCGGCTCGGAGAGTTCTGGAAATACCGCGTGGGCGATTACCGGCTGATCTGCAGGATCGAGGATGATCGCCTGCTCGTTCTCGTGCTTCGTCTTGGACATCGAAGAGAAATCTACCGTTAGGGCAAATCACCGGGTGGCACAGGCTTAACGCCCGGGTAGCCATTCGACTTCGGATTGCAGGATCACAGGATTTTTTGGCCGAGGGCGGAGAGGGCGAGTTCGACGCCTAGGAGCGCGGTGCGGTTGTGCTCGTCGATGATGGGATTGATCTCGACGATTTCCATGGAGACCATGGCCTCGCTGTCCGCGATCATTTCCATGGCGAGATGCGCTTCGCGGTAGGTGACGCCACCGCGTACGGGAGTGCCGACACCGGGCGCATCGCTGGGATCGAGGAAGTCCATGTCCAGGCTGACGCAGACGCCTTCGGTATCGTCCATGGCGAATTTGAGGGCGTCGGCCATGACTTCGCGCATGCCGCGCTCGTCGATGTCGCGCATGGTGAAGGTTTTCACGCCCAGCTTCTTGATGAGTTTCTTTTCGTGGGAATCCAAATCGCGCACGCCCACCAGCACTACATTCTGGGGCTCGATCTTGGGCTTGTAGCCATAGAGATCATGGAGTTCGGGAACGCCGTAGCCCAGAATGGCGGCCAGAGGCATGCCGTGGACGTTGCCTGATGGCGAAGATTCCGGCGTGTTCATGTCGCTGTGGGCATCGAGCCAGATGCAGCCGATCTGCTTTTTTTCCTTGCGGAAATGCGCGGCGACTCCGCTGGTGGAGCCCGCGGCGATGGAGTGGTCTCCGCCAAGGACCAGGGGCAAGTAACCCTCTTCGAGGGACTTTTGCACGGCGTGGCCCAGGGTCTTGCAAGCATCGGCGATTTCATCAACGTATTTGGAGCGTTTTTCGCCGACGGGCATCTCTTCGGGTTGTTTCACGATGATGTTGCCGATGTCTTCGACGTGGTGGCCGAGATGCTTGATGCGAGCTTGCAGTCCGGCAGCGCGCAGGGCGGAGGGGCCCATATCCACGCCGCGGCGGCTGGCGCCGAGGTCCATGGGAACGCCGATGATGCGAATTTTTTGAGGCATGGGATTGCTCCGTGATACGTGACTCGTGGTTCGTGACCCGTGATTCGTGCACCGGCAGGAAGTGACTCTCCAGGGTGCAGGAAAATGCCAGAACACCTTCTTCTGGGCGCTTCGCGCCCTGGGCTGAAGCCCAGGGTCTACCGAGCCCATTGGCAGCAAGAACCCTACGCCGGGGCTGAAGCCCCGGCCTCCTAAGGACAAGGAGTTTTTCCGCAAGCTGTTAGACGGACGAGGTACCGAAAAGCCGGAGTGGCCTAGCAACTACCCGGTATTAAGGATATACCCGGTAAATCATCCGGGGGAAGGGGATGACTTCGCGGATATGCTCGGTGCCGGTGATCCAGGCGACGGTGCGCTCGAGGCCCAGGCCGAAACCAGAGTGGGGGACACTGCCATAGCGGCGGAGATCGAGGTACCACTGGAAGGGCTCTTCCGGCAAGTTGTTTTCTTTCAGGCGTTTAAGGAGGAGGTCGTAGTCGTGGATGCGCTGGCTGCCGCCGATGATTTCGCCGTAGCCTTCGGGAGCGAGCATGTCAAAGGAGAGCGCCAAATCGGGACGCTGGGCGTCCGGCTGCATGTAGAAGGCTTTGATGGCGGCCGGGTAGTGATGGACCATGACGGGGCGGTCGTACGCACTGGAGATGATGGTTTCTTCGTCGCCGCCGAAGTCATCGCCGAATTTGGCGGGGTTGCCGTGCTTCTGGAGGACAACGACGGCTTCTTCGTAGGTGATGCGAGGGAAGGGTGGCTTGATGTTTTCGAGTTTCTTGATGTCGCGCTTGAGAGTTTCGAGTTCGCGGGATTTGTTCTTCACGACGCCTTGGACGATGGCGCTGACGAGGCCTTCGCCGAGGTCCATCATATCGGGGAGTTCGGTGTAGGCGGCTTCGGGCTCGAGCATCCAGAATTCGGTGAGGTGGCGGCGGGTTTTGGATTTTTCGGCGCGGAAGGTGGGACCAAAAGTGTAAACCTTGCCGAGAGCCATGGCGGTGGCTTCGATGTAGAGCTGGCCGCTTTGCGTGAGGTAGGCCTTCTGGTCATCAATGTAATTGACTTCAAAGAGCGTGCTGGTGCCTTCGCAAGCGGCGGGGGTGAACATGGGGGCGTCGGTGAGCGTATAGCCCTGGGAATCCATGAATCCGCGGGCGGCGCGGACGGCTTCGGCGCGGATGCGGAGGATGGCGGCCTGGCGCGGGGTGCGGATCCAGAGGTGGCGCTGGTCGAGAAGGAAATCGACGCCGTGTTCTTTTAACTGAATGGGGAAAGGCGTGGACTCGGGAACTTTCTGGACGATCTGGATTTTGCTGACGCCAATTTCGTAGCCGCCGGGGGCGCGCTGCTCGGCGCGGATTTTGCCGGTGACGATGACGCTGGATTCCTGGGTGAGGCCTTTGAGGGCCTCGAAGGCTTCGGGATTTTCCTTCAGGGAGCAGACGCCCTGAATGATGCCGGTACCGTCGCGAAAGATGGGGAAGAGGAGTTTGCCGGACTCGCGGAGATTGTAGAGCCAGCCGCGGATGGTGACTTCCTGGGCGTCGTATTGGCCTGCGTGTTCGATGGTGATGATGGTCATGGTGAGGTGCTCTGTTGTTAGTTCAAACGAACAGTTTAGCAGAGAAGAGACTACTTCCTAGATAGCGGGAACGGCGACATCGTTCCAGTCTTCTTCGAGGCGGGCGAGGGATTTGGCGGCGGCGGAGAGTTGGTCGGAGAGGGAGGGGGAGTCGGGGCCGGTTTTTTCCTTGAGTTCGAGGGTTAGGGGTAGATCGGCGGCGGCGGGGGCGGATTTTAGAATGGCGAGGGCGGCGGGCCAGGCGATGGTGCCGTCGTAGGGCGGGAGATGCTCGTCCTTTTCGCCGTGGTTGTCGTGGATGTGGGCGCTGGCGACGAGATCGCGCAGGGGCTCGAAACCTTTGGCGATGCGGGCGTCTTCCGGGCCTTCCGCCAGATGGGCGTGGCCGACATCGAAATTGAAGCGCAAAGTGGTGAGGCGGGTTTCGTCCACAAAGGCGCGAAGGTAGGCGGGATCGCCCATTTCGTTGGCGGTGTTTTCGACGCAGATGGTGACGCCGGCGTGGTGCGCATGGAGCGTGAGATGCTCGAGGGAGCTGAAAGCGGCGTCGCGTTTGCGCGGGTCGGCGGTTTCGCGGGAGCCGCCCATGTGCAGCACCATGCGGGGGAAGGGGAGATCGTCGGCGACGTCGAGGACACGCTTTAATTCATCCATGGCTTCGATGCGGCGGACGCGTTCCACTTCACAAATGGAGAGAGGGATGCCGCCTTCGCGATTGAGGCTGAGGTCGCGGCTTGTGGGGGCATGCAGCGAAACGAGTTGCAGGCGATGATCGGCCAGGGCCTGGGCGATGTTGCGCGAACTTCCTGCCGGGTGGCGTAGTCGAAGTGGCTGCGGGCGGCGAAGATTTCGACGGCCTGAAAGCCGGCAGCGGCGATTTGCTTGAGGATTTCCGGCGTGAGTTTTTTGGAGACGAAGAGGTAGGTGGAGAGGATTCGGAGCATTGGCGTTCAGGTACATATTAGCGTGAAATTGGAGATTGAAGAGGGATTCATCGCACAAAAACCGTGCGATGGAAAACCGTACCTCACTTCGCAGACTCCGTTCGATGCAAAAGAGGACGTGCGAGAGGCGCACGCGAGGGAATCCGTGAGTCGGACAGGGGCGCAGCTTGCTGCGCCCTACGGCGGCAAGGCAAGGCTGCACTCCAAATTCCGTATCACCGTGGCGAACTCACATTCCGCACCCGCTACGGAATCCAAGTCAACAGCAAGTCAGGATGACTGTGCCACAAATCGGTGAGCCTTAATAGCCGATTGCGGAGCCGGCGTCGCGGGGGTCGGCGGCGCCGCAGCGTTCGCCGGTTTTGGCGTCGATGCCGATGGCGTTGACGAGGCCGATATGGCCGCGGCGCTTAACAGTGTGGCCACGGGATTTCATCTGCTCTTCCATTTCCGGCGAAAAGAGCATTTCCATCTGGATTTCATCCGGGAGCCATTGGTGATGGAAGCGCGGCGCGTTGATGGCGGACTGCGCATCCATGCCGAGGCGCATCCAGTTCAAAATGGTGAGCAGCGTGGCGGAAATGATTTTGGGGCCGCCGGGTGAACCGGTGACAAAACTGAGCTGGCCGTCGCGCACGAGAATGGTGGGAGTCATGGAGCTGAGGGGGCGCTTGCCGGGGCCAATCGCATTGGCTTCCGACTGGATCAGGCCAAAGAGGGCGTTGGGCACGCCGGGCTGCGTGGTGAAATCGTCCATCTCGTCGTTGAGGAGGAAACCGGCTGAAGAGGTGACGTGCGAGCCGTAGCTGCCGTTAAGCGTGGTGGTGCTGGCGACGGCGTTTCCGGCGGCATCCACCACGGAAAAATGCGTGGTGTGCGGCCCTTCGCCGAGGCTGACGATGGTTTGGGGCGCTGCGCTGGCGCTGAGGCCCTGATTGCAGACGTGAGGATTGCCCGCGTGGACAGAGTTTGCTGGAGGAGGCGCGGCGCGGATCGATGGTGGCGAGAAGTTCCTTGGCGTAGCAGGGATCGGTGAGGCCCGCGACCGGAATATTCGAGAAATCGGGATCGGCGAGGTAGGCGGCGCGATCGGCGAAAATGCGGCGCATCACTTCGACGACGAGATGAACACTTTGCGGGTCTTCCCAGCCCTTCAATGGCACGTCCTGGAGCATGTTGAGGGCTTCGATCACAGCGACGCCACCGGAGCTTGGGGGAGGGGCGGAGAAGACTTCCCAGCGATGAGCGTCAATGGTGTAGCTGGCGTGGAGGGCTTCGCGAATTTTCGGCTGGTAGTGGGCGAGATCATCGAGGGTGATAAGCCCGCCAAACGCGGCCATGTCGCGAGCCAGCATTTGCGCGGTCTCGCCTTGATAAAACTCGGCGGGGCCGTTCCTAGCGATGCGCTTGAGCGTGGCCGCGAGTTCCGGCTGGCGCAGCGTGTCTCCGGAGTGAAAGAGCTTGCCACCGTTCAGGAAAACGCGGCTGCTCATCGAGAATCGTTGCAGGCCGGGACGCTCTTCCTCCAGTTCCCGGGCAAGTTTCTCGCTGACGGGGAAGCCTTGTTCGGCCAGGCGAATGGCGGGCTGCATCACGTCGGCGAGTTTCATGGTGCCATGTGTGTTCAGCGCGAGTGCGAGCCCCGCAACCGTGCCGGGTATGGCGACAGAGCGATAGCCGATGGTGGAAGCCTCTTCGTCCAGCTTGCCATCGGGGTTGATGTACATGTCGCGGGTGGCTTTGGCGGGACGCCGTTTCGCGGTAATCGAAGAAGGTGGTTTTGCCATTGGCCAGGCGCACAAGCATGAAACCACCGCCACCGATGTTTCCGGCAGCGGGTTCGACCACGGCGAGAACGAACGCCGTAGCGACAGCGGCATCCACGGCGTTGCCGCCGCGTTGCAGGATATCCACGCCGGCCTGAGAGGCGAGCGGCTCGTCCGTGGCCACCATGCCGTGTGAACTGCGGACCGCTTCGCGCGGCCAGGCTGCGGGGATATCGAAGTGATCGCGGAATTCGGCGGGAGATTGCGCGGCGGAACGAGTTGTGAGGAGCGCGAGCGAAAGAAGTGCGCCGGCCAGCAGAAAGAGGACACGTCTCATAATGAAGGGAGAACACTAAGGGATTCAGGGGGAGGGCGTCAAGTAGCCTCTGGGGCGCTGATCCTGGCAAGCGGCAGAGCGAACGATCATTTGGCGATGGCGGCGGTAGCACCCATGGCGGAATTCAGATTCTACGCTCAGGAGGAGCAGTTCACGCGCGCGGGCAAATGGCCGGGAGAAATGAGCGGGCAAGATTGCCGTTACAGATCGCGAGTTAAAAGGCAACTTTGTAGATGTTGCCCTTATCGTCTTTTGCGACGCCTTTAATTGCGCCGACCGTGGTGTTTTCCACCTGGTCCGGCTTGTACAGCTCCACGTTCAGGGTCGTCCCGCGATTTCCCGTGAGCACAGCGCGAGCATAAAGCCTGGCACCCAGGACATGGGCGACATAGAAGCCCGTGCCGTAAACGGTATCCCACTCCGCGGACAGGTTGTTTGCGGGTGCGGCAGAGGCCGCCGTTGCATCACTGGAAGTTATTTGGACGAGGCACGGTGGCCCAGCGTCCCTTGCATACTTCGCCATCAGCGAGAACCACGGAGAAATTTCCCGAATTGAATGCCCCGGTGAATTTGGCAACGTAAACCGGCACGGGAGTTTGCGTGGATAAGGGACCTTGCACGGGGTAGAGACGCGCGGTGGCACATCCCGACAGCATGGGGACACACAACAGCCAAAGAACGAGGCGACTCTTCATGGGAAGTCCTCCCTGTGTTGGGCGTTCAGGTGATGTGACTTCGTTAATTAAGACGTAAAGTCGCGACGGGGGTTACTACTATTGGATAGGAAGGGCAGGTGCCAACGCGGATTTCTCACCAGGGCGCGGCAGCATGTATGGGTCGTCAGCAAAAATGACGAGACGAACAGCTTGTTGCAACGAGCGCAATCAATACCGTATAGGTTTCATCACAGAAAAGGCGCCCGCCTCAGAAGGCGGCCGCTACAGAAGATCGCCAAAAGTGAGTAGCCAGTGGTGAGAATTGCCGGGTAACTATTCCGCGAGGAATTCGATTTGGGGAGGGCCTGGGAGGAGGCCGGCGGCAGTGCCCCGCTCGATCAAGGCGCGCACGGCTTTTTTGCCTTTTTCGCCGTAGCCGAGGGTCCACTTGTTGACATACATGCCGACAAACTTGTCGGCGAGCTCGGGATCCATGTCGCGAGCAAATTGCATGGCGTAGTTCAGGGCTTCTTCGCGGTGCTCGAGGCCATAGGTCACGCTGTCGCGAATGGTCTTGGCGATCAAGCGGCCCAAGTCCGGGCCCAGTGCCCGGCGCACGGCGTTGCCGCCGAGGGGGAGCGGAAGGCCGGTGAGTTCCTGCCACCAGATGCCGAGGTCAACGACGCGATGCAGGCCGAGCTGCGGGAAAAACAGCTGCCCTTCATGGATGAGCAGGCCGGCTTCGACAACTTCGCTTTTCACCGCTTCTAGAATTTTGTCGAAGGGTATGACTACCGCTTCAAAATCCGGCTCGAAGAGTTTGAGAGTGAGGTAAGCGGAAGTTTTCAGACCGGGCACGCCGATGCGCAGACCCTTAAGTTCCTGCGCTTTCAAAGCTTTTGTGGAGACAACGATGGGGCCGTAGCCTTCGCCAAAGCTGGCACCCGTGTCGAGGAGGATGTAGGTGTCGCGCAGGGAAGGATAGGCGGCGAAGCTGAGGGCGGTGACGTCGTAGGTTTCCGACAGTGCGGCCTCATTCAGCGCCTGTATGTCCGAAAGGGTGTGAGTGAACTTGAAACCGGGCGTGGGCAATTTGTGCGTGGCCAGGGCATAAAACATGAAGGCGTCGTCCGAATCGGGCGAGTGGGCCAGCTTGATCTCGCGGGGTTCCTTTTCGGTTTTCGAGGCCGTTTGTCTTGCAGCCATAGGGGTCAAGTTTCCTCTGCCCCGGAAGAAGGTCCGCGGAGTTGGCTCGACACCCGTTCGGCGCTCCAGCGAGGAAAACTAGGTGGGTCGAGCGACGATGGGACGTGCGTGACTTTCGGCCGGGCTTACTGTTGCAGAAGAGAGACTAACATAAGACGTGGGTGGCGGACAAACACCCTGCCAGAGGCCGGAAGTGCCGGATAGACGGAGGGAAAGGAGGTGAAGGTGAAGAGGGGGAGGAGTAAAATAGTGAAATAGTGAAATAGTGAAAGAAGTACTTGTAGAGGTCGGTGAGTGCCTCGATCCCTCCACTGCGCGGCCCGACGCGCCAGAAGGCGGCGCGGAAGAAAAGATCGGGCCGCTTCGGTCGGGATGACAGTCTTGGGGGCGGGGTGGGGAGAGGAGAATAGTAAGAGTGAAGAGTGGAAGAGTGAAAGAGCGGCTACTAGACGGCGGAGACGAGACGCGCGATGGCATCCTCGAAAGTGGCTTTGCCGTCCAGATAGGGCTGCCAGTAGACGGAGAGCAGGCGTGAATACGCTTCCCAGCCGCGCTGGGAAAGCTTTTCGCTAAGGCCCGGGGGCACGGCAGTGCTAGTGCGCCGCTGCGGGGGGACATCATCGTCCGGCGCATTTTGCAGCTCGGCTTCCAGCATGATGGGGCGGAGCACTTCGCCGGTGGTGAAGAAGATCAAGGCATGCCAGAGGTCGCGGGGAATGGGCTTGTCACGCTGGCGGCACTCGCGTGTGATGGCGGCTTCGACGGGCCGCGCGATATCGTGGGAGGCTTCGTGGAAGAGCACCTCCAGAGCTTCAGGGCCCTGGTTGCGGGGATCGATGCTGGCAATGGTGACGCGCAGCGGGTCGAGCGTGGTGTAAGCCCCCGCGGAGTTCGCAAAGGCGCAGACTTCCACGCGAATTTTCTCTTTCGGCCACTTTGATTGGTAGATGTCCGCGAGGCGCTGGGAAAGGCCGACGCCCTGTTCACGGACAAGCGGAGCGACGCGCGTGACCCAGCGGCGGTTGGCGCGGTCGTGGTCCGCCCACCAGTGCGCGCGATAGATGGGAGCAGCGCCCTCCAGGATAATTCCGACATTGCCAGGGAGCCCAGCGTCGCAAGCGGGTTTCTTTCTACCCGTGAGTTCGCTGCAATCCTCAAAATCGCCGAGCTGGTTCTTCAAGAGAATCAGATCGATATTGACCAGCAGGTCTTTCCCGGCGAAGTTCGAAAGATAGTAGGCGATGGCCTGATCCCAGATGCGCTGTTCCGCAGAGGTCAGAGAGGGCTGAGAACCGGGTGACTGTTTCAACACCGGCCCGGCAGGCCGGGCGGCGGTATCCCGCGAATCTTTGGCGGCGGCGCGGGCCCGCGCTTCGTGGTAGAGAAAATGATGGAGGTTTACCCAGAAGCCGCTGTGAAACTCAAAGACCGGCAAGGGGCCATAAATAGAATCTTCGACCTGTTGTCCGAGGGTCCGGGGAGCAGCAGCGGCAGAGAGCAGGCCGAGGCTCAGAAGAAGCGCAACGCGAAAAGAGGCCAGAGGCATAGGCGAAACCGAGATGTTAGCGTACTTCCGGCTGGCGAAGAAGGAAACTCGCGTCAGAATTCCCGATCCTTTTCCGCCAGCCAGCGGTCGAGCCGGGCCTGCTGTTCCGCGGACACCTCCACGAACATCACACCCATGCCCAGGTTGGGGCTAACGTAGACAATGCGGCCAATTGCTTCAAAGATTTCGTCATGATGGGTCATCCGCAGGCGGACCCGGGAACCCTGCGGAAGAGGATTGAGCGTATCGATGTAGCAGCCGGTGCGGCTGATGTCGGCAGTGCGCGCGCTCAGCCTCGCGCCGCGCGGGAGTTCCACAACATCCGCCGCCAGCACGAGTTGGCTTCGCGGCGCACTTCGCCGCTCTACCGTCACATCCGGCATCTCGCTTCTCCTGTCAAACCAGCCAGTGCTGGTTTGTCTGCCTGGAGAGTGGCGAGGCACACACGGAGGTGTTACGCCGGAAGCCGGATGATCCCAGTACATTTTGCTGCCGAGAAAGGTAGCTCGCAAGTGAAGGGAAAGGAGATAGGCGTATGCGTCAACGGTGTTGTTTCAATGTGGGGCGGTGATTTAGTCGATTTTCGGATCGGTGACACTCCCCACCGCGCCGCGCCGGTCTGCACCGTGAAGGACTCCCAATGTGTCCCGGAAGAACGAGCGTGAACCGGTGCGCCCGTATTCGATGGGGATCGCCGCCAGCTCATATTTGGCGGGCGCGCCCAAGGAGTTCGCCCCCACAATGACATAGCGGAAGGAATAGCCATCCGTGCGTCCTTCAGCGAGTTCCGCACCGATCAAATCGGCCTTTTCGCTTTTCGCGGGGCCCTGGGGAGGTGGTCCGAGGACCGCCAAATTATCCGGAAGACGCGTGTAGGTTTTGCGGTAGGTTTCGATGGCGTCCGCCAGGGTTTTCATGGCGTCGATAGCCGATTGTTCGTTGTTTTTGATCTCCGCGCGATCCCACTCCTCGGCGAGCGAGGGCAGGTCCAGCAGGAGCAGGCCGAGGGAGAGAAGCTTCCATTGTCCGGCCTCGCGAACGAGGCCCATGAGCACGCGATGAGAGTCGTCTTCATCGGAAGCGGCGGCATTCTTGACGGTCAGGGAGATGTAGGCAAGGTTGTCGCGGAGTTCGGGTTTGCCGATCTGCAATTGGGTGGTGACGTCTGGAGTGGTGCAATAGACGCTCAGATTCCCGGAGGCATCGATTTCGGCGCGAGGCTGGCCAGGTTTGTCCAGCAGGACGAAGCGCTTGAGGAGTGTCGTGCGCGTTGCGGTGGTCATGCGGGAAAACGCCTCGGCATTGCGAAAGGTGAGGGAGCGGGCAAATTCGGTGGAATTCTGCGAACAGGCGGCAAACAAGATGTCACGCAAAGTGGACGCAGGATCGGGCGAGGAAGCCGACTGGGCGAGGGACTGCAATGAAGCTGTACTGTGGAAGAAAATGATAAGGGAGAAATAAACGCAGCAACGGCGAGCTTTCCAATCGCGCAAAACGTTCCTCTCAATCCTTGGCGGTTCCCAGGATGGCAGCAAGATTCTGGGTGAACAGCGAACGCGGCAGAATGTCGTTACAGCCAGCGGCCCGGGCCATCGCCGCGAGTTCCGTCTGCACATGGGACAGGAACGCCACCACGCGCAACTGTTTCTGAGTTGCGCGAAGATGCTCGATGGTTGCCAGCGGGTTGCCGCGCGCATTGAGATCAATGATGACGAGTTTGGTGGGCGGATCGAGCATGGTCAGCAGCGCTTCGCCGGTCGTTGCCACCTTGAATTCCACGCCTAGTTGTTTGGCGGTCTCCGCGACTTTCATTTGGAAGAAGAGATCGTCCATCAAGGCAACCGCGCGTCCCATCCGTGTGTCCTCCGTGTCCGGCAGTTCCCGCCGAAGATCGGCCCTTACATGGCAAAGCGTGCGGGGAAAGCAGATTCATCGCACGAAAGGCGTGCGATGAAAAGCGTGCCTCGCTGCGCTCGGAATGACAAAAGGGTTCACGCTTGGCCAGATGGGGGGAGCGATTCCCGGCCGCAATTCTCTCAGTGCGCGCTTCCCGGAGCGTGCACGCCAACGGTTTGGTCCGGGACATCTCCGGGGCGGCCCTTCACGCGGTCGTACACGCTGACCTGGCTGACCGAGCCGAGAGCTTCGTTATAAAACGTCGGCACACCCAGAGCGGTGCGCATTTCTTCGTTGAACTTGCGCAAATTGGCCAGTTGCTCCGCGAGCGCGGGAAATTTGGCACCCTCGGTGGTGAGCAGGAATTTCTGATAGCCGGCGTCCCAGAGGCGGGTGAATTGCCCGTGCAACATGATGGCGGGCATGATGGTCATTTGGAAATGGCCGTCGGGAACTTGACGGAACTCCGCGCCGGAGCCGTATTTTTCCACGCGCACGACGCCGCGCGTGCTGCCGACGGAAAAGCCCAGAGCCGCGAGGCTGTCCATGGTTTTCTTTTCGAAGCGTTCGTCGACATTCCACATGGTGATTCCAGAGTACGATTCCTGGTGATGGGTGTAAAGGGTGAGACGGTGGGGAATTGGTGAGTTTCTGGTTCGTGCGTTGATGAGGGGCAAACGTTGCGCAGACTGGCACTACTCTTGCTTGCCGAGCCTCAGAGTTAGGAAGTGCTGCTTGCTGTTAGGGTAAGAGCAAATCTTTTGAGCCACCTCAGGCAAGCACCGTTGAAGAGCTGTGAGAATTCCGATGGATTCAACCTCCGACACGTCCTCGCAGACCTTGACTGTTCTCCAACCTACCTTACATTTCAGCGCCTCACGCTCACCCTCTGAGCCTTCTGACCATTCTAGTTCGCTGCAATCTTCAATTCTGTATTCCTTTGCCCGCTCCCAACCATGGATATCCTTGCGCACCCTCATGCGTTGCGAGTCAAACTCAACAGCTTGCGTAACAGAAAGTCGGTAAATCATAGCAAGAGCCGCACTGACAAATCCCCAGATGAAGAGCACGTGAAACAACGGAGAGAATCTCGTCCAAGAGCCATAAACCCATATCACGGCAATCAAAAATACTGCGATTTCCAGCAGAATCAGAAGCCAAGACCGTCTGGGGGAAATCGTCACACGAAGCATGCCCGAACTGGAAATGATGCCAATCCTCGTAGCCGCTCATTGAAGGTGCCTTCGGTCGGCCTTCCCTCGCGCTACTGTAACGGAAAGGGAGCGCAAGGCAACTTCACAATTCGTTGTGCTGGATTAGTTGGGTAATCGAGAGCGATGCATGCGTAAAACGAACGATAATAGGCTGCGCCCGGGCGATTCGGATTCACCGACGAATGGCTTCTCGGAAGCGCAGGGCACGGGTAGAATGGTTATGCGAGGAGTACTATGTCCACCAAAGCACAGCCGTTGATCGGGCACCCGCCAGCAACGAGCCTGACCAATGAAGAGATACTGCGATACAGCCGCCACCTGATCATGCCGGAAGTTGGCATGGAGGGTCAGCTCAAGCTGAAAGGCGCGAAAGTGCTGCTGATCGGGACCGGCGGGCTGGGCGCGCCGCTGGGGCTTTACCTGACGGCTGCGGGCGTTGGGCCATATCGGGCTGGTGGATTTCGATGTGGTGGATTTTACGAACCTGCAGCGGCAGGTGACGTTTGGCACCAGCGATGTGGGCAAGCCTAAAACCGAAGCGGCCAAGGCGCGGCTGAGCAACTTGAATCCGGACGTGGAAATCACGTCGTACGAAATGAAGCTGACCAGCGAGAATGCGCTGGAGTTGTTCAAAGACTACGATGTGATCGTCGACGGCACCGATAATTTTCCCACGCGGTATCTGGTGAACGACGCTTGCATTCTGCTGGGCAAGCCGAATGTTTACGGCTCGATTTTCCGATTTGAGGGCCAGGCTACGGTGTTCGGCATGCCCGACGGCCCGTGCTACCGCTGCCTCTATCCCGAACCGCCCCCGCCGGGGCTGGTGCCCTCGTGCGCCGAAGGAGGCGTGCTGGGCGTGCTGCCAGGAATCATCGGGTCTTTGCAGGCGCTGGAAACGATCAAGCTGATACTGGGGCGCGGCGATTCGCTGGTGGGGCGATTGCTGCTGTTCGATGCGCTGACGATGAAGTTCCGCGAGCTGAAGTTGCGCAAGAACGCGAATTGCCCGATGTGCGGCACGCATCGCAAGATACACAAGTTGATTGACTACAACGAGTTTTGCGGGATACGCGGGGAAGAAGAGCCGGAAACGGATTTGCACGTTCCGGAGATTACGGCGCGCGAGCTGAAAGAGCGGCTCGATCGCGGTGACGAGATCTTCATTTTGGATGTGCGCGAACCACACGAATACCAGATCTGCAACTTGAAGGGGCACCTGATACCGCTGGGCGAGTTGCCGCGGCGCGTGCACGAACTGGACTCTTCGCATGAGATCGTGGCGCATTGCCGGAGCGGGAAGCGCTCCGCCGAAGCGGTGGATTTTCTGCGCAAAGCGGGATTCCGCAAGGTGCAGAATCTGCGCGGCGGGATATTGTCCTGGTCCACGGAAGTGGATCCCAGCGTGCCGCGCTACTGACTATTTCGCTTTCAGGTTGTCATTTGCAGTTTGTCGAACGGGAGGGCACATTGCCAGGAACGAAGGTCACTATTTTCAATAACGGCCCGCTGCGCATCGAAGGGGATTTCGAGATCGTGGATCAGGAAGGAAAGGCATTCGGGCTGGGCGGGCGAACAGCTGTATCCCTTTGCCGCTGTGGCCACTCCAGCAATTCGCCCTTTTGCGACGGCACGCACAAGCGCCAGAGCTTTGCGAGCGTGGTCACCGCAAGGGATCTCCCCGCGCCACAAAAGCCGTGAGAAGGTGCGTCATCCCAAGATGAGACAGTCTCAGGTTGAGACTTTGTGCGCTTCTGGGTTGATCTTGTCTAAACCTCTGCTAACTCTCTGGATACATTCACGATAGTGAGTCAATTGCGAACTTGTTTGGCAAGTTGTGTCGTCTCGGATACTGTCTCAAGCGGGACGGTCCTTTCTTAGGCTGTCTATAACTCATCTATTTTGAATTAGTTACAAACACTCCCTGACAACTCCAAAAGGGCCTGGACGTGCAATCCACGGTATTGCCGGTTTTCTTTGGCATTTGGGGGATGTGTTGGGAGATTGGGCCAAAATCACGGGGTTTTTCCGCAAGGACCGCGGGCATCTGCCTGCCGTGGCGTACAGCCTTCTGGCGACTTTTTTCGTGGCCGTGGTGCTGTACGCACGGCACGCTCACGTCTCCGGCTCGCCCAACACCTATCTCTATCTCGAGGTGGGCGGTTCACTGCTGTGCTTCTGCTACGCCGCGAATGCGCTGGTACGTTTTCGCGGGACCCACGATCGCATCGCGCTGATTCTCGCCTTCGGATTTGTGCTGTCCGGGATGATCGAGACGCTGGGCTACTTTGGATTGAATGATCTCCTGCGCCTTGGCCCGGTGGCGCTGTCGCATGTGCCCATGGGCTGGATGGTCGGGCGCACGCTGCTGGCGGTGCTGCTGCTGGCGGCCCTGGCGGTCGACCGATTCATGCCCACGGCGCGGCAACCGAGCCGGGAGACTGCGGGTGCATTGTTCGTTGTGGCGGTGGCCGCTTATGTGACGAGTGCGGCGTTCATTGCCGCGCCGGCGACTCCGTTAGCGAAGGCGGGCTCGCTCTTCTCGCGGCCCTGGGAAACGCTGCCTGGCATGTTGTTTGTACTTGCGGCGATTTTCTTCTATCGCAGGTTTCAACAGGGCCAGAAGAACGATAGCGATGCGTCCCTGTACGATTATTCGCTGTTTCTGGTGGCGCTGCTAAACGCGTGCTGCCATATCGCCGCGCTCTTCTCCCGGCGCCTTTTTGACGGACCGTTTTTTCTCGCGGAACTCAGCAAGGTGGCCAGCTACTCGATCATGCTGTGCGGCGCGTTGATCGATCAGGCGCGGCTTTTCGACCAGGTTCGCACGCTGGCGGTGAGCGACCCGCTCACCGGGCTGGCGAACTACCGGCGCTTGATCGCGGTGATCGAATCGGAATTGGACCGCTCGCGGCGGACGCAGCGCCCGTTCAGCATCGTCCTGATGGACATGGATGGCCTGAAAACCATCAACGATCGCTACGGGCATCTGGTGGGCAGCCGGTCCCTGGTCCGGCTAGGCAAGATCTTGCGGAATCACTCACGAGCGATTGACACCGCAGCGCGGTACGGCGGCGACGAGTTCGCGCTGGTTCTGCCGGAAGCTCCGCGAGACATTGCTTCCCGTGTGTCATCCCGGATTCGCGAGCGGCTGGCGAC
Source organism: Candidatus Acidiferrales bacterium (assembly GCA_963780785.1). GTDB lineage: Bacteria > Acidobacteriota > Terriglobia > Acidiferrales > UBA7541 > Acidiferrum. The sequence continues at coordinate 100,008 of CAWADS010000020.1, forward strand.
AGAGGCCGAAAATCCTACCCTTTCGGTCAGCGCCGGCATCGCCGCGTATCCCGAGGACGGAGACACCCCGGAAAAGCTGTTGGGCGCCGCGGACCGCGCGCTTTATCGCATGAAACACCGCGGAAGCGCCATGAATTCGATGGCACGCCTTGCGGCGTGCCTCTGAGATGGATGACCTATGGCACACGGACACATCCATTCTCATCCCCGCCGGGAAAACCGGATCCAGATGGAGATTCCCGTGGTTCTGGAAGGGAATCGCCAGCTTCCCGGCACGGAAACAACGTTTACGGAAAATGTCAGCGCGAAGGGTGCACGCGTGGTGAGCATCCGGCGCTGGGACAAGAATGCGCGGCTGGTGTTTGCCTCGCGCACAGGCGAGTTTCGCTCCGCTGCTCGGGTGGCCTACTGCCAGCCAATCCATGGCGAAGGCTATGCGATTGGTGTGGAGTTCCTTGAACCGCAGGGGCGATGGGTGGTCGAATCTGCAAATTAGCTTGACGAATTTTGGCGAGCGGATGGGAGGGAACTGCTGGAAAATTCTTGAAGGAAGAAAGTTATTAGCGCAAGAGAGCGCCGTACGGGTCGAGAAGGAGCCGTTCGGCGCTTTCCCTTTATATAAGCGTTGCGCGAGACGAGTTGTTACAAAGCCGCCAGGGTCAGTGTTGTATCCGCGTTTCTCCATGCTTCTTTAAATTGCCTGTCCACCCAAGCTGCGTCCGCTTCCTTGCTTTGCGCGCGCAACGCCTCTTTTAAACCAAACAACGATCGCGGGTTTCTGGGATTCTGGCGCAAATCCTCGCGGAAAACCGATTCGGCGTCCGCGGCCTTCCCGGCAGTCAGGAGCGCAGCCCCGAGCGATTCGCGCACCGGGTAATACCAGTCGGCCGGTTCGTCGTAGTTCAAGGTGTCCTGGATCTCCACTGCTTTCATCCAATGGCCAATGGCGGCGTCGCGTTGGCCCTGGGCTGCGGCGATGCGGGCCTCGATGACATGGGAAGCAACCGCGAGCACGGCGGCGGCTTTGTTTTGCTCGCCGAGCATGGCATCCGGAAGGAATGCCGCCGCTTCCTGCGCAAAGAAGGCCCGCTCTTTTTCAGCGGCATCCATTTTCCCACCGGCGGCATAAGAGATAGCGCGGGAATAGCGCCACATTGCGTGGGTGCCCTGCAATTCTTTGAATGGCTCGGGGCGGGCCAGAAGAACATCCCATTTGCCGAAACGGGAATCGACCCAGATGGGCGTCATGATGAAGGCGTCCAGCATGGGCATCATCTTTGCGTGCGGCATCAGGCGCGCAACCATGGCGTCCGCGGCTTGCTTTGCTTGCGCGTAGTTTCCCTCCATGGACGCGGCCATCGCCAGGAAGTGCTCGTTGTGGCTGTGATACATCAGATCGTAGAGGGAGCCCTCGCGCTCGGCCTTTAGTGCGTAGGCGCGGTCCACCTTGGCCGCTTCTTCATTATTGCGAGCGGCTGCTTCGTAGAAGCCCGTGCGCTCGTAGATGTGCGCGGGCATGTGAACCAGATGCCCAGCCTGCGGCACCAGCGTATCCAGGCGATGCGCGCTTGGCAGAGCGCGCTCCGGGTTCGGGGAAGCTTCGACCGCGTGAATGTAGTAGTGATTGGCCCCCGCGTGATTGGGGTCGCGTGCCAAAACCGATTCCAGCACGCGCACGATTTCTTCGGTGTTCTCCCCGGGCTTGCCGTCGTGCGACCACAGCTTCCAGGGATTGAGGTTCATGAGGCTTTCCGCGTAGAAGGTGGCCGCGTCCAGGTCATCGGGGTACTTTTCCGAAAGGGCCTTCATGGCCGCGGCATAGTCACGGGAGAGTTTCTTGTAATCCGGGTTGGCGTCGCCGGAATAGCGGGTCACCAGCGCGGCAACATAGTCCTTTTCGACCTGCGGAGCATTTGCGGCGAGTTTTTGAGCCTTTTGGACGGTTTCGTAGCCCAGCTTTTCGCGTTCCGCGTCCACGTCCATGTTGTAATTGGGACCAACCGCCAGCGCGATTCCCCACAACGGCATGGGGGAAGATGAGTCGAGTTCTGCTGAACGTTGGAAGGCGCGCGCCGCCTCTTCATGATTGAATGCGTAGATTAAGGTGATTCCCTGGTCGAAATAGAGCTGCGCCTCTTCGTTTTTCGTGGCAATCGGATGGTGCTGGCGGCCGACAGCGGTCAGCGAGAGATCCGCGGGTTTGGCCGACGGTGTCTTTTCCTGGCCTACAGCAGGGATCATACAAATCAAAAGCAGTACAAGGGCGTTCACGATTGAGCGCATCGTCAAACCTCCAACAGAAGATTAGGGACCGTCCGTACCCGGAAAATGCCGCCTGCAGGGCATGCAAGACAACCTAGCCACGACGTTATACCACACTGGTCTGGTATCGCCCAGAATGGTTGCGTACCACGCTGCTTCATTCGCAAGTTTCGAGGCGCGATATTTGCCAGCGGAGGAATGGTTGTATACTCGTTGTTGATTCCTGCAACTGTCTGCACGTTTTTGTTCATTTCACGGAGGCGTTTCCTTTGAACATACTGGTGACCGGCGCGGCCGGCTATATCGGGAGTATCTGCTCGGAAGTGCTGTTGTCGCGCGGGCATCAAGTGATCGCGCTCGACAATCTTCAGGAGGGTCACCGCGCCGCCGTTCCGCCCGCTGCAACCTTCTGCCGAACCGATCTTGCGATTCGTTCCGAAATCGAAGCGGTTTTTTCCTCGCACAAGATTGATGCGGTGATGCATTTTGCGGGGGAAGCGCTGGTGGCCAAGTCGGTGCGCGAGCCGAGCACATTCTATGCGGCAAACGTCGGCTGCGGAGTGAACCTGCTGGATGCCATGGTGCGCCACGGCGTCAATAAGTTTATTTTTTCTTCGTCCGCCGCGACGTATGGCGAGCCCGAAATCGTGCCCATCCCGGAAGATCACCGCCAAGCGCCCATCAATCCCTACGGCAAATCGAAGCTGAGGTTCGAGCAAATTCTGGGCGATTACCGCGCCTATACCGGGCTGAAGTATGTGACATTGCGTTATTTCAATGCCGCGGGCGCCAGCGTTGAGCGCGGCGAAGCCCACCGCGTAGAATCGCACCTGATTCCCAGAGTGCTGGACACGGCCCTGGGAGCCATCGCGCAACTCGATATTTTCGGATTCGACTATCCCACGCCGGATGGAAGCTGCGTGCGCGATTACGTCCACGTAATCGACATTGCGGATTCGCACTTGCGCGCGCTGGAAGAAATCGAACGAGTGCCGGGAGAAGCGTTCAACGTGGGAAATAGCAGAGGCTTCTCCAACCTGGAAGTGGTGAAAACCGCGGAGCGCATCACCGGGCGCAAGATTCCGCACAAGATGTCTCCGCGACGCCCGGGCGATCCAGCGGTGCTGGTAGCAAGCAATGAAAAGCTGAAGCGCGCGCTGGGCTGGGAGGCCAAGCACTCCTCGCTGGAAGAAATCGTGCAATCGGCATGGGACTGGCGGCGGAAGTTTCCCAAGGGGTATCCGGAATAGGGCAGAGACACATTCCAGGTTAAATTCCCGCGAGGGATTTGTGGTTTAACCCTGAAATCTGAAGTTGAAGAGAGATTCCTCCACTCCGGGACGGCCAAAACGGCCGTCCCTCCGGTCCCTTCGACTTCGCTCAGGGCAGGCGGAATGACAAACCTCAGGTGGTGGACGAGTCGTCTGCGCGTAATGGGGCAACTTCGGATATCGGGTTAGGTTTGTGGGGCTGTGTTGGCGGGTGTGCCGGTGCCCGAGAGCTCCTCGTAGACAGCCAGCGTGTTCGCAACCATGCGGTCCGTCGAAAAACGCTCAATGACCTCGATGCGTCCCGCCTCGCCAAGCCGTTTTTGCAGCCCGGCGTCACTCAAGAGTACTGTCATAGCCGTGGCAAAGCTCGAAGCGTTTGGCTGCGCCACGATCGCCGTCCGACCGTCCTCGACTACCTCGCCGAGGGCACCTCTTGTCGTGGAAATCACAGGCAAACCATAGGCCATTGCTGCTTGCAGCGCCGTTCCCAAGCCCTCGAATTCCGATGGAAATACGAATGCGTCGAGGGCCGCGTAGAACGCCGGCATGTCCGTGACAAATCCCGGAAGGAGAACGGCCTGCTGTAAGTCCAGGCGTGCCGCAAGATGTCTGCACGTCGTCGAGACAACTTCCTTCGCCGGCGAGCAAAACACGCGTGTTCGGGAATTTCTCCCTAACGATACGGAGGGCCTCAACCACGTGGCGCTGGCCCTTCTCCGGCACAAAGGCACTGGCGCAACCGAAGAGGAACTCGCCCTGCGCCACGCCCCACCGTTTTCGCGCGGCGTTTCGTTGTTCCGTGGAAACGCGCTCGGGGATTTCCACGCCTTCATTGACGATGGCGATGCGGTCCGCCGGAAAACCACTTTCGACAAGGCTCCGGGCAACGTCTCTGCTATTGGCCACAAAGCGATCCAGTGCCCGGAATCTTGCCCTTGATACCCAATTGCGCTGCAACGGAAAACCAATCCGCCGCGAGGACAGAACCGGCAACTGCCTGTGCGCCCCCGCCAACCAGGCTGCGGTTAAGGCATGGGCTTCGTTTGCGTGGAGTAAATCGAATCTAGCCGTCGCGCAAAAGCCAGCGAATCTTGCGCGCGCCGCCAAACGAAGCATCGCGCGAGACACTTCGTGCACATAGATTCCAGCGCTGTCCTGGCGCGACGGCCAAGAGGGGATCCCCTTGCGGTGAGAAGCTCCGCCGCATGGCCGCGCTCGTACAATCCCTTCAGGAGCAGCAGGGCCTGGCTCTGCCCCCCGCGCCACTCGGTCTCCAAGTCCACAATCAGAGGGATCACGGCGCACCGCGACTCTTGGCCTGCTTATCGGCTTGCGATCAAGCTCCCGAGTTTCGTGAAATTTCAGCCGTACACCGCGCGCGGCCATCTGCGCGATGAGCGCTCCGCGATAACCGTCCAGAAACCCGGCCCCCAGAAAGAAATGGCGGATCCAGCTCCAAGGCGTGGCCAGCCACAAGGCGGCGCGCCAATCGCGCCTGCCTTGATCGAACATCTCCTTGGCAATGGCCGTGGTGTACTTGTCGAGCTTGGTCTCGTGTTCCGCAAAGGTGCGGATCGTATAGTGCAGGAGGTTGCCGCTCAAGCGGCCAATCTCGCCCTCAAAGCGCAGAGCGGAATGAATCACGCCGGAGAAGCTGGCTTTGTCGCGGCGGTAGATGCGGCGCTGCCAGTCGGGATACCAGCGCGAGTGACGGATCCACGCGCCCAAATACCAAGTCAGCCGCGGCATCTCGTAAACATCGAATCGCGGCGTGCTGTCCTTCCATCTGCGCACGGAATTCTTCAGCTCTTCGCTCAATTCTTCGTCGGCATCAAGGAGGAAAATCCAGTCGTTGGCGAAGCCAGCGAGGCGGCGTAATTTTTCTGGTCGGAATGGTTGGTGAACGGCCGATAGAACACCCTGGCGCCATATTCCCGGGCGATTTCCTGGGTGCGATCCGTGCTGCCGCCGTCCACCACGACGATTTCGTCGGCAATCCCCTGCACGGATTGCAGGACACGCGGCAAATTTTCCTGCTCATTTTGTACGACGAGACAGACGCTTAGGGGGTTCATCTCTGCGCCACGCTGTCACACCCGTGCCAGTATCTCACACGAGGCCGCGCAGGTATTTGCACATTACTTGGATTGAAAGCTCAAGCGGAGGGTGCTGCTGCCCACACGGAACTCCGCGCCGTCCTGCAAGAACGCCGCGCGTACCCGCTGGTCCTCGAAAAACGTGCCGTTCGTGGAGTCGAGATCCTTGAGGTTCACGGAGTGTTCGCGAACCTCGAGGACACAATGGTGGCGGGAAATCTCCGGATCATCGAGGGGCAGGTCGGCGCCTTTGCGGCCGATGACGGTGCGCGGATTTCTCAGTTTGAAAGACTTGCCCTTGGAGGGGCCGGCGGAGATGGTCAGCACGATGTCCGCGTCCGGCGGCAGAAGTAACCCGTCGTCGGCGGGAGGCAAACGGAGCTTTGCGGTGGAAGCGTCGGCCCGGGCGAAGGAAGGCATCGGGGAGATGACCACGGTTTCGTCGGCGCGGCGCTTGACTTCCACGATGGTGGTCTGACCGCAGCGGGTGCAGCGGAACTGCACCTTGTCGTGCCTGGCCACAACCTCGTCTTTCAGCAAGTGCTGCTGTCCACAGTGAACGCAACCCGTCTGCATACTACCTAATCTACCATGTCCGGCAGGCGGCGATTCGTCCGCGCCGCGTCGCGCTTGCGGCAAGCGTTACTCCGCGGGCTGCCGCCGGGCGCCGCTTTAGTTATGCTACGATATAAGTTTCGAGATCAGGCAGGAGAGCGTACATGCCCGAGCACATTTCGCGTAAAGAGCTGAAGCAGGACAAAGTCCGGGAAACTTTCGAGCATGGCGCGGAAGCCGTTCTCTCCCATACTCGCCTTGCCTCCATCGCTCTTCTGGCCGTGATCGTGATTGCCTCCGGCTATCTGGTTTGGAGGTTCTACTCCGATCGCCAGAACGCCCAGGCGCAAGCCGCGTTCGACGACGCCATGAAGATATACAACGCGCCGCTCTCCATTCCCGGCCAGCCTACGCTTCCGGGCGAAGTGACTTATGCGGATGAGGCGCGGCGTGCCCAGGATGCGGAAGTCAAACTCGCGGTGGTTGCCGAGAAATACCCGCACACGAATGCCGGCAAGCTTGCGCGGTACTACTCCGCGTTGTGCCTGATGGATCTGGATCGCCTGAATCAGGCGTCCGAGGAACTCAAGAAACTGGATGCCGGCTCGGACAAGGAACTTGCGGCTCTCGCGCAATACCAGAAAGCCCTCATCGCCGAGCGCACGGGAAAGAATGAGGAGGCCGTGAAAGAATTGCGAGCGCTCTCCAATACCGGCTCCGTCCTGGTGCCAAAACCTCTCGTGCTGCTGGAGCTTGCGGGCATTCTTCGCCAGAGTGACCCGAAGCAAGCGACATCCATCTACGAACAGATCAAGAAGGATTACCCGAACACCGCAATGGCGGACGAGGCGGACCGCGGCCTCGGAACAATCCCGCCGAAGTCCTGAGGTTGGGCGGGCCGCAATTTTTCCGGGAGGTCTCGGCCATCGATACACCCCGTCCAGCCGCGCCCTGGGCCATGCAGCCCGCTTCTTCGCGCGGCCGCCGTTTTCCGGAGCCGCCGCATCCCTATCGGAACGAATACGCGCGAGACCGCGACCGCATCGTGCATTCGCGCGCCTTCCGCCGCCTGGAAGCGAAAACACAGGTTTTCACGATGCGGTTCTCCGACCATTTCCGCAACCGCTTAACGCACACGCTGGAAGTTTCTCAGATCGCGCGCACGGTGGCGTCCGCGCTTGGCCTCAACGCCGATCTTGTGGAATCCCTGGCCCTGGTTCACGACATCGGCCACCCGCCGTTTGGGCACGCCGGGGAGCGCAAACTCAATGAGCTGATGGGGGCCCATGGCGGGCGATTCAATCACAACCTGCACGCGCTGCGCATCGTGGAGCATTTCGAGCAGCGCTACATCGGCTTCGAGGGCCTGAACCTGACCTTTGAGGTGCGCGAAGGCATCGTGAAACACTCTCGCGATTACAACGCGGCGGAATTTCCCGAGTTATCGGAATACCTGCTGGAACTTCGCCCGCCGCTGGAATCCCAGCTCATCGACTGGGTCGATGAAATTGCGTACAACACGGCGGACCTGGACGACGCGCTGGAGGCGAGACTTCTGGATGTCGAGGCCCTTTGCCAGGAAGTGCCATTTTTCGGGGAGTTCTATGGCCAGGTCGAGTCCGAACATGGCGAAGCGCGCCCCAAGCTGAAGTTCAACGAAGCCTTGCGGCATGTTTTGGATCACCTGGCGAGCGACCTGATCACCAATACCGAACGCATGGTACGTGATTCGCGGGCGCAGTCGGTGGAGGACATACGGCACGCGCCGGTGCGGCTGGCGCGTTTCAGCGAACCGGCTCGCGGGCAAAACGCCCAACTAAAGGGGTTCCTCTTCTCGCATATCTACAATCACCCGCTGATCACCGAAGATTGCAGACACTCCGTTCAGTGCCTCGAGGAACTCTTCGCGTTCTATCTGCAGCAGGCGGGTTCGATGCCCGAACTGTACGAAGAAATGTCGCAGACAACCGCGCGGCATATTGTGGTGTGCGACTACATTGCCGGCATGACCGATCAGTTCCTTCTCCGCCAGCATCACGAGCACGTTGGAGCTTCCGCCAGCGCCCGGCCTGCAACCGGGCTCGCTCGGCAGCTAGAATGAGCCGGTCTTGCGGAGTGAGAACGTTGGCAGCTCGCCGCAATGTCGTTCTGCTTTTCGTCCTGATGGCGGTGGCTTGATGCGTGCGGTTACGCTCACAGATTCCCGGGCTCATGCCTTCCTCCCCATCTTCTTCCACGCAACCGAGCGTTCCACCGGATCCCCGTCGTAAACCTGAGTGGAATCCCGCTGCCCCGGCCTTCGCTTCTTTTAACATGGGGATGTCCGCGCCGGCAGCGTTTCAGGCTTCAAAAAAGTTCTGAGACGCAGCCCCGAGGAAAGGATAGAATGCAGGCATTTGCCCCCTCTATGACCGTGGACACCGAGCGTCGCAAGAAACTCCGCAACCGCCCCCGCAGCCTCGTCTACGTCGAGCTGGAATCCGCGAACGGCGGGATGATGCGCGATCTTTCAGAAGAAGGGTTTGCGTTGCGGGCGATGATGCCTTTGCGCGCCGGGGGAAAGACGCAGTTTACATTTTCGCTCGATGAAGGCACGCGCATCAGCGGGGAAGGGCGGATCGTCTGGATCAAAGAAGATGGCCGCGTCGCGGGTATCGAATTCTGCGGAATTTCCCATAGCGCTCGCGAACAGATTCGCGGATGGCTCAACCGGGCCGAACAGCCCGCTGGACATGGGCGTAAAGTCCCTACCATTGCGGTTGCCGAGCCGCCTACGCGGGAAGAACTGCGCGAGGAAGCACGTTCCACTCTCTCGCGCGCCGCGCAGCCATCTATTGAAGCCGCTAAGACCGAGCGCTCCTCTGAGCCGGAGATTGCGCCGGTGGTTATACCCGAGCAGCCCAAGCCTGAAGAGCCACGCGAGGAAGCGGGTTCCCCTCTTTCGCCCGTTGTGCAGCCATCCGTTGAAACCATTAGGGCCGCGCCTTCTCCTGAGCCGGAGATCGCAGCCACAGTCATTCCCGCGGCACCCAGGCTTGAGGAGCCGCGCGAGGAAGGGCGTCGGGCACTTCCACGGGTCGTACTTCCCTCTGTTGAGAGCGCCAAAGCTGCGCCATTGCCTGAACGGGAGATTGTACCGAGTGCCCTACCTCAGCCCGGGGAGCTGGCTGACCTCGCAGAAGTTCCGATGGAGAGCGCCACTGCGCCGAGTCCAGACGTGCAAACCGAACTGCATGACGTCTCGCCGGAGGCGGCCCCGGCCACCGTGCTCGAACCGCTTGTGACGGAAGCGCTGATTGACCCGCTGCTCGCACTGCAACTGGAGACCGAGTTCAGTGAAACGCTTGACGAGCACCGGGAGAGCCGTTCGCTGCTGATGCGCGCGATCGGTGTGATGCTTCTTCTGGCCGTGATCGCCGCCGGTGCGGCTTACCATCGGCAAGTTGGCCACGCGCTCATTTGGCTGGGGCAAATCATTGCCGGTGAAGAGGGAGTGCGCGTTCCGCAATCTTCGGTAGCCGAACCTCCCGCACAAGGCACTGTCGTACCGGAAACCACAGAGCCCGTCACTTCAGAAGCGCAACCTGCGCCTACGAGCGATGCCATCGAAGTGCCGCCCATCTTGCCCGCCGAGCCCCATTCGTCGACGAACGCCCAGAGCGCACCCGCGCTTGAACCAGCCTCACAACCGAATCGCATCCCCGCGCCGGACAGTTTGTCCGGGACGGCCACCGATAACGGCCAGCAGGAATACCAGCAAGCGGAACAGATCCTGCGCAACAGGAGCAGAGAGACAGAACTTCCAGAAGCGGTGCGCCTGCTTTGGGCGGCCGTGGAGAAGGGAAATGCGGAAGCCGAAGTGGCCCTCGCGGAACTCTACCGGCAAGGCAAAGGCGTCGCGAGGAACTGCGATCAGGCGCGTGTTCTCCTGTCCGCTACCGCGCGGAAGGGAAGCGCTGAAGCGCAAAAGCATCTGGAGGAGCTTGTGCGGGGAGGTTGTCCGTAATTTATGGGCCGAGCCAGTTTTTTGGAGCGCGCCCGCAAAAAGGCCGCGAGCGATTGAAGTAATCGAGGTCGAGGAGGATCACAGTGTACTGTTCCAAATGTGGTGCGGTTCTCGCAGCGGACGCCGCGTTTTGCGTATCTTGCGGAGTTCCAGTGGTGCGCGGGGCGGTTGCGGGTGTGGCGGGAGTTCCCGTGCCCGCGAACGTGGGAGTCGCGGGTTTCAGCACAACGCGCAGCGTGACTTATGCGGGATTCTGGTTACGCTTCGTGGCTCATCTGATTGACGGCTTGATTTTGGGAGTTGGTGTATTTGCGCTGGTCATTCCGCTGGTATTCCTGACGGGGTTGGCGGCGACGCTTGAGAGTTTGCCGCGGCGTATGGAGGCGATGGAGGGTCAACCGAATCCGGCGGTCATTGGCGCCATCCTCTCCCTCGTCTTTCTGTTTGTGGCGGTCGGCGTCCTGCTGCAGTGGCTTTACTATGCGTACCTGGAGAGCGGGGAAAAGCAGGCGAGCTGGGGCAAACAAGCGCTGGGATTGTACGTGACGGACGGAGCGGCAAACCGCCTTTCGTTCGGGCGCGCTTCCGGGCGATTTTTCGCGAAGTTCATTTCTCACATGATTCCCCTGGAGATTGGCTTCATCATGGCGGGATTCACGGAGAGGAAGCAGGCGCTGCACGACATGATCGCAGGGTGTTTGGTGTTGCGCCGTCAGTAGAAGCTATGCCGCGGTGACGACGAAGAGAGGAGAGTTTGCGGCGCCAGGTCGTAAGAGCCCACTCTTACACACCAAGGGTGGGGCACCCTCAAGTTCAGGGGAAGGGTGGCGCAAAAGGGAAAACCCATAAGGGGTTAGACGGGCGCCAAAGTCTGATCAACGATACGGCCATCGAAGAGATGCAGGGTACGCTCGGCGTGATGGGCGTAGCGTGGGTCGTGGGTGACCATACAGATGGTCGCGCCATTGGCGTGAAGTTCCTTCAACAGATCCATCACCGCGTCCCCGTTCTTGGAGTCTAGATTTCCAGTCGGTTCATCGGCCAGGAGAATCAAGGGATCGCCCACCAGGGCCCGAGCCACGGCGACGCGCTGTTGCTGACCGCCGGAAAGCTGCGCGGGGTAGTGCTTCGAGCGGTGCGCCATTTCGACGCGCTGCAACGCGGCTTGCACTTTTTCCTTGCGTTCGGCGGAGGCCATGCCGCGATAGGTCAGCGGGAGCTCGACATTTTCGTAGACGGTGAGGTCGCCGATCAGATTGAAGGCCTGAAAAATGAAGCCGATTTCACGGTTGCGAATGCGCGAGCGGTCGCTGAGCTTGAGGCTGGAAACGGGTTTGCCGTTCAGGAAGTAATCACCTTCCGTTGGTGAATCCAGAAGTCCAAGGATGGCGAGCAGGGTGGATTTGCCGCATCCGGAAGGGCCGGCGATGGCAAGGTATTCGCCCTTTCTAATTTCCAGATCGATCGCAGACAAAGCGTGAGTCTCGAGTTCGTCGGTGAAGAAAATTTTGCTGACGCCTTGCATCTTGATGAGCGTGCCGTTTGGTGAAGTCATGCGAACAGCCTCCGAATTGGACTTTCTAGAACCTTTCTTCAGGGGCTAAAGCCCATTCGTGCTCGGGGCTTCACGCCGGGGTTGAAACCCCGGCCTCCTAAAGAGAAAAGCAAACCCAAGAGAAACCCAAGAACCGACCTGAAGGTCGGCCACTACAAACCCAGGAGAAAAGCGCCCCCTTCAGAAGGCGGCCGCTACAAGAGCAAGAGAAAGGCATTCATAAGAAGGCTCCTAGCGCAAACGAATGCGATCGACAGCATCCCAGGCGGACATGTCGGAGAGAATGACCTTGTCTCCGGTTTTGAGGCCTTGGAGAACTTCGACGGTGTTGACGGAAGTCTTGCCAAGCTTGACGTTGACGCGCACCGCGTCCGAGCCGTCATCCACGAGTTTGAATAAGCCAATGGTGCTGTCGGATTGGCCGTGAACGGGCCGGCCCACGTAGAGAACATCTTTCAGGTTTTCGATTTCGACGGTGCCGTCAACGCTGAGGTCGGGGCGCGCGCTATAGGGAAGCGGATCGCTGAACTGCACGTCAACGGTGACGGTGCCGTTTTGCACGGAGGGGTCGATGCGCGCGACTTGGCCCTTGACGATACCGTTCCTGGTGTCGACGGAGGCTTTCTGGCCGAGGACTACATCCTTGGCTTGCGTTTCGGCGATTTTAATTTCGGCTTTGAGGTGCTTGGGATCAGCGACGCGGGCAAGATTGGTGCCGGGCGTCACGTGCTGGCCAACCTCGACGGGGACGACCTGCAGAACTCCTTGGATGCCGGCACGGACATGGAGAGCTTCGGCTTGGCTGCGTTTCAGGTCGTAGAGAGCGCGTTGCTGATCGACGTGGGACTGCTGCGCCATCAGGCGTGCTTTTGCGGAGTCGGCAGTGTTTTTGGTACGGTCTTCTTCGAGTTGCAGGCGGATGGCAAGCTGTTCCACTTTCACTTTCGATAGCTGCGCGGTGACCTCCGCACCGATCCCTTCGGCACGAAGCTTCTCGTCCACTTCGTGCTGGATTTTGGCTTGCTCGTAATCGCTGCGGACCGCGGCAGTGGCAGCCTTCTGATTGAGGAGATCACTGTTGACCTGGACCTTCAGGTTCTCGAAGTCCGCCTGGGCGGCTTTCAACTGATATTCAGCGTCCAGCAACTCGCGCTGCAACTCCGGGTTGGTCAATTCCAGGATCACGCTGCCAGGCTGAACGAGAGCGCCGGGATGTAAGACGATGCGATCCACGCGGGAATCGGTCTGAGCAGGAAGCCAGCGAATGTCTTCAGGAACCAGCGTTCCCACGCCATGGACCTCGATGAGCAGCGGTCCGCGCTTCACTTCGTCGGTCCAAGTGGTGGCTTTATCAACGGAAGGAGCGGCAGGACGGAGGCGCGAGACGCCAAAGGTGACTCCCGCGACGGAGATGATCGCGATGGCGACGTAGACAATGCGGCGGATCTTCTTGGCGTGGGCGTTGGATGGGCGTTGGATATCCATAGTTATTGCTCCACTTATTCGTAGCGCAAAGCACTGATGGGGCTAATTCTAATGGCCCGGCGGAGCGGGAAGTAGATCGCTGCAGCGGCGACGAGGCCCAGGAAACAAATCACGCCCAGGATCGTAACTGGATCGGCGGGATTGATTCCAAACAGGAAGCTGGACAAGACACGCCGCAATCCCAAGGACAGGACCGCTCCGCCGAGCAGACCGGCGCCGACGGGGAACAGTGCCTGGCCAAAGACCAAGCGAGCGATGGTGGGGCGCTGCGCTCCCAGAGCCATCCTGATTCCGATCTCGCTGGTTCGTTGTGAGGTGGAATAAGAAACGATTCCATAGATGCCCAAGCCAGCTAAGAGCGCTGCCGCTCCGGCAAACATCAGGACGAGCATAGTTTGGAATCGCCGCGGCGCCACCGATGACATCACGATGCTCTGCATGGTTTGGAAGGCCGACACCGGGATCTCGGGGTCGCTTTCGCGAATCAGGCCACGAATTTCCGAGGAAACGACCCCCGGGTCGCCGGCAGTCTTGACGACAAGGGAAAGATCATTGCCGAAACCCTCCCAATAGGGCACGTAGATGGTGAGAAATGGGTTCTTGTTGAGGCTGACAGCGCGGATGTCTCCGACAACGCCCACGATTTCGTTCAGCGGGGCATTAAGGCCACCCTGGCGGAAGCGCTTGCCGATAACGTCTTGTCCGGGCCAGATACGTTCGGCGGCCAGAGTAGAGACCAGGGCAACCCGCCGGTTGCGGTCAGTGTCGTCAAAGGCGCGGCCTTTTCTCAACGGAATGCCAATGGTTGTCAAATAGTCGGGACTCACGTTACGAAAAGCAGCTATGGGACGTTCCTCGAGGGGGACATCCACCCCTTCCGCGAGCACCATGTTGTTATCTGCTTCGCCGCTGAGAGGGAGCCTGTTGGATATTGCGGAAGCGCTGACCCCCGGAAGTGCGCGAGTTCGTTCGAGGAGAGCGCTCAGAAAAATGTTCTTGGTAGTGAGGTTGGAATAGCGAGTATTGGGAAGGTTCAAGTCAACCGTAACAAGTTGCCGCGCTTCAAAACCTCTATCAACACTGAGGAGGTTTATGAAACTGTGCAGAAGCAAGCCGCCCGCAATCAGGCACGCCACGCTCAGCGCAGTTTCCATGCCGACCAGAAGCGAGCGAAGCCGGCTGATCCTGCTGCCGGAGGTAGCGCTCCTTGTGCTGGACCTCGTCGTAGCCAAGGGATCGATTCTTGTGACGTACCAGGCAGGGAGGGATGCGAACAAAAGGCCGGTTGCGGCGGAAACGCCCAAGGTGAATAACAGCATCCAGCCGTTCAGGTGGACTTCATCCATGCGGGGCAGATCAATGGGCACATTGGTCAAGATCAGGCGCATGGCAGAATAGGCAACCGCCAAACCGCAGAGACCTCCAAGAGTGGATAGCAAGAGACTTTCCGCCAACATTTGTCTGGTGAGCCTGGCTGGGTCTGCTCCGATGGCGCTTCGGATCGCCATTTCACTGCGGCGGGTGACAGACTGGGCCAAAAGCAGATTAGCAATGTTGACGCAACCGATGAGCAGGACAGCCGCCGCAGCCGCAAGCAGGAGCAGAAGACTTGCGCGCGAGCGGCCAGTGATTTGGTCCTGGAGGGGGATCAGAGTCGCACGGACCTCGATATTCATCCCCAATTGCCGGACGATGCCTGCCAGGAGCAAGTTCAACTCGGAAACAGCCTGCGGAATAGACACTCCCGGCCTAAGATGGGCGATACAAGCGTAATTGAAGCCACCGAGCGGGGACAGCTCGGTATCACTAAGGGCGAAGGGTTTCCAAATCTCGGGATGTTCCTCCGAGATGGTCATGGCGTACAACTGACTGAGTCTGGGGAAGTGAAAACCCTCGGGAAGCACTCCGATGATCTCATAAGTGCCACTGTCGAGGACGATGTGCTTGCCGATCACGTCTGGATTTGCAGCGAAGCGGCTGACCCACAAGGAGTGGCTGATCACAACAACCTGATCGTGGCCGGGGGCGTCTTCATCGGCGCGGAAAGAGCGGCCGAGCTGAGGCTTCACACCCAGCACTGTGAAAACGTTAGATGAAACGCGCGCGCCCGGAATCCGTTGCGCGTCACCGGTTCCGGTAAGAGTGAAAGACCTACCGCTGAGGAGAATGAGTTGATCAAAAGAGCGGGCGTTCTTCTGCCACTCCCGGAAGTGTGCGGCACTGACGGGTACCATCGGCGCGAAGCTGCTGAACTTAGGGATGACTTCGTGAATGGCGACTAAGCGGCCGGCGTCGGTGTAGGTGAGAGGGCGAATGATGAGCGCGTCAACGACGCTAAAGATAGCGGTGTTGGCCCCGATGCAAAGGCCCAAAGTGAGGACAGCAACGAAAGTGAAGCCAGGAGATTTGCGGAGGAGGCGCAGGGCGAAGCGGAGGTCTTGGAGAAAGTTTTCGAGCCAGGGGATTCCGCGGGAGTCGCGATGCTGTTCTTTGGCCTGTTGTGTGCCGCCGAATTGGATCAGGGCTTGGCGGCGGGCTTCCTCCGGGGACATGCCATTGCGGAGATTATCTTCGATGGCTAATTCCAGGTGGGAAGTCATCTCCGCTTCGAGATCCTGATCGAGTTGCGCGCGGCGGAAGAAGGAAACGAAGCGCTGAAGGGATTGACGAAAGAAGGAGATCATGATTTGCCCTCCTCGCCCGGCATCGCCAGCACGCGCGTCATCACGCTCGAAAGCCTCCCCCAATAGGCCGCGTCCTCCGAAAGCTGTTTGCGGCCGGCTTTGGTGATGGAATAAAACTTGGCTTTGCGATTGTTGTCGGAAGTGCCCCACTCGGCGGAAATCCATCCGCGCTGCTGGAGGCGGACAAGAGAAGCGTAGATGGTGCCCTGATTGAGAAGGACTTCATTGCCGCTGACCTGCTCAATGCGGCGGGCAATGCCGTAGCCGTGGAGCGAGCCCATGGCGGTGAGGGTTTGCAGGACCATGAGGTCGAGAGTGCCTTGGAGAAGATCGAGCTTGGAGTCGCTCACGAGGCCTCCTGTGTGATGACCACATGAGGATAGCACGTCTTGTGTGGGAATACCACAGGGAAAAGACGTGACTTGTGATTCGTGAATCGTGGCGTGTGAAAGAAAGACCCAAGAGCCGGCAGGATTCCGGCGCTACGGGATAAGGCGAAGGAAGAGAATTTAAACGCGCTGGGAGGAGCGGCTGTGCTACCAAAAGAGGTTATGAAGGTAGTGGTGGACATGGGCTGGTTACTGGTAGCGCAGAGCAATCATGGGGTCGACGCGGGTGGCGGCCCGCGCGGGGATGTAGCAAGCCAAGAACACCGCGAAAGCAAGCAACAAGGCGCCACCGAAAAAGCTGACGAAGTCGTTGGGGTGTACGCCAAAGATCAAACTGGAAAGCAGGCGGGCGAGCGCGAGAGCCAAGGGCAGGCCGATGATCATGCCCAAGAGGAGGAGCTTCAGGCCGTTGAAGACGAACATACGCAAAACCACCTGGGGGCGCGCGCCGAGAGCCATGCGAATTCCGGTTTCATGGAGGCGCTGCGCAACGGAAAAGGCCATGACGCCGGAAACGCCAACGGCGGAGAGCACGAGGGCCAACAAGCCAGTACCGCCCATCAAGACCGCAACAAAGGAAAGACCCCAAATTTGAGTGGAGATGAGGCGGTCAAGCGGAAGCACGTCATAAACGGGCTGGTCGGGATCGACTTTGGCGACGGCAGCACGGATCACGGGGACAAGGGTCGTGGGTTCAGCGGTAGAGCGGACCGCCAGGTAGACGTTAGAGAGGGGCTGCTGACGGAACGGAAAATAAATGCAAGGGACAACGTCGTGGCGCCAGCCATCGTAAGTGACTTCGCCGACGACACCGACGATCATGGCCCAGGGAGCCGAGGAGTCTTCGGCGCCGGACTTCAGGCGATGCCCGAGGGCGCTGCGACCGGGCCAAAAGCGTTTGGCGAGAGATTCGCTGATGATGGCGACGGGTGTGGAATCCGCGGAATCACGATCGTTGAACTCGCGTCCTTCGACCAGCGGGACGTGAAGGAGCCGGAAATAGGAGGGAGTGATGCGGTTGTAGGCGGCGAGGCGATATTCGCCGAGCTGGGCGGGTTGGCCTTCGAGGCTGAAGGAGTTTGAATCGATGCCGGAGAAGGGGACCTCGCCGGCGGCGGCGGAGGAGGAGACGCCGGAACTGTGGTCGAGTTGATCAATCAGATTGTCATAGAAAGTGGCGCGTTGTTGGGGGGTAGCGTAGCGAGAGAGAGGCAGGGCGACGCGGAAGGTGAGAACGGACTGGGGATCGGATTTGATGTTGAGGCGCAAGAGCGTTTGAACTCCCTTGACCATGAGGCCCGCGCCGACGAGAAGAACGAGCGAGAGAGCGATTTCGATTACGACAAAAGCGCTGCGAAGACGCGTGTGGGAGACGCTGGCGCCGGAGCCGCGGCCGGTTTCCCTTAAGGCGTCGTTGGGATCGGAGGAAGAGCCAAAAAATGCGGGGAGCAAACCGGCAACGAGACCTGCGGCTAGGGTGACCGCGAAGGTATAGAGGAAGACACCGCGGTCCAAGCGAACCTGATCCCAACCGGGAATGTAGCGAATGACTTCGGCGGGCATGCTGGAGCGCAACAAGGCAATCCACCAAGAACCGAGAATCAAGCCGACAAGCATGCCGCCCATCGCCAGCAAAACACTCTCGACGAGAGCTTGACGGATGAGACGCGAGCGTGTGGCGCCCAAAGCAACGCGAATGGCGAACTCGCCTTGGCGCGCGGTGCTACGAGCGAGGAGCAAGTTGGTGACGTTGGTGCAAGCGATCAAGAGGACAAAGGCAACGGCATAGAGGCAAAACAGAGTGTAGTCGCGGCCGCGGCCGGCGACAAATTGGCCGAGCGGCATCAAGTAGATGTTCCATCCGGTCTCCGCTTGTGGAAAGGAGGCACGCAGGCGGTCCTGAATGCCGTGCATTTCCGCTGAGGCCTGGGCGAAAGAAATTCCGGGCTTCAGGCGGGCAATGGGAAACAAATCGTGCTGGTTGCGCAGCACTTTATCTTGTGGCGAGAAGACCAGAGGAATCCAGAGTTCTGCGCCCATCGGGAAACGGACGCTGTCTTTCATCACGCCGATGATTTGCGTTGGTGTTCCATCGAGACGAATGGTGCGGCCGATAATGGCGGGGTCGGCGGCGAATTGGCGGCGCCACAAGGCCGAGGACAAGATGGCTTCGTGCTCGCGCCCGGCTTCATCTTCGCCGGTGGCAAAGGTG
Organism: Candidatus Acidiferrales bacterium; assembly: GCA_963780785.1. Taxonomy (GTDB): domain Bacteria; phylum Acidobacteriota; class Terriglobia; order Acidiferrales; family UBA7541; genus Acidiferrum. Next base: position 118,523 of record CAWADS010000020.1, read on the forward strand.
CGGCCGAGGAGAGGCGTGGCGCGGAGTATGTTGAAGAAATTGGCGGTGACGCGGAAACCCTGGAGCTTCACGGGTTCGCCAGCGCCAGTCATATTAACGTGCGCCCATTCGTAGGCGCCGAGAGCCTCGAAGGAATGGCTTTGTTCGCGCCAATCCAAGAAATCGGCGGGAGATACGATGCTCCAACCGTCGACCTGAGCGGGAGCCTGGTTCATGACCATGAAGACGCGATCGACTTCGGGGAAAGAAACCGGATTGCGCAGGAAGGTGTTGGAGATGCTGAACGTAGCGGTGTTGGCGGCAATGCCGAGACCGAGAGTGAGGACGGCAACGAGGGTGAATGCAGGACTCTTGCGGAAGAGGCGCAGAGCGAAACGCAAGTCTTGCAGAACGGCCTCGAGGAGCGGAAGTCCGCGGTGATCGCGGACGGATACTTTGGTTTGTTCGAGGCCGCCGAGTTTGAGAAGGGCGTCGCGGCGGGCTGCTTCACGGGTCATGCCGGAACGGATGTTGTCCGCGATGTGGAGGGCGAGATGGCTAGTCAATTCGTCATTCAGTTCGCGGTCGAGCTGTTGTTTGTGGAAGAGGCTGCGGAGGCGGAGGAAGAAAGTGCGAAGGGGGTTCAAGGCTGTGCCTCCGGAGTGGGTGATTCGTGACTTGTGAATCGTGATTCGTGGAAGAGAAAACCAAGAGGGGAGAGAGGCGGCGCCGTGGCGCTGGAACGTAAGAGCCCACCCTTACACACCAAGGGTGGGGCACCCTCAAGTTCAGGGGAATGGTGGCGTGACGAGGAAAACCCATGTGCGTGGAGAAGCCCAAGAGCGCAGACTCTTCGCGGCTCCCGTCGAAGATAGAGGCAAGCAGGGTAAACGCGAGTGCTTGTGCCATAGAACTCCTGCGCCGGCCGCCAAAAGCGCCCGCCTCGGAAGGCGGCCGCTACAGACCTAGGAGAAAAGGTGAACCAAGAGCGGGCAAGACGGAGCGGCGTCATGAGGGTTGCTCCTTGGCGGACAAGAATCTGGCAAGGATTGCGGTGGTTTGCTCCCACTCGCGCGCTTCCTTTTCGAGCTGCTTGCGGCCCGCGCGGGTGAGCTTGTAATACTTGGCTTTGCGATTGTTGTCGGAGACACCCCACTCGGAAGCGATGTAGCCTTCCAGTTCCAATTTCAGGAGGGCGGGGTAGAGGGTGCCGTAATTGACAGAGAGGAGATCGCCGCTGGTCTGCTCAATGCGGCGGGCAATGCCGTAGCCGTGGAGCGGGCCGAGCGTCTGCAGAGTTTTCAGGACCATCAAGGCCAGGGTGCCTTGCCAGACGTCGGGTTTGTCGCTCATAACGCTCCTATGGGAAAGCCATAGAGAAGCTAATACAGCTCCTATGGGAAAGCAATGGGATTGTTTCAGAGGGCGCATCTTCACTGCCTTCGAGAGGCGGGCGCGGCACTAAACTCATCGCGCAAACCTGATGTTTGAGAAAACCCAAGGCCTCAATGGCTAAAGCCCATGCATTTCAGAGATGTTTCGGCACGGCTGAAGCCGTGCCCTCCCAACTGGCATTTACGTGACAGATTCTGGCGAGGGGCCGTGCGCGAGGGAAAATGGAAAGCGGCGGTAAGGTATAATCGGCAGCTTGGGGATGTTGTAGCGAACCATGGCAAAAAACAGGAAAAAGGGGAAAGCGCCGGCGAAGACGCGCATGCGGAAGCGTTTGCGCTTCGTGAAGACGCGTCTGCACGAACTGTGGATGATCGGGAAAGCGTTGACGGACACCAAGCACCCGATCCTGGTGCACATTATCCCGATGCGGCGCTGCAACCTGGATTGCACGTACTGCAATGAATATGACGATGTGTCCGATCCCGTGCCGCTGGCGGAGATGAAAGAGCGGCTGGACATTCTGGCGGACATTGGCACAACGATCATCACCATCAGCGGCGGCGAACCCCTGCTGCATCCAGATCTGGACGAAATCATCCGGCACATTCGCAAGCGCGGAATGATGGCGGGGCTGATCACTAACGGATTTTTCCTGAACAAGGAGCGGATCGAGCGGCTGAACGATGCCGGGCTGGAACACCTGCAGATCAGCATTGACAATGCGGTGCCGGACGAAGTGTCCAAAAAGAGCCTGAAATCGCTGGACGGGCGGCTGGAGATGCTTTCGGAGTTTGCCGTGTTTCAGGTGAACATCAATTCGGTGCTGGGCGGAGGGGTGAAGAACCCGGAGGATGCGCTGGCGATCGCGCACCGCGCTGTAGAGTTGGGGTTCACCAGCACGGTAGGGATCATCCACGACCACGACGGGCAATTGAAGCCGCTGGAGAAGCGCGAGCAGGAAATTTTTGAAGAGATCATGGAGCTGGGGAAGCGCTCGTTTTCACGATTCAACGATTTTCAGCACAACGTGGCCAGGGCGAAAGAGCACGATTGGAAGTGCCGGGCGGGCTCTCGCTACCTGTACATTTGCGAGAACGGGCTGGTGCACTGGTGTTCGCAGCAGCGCGGGTATCCGGGGATTCCGCTCCGGGAATACACGAACGAGCGGCGGCACCGGGAGTACTACACGCATAAGGGATGCGCGCCGAAGTGCACGGTGAGTTGCGTGCAACAGGTCGGGATCCTGGATAATTGGCGGGGAGCGCAGACGCTGCAGCCGGAACCGGCGGGCCGGGCAGATCTGGTACAAATTGCGAAGTGAAGACTATCCCGCAGGGCGCGCTGCACAGAGGCAAGAAAAATCCAATCGAGCTGAAGTCCGAAATTCGTTAGCGATTCCTCCGCTCCGGGACGGCCGCCTTTCGAGGCTCAGGGCAAGAAGGCGCCGCCCCTCCGGTCGGAATGACAAATTTTGGGAGTTGGATGAAGTGGGAGAATCCGACTTCAGATTTCAGGACAAAGGACCGGATAGAGGGCAGCAGAAAGGCCGGAGTTGCAATTCTTGCACAAGAAGATGGGCATGCCGTTGACGTTTGGCGCAGGGTCTAAAATGATAGAGGCATGTCCACTCCAGCAATCGAGATAGAACATCTGTCCAAAGAATATCCTTACGGATTTTTGAACCTGAAAAAGAAAATATCCTTAGAAGACCTGAGCATGCGGGTCGATACCGGCGAAGTATTTGGTTTTTTGGGACCCAACGGAGCCGGAAAATCCACGACCATCAAGCTGCTGATGCGCTTGATTTTCCCGGACGGAGGAACCGCGCGAATCCTGGGAAAATCGATCGACGACGTCTCCATGCACCAGGAGACCGGCTACCTGCCAGAGCAGCCCTATTTCTACGATTACCTTACCGCGGCGGAAGTGCTGGATTACTTCGCGCGATTTCACGGTTTGACGGCCACGGACCGCCAGACGCGCGTGCAGAACATGCTGAAAAAGGTGGGGCTGGAAACGGCGAAGAAGATTCAGCTGCGGAAGTACTCGAAGGGCATGCTGCAACGTGTGGGACTGGCGCAAGCGATCCTACACGACCCGCAGGTGGTGATCCTGGACGAACCGATGTCGGGGCTCGACCCATTGGGACGCCGCGAGGTGCGGGACATTATCCTCGGACTGAAGAAGGATGGGCGGACGGTACTTTTCTCCACGCATATTCTTTCCGATGCCGAGATGCTGTGCGACCGGGTAGGCGTAATTGTGGGCGGGAAACTGCGCGGCGTGGGCACGCCGGACGAAATGGTGGGAATCAAAACGCAGGGAATGGAGATTTTATTCGAAGTGGCAGAGGGGAAGAGCCTGCCGCTGCTGGGCAAAGCGACACGGACAGGCGAGCGTTACCGGGTGCAAATGCCCGAAGAAGAGTTGTACGGAGCGATTGAGCAATTGCGGGCGGCAGGGGCGCGGATTCTTTCGGTGGCGCAGATCAAGCCGACGCTGGAAGAGTTTTTCATGAACCTTGTGGAAACGGACCGGGCGCAGGCGAATGCCGTCGAGGTGAGTGGAAAATGAAGAACGTATGGGCAGTGGCCGCGAATACGTTCCGGGAAGCGGTGCGGGACCGCGTGCTATATAACCTGGTGTTTTTCGCGTTTCTGATGATGGGCGCGGCGATCCTGGTGGGTCAGATTTCCATCGGGATTGAAGAAAGCGTGATCGTCAGCCTGGGGTTGACGGCAATCTCCGTGATTGGGTTGTTCATTGCCGTGTTTATCGGCGTGGGACTGGTGTCCAAGGAGATGGACAAACGCACGTTGTATGCCTTGCTGGCGAAGCCGGTGCAGCGGTGGGAATTCCTTCTGGGAAAGTTCTGCGGACTAGTGATGACGCTGACGGTGAATACGGCGGCTATGGCCGTGGGATTGTACCTGGCGCTATGGACGGTGAAACATACGCTGGAAAAGAGCGACGCCTGGATACTGGTGGCGGTGTATTTGATTCTGCTGAAGCTGGCGCTGATCGTGGCGCTGGCGCTGCTGTTTTCGTGCTTCACCACGCCGTTTCTGGCAATTCTGTTCACGGCGGGAATGTATGTGGCGGGGCTATTTGCGGGCGAGCTGCGCTCGATGCAGGCAGTGGATTTGAGCCCAGCGACAATGAACTTGCTGAAAGGGATTTCCTACCTGCTGCCGAATTTCGAGAATTTCAACGTAATGGGAGCGGTGGCGCACGGCCGTGGAGTGCCGGGGGCGTTAGTGGGGCAAGCGACGTTGTACGCGGCGGTTTATGGGGCGGTCGTGCTGGCCGCAGCGGCGGCGATTTTTTCGCGCCGGAACCTGAAATGAAACGCAGCGGAATCATTGAAGCGACGCTGAGCGTGCTACTGGCATTGGGTTTTGTTGGCGTGTGGCAATTGCAGAAGAAGATTGATGTGCAGCGGCAGACGCTGCAAGAAGAACGCGATGAGCTAGTGCTGCGCTCGCCGAAACTGATCAAACGGATGAGCCTGGAATACGCGCCATTGGTGGGGGCGATGTACTGGACGCGGGCGGTGCAGTATTACGGAGAAAAGCACCGGCTGCATCAGACTAGCTTGGAGGAACTCTGGCCGCTGCTGGACATCACGACGACGCTGGACCCGAGCCTGATTGTCGCGTACCGGTTCGGCTCGACTTTTTTGAGCGATGCCCCGCCAAGAGGAGCAGGCGATCCAGAGCACGCGGTGGAACTGCTGCGGCGCGGGGTGAAAGCCAACCCAGATTACTGGCGTTTCTACCAGGATATGGGCAACGTCTATTACTTCGACAAGAAGGACTATGCCAGGGCAGCAGAGGCCTTCGCAGAAGGAGCCAAGAACCCGCAGGCGGCCATCTGGATGAAGGTGATGGCCGCGAAGATTGCCGCCGAAGGGGAGTCGCTGGAGACCTCTTATTTCCTGTGGCGAGACATCTACCAGACGGCCAAAGAACCACAGATCAAGAAGAATGCGGAGTTGCACTTGCGTCTGGTCAAAGTAGATTTGGAGCTGCGAGAGCTCAACCGGCTCGCGGATGAGTATGAGCGCCGGACCGGGCGGCGAGCGACAAAGATGAGCGAACTGGTACAGGCGGGATTATTGTCACAATTGCCCGGCGATCCGGACGGGTATCCCTATGTATTGGGCGAAGGCGGCAAAGCCGAATTGAATTTGAATAGCCCGATGTTGGAAGAGAAGCTGATGAATAAGTAGCGGGGATTGCCGGGGCGCGTCGCCATCCGGACAAAGGCCGGGTCAAGCGAAGTCAGCACCTGCCGAAAACATCAGCAAATCACGCCTGATTATTCCGGAACACAAAGCAGGGTCATTTGAGGATCGATGAGGAGTTTGCGGGGATCGGTCTGGGTAAGAAAGGAAAAAGGCGTGTCTTCGCCGTCGGCGATTACCGTGCCGAGAAAAACGCCACGGCCGGAACCGCTGCTGACGAAAAGAGGGACCGGCGCAATGAACGAGTGGGGCACGCCGGAGGCCAATAGCTTGCCGCGCACTTGAAAACCCTTTTCAGTGCGACGCGAGGAGAAGGTCACCTTGTAATGAGGAATGGAGGTTCCCCGGACATACTCGGCGAAGAACCACTCCATGGAGTGGCCGCCCTCCAAATCCATTTTCGGGATCATGGCGGCTTCCACCTCGCGCTGGAATTGGGATGTGGTGAGGCTCTTCTGGGCGTACTTGGAGACCAGCGACTTCAGCAAGGCAATGAAGCGCGCGTCAGGATTCGGCGCATTGGGCTGACGCAGCATTTCCCGAAGCATGTGCATGATCCACGCACCTTTACCGTAAATTACTTGCTCGTACGCGGAATCCGTCTTGGAGGAGTTCAGGCGCATGCCCATGATGAGCGCGCCGCTCTCAGCAGGGGGGCGGTCATCGTTGGGGCCTTTGGTAAGGAGAGCCTTGCGGTAGCGAACGAGCCAGGCGTGGAGAGTCTGGTCGGGATTTTTTTGTGAGTCGGCAAAAAGCAGAGCGAGATAATTGGCGATGGCTTCGTTGATCCACTGATCGCGGTAGCCGGACCAGCCAACGACATTCCCCCACCACTGGTGAGCGACTTCGTGAAAAGGAACGATCCGCGTGAAGAGCTCCTGGGCGTTCGAGTCGAGGCCGGCACGCTGCTGGTTTTCGGGAGAGAGGAACGAGTAAGTGGAGATGTAGAGAAGTCCCGGCCAGCCCTGGCCGAAGGCACCGGATATTTGCGAAATGCCCAGATGACGAAATGGGAAGGGGCCGGAATACTGTTCATAGAAATGGATAGAGGAATCGACTTCACGGGCAAGCTGCTTCAAGGTATCCGCAGGACTCGGAGCCGAGGGTTCGTACGCTATGCGGGGGAAATCACCCCTGGGAACCTTGATGAGCGGGCTGAGTTCCACGACGGTATGGGCCAAACGGGCCTGGAGTGCCTCTTCGAGTTGTTTGTTCGCGTAAAGATCAATGACATGGTTTTCCGAGGCCACGGAAGCAAGGGCGTATTCGCCGAGGTTGAAACCGGCTTGGGTGACCGGCTGTTCCGTCTTCCAGTGGGCGACGCGGAAATCACCCTCTTCGTGTTCGTCGGATTTTTCGCCAGTGGCGACAAGGCGAAGATGCTTTGGCCAGCGGAGGCTCATGTCGTAGAGGGAGAATTCGGAGGTGTCACCGTGGTGGGGGAACCAACTGTCGCGCTCGCCGACGAAAAGGACGGCGTTGCCGGCATCTACGATGACGTTGCCGCGGTAGCGAAAATTCAGGGTGAAGGTTCCGCCCGCAGGAGGAGGCTTGGGGAGGAAGACACAGAGGGAATCTTCACCGCGGTAACGCAACTCCTGCCCAGTGAGGCCCTCATTCTGGAAAAAGGTGAGAGGCGCGCCGGACTCGAAGGAGATGGATTCGACCTTCAGGGAGCGCGCGAGTTGGATGAAGAGGAGTTGCTCGCCGCCGGTGACAGAACGGAAATCGACGGAGGTATTCCCTTCGAGGGAGTTGTCCGGGAGGATAGTGGTGTTGATGTGGTATCGCAGAGCAGCGAAAGGAACCTGCGGAGGAGAATAGTCGGGCGAAGAGTAGGAAGTCCAGACATCGTAATGCGAGAGAATGCCGACGAAGCGAGGTTGCCCGACCATGAAATCTTCCGAGCGCATTTCATCGGCAAGAATGTCGAACGGGCCGGTGACAACGCCATCGAGCCCCGCGTGGAAGAAATGGCGTGGAGCGGAGGAAAACTCCTCGAACAGGATGCGCAGGGAATGGGAGGAGTTGAGGCGCGCGACATTGGGTTCCCAGACGGCCGCAAATGAAGCATCGGGTGAGGGCCGGAGGCCGGCGTGTTGGAATTGCTTCAGAAGGTCCTCAGCGGTGTCATCGGTGAAGCGCACGAAGGCGGAGAGGAATTGCTGGTCCAGCACGGGGGCCCCCAGGAAACGCGCCATCTGCTGCTTTTCCGCGGGATCGCGAGGAAGAGAAAGGGCGTGGCCCAGACCAGAGAAGACAAAGCCGGTGATGCGGCCTTGAAATGGGGCGTAGAAGGCGAAGCGTCCCACCTGAAAGGTGAGGACGACATCGCCATGATGGATTTCGATGTGGTCCGGGGCAGAGACCGTGTAGACGTTTTGTGAATCAAGGGAGAGGGCGTTGAGCGAAGCGAGGATGTCGCGTGGCGAGAGGTCAGTGGCAGGGCAAGTTGCGGGCCACGAAAGGAGAAGAAGCAGGCAGGCGGAGAGGAACTTCATGGAAAGAGTGTAGTCATATTCGGCATAAAGGAACAAGGCTGCAGCGAATGGGGCATCCTGGCGGCTTAATATAGAAACATGCAGCGAAAGTGGAGCGCAGCAAGAATCACATGCCTGATTGCCGGCCTACTGCTGGCGGCGACAGCCGCGTGGGCGGACAAAATCGTCCTGAAAAACGGCCAGAAAATCCTGGCGTACAACGTGGTGGAGGATGGTGACAAAGTACGCTATGAGACGTCCGCGGGCCAATTGACGCTGCCGAAATCCATCGTGGATCACATAGAAAAAGGCGGGTTGCTACCGGTGACGGAATCGCCCGCGGCAGCCGCGGCAAATCTGAACATCGCCGCACCCACGATGGAGACCACGGCGAACGGAACGGAGATAGATCATGGCGCAGTTCACGACGGGTCGATTGACCGGAATTACATCGCGCAGTTGGAGGCAGAGGCCCGTGAAGGAAGCGCGAACGCCAATGAACGAGCCGCGCTGGCGCATCACGCGGCATCTCAGTTTGAACTTTCGCATGGGGACCTCGAGCATGCGTTAAGCGATGCGCGGGCAGCGGTTTCCTACACGCCAGAGCGAGCAGTATTGCTCATGAATGCCGCGTACATCCAGTTACAGCGAAGCGAATTCCGGCAGTCGCTGGAGTATCTCGAGCATGCCGGGCGGTTGGCGCCAAACAATGCCGATGTGTACAAGCTGTCCGGATGGGCCTATTACGGGATGAACCGGCCGGAGCTGGCGGTGAAGGACTGGAAGAAAGCGCTATCCATTCGTCGTGATGCAGACGTACAGACAGCGCTGGAAAAGGCGGAACGCGACATCCGGGAAGAGGAGAATTACCGGGAAAACGAGAGCGCGCACTTTCAGTTGCGATACAACGGCGCAGCGGAGCCGGGACTGGCCCGCGACGTTTTGCATACGCTGGAGGGGCAATACCAGCAGATCGAATCGGCGCTGAATTACTCGCCGCCCGAGTCCATTGGAGTTGTGCTGTACACGGAACAGGGATTTGCGGACATCACGAGAGCCCCGGAGTGGGTGGGAGCGCTGAATGATGGACGGATCCGCGTGCCGGTGCAGGGATTGACGGGGGTGACCCCGGAGTTGTCGCGCGTTTTGCGGCATGAATTGACGCACAGCTTCATTCAACAGAAAACTCACGGGCGGGCGCCGACATGGCTGCAGGAGGGCGTAGCGCAATGGATGGAAGGAAGACGAAGCGATGAAAGCGCGGCCGTGCTGGTGCAAGTCTACGAAGAAGGACACGCGGCGCCGCTGCGGAGGCTGGAAGGATCGTGGCTGGGCCTGTCGGAAGATGTGGCGCGGTATTCGTATGCTTGGGCGCTGGCAAACGTGGAATTCATAGTGCAGAACGGCGGGATGGGAGATGTCGAAAGGATTTTGGATCGCATCGCGGCGGGGGAGGCGACCGAGGAGGCGCTGCGAGAGGTGCTGCACAGTGATTATGGAGATTTGACGCAGGAGACGGCGGAGTATTTGAAGAAGACCTACGGGCGGTAGGACGACCATTGCGCACCTGAAGCAACGCGGATGGCGACTTACGCTCAAATTCGAAGTTGAAGAGGGATTTGCGTACCTCCGCTTCGGGCCGGCAAAAAGCGCCGTCCCTCCGGTCGGAATGACAATTTCTGGGAGTCGGACTCTTCCACGACAATCGCGTGAGACGAGCCAAGATGCGCTCGCCTGGGATTGCGTAACTCCGGATATCAGGCCTACGAAGAGGCGAGGAGTGCGGCGAGGAGTGCGGCGCGAACGGGCATGGTCTTGGTAAGCACATGTTCGTGAGCGGAGTGCGCGCCATCGCCGACGGCGCCGAAGCCATCGAGCGTCGGAATACCCAGCGCCGCGGTGAAGTTCCCGTCGGAGCTTCCCCCGGCTGCGGCTTCACCCAGGGAGAGGCCTAGTTGCTTGGCGAGGGAGACAGCACGTCCGAAAAGAACGGCACTTTGCTTGCGTTCGAGCGGCGGGCGATCAAAGCCGCCATGGATTTCGAGCTTGGCGCCGCGATGGATGGGTTTCAATCCATGCATGCGCTTTTCGAGAGCGCGCATATCGGCCGTACGCCAGGCACGCAGATCGAATTGGGCCTTGGCCAGTTCGGGAATGACGTTGACGCCTGAACCGCCCTCGACCACGTCGGCATTTACGGTGATACCGCGCCGGTGATCGTTCCACTTTTCGATGCGGACGATTTGCGCGGCGAGCTCATGCACGGCGTTGACGCCTTCTTCCGGGGCGAGGCCGGCATGCGAGGAGCGGCCATGAACAATGAGTTGGACCTCGCCGACGCCCTTGCGGGAAGTTTTAACGAGCCCGCGCGGACCAAGCGACGGCTCAAGGACAAAGACGGCGTCACTGCGGCGAGCTTCCGATTCGATGAGGACGCGGGAGGATTCGCTGCCGATCTCCTCGTCGGAGGTCCACATGAAAACGATGCGCTTGGAAACGGTGGCTTGCGTCTCCTGCAAGGCTTGGAGGGCAAAAAGCGCCTGGACAATGCCGGCTTTCATGTCAAAAGTGCCGGGGCCATAAGCTTTCCCGGCGGAGAGGCGATAGGGCATCCTGGTGATGGTGCCGGTGGGGTAGACCGTATCGTAGTGGCCGAGGACGAGGAGCTGCGCTCTGGGCGGTGCAATGGTGGGAGACCAGACGATGCGGAGATGATCGCCGCGATGCCTCTGGCGAAGCACCTGGACGAGCGTGCCACGCAGCAGCCATTCGTCGGCGAGAAAGCCACAGCAGCGGTCGGCGCGTTCTTTATCCAGGCTGGGAGATTCCAGGAGCGTGAGTTGCTGGAGAACCTCCAACATGTTGGGCAGGCGGCGGCGGAGCAGGGCGAGAAGAGTCTGTGGAAGTGAACGGGTAGCCATGAAAGAGTCATGGTAACAATGCAGGCAACGCAGGGCAACACCGGAGAGAGGGTGGAAAAGGCAGGCCAGGCCATGAGCGCGGTGCCTAGAAGATAATCTTTGCTGGCCGTACAGATTGCTTATAATAGTAAGTTTGCAGGAATTCGGAGATGCGCCGTAGAGCAAGGGAGTGACGGCGCTGGAGCACGCATGCAACTCGACATCAACGAAATACAAAAGTACCTTCCACACCGGTACCCGTTCCTCATGATCGACAAGGTGGTGGAGATGGTGCGGTTCAAACGGATCGTGGCGGCGAAGAGCGTCACGATCAACGAGGCCTACTTCCAAGGCCATTTCCCCGGGAAGCCGGTGATGCCAGGCGTGCTGATACTGGAGTCGATGGCACAGGCGGGCGGATTGCTACTGCTACTGGAGATCCCAGACCGCGACCGCAAATTGTTGTATTTGGCCTCGATGACGGACGTGAAGTTCCGCCGGCCGGTGGTGCCCGGTGACCAATTGCGGATCGAAGTGGACATCGTTACGTGGAAGGGCGACCTGTGCAAGATCAAGGCCAAGGCGTTCGTTGAGGGCAAGCTGACGACGGAAGCGACGATGTTGTGCGTGATGGCCGACCGCGAAGAGCCGACGAAATCCTGAACATGGGCGAAGTGCAAATCCACGCGCAAGCGGTCGTTTCGCCGCAAGCGAAGCTGGGGAAAGGTGTGCAAGTCGGCGCCTTCGCGGTGGTGGGTTCCGGCGTTGAACTGGGTGAATGGTGTGTGTTGCACGAGCACGCGGTGGTGCGAGGCCCGTCGAAATTCGGGGCGCGAAACGTGTTTCACCCGTTCACGGTGATTGGCGGCGATCCGCAGGATTATACGTATCGGGGGGAGCGCGTCGAATTGGTGGCCGGCGATGGAAACATTTTTCGCGAGTACGTGACTATCAGCCGGGGAACGACCAAGGGCGGCGGCACTACCCGCATTGGGAACGAGAATTTTTTCCTGGCGTACTCGCATGTCGGACACGACTGCCAGGTGGGCAGCAACACGCTGTTCGTAAATGGCGCGACGCTGGCGGGTCACGTAACGGTACAGGATTACGTGACGGTCGGCGCGTTTTGCCCGGTGCACCAGTTCTGCCGGCTGGGACGGTACGCCTACATCGGCGCGTCGACCGTGATCACTCAGGATGTGCTGCCGTTTTCATTCGTTGTGACCGAGCGGGAGACGAAGTGCTTCGGTCCTAATACGATAGGGCTGGAGCGCAAGGGATTTTCGGCGGAGCGGATCAAGACGCTGCAGCGGGCGTTCCGGGTGCTGTTGCGATCGAAGAAGAATACCTCGCAGGCACTGGAAGAGATGCGGAAGACATGGGGAGATTCCGCGGACGTGAAAGAACTGATGGATTTCGTGGAGAAGGCGGAGCGCGGAATCGTGAAGTGAGAGCAGGGCAATCACAGGGCGGGACGCAGTCTGGAATCTTGCAATGAATGCCAACAGGGAAGGGTGGGGACTGATCGCAGGGAACGGGCGATTTCCGTTTCTGGTACTGGAGGGCGCGCGGAGCCAGGGAATTGAGATGGCGGTGCTGGCGATTAAGGAAGAGGCATCGCCGGAATTGGCGCAAGCCGCGAAGCGCATACACTGGGTCAGCCTGGGAGAACTGAGCAAGGCCATCGAGTTGTTGCAGAGCGAAGGGGTAACCCGCGCGGTGATGGCCGGTCAGGTGAAGCACAACAAGATTTTCAGCGCGATCCGCCCGGACTGGAAACTGGCGAAATTGCTGCTATCGTTGCCTCGGAAAAACACGGATTCGTTGATTGGCGCGCTGGCCAAAGTGCTTGAAGATGAAGGGATTCAACTAGTGGATTCCACGTTGTTTCTGAAGCCGCTGTTGCCCGACGCGGGGGTGCTGACGCGTCGCGCACCCAATGAGCATGAATCGGCAGACCTTGCCTACGGACTGGGTGTGGCACGGCAGATCGCAGCGATGGATATCGGGCAGACCGTGGTGATTGCGGACCGCGCGTGCGTGGCGGTGGAAGCGATGGAAGGAACGGACGAGACGATGGAGCGTGCGGCGCGGTTTGCGAATGGGCGGCCGCTGGTGGTCGTGAAGGTGAGCAAACCCGGGCAGGATATGCGCTTCGATGTACCCGTGGTGGGACTCTCGACCGTCGAAACCATGAAGCGCACAGGGGCGACGGCGCTGGCCATTGACGCCGGGCGCACGCTGCTCTTTGACCGGCCCAAGCTGATCGAATTGGCGGACACCGCCGGAATCGCCATACAAGCCTTCTCTCCCGACCAGGTTGCGGAACCCAAACCAGGTTCCAAGGGAATGAGTAAAGAATGAGTGGGAACAGCGGCCAGGCGGGAGATCCGCGGAAAATTCGGGTAGCTGTAGTGGGAACGGGAGAATTCGGCCGGAACCACGTGCGGGTGTATCGCGAAATGGGGGGAGTGGAGCTGGCCGGAGTTTTCGACCGGGATGCGACGCGCGCGGCGGCCATAGCGCAAGAATTTGCGACTCGCGCGTTCAACCGTATAGAGGATTTGCGAGGTGCTGTGGACGCGGCTACGGTGGCCGTGCCAACGGTAGCGCACGCGGAAGTAGGCCGCCGCTTGATGGAGATGGGCATCGATGTGTTGGTCGAAAAGCCCATGGCCAGCAGGTTGGCGGAAGCGGATGCCCTGCTGGAGGCGGCCAGCCGCCATGCGCGAATTTTGCAGGTAGGGCACGTGGAGCGATTTAACCCGGCAGTGCTGGCGGTGGAACCCGTCGTGAGCCGGCCATTGTTTTTTGAAGTGCACCGGCTGGGGGTATTCACACCGCGGAGCCTGGATGTGGACGTGATTTACGATTTGATGATCCACGACCTGGATATTCTGCTGGCGCTGGTCAAGGAGCGCGTGACGGAAGTAAAAGCGGTAGGAATTCCCGTGCTGACGGACAAAGTGGACATAGCACATGCGCGGCTGGAGTTTGCGGGCGGCGCGGTGGCCAACGTGACCGCGAGCCGCGTATCCACGGAGCGCGTGCGGAAGATGCGGTTTTTTCAGCGAAACGAGTACATTTCGCTGGACTACGGGCGGCGCGATGCGCTGCGGATTGGCGTGAAGCGACCGGGTCCGCAACCGGAATTTGCGTTTGAAAAGCTGGCGGCACCGTCGGTCGAACCCCTGCGCGGGGAGCTCGAAGCGTTTGCGGAGGCGGTGCGGACGAGAGTCGCGCCCAAGACGGATGGGATGTCAGGGCGAGCCGCGTTGGAGTTAGCGAGCGCGGTAATGACGAGCATCCGGGAGCACGCGGCACGCGTCCAACCTGTAGCGCCATCCGGGGTGGATAAAACAAAACGATGATTCCGCGAATTCTGGTACCGATGGGCGCGCGCCTGCCAGCCACCGATGTGGCGACGACGCGGCGACGGCCGTCCACGCTGGACGAACGGACGTTAGTGCCGTCGAGCTTGCCGATTGTACGACTGGACGGAAAATCGAACATTCCGGCGAACCTGCCGCTCGAATCCATTGCCACCCGCGTGGTGGTGCCGCGGGACGTCAATGTGGAAGCGGTGCAGAGGCCGGAGGAGTCCACCCTGCCGTTCCAGCCGACGGACATGGACGAGCGCGTGACCGTGCCGCAGGGCGCCGCGCCGCCGGAGGAGTTTTCACCACTGCCAGTCGTTTCGGAAGAACTGATTGAGCCGGACATCCTGCAGACTGGCGAAGTGGCGTTCCTGACGCCGTCGCGGCCAAGCCAGGGGTCGTTCGGCGACGCGATGACACGCGTCGTGTCCATTACTTTTCACATCTTGCTGGCGCTGTTCCTGGTTTTCGAGCCAAAGATATTCAAGCCACACGTGCGTACGAGCGAAGAAGAAGAAATTGGGCGGCGGCAAATCACGGTCCTTTTGCCCCCCGGTGCGTTGGAATCGTTGAGGCCCTCGCCCAGGACAGCCCCGGTGCCCCATGAATCCATGAGGGTCGATCCCGACATTTTGCGCAGGGTCGCGCCGCGCATCGAGCCACCCGCCCCTGCGCCGCAGCCTGAACCGCCGAAGAAAGAGTTGCCCAGTGCGCCGGTGCCGCAGCCCAACGCGGTTGCACCGCCGGTGCAGCCGCCACAAGGCGCCAGAGGCGATCTTCCCAAGACGCCGCTGAAGCTGGAAACTCCCGATATGCCGGTGCCGCAGAGGGGATTGGTCCTGCCGAAACAATCATCTCCTGGCGACAGCATCCGCGATGCTGCGCGGCAGTCCGGGAAAATAAATTCGCCGGCGCCGATTGGGGGTGGCGGGCCCTTGCCGGGCGGTGGGCGCGGCGGCGGCGGAAGCGGCCGCGGGACGGCGGGTGGCGCGATGCAGATGCTAACAGACGATGAGGGAGTGGACTTCCATGACTACCTGCAGCGCATTTACATCATCGTGAAGCAAAACTGGTTTTCGGTCATGCCTTCATCGGTACAACTAGGAGATAATGGCGAGGTTTCTCTAATCTTCAAGATTTACAGAAATGGCGGCGTGACCGAAGGCGACCCGCAACTTGTTTATGGGTCGGGTAAGGAGCCACTGGACCGCGCGGCGGTGTCCTCGATTCGGGCGTCGAATCCGTTTCCTCCACTGCCGACGCAGTTCAAGGCACCCTTCATCGAGTTGCGGTATACCTACTGCTACAACGAAGCCAGGTGCCCAGTAGGACGATGAGGCCCATCCGACAACAGGTGTTGGGGAGCGTATTGATCGCGCTGATCGTGCTGGTGGTGCTGCTAATCCGAGCCTGGCCGCTGCTGTTCCGCAAATGAGCGAAACCCACGAACTGCCTCTCGTAGTCATCGTAGGACCCACCGCCTCCGGAAAGTCGAACCTGGCAGTTTGGCTGGCCCTGCAACTGGGCGGCGAAGTGATTGCGTGCGACTCCACGCAGATGTACCGCGGTTTTGACATCGGCACCGCGAAGCCCAGCGTGGAAGAACGGCAGGGCGTCCCGCATCACATGATGGATTTGCTGGATCCCAGCGAAGAAACCACGGCAGGGGGATATCGCGAGCGGGCCATTAGGGTGCTGGATGATCTTCGTGTGCGGCAACGTCTGCCGATATTAACGGCGGGAACTGGGCTGTACTTGCACGTTCTACTCGCGGGGGTTGCGAACGTGCCACAGCGCTCGGAAAGCCTGAGAGAGAGGTTGCGAACCAGCGCGGCGGAACACGCGGCGGGACATTTACACCGGATCTTGCGGCGGCTCGATCCCATTTCCGCGGAAAAGATTGCGGCGGCAGACGAGCAGAAGCTGATACGCGCAATCGAAGTATGCCTGCTGGCGAAGAAGCCGATGTCAGAAGTGCAACGAAGCGGAAGGACGCCACTGCCAGGGTGGCGAGCTGTGAGAATCGGGCTACAGCCGGGACGTGAGGAACTGTACAAGCGCGTGCACGCGAGGACGGAAGCGATGCTGGCCAGCGGGTGGATGGAGGAAGCGCGGGGACTTGCCGGAGGCGGGTTGCCGGAGAACGCGAAGCCAGTTGGCTTCATCGGCTACCGTGAATTGCGGGCGGTCTTGCGCGGAGAGATGAAATTGGAAGAGGCGCGGACGGCGATTCAACAAGCCACGCGACGCTATGCCAAGCGACAAATCACGTGGTTCCGGCGAGAAGCAGGCGTGCAATGGTTGAGCGGTTTCGGAGATGATCCGGAGATGCAACGCCAGGCGTTGGGCATCGTGCGCGCGGAGCTGCGGGGCGCGATTCCGGGGAGAATGGACGTATAATTGAGGCGATGAGACAGGTTGGCGAGACACAGTGCAATGAAGGCGTGATGGCTCCCGGTCGTATTCACCCGTGAAAACACAGCACAAAACTTCCGCGGCTGAACGTGTGCTCCTGGTGGGCGTGGGATGGAAGCGCGCCCCGCGCTTTCCCGGCATGCCGACGGGAGAACGGGGCCGCGAATCGCTGCTGGAACTGGAGGAACTGGCGCGCAGCGCCGGGGCGGAGATAGCGGGCGCAGTGTTTCAGTTGCGCGAGGCCGCGGACCCCGCGACGCTAGTTGGGCGCGGGAAATTGGACGAGATTCGCGCGGAAGCAAACGCCCGTGGAGCGCCGCTGATCATCTTCGATAGCGAACTCACCCCGATGCAACAACGCAACATCGAGGAGGCCACCGAGCATCGAGTGATCGATCGGACGCAACTCATTTTGGATATTTTTGCGAAGCATGCGCGGAGCCGCGAAGGGCAATTGCAGGTGGAGCTGGCGCAGTTGAACTACATGCTGCCGCGGCTGACGGGACGCGGCACGCAGATGTCCCGGCTGGGCGGCAAGAGCGGCGGCGGGGGATCCGGAGGCACGGGTGGAGGAGCCGGCCGCATCGGGGTGCGCGGGCCAGGGGAAAAGAAACTGGAAACGGACCGGCGGCGCATCCGCGACCGGGTAGGGAAAATTCAGGACAGCATAAACGAAGTGCGCAAACAGCGGGCGCTGCGGCGGGAAGCGCGCAACGCCGTGCCACTGGGAACAGTCGCGCTGGTGGGATACACGAACGCGGGGAAATCGACGCTGTTCAATGCCTTGAGCCGCGCGGAGGTGCTGGTGTCGTCGAGGATGTTCGCGACGCTGGACCCGACGGTGAGGGCGATCCGCTTGCCCTCGAACCGGCGCATTCTAGTATCGGACACGGTGGGATTCATCCGCGACTTGCCGAAAGGACTGATCACGGCGTTTCGCGCCACGCTCGAAGAAGTGCAGGAGGCTGCGCTGCTGCTGCAGGTGAGCGATCTATCGAATCCGCGGCACGAGGAATTGGACGTGGAAGTCGAAAAAATCCTGGAGGAGCTGGGCGTAATGGGAACGCCACGGCTGCGCGTGTTTAACAAAGTGGACCGCCTGACGGAGGCGCAGCGCCAGGAACTCGAAGCAGCTTGGCGAAGCGATGGCGGAGGAACACCGCCGGTCTTCGTTTCGGCGCTCACGGGCGAAGGTCTGGAAGAATTGCTGAGGCGGATGGATGTGGTGTTGCCCGTGGATCCTGTGGTGAAGCTCTGCTTGCACATGCCGCTGAGCGAAGGGCGGTCGCTGGCGCTGATTCACGCCCTGGGGCGCGTGCTGCACTCTGAAGTGAGCGAGTCGCACATGGATCTGGAAGCGGAAATTCCCGAGGCGATTGCGCGGCGGCTGAAACTCAACGATTTTGTGGTGAAGGGAACATCGCGAAGGTCTCCCGCGTACCTTTGAATGGAAGGTGAGGATCATGGCCACTTTCATATTGTGGTGTCTCCTGCTGGTGGTGTGTTGGCCGCTCGCACTGTTGGCGCTCGTGTTGTATCCACTGATTTGGCTGCTGTTGCTGCCTTTCCGGATTGTGGGAATTGCAGTCGGGGGAGTGTTTGAACTACTGCGTGCCATTCTCTTCCTGCCGGCGCGGGTGCTGCGCGGCCCGCGGGCGATTTGAAGAGAACCGAGATCGAGCCGCGTTACTTCCGGGTAACTACCTCAAATTCCGGGAAATATGAACAAAATGTGACAATTAGCTGGGGTGGAACAAGATCCCCCGAGGAAGTGTCCCGTTGTGGAAAAGTTTGTGGAAACTTGAGGCCAGCCCCGCGCGGCAAGCGGAACACAAAACTCCGGGTGGAAAGCCGTAGCCGCGGGCATCCTCGCAAGTCATTGATTATTAATATCTTAACTATTTTTGTTGCGGTTTTTTGAGTTTGTCTGACTGTTTTTCTGGGATGGAGTGCCACGCGACTTTTGCACAGGTTTGCAGCAGGGGTGTTACGAAAGAGTATCCAGATGCCCAAGCGTCGCGGGCATCCCGTAGTAACCCCAAAGTACAGCCCCGGGTAGGTCATGACAGTGGCCGCTCCAGCGTTGACGCCTTTCAGAGCGAAGTCTATAGTGGCCGAGTGGTGGCGTGTTGCCGAGTAGACAGCGCGCGATATTATGGCCCTATGAACCTGCCGAACTCCTTGACTGTCCTGCGAATATTTTTCGTGCCGCTGCTGATCGCGGTGTTGCTAACCCGCAGCCCTAACGTGGAGTTGTGGGGCTTCCCCATGAACTTCGAGTTCTGGGGTGTTTTGATCCTGCTTGTAGCGGCGGCCACCGACTGGGCGGATGGGTATTTCGCCAGACGCAACTCGCAGGTGACCACGCTGGGTATTCTTCTGGATCCAATCGCGGACAAATTGCTGATCACCGCGGCGTTCATCGCCCTGGTGGACATGCATCTTGCGAAAGCGTGGATGGTGGTGATCATCATCGGGCGCGAATTCACAATCATGGGATTGCGGAATATCGCGACGGCGGAAGGATTCAATATCGCGGCCTCGACGCTGGGCAAGACGAAGATGGTCTTGCAGGTGTGTGCGGCGGCCGTTTTGATAGCGGGGAACCGCTATCACGGGCTAAAGCCGCTGGGGCTGGGGCTGCTCTGGCTGGTAGTGATCAGCGCGCTTGTTTCCGCGGGGCAGTATTTCTCGAAGTTCTGGAGCCAACTGGACGACCGCATCAAACAGCGGCGGAAGCTCAGCCTGACGGAAACTCGAAAGAACTCGCAGGATGCCGTGCCTCTCTGATGCCGACAGAAGAACCATCCTGGATCTGGCGCGCCAGGCGATCACGGAAGCTGTCTGTCACGGGCGTTTAGTTCATCCCATCCCCAATGCCGAAGTGTTGGAACGCCGCTGCGGTGTGTTCGTTTCGCTTCATGTGAAAGGAAAGCTGCGTGGTTGCATCGGGGTGATTGACGCCCGAGAGCAACTCGGCGAGAGCATCGTGCGCTGTGCGGCGGGGGCGGCCCTGGAAGATCCGCGCTTCACCCGGATGAAGCCAGAGGAAGTTGGAGATGTTGAGATCGAGGTATCGCTGATGACTCCCCTGGAGCTGATCCGGCCGGAAGAAATTGAGATCGGAACTCACGGCCTGATGGTGGAGCAGGGCGGGCGCCGCGGCTTGCTGCTGCCGCAAGTGGCGCTGGAGCACCATCTGGACCGCGAGCGTTTTCTGGAAGAAACCTGCTGGAAGGCCGGTCTGGCGCGGGAGGCGTGGAAGAACCCGGACACGAAGATCTATGGATTTCGTTGTGAGATCGTTTCCGAAAACAAGTAGGCCATTCTCAAAGGAAGAAGCCCGCGGCAGAGAGGCGGCGCGGGCTTCCCGACAATGATGGAGCCAGGGTAGACGGATTACTCGATTTCGACGTAATCGCCAGCGTACGTATCGATGCTGGTGTGAGTAACGAACATGGTGGAGGAGTTGTGATCCACCCTGATCACGATGCCTTCGCCGAGGACTTCCCGGGGCAAATCGTTCCACTGATATTTCTGCGGTGTACTGCCGAAGCCAAACAGTTTGTATTGAGAATCCGCAGTAGTCGGAGCCGTTTCTGCGCGCGAGCCCTGATAGCGGAAGATGCGGAGATAGTCTCCAACCTTCGCGCCCTGATTGCTGCCGAGGTTGACATAGACGATGGAATTCTGCCCGTAGGTCTGTGAATAATCCGGACCTCGGACGAGCATGCCGACGGACTTGCCGCTAACAGGGGCAAAATGATCGTACTCGCCGGCGGGCTTGTAGGGCGGTGAGGGCCGTTCCTGCATGGGTTTGAGGAGGTCGCCGCGCTGCATATAACTGCAGGTGAAGGTAACTTGTGCGGTGGAAACGTTGGGCTGTACCCCGGTAACAACAAGTTGTCCGGTATCCTTATAAACCGTGCCCATGGCCTTCAAGAGCTTGTCCTGCCACTTGAACCATTTCACCTGAACGGGATCGGGATCCGGCCGAACGGTAAAGAAGCGGTCACCGACACGCACGCCCTGATTGGAGCCTTTGTTGATGTAGACGTAATCACCGCGGGCGAAAATGATCTTGATGTTGGACTGCTCTCCGGAAATCAAGCGGATATCATCTTGCATTTTCTCATCGGAGATAAAGCCTGCACAGTAAACCGCCGAGAAATCAGGCGAGGTCTGGGCACCGACAGCTTGCGTGGAAGATAAGACCTGGCTGGGCGCGTTGCCCTGCGCCGAAGCGCCGACGGCTGCCAGGAGAATTCCGAGACACATCGTTGTTGCGTTTGCGCGCATCATCATCGTACTCCTTCGACTCACGCCAGAAAGGGCCGTGCGGGGACTTACACCTTTGAAGCTAACAAGCGCCTCCGGCCACGTCAACAGAATGGGTAAGGAGGCTTTACACATTTGCAAAGGCGTGCTACAAGCCGTATTTTCAAGGGATTGGGGGTGGTTTACGTCCAGGAAACCGTTCGGAACCGGGGTGGGGCGCATTTGCGGAGTGGCCGCCGCTGCAACCGCGAGCGAAATGAGGTTGCTGCTGCGGCAGGCGCTCCACTACACCCGGACCGTGGAACTTCGTTTGGACTGGCTGCGGTCCGATCAGGAGCGCCAGAAGTTCTTAAGTTGGCTGACCGAAACGCGGCCGAAGGGCGCCGTATTCGTAGCGACTTGTCGGCGGCGCATTGGCGGGGGAGAGTTCGCTGGCGATGTCGGCGCGGAATTGCACTGGCTCATCAAGGCACAGCAAGCGGGCTGCCAGTGGTGTGATCTGGAAGTGGAAACGCTGCGGGAGTTGCCGGGAAAGTCCGTGGAAGGATACGCGATACCACCGAAGGTGATGCTCTCGATGCACGATTTTCGGCGGACGCCAAAACTTCCAAAGAAGCTGAGCGTGCCGCCCCATGGCGGAGTGGACGCGATCAAGATGGCAGCGATGTCCCGGACAATTGGGGATAGCGTGAGGCTTCTGAAAGTGCTGCGCCATTCGCGACAACTGATTGCCGTGCCGATGGGAGAGATCGGATTGCCCGCCCGGTTGCTGGCCCTGCGCGAGGGAAGTGCGCTGGCTTATGCGCCGGTGGCGGCGGAGACAGCGCCGGGGCAAGTGCACCTCCGCGATTTCAAAGAGCTGTACCGCGTGCACAAGGTCACACGCCAGACGCGCGTGTTTGGCGTGATCGGGAATCCCATCGGGCACTCGATGTCGCCCTTGCTGCACAACACGGGGTACATTGCAGCAAAGAAGGACGCGGTGTTCCTGCCGTTCCTGGTGGAACGCCTGGACGATTTCCTGAAGGCAGCGCCGGAGTTCGGGGTGGCAGGCTTCGGCGTGACCCTACCGCACAAAGAGGCGGTTTTCCGGCGATTGGACGATTGCGAGCCTCTGGCGCAGAGGATTGGCGCGGTGAACACCGTTACCGTGAGGCGTGACGGCTCGCTGTATGGAAGCAATACCGATTATCTGGGAGTGCTTCGCGCGCTGGAGAGGAAAGTGCGGCTGCGAGGCAGCCGGGTGCTGATTTTGGGGGCGGGCGGCTCCGCACGAGCCGCGGCTTTTGCGCTGGCACAGGCTGGGTCAGAGGTTCTTGTCTGTGCGCGGAGGGAAGAGGCGGCACGGGCGTTGGCGCGCGCAGTTGGCGGCGAAGCGGTGCGGCGCGGCGCGTTGGGAAAAGAGCGTTATGACGCCATTTTGAATGCGACGCCCGTGGGGATGCACCCACAGGATGGGATTTCGCCCCTGAGGGCCGGCGAGATACACTGTTCTGTCGTGATGGACTTTATCTACCGCCCAGTGCAGACGAAGTTGCTGCAGATCGCGGCGGCGAAAGGGATTCGCACGGTGTCCGGCGTGGAAATGTTTCTGGCACAAGGAATCGCGCAATGGGAATTGTGGATGGGAAGCCGCGCGCCCGAAGAGGCCATGCGCCGCGCGGTGCTGCGCGGGCTGCAAGCGGGAAAGCAAAAACGCTGGTGACTCGACCCGAAGAAAAGCCAGCCTTACCCACGTGATTCTTTGCCTTCGACTTTCAACCCTAAAACTGGAATAGTGATCGCAAAGCGATGATTCAGCCTTCTTTTCAGGAGTTTCAACGGCTCGCCAAACACGGGAACCTCATCCCGGTGTACGACGTTTTCTCCGCGGACCTGCTGACGCCCGTGAGCGCCTATTTGCGCGTGGCGGAAGGGGCGAGATATTCTTTTTTGCTGGAGAGCGTGGAGGGCGGAGAGAAAATCGCGCGGTATACCTTTGCGGGCGCCAATCCGGAAGAGGTGTTTCGTTACGCCAGCGGGGCGTGCGTGCTGGAGAGCCGCGAGCGCATTATCTGGGAAGAGCGCGATCCCATTTCATTTTTGCGGGAACACATGGCGCGGTTCCGACCCGTGCGTTTGCCGGGTTTGCCGCCGCTGGTGGCCGGCGCAATCGGGTATTTCAGCTACGACATGGTGAGACTGATCGAGCGGCTCCCCAAACGATTGCGGGATGACATTGGCTTGTACGATGCCATGCTGATGTTCTATCGGGGGATCATCGCGTTCGATCACGTGCAGCACCGCCTGTGGACCGTGCGCAATGTGTACACCGAGGGGCCGGGAACTCTGCGCGCGAAGTACAACAAGGCCGTGAAGGAGCTCCGGCGAACCCGGCAGATGCTGGAAGAGCCGGTGGCCGGGGAACGGCCTGCAAAGAAAAAGGCTGCGAAATCACGGGCGCCCCAGGTCAGTTCAAATTTCAAGCCGAAGGAGTACCGGGAGGCGGTCAGGAAGGCGAAGAAGTACATTCGCGAGGGCGACATCTTCCAGGTGGTGTTGAGCCAGCGATTTTCGGCAGAGACGAAGGCCGCGCCGTTCGAGATTTACCGCGAGCTGCGGGCGCTGAATCCCTCGCCCTATCTTTTTTACCTGCAACTGAACGATGTGCATGTGGTGGGCAGTTCGCCGGAAATGCTGGTGAAAGTGCGGGGACGGGAAGTATTTTACCGGCCCATTGCCGGCACGCGTTGGCGGGGCAAGGATGAGGCGGAGGACGTGAGGCTGGAACGCGAGATGTTGGCCAGCGAGAAAGAACGCGCCGAACACATCATGCTGGTGGATCTGGGAAGGAACGATCTTGGGCGGGTATGCGAATACGGTTCGGTGCAGGTGGAAAAACTGATGAGCGTGGAGCGCTACTCGCACGTGATGCACCTGGTGTCCAGCTTGCGCGGGAAATTGCGAGAGGATGTGGACTGTTTCGATGCTTTGATGTCGTGCTTTCCGGCAGGGACCGTTTCCGGAGCGCCGAAGGTTCGCGCCATGGAGATCATCGAGGAGTTTGAAAAGACGCGGCGCGGCATCTACGCGGGCGGGATTTTGTATCTGGATTTTGCGGGGAATCTGGATTCCTGCATCGCGCTGCGAACGATGGTCATCAAAAATGGAGTGGCGCACGTGCAGGCCGGCGGGGGCATTGTCGCCGATTCGACGCCGGAAGGAGAGTTTCACGAGTCAGTGAACAAATCCAAGGCGCTGTTGCGCGCGCTGGAATGCGCGCATGGCGGCGGCGATTCTCCGGGAGTGAGAGACAAGCCGTGATTCTGCTGCTCGACAACTACGATTCGTTTACCTACAACCTGGCGCAATATCTGGGCGAGCTGGGATGCCAGGTGGAAGTCCACCGCAATGACCGGATTTCCGTGGAGCAGATCGCGGGGCGGAAGCCGGAGCGAATCGTGATATCCCCGGGGCCATGCACACCGCAGGAGGCGGGCATTTCCGTCGAATTGATTCAAAAGCTAGGCGGGAAGATTCCGATCCTGGGCGTGTGCCTGGGACATCAGGCGATTGGGGCGGCCTATGGAGGCAAGGTTATCCGCGCGGCAAAACTGTTTCATGGCAAAACGAGTGAAATCCAGCACGAAGGAAAGGGAATTTTTCATAAGCTGCCAAATCCCTTTACGGCCACGCGTTACCATTCGCTGATTGTGGAACGCCGGTCGCTGCCCCGGGAATTGAGGGTCACGGCCGAAACAAGCGACGGGATCATCATGGGGCTCAGCCACAGGCGGTACAAGGTGGTGGGCGTGCAGTTCCACCCGGAGTCCGTGCTCACGCAAGCGGGAAAGCAACTCCTGCAAAATTTTTTGGCGCTGTAAGGAAAGCCGAAGCCGTCGCAAGCCTTGGGCACAATTCTGTCGAGAGAAAGTTCGAAGTCGAGGAGGGATTTCTGCGCTCCGGGACGGCAGACGGCGCCGTCCCTCCGGTCGAAATGACAGGCTTGGGTGGCGGATGGTGCGGGAGTATGGCACCTCGGCGACGGTGGCTTCTCCCAGGAGAGTCGTTTGAAATAGAACGAAAACACCTGGCTGCAATTGGTCAACGGCGGATTTCAGGTCGAATGGAAGAGGGTCTTCTTCGGGGAAGGCGAGTACCTGGTGAGTAACTCATAAGAGAAAGCTGAAGGACGATATTATAGAATAACGTATATTGAATGATTAGTTAAAATGGCGTATGGTGGCCTTCAGCGGGTTGTCCCTCTGCTTCGGAGGTGCTTCATGTTTACCCTTCGCCTTGCCCTGGCTCTTCTTCTCGGTGTTTCTCTCTGTTTGTTCCCCTCGCCGTGTGGCGGAGGCCCCAAAAGCCCCTTAGGGATTTTGACGCTGGCTTATGATGCACACCTGAACGAGGCAGCCGCCTTTCCCGGACTTTCCGTATTTGAAGGAGAGGATGTCTCGACGGGGCCCGAAGGCCGGCTGGGCGTGCGTGTGGGCCGAGCGACGGTCTCGCTGGGAGGGTCCAGCAGTGCAACGCTACGTGGAATCGATGGTGGCGCCCATGTGGATCTGGCCGCCGGGACGGTCTCCTTTAGTTCACCGGAAAACGGAATCGTGGAAATCCACGCCGAAGAAGCGTTCCTGCGCCCAGAGAAAAACCAACTGACACTGGCGGAAGTCACGATCCCTGCTCCGAGCGTGCTCCAGATTCGCGCCCGGCGGGGCGATCTCGCTTTCCGCTACCGCGAGGAATTTCAGGTACTGCCGGAAGGTGCAACGTACCGGATTTATCTCGATTCTCCGGCCGAGCCACAAAACACTGCGGGCTCCGGCGTGCAAAATTCCCATAGATCGCGGAAGGTTTCGTATTTCGTGGTGGGAACCGTGGGTGCTGGGCTGACGGCGTGGGGAATTTATGAGTTCACACACTCCGGGAGTAGCATCGAAAGCCCTGCTAAGCCTTAAGAAGCAAACAACGGCCAGGCCCCATTCTGTTGCTTGGCTTCAACCGTCCCTGCTTGTGTTCACAAAGATTTTGAGCTGTTCGAGCTTGGCGAGGGCCGCGCCGGAATCGATGGCCTGAGCGGCCAACTGGGCGCCGGACCGGAAATCTTCAGCGATGCCCGCGACCACGAGAGCGGCTGCCGCGTTCAGAACAACGACGTCGCGCGGGGCGCCAGGCTGGCCCTCGAAAATTCGCCGGATGAAATCGGCATTTTCGTGAGGGGTTCCGCCACGGAGCGCTTCAAGGGGTGCCGGCGCGACGCCAAACTCCTCGGGAGTGACGATAAAGCTTCGGATGCAGCCGTCGCGCACTTCCGTGATTAGGGTTTCTCCCGCCAGGGAAATTTCGTCCAGCCCACTGCCATGAACCACGAAGGCGCGTTTCACGCCAAGTTCCAACAGAGTTGCGGCTACCAGATCGAGGGCTTCCTGCGCAAAAACGCCCAGCAACTGCCGGTCTGCTCCGGCCGGGTTCGTGAGTGGTCCCAATAAATTGAAGACGGTGCGCCTCCCAATCATTTTGCGTGCAGACACGGCATGGCGAGCGGCCGCATGAGCCACCGGCGCGAACAGGAAACCGATGCCCACTTCACGAATGGCCTGGCCTGCGCGCTGCATGGGCGCGTCAATATGCAAGCCGAGCGCTTCCAGGACATCGGCGGAGCCGCTGCGCGAGCCGGCCGAGCGGTTGCCATGCTTGGCGACACGCGCGCCGGCGGCCGCGGCGACGAATGCCGCTGCCGTGGAAATATTGAAAGTGCCGCTGGCATCGCCACCCGTGCCGCAGGTGTCCAGCAGATTTTCCGGGCGTAACTCTCCGGGCGCGAAGACGGGCGCGGCGTGGCGGCGCATGGTGCTGGCAAAGCCGGCCAGTTCGGCGACGCTGATTGGGCGCAGGTTCAAGGCAGTTAGAAGGCGAACAATCGCAGGGGTCTCCACGCGTCCGGAGAGCAACTCCTCCATGATGGATTCCGCTTCGGCGCGAGTGAGGGTGGCGCCGGCTTCCGCTTTCGCGATCAATGCGCTGCTGCTGGTCATGTCTTCTGCAAAGAGCAAAGTTGCTGCCTTGCCCGAACCTCGCGTCTCAAGTAAACTTGAATGTTTTGCGAGACTTCAAATACTAGCACGCGTGCACTGCACCATCGTCGCACAGCATGGCGACCGCGTCACGGTCGCGTAAAAGGCAGAACCTCAAATGAAGATCCACGAATACCAAGCAAAAGCGATCCTTGCTCGTTACGGTGTCGCCACGCCCCGCGGCGAAGTGGCATTCACGAAGGAGGAAGCGCGGGAAGCAGCACAGCGCCTGAAATCCCACGTGGTTGTGGTGAAGGCGCAGATTCATGCGGGAGGCCGAGGGAAAGGTGGAGGCGTAAAGCTCACGCGCTCCGCCGACGAGGCCGCGGAAACAGCTTCGCATATCCTGGGCATGACTTTGGTGACACCGCAAACGGGCCCGCAGGGACGCGTCGTGCGGCGGTTGCTGATTGAAGAGGGCCTGGACATCAAACGGGAACTCTATCTTGGGCTGCTGATTGATCGGGAGACGGAGCGGCCCGTGTTTATGGCCAGCTCCGCCGGCGGGATGGAGATTGAGCAAGTGGCAAAGGAAAATCCCGGCGCGATTCTGCGCGAGCCAATCCATCCGGCCGTAGGATTGCAGGCCTATCAGGCGCGCAAGATTGCGTTTGGATTGGGGCTCACGGGAGAGCAAGTGACAGCGGCGGTACCGTTCTTGCTGGCGCTGTATCGGGCGTTCATCGATACGGATGCGTCATTGGTGGAGATCAACCCGTGCGTTGTGACCGGCGACGGCAAGATCGTGGCCCTCGACGCAAAAATGACGTTTGACGACAACGGGCTTTTCCGTCACAAGGAACTTCGCGAGCTGCGGGACCTGGATGAGGAAGACCCGCTCGAAGTGGAAGCATCCAAGTACGGGCTGAACTACATCAAGCTGGACGGCACCGTGGCTTGCATGGTGAACGGGGCGGGACTCGCCATGGCCACCATGGACATCATCAAGTATGCGGGCGGGTCGCCAGCGAACTTCCTGGATGTGGGCGGCGGCGCTTCCGCCGATCAGGTTAAGAATGCCTTCCGCATTCTCCTCAGCGATCCGGGGGTAAGAGCGGTTTTCATCAACATTTTTGGCGGCATTCTGCGCTGCGACGTGCTGGCAACGGGCGTTGTGGCGGCGGCGAAGGATCTGCGCGTGAAAATACCGATTGTGGTGCGAATGGAAGGAACGAATGTGGAGGCAGGACAACAGATTCTCCGGGAAAGCGGATTGAATTTTACGATCGCCGAGGGCATGAAGGACGGCGCGCAAAAGGTGGTGGCGTTGGCAGGAGGTGCGCGATGAGCATCCTGGTCAATGAAAAGACACGACTTCTGGTGCAGGGATTTACCGGGCGGGAAGGAACGTTTCACTCGCAGCAGATGATCGAGTATGGAACGAATGTCGTGGGCGGCGTGACGCCGGGCAAGGGGGGCACGAAGCATCTGGAGCGCCCCGTATTCAACACCGTCGCCGAAGGCGTGAAGACGACAGGCGCGGATGCCACGGTGATTCTTGTGCCGCCGGCGTACTCAGCGGACGCGATTCTGGAAGCCGCCGACGCGAAGGTAGCCCTGGTGGTCTGCATCACGGAGGGGATTCCCACGCTGGACATGGTGCGAGTTTCCAACGTCGTGGACAAGTCCAAAACGCGCCTGATCGGGCCGAATTGCCCGGGGATTATTTCTCCCGGCAAATGCAAGATCGGGATCATGCCGGGGCGCATTCACAAGCAGGGAAATGTCGGGGTGGTGAGCCGCAGCGGCACCTTGACCTATGAGGCCGTATACCAACTGACGCAACTGGGGATTGGCCAGTCCACGTGCATCGGGATTGGCGGCGATCCGATCATCGGCACGACGTTTCTGGATGCCATCAAGATGTTCAATGACGATCCGGATACGTACGCCATCGTGTTGATCGGCGAAATCGGCGGGAATGCGGAAGAGCGCGCTTCCGAGTGGATTAAGGCGAATGTGAAGAAGCCCGTGGTGGGCTTCATTGCCGGGCAGACGGCGCCTCCGGGACGGCGCATGGGCCACGCGGGAGCGATCATCAGCGGCGGCCAAGGCACGGCGAAGGACAAGTACGCCGCGATGAATGCGGCGGGGATTCACACGGTGGAGACGCCGGCGGATTTGGGATCCAAGGTTGCTGCGGCGCTGAAATGAAGAAAAGAAGTATAAGAGTGAAAAAGTAAAAGAGTAAAGACCGTTTCGCTGTGCGCGGAACTCGCGGATGTCCATATAGATTTTATGAGAATGGGTTTTTCATTGCTTCATCACTTCGTTGCGTCATTGCATCATGGAGGAGAATCTTGTGGCGATTGAACGCACATTCGCGATCATCAAGCCGGACGCTGTTGGCCGCGGCCAGCAAGGAGAAATACTGGCGCGCATCCATAAAGCGGGTTTCAAGATCGTCGCCATCAAGTCAATGCGGCTGACAAGGGAAGAGGCGGGCGGGTTTTACTACATTCACCGGGAACGACCGTTTTTCGGCGAACTCACGGAGTTCATGAGTTCGGGGAAGATCGTGGCCATGGTCCTGGAAGCGGACGGCGCCATCGCTAAGTGGCGGGACACCATGGGATCGACGGATCCGAAAAAGGCTGCTCCCGGCACGATTCGGCGCGACCTGGGCACAAGCATCGGCAACAATTGCGTGCATGGCTCCGATGCCGCGGAGACCGCGTCTTTCGAAATCGGCTATTTCTTTCCTGGGCTGGAACTGATCTGAAAGCGCATTCCCATCCTAAAATTCAATTGCACTGCCTCGGACAATTGTCCGTGACAGCCCAATTCACGTAAGCTGAAACCGGGAACAGGGGTGCAAGTTCAGGAAGGCGGCTATGTCCGCGTATTTCTTCTTACGTTCGGCCGTACTGCTCGTCGCGCTGGCACCATTTGGCTACTATTTGCTCGCGATTTACTGTGGTTGGGACTATTTTCGGAAGGTCCGGACGAAGGCTCCAAAGATCACCGCGTTTGCGCCGGCAGCCAGCATTCTGAAACCGGTTCGCGGTCTGGACCGCGACGCTTATGCGAACTTTGCCAGTTTTTGCAAGCTGGACTATCCGGAATACGAGATTCTGTTCGCGGTCGAAGAGGCGAACGACCCCATCGTCGCCGTGATCGAGCAGCTGCGGCGGGATTTCCCGGAGCGGGCTATCCGGCTGTTTACGGGCGTGCTTCAGCCCGGCGCGAATCACAAGGTGAACAATCTCAGCAAGCTAGTCCAGGAGGCGCGTTACGAACTCCTGGCAATAAGCGACAGCGACGTCCGCGTCGAGAGCGATTACCTGCGTGAAGTTGCGGCGCCGTTTGCGGACCCGGAAGTCGGCGCGGTGACAGCGTTTTTCCGGGCAGTGCCAGGCGGCACCGTGGCAGCCGATCTAGAGGCGCTGGTCCTGGCGACGGAAACAGTGCCGAACGCTTTGGTCGCGCGAAAGATCGAGGGCCAGATAAATTTCCTGTTCGGCTGGACGATGGCCACAACCAAATCCCACCTGGACTCGATCCATGGCTTCGAAGCCATGATGAACTTCCACTCCGATGATTTTGAGCTGGGAAACCGGATGGCGGCCCGCGGATTTAGGATCGAATTAATGAACCAGCCAGTCCAGATGACGTATCCACGGAGCACGATGCGCGATTTTTTCCAGCACGAGTTGCGATGGGCGATCGGCCTGAGAAATGTGCGGCCGAGCGGGTATGCCGGGTTGTTACTAACGTTCGGATTCCCCTGGGCGATTTTGGCCGCTCTCGTAGCGCCCTCGCGTGGAATTGCCTGCGCTTATCTGGCCTCGTATTTCGTGCTGCGTCTGGCTTTGGTCTGGACGATGGGAATATGGGGCTTGAATGATGAAGTCACGCGCAAAAGCTGGTGGCTGGTGCCGTTGCGCGATTTGCTGAATTTTGGAGTGTGGGTGACGGGATTTCTTACGAACAAGATCACCTGGCGAGGGTTGGAGTACCGCGTGGAAAAAGGGTTATTGATACCGTCGAAACCAAACGCGTAATCAGGCAGGACAGTAGGGCCGAACGATGGGTCAAATTGCGCGGGAGTACTTCCCTTCGTCCCTTCGTGTCTTACCTGCATAATAGGCGGGCCTGCCCGAATCATTCTTCCTGGGAGGTTCGTATGTCCCTAATGCATCGCCGCGAATTTCTTAGCCGCAGCGCCAGAGCAGCTTCCGGCGCCGTATTCAGTTTGCACCCGCTTGCGCGGAGATTGCTGGCGCTGCCTCCGATTGCCAGCAAGTTTCGCGCAGCCGACACGGTGACGCTTGGCCGCACAGGGATTCAAACATCACGCCTGGCGATGGGCACGGGCACAGTCGGCTCCGGGCACCACTCGCACCAGACCGCGCTTGGCGTGAAGGGCCTCGCGGCCGTGCTCCTGAACGGCTACGATCAGGGGCTGCGTTTTTTTGACGCGGCGGATTCTTACGGCAGCCATCCGCACGTTGCGGAAGCGCTGAAGCACGTTGACCGCAGCAAGGTGACGGTCCTGACGAAGACCTTTTCGCGCGATGCCGCCGGGGTGAAGGCCGACCTCGACCGTTTCCGGCGCGAACTTGGCACGGACTACCTGGACATCGTGTTGATGCATTGCGTCACGGAGGCCGATTGGAGCACGCGGTACCGCCCGGTGATGGACGTGCTCTCCGAAGCAAAACAAAAGGGAATCATCCGCGCGCACGGCTGCTCCTGCCATACGATTGAGGCATTGCGCGCTGCGGCGAAATCGCCGTGGGTTGAAGTGGACCTGGCGCGCATCAATCCCATTGGCGCCTACATGGATGCCGATCCCGATACGGTGGTGAGCGTGCTGCGCGAAATGCGCGCGGCGGGCAAGGGCATTATCGGCATGAAGATCCTCGGGCAGGGGAGTTTGCGCAACAAGCAGGATGAGGCCTTCAAATACGCGCTCGGCCTTGACGTGCTGCATGCCTTCACCGTGGGCGCGGAGTCGATCGCAGAGCAGAATGACGTTGTTCGCCGCATCGCCGCCGTGGCGTGAGGCATGGATCCCACTCGCGAGCTAGGGCGCACGCTGCTGATTCTGGGAGCAGTGCTGCTCGTCGTGGGTACGTTTTTCTTTTTTGGCGGCAGATTGCCGTTTCGCCTGGGACGCTTGCCCGGCGACATTGTGCATAAGGGCGAGCACACCACGTTCTATTTTCCGATCGTGACGAGCATCGTGCTGAGTGTGGGGTTGTCGCTGCTCTTCTGGCTGCTTTCACGCCTGCGCCGCTGAAGCGAGCTAGTGCCGTTCCAACTATTTGGGCCAAATGACGGTCCAAGCATCTGACGCGAACACGGAGAGAGTATTCTCGAAGGGATTTGCTGAAACAAGTTGGAACGGCACTAGGCGCGATCCTGCCTCCTGCGCTAGACTTGGGCCACCAAGGGAGGTCCACGATGAAAGGCTCGGCAAAAGTCATCGAACAACTGAACAAGGCTCTGCGCGAGGAACTTACGGCGATCAACCAGTATTTTCTCCATGCCGAAATGTACGAGAACTGGGGTTACGAGAAGCTGTCGGAGTACATCAAGATGCAGTCCATCGGCGAAATGAAACACGCCGAGGCGCTCATGGAGCGCATTCTTTTTCTGGATGGATCGCCAACGATGCAGCCGCTCGAGCTGACCGTGGGGAAAAATGTCCAGGAGATGCTGCAGAGCGACCTGGACCTTGAGCTTGGCGCGGTGAAGGATTACAACGCGGCGATCCAGATTGCCGTGGCGGAGAAGGACAACGGTTCCCGCGACCTTTTCGTGCGACTGTTGAAAGATGAGGAGGGCCATGTGGACTGGCTCGAGGCGCAGATGCACTTGATCAAGGAACTGGGCTACGAGCGCTACCTCACCATGCAGATGGGCGAGGACGAAGAAGAGGAATAACCCGGCGATTGGAGCCATTCCGCCCTCGCCGCGGATCGCTGGACTGTTTCCACAGAGCTATGGACCAACTGCAACTCAATCTGCAACCGGAGCGGCGCGTGTTCACGGTCAGCGACCTGACCGCGCGCATTCGCGACCTGCTGGCCAAGAACTTCACGGACATTTCGGTGCAAGGAGAAATTTCCAACTGCCGCGAGGCGCAATCCGGCCATTTTTATTTCACGTTGAAGGACGAGCGCGCGCAGATCCGCTGCGTGTTGTTCAAGCAGCAGAGACGCGGCATGAAATTCCGGCCGGAGGATGGGATTCAGGTTACGGTGCGGGGCTCGCTCAGCGTGTACGAAGCGCGCGGCGAGTATCAGATTTACGTGGAGGCGCTCGAGCCGGTGGGGCGCGGGGCGCTGCAATTGGCGTTCGAGCAGTTGAAGAAGCGGCTGGAGGAAGAGGGGCTGTTCGCCGCGGAGCGCAAGAAGCCTTTGCCGCTGCTCCCAAAGCGTATCGGCGTGATTACCTCGCCGAAGGGCGCGGCCGTGCGCGATGTGGTGCGCATCCTGACGCGGCGCTTTCCGAATGTGCATTTGACGGTGTATCCGGTGCGTGTGCAGGGCGAGGAAGCCGCGGAAGAGATCGTCGAAGGGCTGCGGCACTTCAACAAAAAGCACGCGGCTGACGTGATCCTGCTGGTGCGGGGCGGCGGCTCGATGGAGGACCTCTGGGCGTTCAACGAAGAGCCGGTGGCGCGGGCGATCGCCGCTTCGAGCATACCGATTATTTCCGGCATCGGGCATGAAACCGATTTCACGATTGCGGATTTTGTGGCGGACGTGCGGGCGTCCACGCCATCCGCGGCTGCCGAGCTGGTAGTGCAGACGCGGCGCGAGTTCGACAAGCATGTCGCCGATTTGCGCGAAACGCTGGAAAGCCTCCTGCGCTATAGGATCTTGGAGCTTTCGCGGCGCGTGCACGAATTGGCAGGGAGGCGCGGGTTCCGGCGGCCGCTGGATTTGCTGCGGCAACGGCGGCAGCGTGCGGATGAATTGACTTCGCGGCTGGCGCTGGGGCTGCGGGCGCGGCTGGAGTTTTCACGGAAGCGCTTTACGAAGGCGCATCTGCGCGTGGCTTCGTTCGATTTCCGGGCGAAGGTCGGGGTGCTGCGCTTGCGGCTGCAGAGGCGCAGCCAGGAATTGGGCGTGCGCGCGGAACGCCTGCTGCGCAGAAAACGCGAGCGCTGGGAACGCTTAGCGCTGCAATTGCAGGAGCGCGGCCCGCTGAAGGTCCTGGAGCGCGGTTACGCGATCGCGACGGATGCCGCGGGGAACTGTCTTGCGCGATGCGGCGCAAGTGCAGGCCGGCGACGAAGTGAATCTCCAACTTCATCGTGGCCGCCTTTCCACGGAAGTTAAGGGGAAGGAATAGCTAGTCTTCTTCGTCGGAGGAAACCTTAAGGACGGCGAGGAAGGCTTCCTGGGGGATGTCCACCTGGCCGACGCGCTTCATGCGCTTCTTGCCTTCTTTCTGTTTTTCGAGCAGCTTGCGTTTGCGCGTGATGTCGCCGCCATAGCACTTGGCCAGCACGTTCTTGCGCATGGCCGCGACCGTTTCGCGGGCGATGATGCGGCTGCCGATGGCCGCCTGGATGGGCACCTCGAACATCTGGCGGGGAATCAGCTTGCGAAGGCGCGTGGCGAGTTCGCGGCCGCGCTCGTAAGACTGATCGCGATGACAGATCAGCGCGAGGGCATCCACGGGTTCGCCGCCGACAAGCACATCCAGCTTCACGAGGTCGGCTTCCTTGTAGCCGGCCAGGTGGTAATCCAGCGAAGCGTAGCCGCGCGAGACGCTCTTCAGGCGATCGTAGAAATCCATCACGATTTCGTTCAGCGGAAGTTCGTAGGTGAACATCACGCGCGTCGGGGAGAGATACTCGAAGTTCTTCTGGATGCCGCGCTTCTCCTGACAGAGGCGCAGGATGCTGCCAACGGATTCGTCGCTGGTGATGATCATGGCCTTGATGATGGGTTCTTCGATCTTGCTGATGTCGCTGGGATTGGGGAATTTCGCGGGGCTATCGACTTCAATGACTGCTTCGCCGACGCGGGTGATGCGGTAACGCACGCTGGGCGCGGTGGTGATCAGATTCAGGCCGAATTCGCGCTCCAGCCGCTCCTGCACAATCTCCATGTGCAGGAGCCCCAGGAAGCCGCAGCGGTAGCCGAAACCAAGGGCGACGGAGTTTTCCGGCTCGTAGAAGAACGAGGCGTCATTCAATTTCAATTTGCCGAGCGCATCGCGCAGTGGTTCGTAGTCATCGGCCAGCACCGGAAACAGCCCGGCGAAGACCATCGGCTGGATGGCTTCAAAGCCGGGAAGCGGCGGCGCGCTGCTGCCCGCCTCGACGATGGTGTCGCCCATGCGCGCGTCGGCCACCTGCTTGATATTGGCAATGACGAAGCCGACGTCGCCGGCCTCCAGTTCCTGCAGCGCGATGGGCTTGGGAGTGAGCGTGCCGAGCTGTTCGACTTCGTAGGTTTCGTCCCCGGCGCACAACCTGATCTTCATGCGTCGCGCAATGCGGCCCTGCTTCACGCAGACCAGGACAACCGCGCCGCGATAAGGGTCAAACCAGGAATCAAAAATCAGCGCCTGCAAAGGGTTTTCCACGCTGCCTTTTGGTGAGGGAACGCGCTGCACGATGGCCTCGAGCACATCTTCCACGCCGATCCCGCTCTTTGCGCTGATCAGCAGGGCATCTTCGGCGGGAATGGCCAGAACGGTCTCGATCTGTTCCTTGACGAAGTCGGGCTGCGCGGCGGGCAGGTCGATTTTGTTGATCACGGGAATGATGGTGAGATTGTGGCCTGCAGCAAGAAAGGTGTTGGCCACGGTTTGCGCTTCGACGCCCTGGCTGGCGTCCACCACTAGGAGAACACCCTCGCAGGCGGAAAGCGCGCGGGAAACTTCATAGGAGAAATCCACGTGGCCCGGCGTATCAATCAAATTCAGGCGATAGGTGTTGCCATCCTTGGCCTGATAATGCAGCCGGATGCTCTTCGCCTTGATGGTGATGCCGCGCTCACGCTCCAGGTCCATGGAGTCGAGCACTTGTTCGTGCATTTCGCGCTGGGTGAGGGCGCCGGTTAGTTCAAGCAGACGATCGGCCAAGGTCGATTTGCCGTGATCAATGTGCGCGATGATGCAGAAATTTCGTATGAACTTTGGGTCCATTCGCTCTCGTTACCGCCAGGGTTGTGCCTGATGGTGTTCCCGTGAGATAGACGGCGGGCCCAGTGGCTGGGGCGAGCACCTCTCACCCTGCTCGAAGCTTGCCGTGCAAACTCCTAGTGCCGTTCCAACTAAATAGACCAATCGCGCGAGCGGCTGACTCCCACACAATGGCCTTCACCTAGCTTGGCGACAAATTCCCGAAACGAGTTGGAACGGTACTAGTTTGCCACAAACGCATGGGGACGTCAGCCCGCGTGGCTGCGAGGGAGTGGATCAGTCTCAGGTGATCGCACTAAATGGGCATTAAGCTCATTGGAGTGGCGGGAAATTCAACTCGCATCCGTTACCGACGCGGCGCCCCGTATCTGAAGAGTTTTCGGCATTTTCGCGGAGAAAACCGCCGGGGACGGGGATGATGAGATCTCTTGCGGGGGAAGCGGCTTCGTTCGAGGCTCGTAGGCCCGCCGAGGATCACTGCACAGAACTGAAAGTGATAACATTCGGCCATGCTAGAGAAGGACTATTTTTCGATCCCCGCGATCCGCGACGGACGGCCCGCGATTGCTGAGATTTATCAAAACTGCGACGATCTGCTCGCGGCAGGCTGGCAAAGAGCTGAAATCACTGCACAAGTCACCGCCAAGGGTGAACGGCTCCCAATTCATGCCTACTTCAATTCCAAGTGTGTTGACTATATCCTGATCGGGGGAATCCATGGCCGCGAACCCGCCGGAGCCATCGCGAACTCCCGCTATGTAGGGAAGTTGAGGAAACTCGGCTCCGACCGGAAGATTCTGCTCCTGCCGTTGCTGAACCCATGGGGTTATTTTCAGCACATCCGTTACGGCCCGAATGGCCAAAGCGTCTCCGACAGCGACCACTGGCTGGGCCGGCTGCCAGTTGCCGCGTCCCCGGAAGCTGCTGCGATCACCGCATTTGTCCTGAACACCATGACCATCAATCCCAACGCCGCAGTGCTCGACCTCCATGAAGACCCGGTCTATGAAGCTCCGGACTATCACTTGGAGGGGTGGGGTTCCTATCTCTATATATCCGGCGAAAACTGCTTGAGCCACCCCATCGCGAATCGTGTTGTCCGTTGTTTGGAAAGTAGCTCATTGCCGCTCATGCGGGAGGGCACAACACGCTTTGGAGAACGACTGATCGACGGAATCATCGTCAACACGGAGGACGGATCGATTGACGAACTGCTGTACAAACTGCGCGCTTGCTGTCCCGTGATCACCGCGGAGACAATCCTGCATGCAGAGAATATGCCGCCGTTAACCGAGCGGGTTGCCACTTACTTGAAGGTCTTAGACGCTTTCTTTGGCGTCCCAGAATGATCCCGGAGCCTATTCATGTGTACGACCATTGTCGTGGGCAAGAACCGCAGTGCCACCGGTTCTGTGCTCGTGGCCCACAGCGAAGAGCTGGGGCGGAATTCTGCGCACAAGGTTGAAATCAGCCCGCGCCGTCCGGCTGCTGCCGGAGAGACATACCCGCTGTATTCCGGCGGCACGCTGCAGCAGCCGGCAGAACTGCCGCGCTATATCGCCACAAAGATCTTCGACAAGAACCATTATCCCGGGGAGCACACTGGGGGAGTCAACGAATACGGCGTCACAGTCGCGAACAACATGGCGCTGATGCGGGGAATTCCGGAAGCAAGGGCGTACGACGTTGTTCCTGGCGGCATCATCTGGACGGAATTTGTGCAGCTGGTCCTGGAGCGAGCACGCTCAGCTCGCGAAGGCGCCGCCCTGATTGGCGAACTCTGCAGCACACACGGATTGAGCTGCGATTCCGGCACGATGCTGGCGGTCGCCGATTACGACGACGCGTGGTGGGTGGAGCTGGCGCGCGGTGGCCAATGGGTTGCCAAAAGAATCGGCCCGGATGAAATTGCGATGCGAGCCAACTGTTACCGCATCGGCGCAATCGACTTCCATGATCATGAGAACTTCATGTACCCGGCGACCCTCGTGGACTATGCGCGGAACCAGGGGTGGTATGCAGACGGTCCCTTCGATTTTGCAGCCATCTACGGCGATCCCAAGAATCAGAGCGATGCCTATAACTGCGATCGACATGCCGTGCTCGAAAGTCGCTACTCGTCTCTTGGGACAGTGAGCATCCTCGACCTGATGCGCTTCATGCGCGACATTTTTGACGGCGCGCCGCAATTCAAGATTGGAGAAAGCGGCTCGCCCTTTCGCACGGGTGTGCGGACAATTGCCCGCATGAACACCGAAGCCAGCGCCATCGTGGAACTACGGCGCACCCTGCCGCCGCACATCGGGAACCGCATCTGGTGCGGCATGGCAACTTCTCTCACCAGTGTTTACATCCCGTTCCACCTGGGCATCAGCGCGGTGGAACCGCATTTTGCGTATGCCTCAGGCTCCTATGATCCGGCTTCGGCCTACTGGCTATTCACGGAACTGGCGAAGCTCGCTGACTACGGCTACAGCAAGTGCATCGAAATGATTACCTCCACCTGGCAAAAGTTCGAAGCCGAAACCCGTTCGACCCTGCCGGCAGTCGAAGCTCGGGCTGCAGCTCTCGAGCCTGCCGCCGCATGCGCCTTGCTCACCGCATACGACCACGAACGTGCCGCGGCTGCTATCCGCCAGGTGAAACAGCTTCTGCCGGAGGTGAAGACGAAGGTGTTTTACGAAGCTTGAAGGATAAAAACTTTTACGCTGTTGGCTTTAATCTTCGGAACCGGAGGACGAGGACGCCATGCAGACCTTCCGCCAGCGTTTTTTTGATTTCATGAGCAACATCAATCCATTGCTCATCGTGTTCCTGATGTGCGTTGGGTTTTCGATTCTGACCTACATCATTCCGGGTGGCCAGTTCGAACGGCACTCCGTCATGGTCATGGGACGCCTGCGGGAGATCGTTGTGCCCGGGTCGTTTCATCGCACACCGTCGTACCCGCAGGGCTTCTTCCAATTGTGGACCGTATTTATGCGCGGGGCGGTGGAAGGCGCAGAGCGTTCGTTCGTCATCATGCTGTCCGCGGGCGCGCTCACCGCCATCATCGCGACCGGCGCTATCGGTGCCGGGATCCACACGCTCATCGGGAAAGCCGGGCGCCTGGGAGTCGTCTTCATCCCGGTCATCGTGATCGCCATTGGGCTGTGTGGCTCGACCTTCGGAATGTACGAAGAAGCGATTCCATTTATCCTCATCCTCACGCCGCTGATGTTAGCCATGGGGTTTGATTCGATGGTGGCCGTGTTTATCCTCTATTGGGGCGTTGCTATCGGCTTCGCCTGCGGCATCACGAATCCCTACAACGTAGCCATCGGGCAGGCGATAGCCAACGTGCCACTGTACAGCGGCACGTGGTTCCGGGTCGTCAGCTTCGTGGTGTTTATGTCCATCACCAGCATCGCCATCATGCGCTATGCGCATAAAGTCCACAAAGACCCGGGGTGTTCGCTGTCCCGCGAAGAGGACATGGAAAAGCGGGCCAAGTTGCGCACGGAGTCGACCGGGGCCGAAGAATATGCGATGAACGCTCGCCGCGCCCTGGTACTGATCCTGCTGGCCATCGGTTTCGGCATTCTGATGTACGGGCTGATGGCCCATGGTTGGGCGTTCCGCGAAATCGGTTCGTTGTTTCTGTGGATGGGCATCATCATCCCGCTGGCCGGCGGAATGTCAGTGAGGACGATGATCGAAAAGAACATCGAAGGGATGAAGAGCGTGGTGATCGCGGTGGTCATGATGAGTGCGGCGCAAATCCTCTATTTCATTCTTAACGACGCCCGCATATTGGACACAATCCTGAATTACTTCGCCGGATATCTAGGCAAAGTGCCGGAAGTCATTGTTGCCTATGTCATGTTCGGCATCAGCGCGTTGACGGCCGCGATGCTGGGCAGTGCGTCCGGCACCGCGGCCACTCTGATGCCGATTCTTGCGCCGCTGGCCGATGTGCTGCATTTTTCCAAGCAGATTGTTGTTCTGGCATTTCAATTTGCGACCGGGGCGTTCAACTTCTGGATGCCCTGGGACGGGATCGCTTTTACTGTTTGCTCCATGGCGGGTGTCAAGTTTTTTAAGTACATTCGCTACACTGCCAAGTTCGCGGTCCTGATCTATTTTCCGACTGCGCTCCTCATGTTGTTCATTGCCGTCATCATTAAATATAGGTAGTTCGCCGCATCGGAGCCTGTGCTGCGCAAGCGATGAGCAAGAACGACTTCGAGTGTTTTGCGAGCACCGGGGTAAAGGCCATGGACCGAGCATGCACGGAAGAGACCCAGCAAAGACACAGAGCAGCCAGGCTCACTGCGGTCAACTCCTGGTAGGTGACCTCGCCGGAAAGTCGGGTACTGAGACGAACCGCCAGAAATGGCCTCTTGCCGGATTGCCCATCAGGGCGCGAGTCTGGGTTTGCCGCGTTTCGGGGCGGGTATATAGTGAAAGAGGGGTTCGTGCCAGCCGCGAACCTGCCTTATCCAACGCCAAAGCAGCATCCAAGGGCAAATCGGACAGATGGCCTCAGACGTCAACAAGCATCTGGAACGCGCGAAGAAGTTTCTGGAAAAGAACCGCGTGGAGGACGCCATCGAGGCGTACCTGGCGGTTCTGGACGAGGCGCCGCTGCACGCAGAGGCATCACAGGCGCTGGGCGATCTTTATACCCGCGTGGACCTGCCTGACCGCGCGGCCGTTTACTATGGCCACCTGTTTGACCTGCTGGTCGAGCCCAAGGACGAAACCAAGGCGCTGGCCATCTACAGTCGTTTTCTGCGCCATTCTCCCGTGCCGCAGTCGCCCGAACGCATTGCGCGTTACGCCTTCCTGCAGCAGAAGCAAAACCGGCCGGAAGAAGCCATCGAGCAATACAGCAAAGCCGCGGAACTCTTCAGCGAGGCGGGGCGGGGCGAGGATGCGTTGTTTTGCTGGGAGCGCACCGCGCAGCTCGATCCAGACAATTTGAAACGTCAATTGAAGGTGGCGGAAGCCGCGGCGCAATTGGGAATGAATGCGCTGGCGGCGCGGTCGTTTCTGCGTGCCGGACAACTGGCCGCGGCGAGCGGCGACCAGAAAGAGGCGCTGAACTTCCTCGGCCGCGCGTACGGGCTGGCGCCGCAGGAACGCAGCGTGGCACTGTTGTACGCCGGAGCGAAATTGCGCAATGGAGAGTCGGCGGAGGCCGCGGCGCTGCTTGAACCCTTCGCCGCGAGCGAAAGTGACGTGGCCTTCCTGAACACGTTTGCCGATGCGCTGCGCCAGGCGGGGCAGCTCGATCGCGCCCGGTCCATCCTGGAACGCCTGCTGCGCGAAAAAAATGAAGGCGTTACGCGGCTGTTCGATCTCGCCGACGCCTTTTCCGATACCGGGCAGGACAACAAGTCGGTGGAAATCCTGCAGACGCTAAAGAAGCGGATGTTCGCGGACAAGAAACTTGGCGAATTCATGGCCCAAGTCGAAGAGTTGGGCGCCAAACATCCGGAGTCACTTCCGATCCTCGAGTTTTGGGCGGGAGTCTACAACGAATTGAATCGCGAGTCGCAATACTTTGAAGTACTCATCAAATTGTTTGACGCCAATTTCAATTCCGGGAGTTTTCAGAAGGCCAGCGAAATACTCGAGCGCCTGGTGGACATTGATTCGTACGATTATCGCTGCCAGCAGCGGATGGAGCAGCTCAGCGGGCACGTCGACGAAACTTTTCTACGCCGCGTGGCCGCGCGCATGGCCAAAACCGCGACCGTGGCCCCGCCCCCCACTTCTCACCCAAAGGCAGTGGCGAGCCAGGAGGTTGCGGAAACCGCGCCAGTAACCGAAGAAGGCCGCAAGCTGCAGGCATTGGAAGATCTGATCGTGCAGACGGAGATCTTTTTGCAGTACTCGCTGCAAAGCAAGGCGGTGGAGCGGCTGCAGAAAATCGCGGCGATGTTTCCGGGAGAAGAAGACCGCAACGAACGGTTGCACAACTTGTATCAACTGGCGAACTGGTGGCCGAAGCCGCAAGGAAGGCCCGGGGGTTCCGCAAGAATAGCAGCCGCGCCGGTTGTGGAAGCGCAACCCACGCCGCCGACCGGGCGCACGGGAAGCTACTCCGCGGAGACTTTGCGCGACCTTACGAAGATTTCGGAGATCAACCAGAAGATTTTCCGGCAGCAGACGCCGCGGGCCATGCTGAACACCACGGTCAACGAGGTGGGCAATTATCTGAAGGCCGCGCGGACACTCGCGGTCATTGGCGTTCCCGGCAGGCCGCCGGAGATGGCCGCGGAATATTGTACGTCGGGATTGAAGCCCGCACCGGGCGCGCAAGTCGTGTTCGTGCTCGCGCAAATGGAAAAAGCCGTGCCGGACGAACTGGGCGGGCTGGTGGTGGACGCAAGCGAGGGATCCATCCTGAACGAACTGGGACTGCAGACGGCACTGGGTGTAACCATCACGGACAAAGAGACGCAAAGCCCGGCGGGGATGCTGATCGTCGGCCACCAGGGGGAGCACCGCTGGAAGCCGAATGAGACCTACTTCCTGCAGGCCATTGGCGACCAGATGATGATGAGCGTCAGCCACACGCGGTTGCGCTCGCTGGTGCGCCGCATGGGCGTTTCGGATGAACGCACTGGATTACTCAGCCGCAGTTCCTACGTTGGATGTCTCCTGAATGAAGCGGACCGCGCGCGCACACAGGGGACCCCACTTTCGCTGGCCGTTCTGCAGATCGACCGCGGAGCAGAAATGCTGCGCCAGCAGGGGGAAACACCTCTCGAGAAATTCCTGGAGCAGTTGGCGCGCTCGTTGCAGCCCATGGTCCGGCAGAACGATATGGCCGTGAAGTACACGTCGTGGGCGCTGGCATTCATTTTGCCCGACACATCGCTTTCGGGCGCGCAGAACCTGGTGGAGAAGCTGCGCCGCGCCGCCGCGGGGGTTCGCCCGCCGTGGGATTCGACGCAGATCACGCTGAGCGCGGGAATTGTGGAAGCTGTGGCGAAGCAGGAGTATGACAGTGAGGATATTGTGACCGACCTGATCAACCGCGCGGAATCAAGCATCGATGAAGCGCGGAAACGCGGGGGAGACACCGTGGTCGTCGCCGAAATTCAGCGGCAGTGAAGCAAAGCCCGCTCGATTGCGGACTTCCAGCATTGAAATCATTGCAAGCGAGGCAAACATGTTTCCAACCGATGTGGTAATCGTTGCGGGCGCGCGCACGCCCATGGCGCGTTATACCGGGGTGTTTTCGGAAGTATCCGCAATCGACCTGGGCGCACATGCGGCCAAAGCTGCGAATCAAAGGTCGGGCGTTGATCCGAACGAAATCGATCACGTCATTTTCGGGAACGTTATGCAGACGAGCGCGGACGCTATCTATGGCGCGCGGCATGTGGGTTTGAAGGCCGGCTTGAAGATGGAAACACCGGCGGTGACTGTCAATCGCCTGTGTGGGTCAGGCATTGAAGCGATAGTGCAGGCGGGGCAGCGGCTGTTGCTGGGCGAGGCAAATATCGTGCTTGCAGGCGGCATGGAGAACATGACCCAGGCGCCATTTGTGATTCGCGGGGCACGCAGTGGTCTGAAACTCGGCGGCGGCGTTTTGGAGGATTTTCTCTTTGTTGGATTGACGGACACTTATTGCGGGCTGCCGATGGCGCTCACGGCGGAAAAACTCGCGGAGCAGACCGGGATCACCCGACAAGGACGCGGACGCTCTATGCGTTGCGGAGCCAGAAGGCGGCGGATGCTGCGGCGAAGGCGGGATATTTCC
This sequence comes from Candidatus Acidiferrales bacterium, assembly GCA_963780785.1. Classification (GTDB taxonomy): domain Bacteria; phylum Acidobacteriota; class Terriglobia; order Acidiferrales; family UBA7541; genus Acidiferrum. The sequence continues at coordinate 162,528 of CAWADS010000020.1, forward strand.
GGGAAGAGATCGCGCCGATTGAAGTCAAGCAAGGGAAAAAGGTGACGCTGGTGAGCGAGGATGATCATCGCCGTCCGGAAACAACCATGGAGACACTGGAAAAGCTGCCGCCTTCGTTCAAGAAAGACGGCATTGTCACGGCGGGAAACGCCAGCGGGATTGTGGATGGAGCGGCAGCCGTGATCGTGACGCGGGGAAAAACAGCGAAGGAACGCGGGCTTAAGCCGATCGGCAGAATTGTGTCCTGGGCCGTGGCGGGGGTCGATCCCAGCATCATGGGGATTGGGCCGGTGCCGTCCACGCGCAAGGCGTTGCAACTTGCGGGGCTGAAGCTGGAACAGATCGATCGCATCGAAGTGAACGAAGCGTTTGCCGCGCAGTATCTGGCGGTCGAGAAGGAACTCGGGCTGCCGCGCGATAAAACGAATGTGAATGGAGGCGCGATCGCTCTGGGTCATCCGTTGGGCGCGTCCGGCACGCGCCTGGTGATCACTGTGTTGAACGAACTGCGCCGCAAGGGTTTGCGCTACGGCCTGGCCACGGCGTGCATCGGCGGCGGCCAGGGGATTGCCATGATCGTGGAAGCCCTGGGAAGCTGACGGGCCGGGAGTTCTGCGGAAACCTCTGGTACACTTTTCCGGGGTAGTTGTTCCCGCCGCAGGCATCGGAATTCGCAGACGTGAGGAAAGAAAATGGCGATCCAAAAAGTCGGCGTCGTAGGGTGTGGGCTGATGGGCTCGGGCATCGCGCAGGTGTCGGCGCAAGCCGGATTTCAGACCGTGGTGCGGGAAGTGAGCGCGGAGCTCGTTGAAAAGGGTCTCAAGGGCATCGAGAAGAATTTGGCGCGGCTGGTGGAAAAGGGTGCGCTGACGGAAGCGGCAAAGAGCGAAATCCGAGGGCGATTGAAGGGCACGACTTCCCTTGAGGACTTGAAGGATTGCGATGTAATCGTGGAAGCGATCATTGAGCAATTGCCGGCAAAGAGGGAGCTATTCTCCGCATTGGATGCCATTTGCGGGCCAAACACCATTTTCGCGAGCAATACTTCTTCCCTCACGATTACGGAAATTGCCGCAGCCACGAAGCGGCCGCAGCGCTTCGTCGGCCTGCATTTCTTCAATCCGGTGCCGGTGATGAAGCTGGTGGAAGTGGTCAGGACGATTGCGACCGACCCGGGTGTCTATGAGGAGATGGTCGGATTCGGAGCGAAGCTGGGCAAGACGCCGGTGCGGGCTCAGGACGGCGGCGGCTTCATCGTGAACCGGCTTTTGGTGCCGTACCTGTTGGACGCGATTCGCGCGCTGGAGGAGGGCGTCGGCTCCGTGCTCGATATCGACAACTCGATGAAGCTGGGCTGCGGGTACCCCATGGGGCCGTTCACTCTGCTTGATTTTGTCGGCCTCGACACGACGTATTACATTTCTCAGATCATGTTCGACGAGTTCAAGGAAAAGCGTTTCGCTGCGCCGCCGCTCTTGAAGCGCATGGTGCTGGCGGGCTGGCACGGCAAAAAGAGCGGCCGCGGATTCTACGACTACAGCGACCCTAACAATCCGAAACCGATGCAGCTTTAAGGAAGAAATGATGGCCTACGAAAACCTGCTGTACGAGAAAAAGGAAGGAATCGCCTACATCACGTTCAACCGGCCCAAGGTGTTGAACGCGCTGAACCGCAAGACCGTCGAGGAATTGCAACAGGTGCTGCTGGACGCGCGCGAGGATGCCGCGGTGCGCGTGCTGATCCTCACCGGCTCCGGCGAAAAGGCTTTTGTTGCCGGCGCCGATATCAATGAATTGGCGCAACAAACGCCGGTGAACGGCAAGGAGTTTTCCATTTTCGGCCAGGGCGTGTTCCACCTGCTGGAGACCATCGGCAAGCCCTCCATCTGCGCCATTAACGGGTTTGCGCTTGGCGGCGGGTGCGAACTGGCGCTGGCCTGTTCGATTCGATTGGCCAGCAAAACCGCGAAGCTCGGGCAGCCGGAAGTGAAGCTCGGCATCATTCCGGGTTACGGCGGCTCGCAACGCCTGGCGCGGCTTTGCGGCAAAGGCGTGGCCCACGAACTTTGCCTGACCGGCGAAATGATCACGGCGGAGGAGGCGCAGCGCATCGGGCTGGTGAATCACGTCTACGAGCCCGCGGAGTTGTTGCCCGCCGCCGAAGCCCTGGCAAAAAAGATTATCGAGAAAGCGCCGCTGGCCGTGAAATACTGCATGGAGGCCATCGAGCGCGGCGTGGAGATGCCGCAGGAGGAAGGTCTCTTCCTGGAAGCCACTCTTTTTGGGCTATGCTGTGCTACGGAAGACATGCGGGAAGGAACAAAGGCATTTTTGGAGAAGCGGGCAGCCGCTTTCAAAGGGAAGTAGCAGATGAGGCGCAGGATTTAGTGCGCGAAGTTTTACGCGGGCGGATCGAGAATGGCGGAAAATCACAAGTTCGGGAAAATCGATGGCGGCTTGAGTGCCGACGGTTTGCGCTTCGGGATCGTTGTCAGCCGGTTCAACAGTTTCATTACTGAAAGGCTGTTGCAAGGTGCGGTGGATGCGTTGGAGCGCGCGGGCGCGAGCAGCAAGAATATTGATGTGGCGCATGTGCCGGGTTCGTTTGAGCTGCCTTTGACGGCCAAGAAACTCGCGATGACCGGAAAATATGATGCGCTGATCGCCATCGGGTGCATTATCCGCGGCGAAACCGCGCATTACGATTATGTCTGCTCGGAAACGGCACGGGGCTTGCAGCTCGCGCAAATGGACACCGGGATTCCCATCATGTTTTGCGTGTTGACCTGCGATACGCTGGAGCAAGCCGTCGATCGCGCGGGCCTGAAGGGCGGCAACAAAGGCTTTGAAGCGGGGCTTGGGGCCATTGAGATGGCGCAGCTTTCGCGGAAGCTCCGCAGCGCGGCAAAGCCGGTGGAAGCGCGCAAAGGCCGGCGAACTTAACGTGTCCCTGCGAACCAAATCCCGCGAGTTTGCCATGCAGATGCTCTTTCAATGGGAGATGAGCCAGCAGGAAGCCGACGAAACTCGAAGCAAAATTCTGGAAGGGCGCCAAAGCCGCGGAGCAGACGCGCACGTTTGCGAATCAGCTGTTTGAAGGCGCCGTGCACGATTCCAAAGCGCTTGACGAATTGATTTCAAAGCATGCCGCAAACTGGCGCCTGGAACGCCTTTCCGTCATCGACCGCGCTATTCTTCGGCTGGCACTGCACGAATGCGCGCCACGGACACGCCGCCGAAGGTGGTGATCAATGAAGCGGTGGATCTGGCCAAGAAGTTCTCCTCGGAAGAAGCGGGCGGCTTCGTGAACGGGATTTTGGACACTTTTCGTAAGACAATGCAGAAATCGTAGTCGCGGAAATTTCTGGCCTCGGTGGAACCCGAGGCCCTTTTTCATTTTCAAGACGGCGAAGCGGTGCATCACGTGCGGATCACGCCTTCAAAGACTTTCACAGCCGCGCCGCTGACTCTTGGGGTGAGTTTTTTTCCGGTTTGCGAGACTTCCACTTCAATTTCGCTGGGGCGTCCCATCTCCACTCCTTGCGAGACTTGCAGCGTGTGCCCCGCGCCCAGCTTTCCGCGCTTCACAAGATACGCTCCCAGCGAGCCCGCCGCCGATCCTGTGGCGGCATCTTCGTAGAGTTCCCAGGGCATCATCCCGCGGGCAAAAGCGGCCGTGCCATTGCCGAGCGCGAAGCAATACGCGAGCGCGCCCTGCTTGCCGATCAGCCGCGCCAATTCCACCATATTCATTTCGATTTTCGCCAGAGCCGCGCGGTTCCGCAGCGGCACCATCAGGTTGAAAATTCCGGTAGAAACGAACTCCGGCGGGAGCTTCGGGTCGAAGTCCCTGGGAGTGAGGCCAAGAGCGGCGGCAAGTTTTTTCTGATCCACCTTCGAGGGTTTGAAGATGGCTTCTTTCTGCGTCATCGTCACGCGCTGCGGCCGCCCGTCCTTGAAGCGGATTTCCACGGGAAGAATGCCCGCGCCCGTTTGCTGCATCACGTGCACGCCGCCTTCCTGCGCGGGAACGACGCCCAGCTCCGCGAGCAGAAACCACGTCCCGATTACGGGATGGCCGGCCAGCTTGAGTTCTTCCTTCGTGGTGAAGATGCGCAGACGCGCCAGCGCGCGATCGTCGGTGGGCTTTTGCACAAAAACCGTTTCCGAGAGGTTCATCTCGCGGGCGATGGCCAGCATCTGATCGTGCGAAAAACCGTCGCCATCGGTGATGACGGCGAGGGGATTGCCTTGAAAGCGCGTGGTGGTGAAAACGTCCATGGTGAAGAAGCGATGATCCATATGTGCTCCGTATCTATCGCCGATCGGGCGACGGCTGCTTCAAATCCGCTCGAGTTGGCTGACGGTCCTTTCGTTGCTGATGTTCCCGGTGTTCAGCGTGCTCTTCGGTTCCAGCAGGACAATGTGCACTTCCTCGTCGGCAACCGGCAGATGCTCCACGCCATGAGGCACGATGACAAACTCCCCTTCGCGCACAACCGCTTCATGGTCGCGAAACTTCATGCGCAAAGTTCCCTTGACCACGAGAAAGAGTTCATCTTCCGTTTCATGGTGGTGCCATAGGAATTCGCCCTTCAGCTTCACGGCTTTTACATGGAAGTCGTTCACTTCGCCGATGAGGCGGGGCTTGCAGTAATCCTGAAACTTGCTGAATTTCTCGGCCAGATTCACGGTTTGCATCTTCATCCCCTAGAGGCTTTGAATCGCCGCAACGGTAGCCTGCAAGACTTTCTGCGTGGTTTCCGCGCTGGTTGTTTCGGAATAGATTCGCAGCAGATTCTCCGTGCCGGAAGCGCGCACCATTACCCATCCAATATCGCCCAGATAGACCTTTATTCCATCCAGGGATTCCCGCCGCACCACCGGCCAGTCGAGTAACCGCTGCAACTGGCCATCGGAAAAATAGACAATGGCCTTTTCTTTTTGCCGGCGGGTCACGTCCAGATCGATGCGGCCGTAGCGGTGTTCACCAAATTCCGCGTGCAGCGCGTCAACCAATTCTCCCAGCGACTTGCCGTGCCAGGCCATGAGTTCGGCAAGCAGAAGTGCGGAGACCGTCGCATCGCGTTCGGGCAAATACAGGCTGGTGCCGATGCCGCCGCTTTCTTCTCCGCCGATCAGGATATTTTGCTCCAGCATGAGTTCGCAGATGTACTTGAAGCCGACGGGAACTTCGTGGAGCTTGCGGCCGTATTTGGCGGCGAGCTTATCGATCAGCTTGGTCACCGAGAAGGTTTTGGCGATATCGCCGGGAAGATTTCGAGTGCCGATGAGGTGCCAAACCATCAGCGCGAAGATTTGGTGGGGGTTGATGAAGCTGCCGTCGCGATCGATGGCGCCGATGCGGTCGCCATCGCCATCCGCAGCGAAGCCCGCGTCATACTTCCCGGCAAGAACCGCTTTGCGCAACGCTTCGATATGCGGCTCGATCGGCTCCGGATGCACACCTCCGAAAAGCGGATCGCGTGTGCCGCGAATTTCATCGCATTTCACGCCATTCCGGGTGAACAATTCGGGCAGTAGCCCTGCCGCGGAGCCATGCATGGGGTCCGAAACAAATCGAAATTTCGCGCCGCGCAACTTCTCCCAATCCACCAGTTTTTCCACCGTATCGAGATACGGCCCCCGCGGATCAAACGAGTGGATCAAGTCCTTTCGCGGCGGCAACGGCGGCACGCCGGTACGCAGCACGCCGTCCAGTTCTTTCTCGATTTGGGCCACGATGGATGGCAGCGCGCTGCTGCCATAACTCGCCTTGTATTTGATCCCATTCCACTGGGATGGATTGTGGCTGGCAGTGACGACGATGCCCCCGGCTGCGCCGCGTTGCCGCACCAGCAGGGAAATGGCGGGCGTTGGGCAGGGTTTGTCCGCCAGCCAGACGGGTGTCCCCGTCGCGCTGATGACCTCGGCGATTTCGGCGGCTGTGCGATCCGCAAATTGGCGGTGATCGTAGCCAATCAGCACGCCCTTTCGCGCGTCTTCGCCGCGAACCACATAGCGCGCAATGGCATAAGCGACCAGCCGCACATTCTCCGGCGTGAAATCTTCGCCGATTACGCCGCGCCAGCCATCGGTTCCAAACTTGATATTGGTCATTGCTTGTGAGTATACGCGAAGCGCCGGAGAGGCCAAATACCACAATGGACTGTTTCGGGATGAGGCAGCTAGAGGAGCTTTTTTCGTTTTTTGTCTTCCAGCGCCTTGACGATTTTGCCGACGTCCTGGGCGCGCTCCCGGGGACAAATGAGCAGCGCATCCGGCGTATCAACCACCACAAGGTCGCGCACGCCGATGGCGGCGACGAATTTATCCGGGCTCCACAGGAAATTGCCCTCGGCGTCGATGGTATGGCCTTCACCCGCAAGAACATTTTCGCCCGGATGCTTTGCAACGAGTTCATGGACCGCCGCCCAGGAGCCGATGTCGCTCCAGCCGATGTCCGCGGGGATGACGAAGACCCGGCTGGCGCCAGCTTCGCGCGTGGCGCGCTCCAGGATGGCGTAGTCCACCGAAATGTTCTCGAGTTTCCCGTAAATTCTCTTCAACGCGGCGGCATAGCTGCGTTTCCCGATGTGCGGAGCCAGCGCTTCCAGTGCGTCATGTGTCTTGGGAAGATATTTCTTCAGCGCTGCCAGGAACGTGGACACACGCCAGAAAAACATTCCGGCATTCCACTGGTAATTTCCCGAGGCGACATATTCCTTGGCCATTTCAAGCTGCGGCTTTTCCGTGAATCGCCGGACGGCGATATACGGGGTGGCCGTCCACATCCAGCGGCTCACCCATCTTCTCGACATAGCCAAAGCCCGTATCCGGGCGGGTCGGCGGAATTCCCAGCACCACCATGCGTTCCGGCTCGCGCGCAAGCTCCAGCGCGGCGCGCACAATTTCCCGGTAACTTTCCGGCCGCGCGACGTAATGATCCGCGGGCAAAACTGCGAGCAACGCATCACCCTCAGCCGCATGGCGCACGTGAATGGCCGCCAGCGCGATGGCCGCAGCGGTATTTCTGCCAACGGGCTCCGTCAAGACGCGCCGGCGGGCCGCCGCCGGCAGTTGCTTGCGCAAAGCCACGGCTTGCTCGGCGTTCGTCACGGACCAAATGTGATCGGCGGGAAGCAGCGGCCGGAGCCGCGCTACGGTCTGCTCCAGCATGGTGGTTTTGCCCACAATGTTGAGCAACTGCTTTGGCGTGCGTGTGCGGCTGCGCGGCCAGAAGCGCGTGCCGCGTCCCCCGGCGAGGATGATGGCGTGGGTACTCAGTTCTTGCTTGGTCATGCGAGCGCTACTCAATCAGGACGCGGGCAATCGCCGCTTCCTCGAAACCCATTCTCCGCAGTTGCCGATGCAGCGCCGCAAGATCCGGCACAGTGATGCGCAAAAGCGCGGTCGCGCTCGCGGGCTGCAAAGAAAGCACCGGCAGGGAAGCCGGAAGAAACCATGCCTCGCCGGTCCGGTAGTCGAGCGCTCTGTCCGCGTCGTAAATTTTGCCGTGGCCCTGCAGAATGACCAGCAACTGGAATCGCTCCGGGTCGCTTTCGATGAGCGTTGTCTTGTGGCAGTCCCAGCGCTCCGTGGCGAAGAATTCGCACGCCGCCAGCAATTGCTTTTTGGCATCGGGCGAATGCAGCGCGAGCGGGGGAATCTTGCCGCCCCGCGTTCCCGCAAAATTCGTCACTTCCAGCGCCTTCTCAATGTGCAGTTCGCGCGGTTTGCCGGAAGCGTCGACACGGCCAAAATCGTACACCCGGTAGGTCAAATCCGAGTACTCCTGCACTTCACAAAGAACCATGCCGGGCCCGATGGCGTGTTGCGTGCCCGCAGGCAGAAAATAAGTCTCTTCAGGGCGCACCGGGTGGCGTAGGAAGAGGGCTTCGACATTGCCTTTGGCGATGCTCTCCCGAAACACTTCTTTCGTGACCCCGGTCTTCAATCCGATTAACAATTCCGCGCCAGGTTGAGCGGAGAGGATGTGCCACATCTCGGTTTTGCCGCGGCCCCCGGCCGCCTGCTCGTGCTTTGCCGCATAGGCGTCATCGGGATGCACCTGGATTGAGAGCATGTCGCACGGGAAGATGAACTTCACGAGCAATGGGAAGCCGCAATAGTGGCCAAGGCGGGTACCACGCCATTCCTCGGGCATGGCTCGCCAGCTATCCCCCAAGGATTTTCCGGCAAAGGGACCGTTGGCGACGGGCCGGTCCATGCTGGTGAGCCACGCCTCGCCCAACGAGTTCCTTCAGGTTGGTTTTCTCAGGGAAATAGGGAGCCAGCGAGCGCGCACCCCACGGGCGCGGGCTGAAAAACGGTTCGATACGCGCTGGAACTGGCTCGATCACGGTTCAGGAGGCAGCCTCGGCGCGCACGAATGTTTTCCGCAACCGGCGAAGCCCTTCGTCAATGCGTTCCAACGAAGTTGCGTAGGAAAGCCGCAGAAAGCCTGGTGCGCCAAAGGCCGCGCCAGGGACCAGCGCAACGTGCGCTTGTTCCAGCAGCAACTTCGCCAGATCCGTGCAGTCCTTCGCAATGGCATCCTTGCCTTCGCCAAGGTGCGCGGAAACATTGGGGAATGCGTAGAACGCGCCGCCCGGCCATTCGCAAGTCACGCCGGGAATGGCGCGGAGCCCTTCGACGATGCGTTTGCGCCGCGCGGCATATTCCGCGAGCATGACGGGCACCGTGTCCATCGTGCCGCGCATGGCTTCCAGCGCCGCGTATTGCGCGATGGAAGTCGGGTTTGATGTGGACTGGCTCTGCACCTTGATGATGGCCTGAATCAGGGGTTCCGGCGCCAGCGTATAACCGATGCGCCAGCCGGTCATCGCAAATGTTTTGGACACCGAACCAATCACGATGACGTTGCTTTTTGAGTCCTTGGCACTGGCGATCGAAAACGGCTTGTGCGGCTCGTACACAAAATGCGAATAGCACTCATCGTCCATCAGCCAGATGTTATGTTTCCTGCAGAGCGCCAGGATGCGCTGGTATTCCTCGGGAGTGACGACGCCGCCCGTCGGATTGCACGGTGAATTGATGATGACCATCTTCGTTTTTGGCGTGATGGCTTTCTCGATGTCAGCGGCCTTGGCTCCAAATCCGTTTTCCGCGCGCGTTTGCACAATCACCGGGGTTCCACCGGCATACTTGATGATGTCCGGGAAACTGACCCAATACGGAGCGGGCAGAATGACCTCATCGCCGTGTTGGATCAGCACGCTCACGGTGTTGAAAATGGCGTGCTTCCCGCCAACGTTGACCACACATTCTTTCGCCGTGTAGTCGGAGCCAAGCTCGCGCTTGTGCCATGCCACAATCGCTTCGCGCAACGGCATGATTCCGCCGGTGGGCGTGTACTTGGAGCGATTCTCTTCGATGGCCTTGATGGCGGCCTTCTTGATGTGATCGGGCGTGGGGAAGTCGGGTTCCCCCGGGCCGAAATCGGCGATGTCCACGCCCTGAGCCTTGAGCTGTTCCGCGGCATTGATGACCGCCGCGGTCGGCGAGATCTGAATGCGGTTGATGCGGTTGGTAAGTTGCACAAGCTCTCCTTGGAGCGAGGTAGCAGATATAACCCAACAGTTTTCAGGAAAACGGGGAGAAATTCAATCGGGAAGAACGTTGCGGCGGGACAGCCGTTGTGACGCGCAACCCGAGGTCATAGCGCACCACCGTCCCAACCTTTGGAGGCCCCTGATTCAGGAGACTTTTGTGCGCAGGCGCTGCTCCACTATCGCGGGAACCAGCCCGTTCAGCGGTCCGCCGAGCTGCGCGAGTTCCCGGACCAGCTTGGCGCTGAGGTAGCTGTAGGTTTCGCTGGGCAGCATGAAAACGGTTTCCAGGCGCGGCTCCAGCTTGCGGTTCATCAGCGCCATCTGCAGCTCGTACTCGTAATCGGAAATGGCGCGAATCCCGCGGAGGATTACGCCGGCGCCGCGATGCCGGGCGTAATCCACCAACAGCCCCTCGAAGACGTCCACCTCCACGCAATCCCATTTCTTTGTGACCTCGCGGAGCATATCCACGCGCTCGGCGACGGAAAACATCGGTTCTTTTTCCAGGTTCTTCAAAACCGCAACGATCAGGCGGTCAAACATCTTTTCCCCGCGTTCGATCAGATCCAGGTGACCGTTCGTTACGGGATCGAACGAACCGGGGTAGATGGCTACAGAAGTTTTCATTTCGTAGGCGTCCGCCGCACATTCTATCCTAAACATTCCGCAAAGGGCGAGGGAACTTGCAGAATCAGGGACTTGGCGAAGGGAAAGCATTTCCCTTAGGGAGAGAATTATGCCAATCTCAAGTGTTTCGCAATGCCACAGATGGGTTCCTTGATCGCAGCGGATGGATTTTCTGGAGGTCTGCTCCATGCGGAGTCTTTTTCCCGGTAAGATTGCCGTTTTCCTTCCCGTATTGTCGCTGGCCTTTGGGGCACTTTCGATGCGCGCGCAATCTCCCTCGGCTATCAATCTGATGCCCACGCCCGCCAAACTGCAAACGGGCAGCGGCTTCCTGAAAGTGGACGAGACTTTCCGCCTGGCTTTTGCGGGTTACCGGGAACCGCGGCTGGAGCGTGCGGGACAGCGGTTCCTGGAACAACTCCATCGCCAGACGGCCCTGGTGTTTGCGAACCGAGAAACAGTTGATCCAGCAAAAGCGACGCTGCTGGTGACCACCGAGCATGAGAGCAGAGCGGTCCAGGAACTTGGCGAAGATGAGTCCTACACGCTGGACGTAACCCCGTCTGGCGCGAAGCTGCATGCGGCGAATCCCCTGGGAGTGTTGCGCGGGCTGCAGACATTTCTGCAGCTGGTCAACATCACGCCGGACGGTTTCGGGGCGCCGGTTGTCAGTATTCAGGATCAACCGAGATTTTCCTGGCGCGGCTTGATGATTGATTCCGGACGCCACTTCATGCCGATCGCGGTACTGGAGCGCAATCTGGACGGCATGGAAGCCGTCAAGCTGAACGTCTTCCATTGGCACTTGTCTGAAAATCAGGGCTTCCGCGTGGAAAGCCAAAAGTATCCCAAACTGCACGAGCTGGGTTCCGACGGGCTTTACTACTCGCAGGACGGAAATTCGCAGCTTGATTGCGTATGCCCGCGACCGCGGCATTCGCGTCGTGCCGGAATTCGATATGCCCGGCCACAGCACAGCCTGGTTCGTGGGCCACCCGGAACTGGCCAGCGGCGCCGGGCCCTACCAGATCGAGCGCAAATGGGGCGTTTTCGATCCGGCGATGGATCCTACCAATGAGAAAACGTACAAGTTTCTCAACGAATTCATCGCGGAAATGGCGAAAATCTTTCCGGACGCGTTCTTTCATATCGGCGGCGATGAGGTGAATGGAAAAGAATGGGACGCCAATCCGGGCATTCAGGCGTACAAGAAGGCCCACGAGATCAAGGACAATAATGCCCTGCAAGCGTATTTCAGCCAGCGCGTGCAAGAGCTTGTGGTGAAACACGGGAAAACGCCCATCGGCTGGGATGAAATCCTGGTGCCGGGCGTGCCGAAGAGCATCGTCATCCAATCCTGGCGCGGCGCGGATTCGCTGGCGGCCGCGGCAAAGCAAGGTTATCGCGGGATTCTTTCAAACGGCTATTACGTGGATCTGGGTTGGAGCGCGGCACGGCACTATGCCGTCGATCCGCTGGGAGGCGCCGCGGCAAACCTCACACCCGAAGAGCAGAAGCTGGTGCTTGGCGGAGAGGCCTGCATGTGGTCGGAATACGTGGACCCGGAAAACATCGATTCACGCATCTGGCCGCGCACCGCGGCGATTGCCGAAAGGCTTTGGTCGCCCGCGGATGTCCGCGATCCAGCTTCGATGTACTCACGACTGCCCGTGATCAGCCAGCGCCTGGAGTGGGTGGGCCTGAACCATCGCACGTACCAGCGGGGAATGATCGAGCGAATGGCCGGAACCTCCTCGCCCGAAGAAATCGCGGCCGTGCAGTCACTTGTCGAAGCCCTCGAACCCGTGAAGGACTACACTCGGGAGGGAATTGGAACGGAGCCTACCAGCCAGACGCCGTTGGACCACGTCGTGGATGCTGTGAATCCGGAAAGCGAAGCATCTCGCCTGTTTTCCGGCAAAGTGGATGAGTACCTCGCCAGCTCTTGCAAGGACTTTGCCAAGGCGTCCGAACTGCGCGCGCAACTTGTGCAGTGGGCGGGGAACGACGCGCGCCTCCGGGCTCTTGCGGAACGGTCATTCCTTGTGAAGGAAGCCAGTCCCGCTTCGTCGGCGCTTTCCCAGGCTGCGGAACTCGCGCTTGCCGCGATTGACCGCATCACCCTGGGTGCCCCCCTCTCCCCAGAACTCAAGACGCAACAGCTCGATGGTCTGAAATTGCTTGAAGTGCAGGCCCATAAGGCTCATCTGACGATTCCGGCGCTGCCAGCGTTTCAGAAGTTGATCGAGGCGGCCACCGCTGGAGGGTCGTGCACAATCGCAAAGTAATGTCCGGCTTGTGTCGGCCGGATTGCGTCCAGTTCGCCAGGGAATGGGTTGTATTGTTCCGCACTCTGAGAAGCCCTGCAAACGTACAGCTGGCGGTTGCCGTTGGGAGGACCCTGGTTGCCATTCACCCCTCAGAATCATCCATTTAGCGAAAAGTCCTCCATATCCGACTGAATTGGTCTTACTCTAAGCTTAAGCAAATTAATAGTTTGCTGAGAATCTTGGAAACTCTGGAGAGTTGACAAGAGCGCCCGTCAGAGGATATAGTTTAAATTGCGACTAGAACAGTCGCATATTTGCTGAGCCGTTCTGGGGGCACCAGGCAAGCGGAATGTTCAAACTCTCCAAGAAGGCGGACTATGGCTTGATTGCCATGAAGCATTTGGCCAAACACCGCCAGCAGCACGCGTGCAGTGCGAGCGAAATCGCCGAGGAGTATGGGATTTCCGCCACGTTGATGGCCAAGGTGCTGCAGAAACTGGCCCGGCAGAGTTTGGTTACGGCGAAGCACGGTTCGACCGGCGGATACCAACTGGCGAAGGCGCCAGAGAAAGTGTCTGCTCTGGAAGTGATCACGGCGATTGATGGGCCGGTGCTGATCACCTCCTGCGTGACGACGCATGGAAATTGTGACGCAACGGAGCGTTGCTCCATCAAAGAACCATTGCGCCGCGTGAATGAGAGCATTTTGAGCGTGTTGAGCACGGTGACCATCGCCCAGTTGACCGAGGACACCCCGGAGCCCGCGCTCGTGGAATTGAAAGGGATGGAGCGCCTGGCCGTAACCGGCTGAGCGGAATCCCGGTCTGGATAGGAGAACACGGAAATGGCCGTCAAGCTGCCGATTTACATGGACAATCACGCCACCACGCCGATGGATCCGCGCGTGTTGCAGGCGATGTTGCCCTATTTCACGGAGAAGTTCGGGAACGCCGCGAGCCGCAACCACTCGTTCGGCTGGGCTGGCGAGGAAGCGGTGGAGACTGCCCGGCAGCAGATAGCTTCCCTGATCAACGCGACGCCGAAGGAGATCATCTTCACCAGCGGCGCGACGGAATCCGACAACCTGATGTTGAAGGGCGTCGCGGAAATGTACCGCGAAAAGGGCAATCACATCATTACCCAGGCGATCGAGCATAAGGCCGTGCTGGACACCTGCAAGAACCTGGAAAAGCACGGGTTCGAGGTCACCTATCTGCCGGTGCAGAGGGACGGCCGCGTGGATCCCGAGGATGTGCGCAAGGCCATCAGGCCGAGCACGATTCTCATCAGCATCATGTACGCCAACAATGAAATTGGCGTAATTAATCCGATTGCTGAAATCGGCAAGATTGCCAAGGAGCACGGCATCTTCCTGGCGGTGGATGGCGTGCAAGCCGTTGGCAAGATTCCCGTGGACGTCCAAAAGGACAATATCGACCTGCTGGCGATTAGCGGGCACAAGATCTACGGGCCGAAGGGCGTTGGTGCGCTGTATGTGCGCCGGCGCAATCCTCGCGTGCAGCTCGCAGCCATTATCGATGGCGGCGGCCACGAGCGAGGCATGCGCTCGGGCACGCTCAACGTAACCGGCATCGTCGGCCTCGGCAAAGCTTGCGAAATTTGTCAGCAGGAAATGCCGGAAGAGACCAAGCGGATGCTCGCGTTGCGCGAGCGGCTGAAGGCCGGGCTGGAAGCCAAGCTCGACGAGACTTTCATCAACGGTTCGATGGAGCATCGCCTCCCGAACAACCTCAACATGAGCTTCGCCTATGTCGAAGGCGAGTCGCTCCTGATGGGGATCAACGACGTTGCGGTTTCCAGCGGTTCCGCGTGCACCTCGGCAACCCTGGAACCGAGTTACGTACTCAAAGCACTAGGCGTGGGCGAGGACCTGGCTCATACGTCGATCCGCTTCGGCCTGGGGCGCTTTAATACCGAGGAAGAAGTGGATTACGTGATCGACAAAATGGTGCAGGTTGTGACCAAGCTGCGCGAGCTATCGCCGCTCTATGAAATGGCCAAGGAAGGGATCGACATCTCCAAGGTCAAGTGGCAGACCGCGTAATTCAAGGAAAGATAGAAGGGAAGCAAAATGGCAAGCGCAATTGCAAGTGAAGGAACACTCAGGATTCACCGGTCCATCGCCGGAACGTCGGCACCGTTTCGCGTGACGTTTCAGGCGTATCAGGATGGCGACGAACCGGCGCCTGCTGCGGAGCGCGCTTTTTATCACCTCCAGGAAGTGCGGCAATTCCTGCATGTTCTGGGACTCACCGCGGAATACATCCGCGAGGCGTTGCGGGAACTCACCGCGGGACGTTCCGCGTTTCTGACCAACATCGCCTTGACCGAAAAGGCGATCAAGAATGCAGGTTTTGGCTCGCTCGTCACCGTGGCGAAGAGCTGAAGTTTGAACAAGGAAAAACCAGAAGGAGCAAGCGGCCCATGGCATACAGCGAAAAAGTAGTCGATCATTACAACAACCCGCGCAACGTCGGCAGCCTGCCCAAGGAAGATCCCAACGTCGGGACCGGCCTGGTGGGCGCGCCGGAGTGCGGCGACGTGATGAAGCTGCAGATGCGCATCAATCCGGAGACGCAGGTCATTGAAGAAGCCAAGTTCAAGACCTTCGGCTGCGGCTCGGCCATCGCCAGCTCTTCACTCGCCACGGAATGGGTGAAGGGCAAGACGGTGGAGGAAGCGCTCACCATCAAGAATACGGACATCGTCCGCGAGCTTTCTCTGCCTCCGGTCAAGATTCACTGCTCCGTGCTCGCCGAGGATGCCATCAAGGCCGCCATCGGCAACTGGAAGAAGAAGCACGTGAGTGGAAGTTCCCGAGCACGAGAAGGCGTCTCACTAATTCTCGGCTCGGCGTTAGTGGCGTCTTCCGGCGGTGAGGGTTGGCCGTCGGAGGATGCTGTCCAGTTTTGTTTTTTGTGTGATTTTTAAGGGTTGGAGTTATGGCGACGGAAGTCAGTACAGAGGTTACTCAGAAAGTCGGGCCGGTGATTCACATGACCGAGCACGCCGCGAAGAAGATCCTCGCGCTGCTTGCCAAGGAAGGCGTATCTCCGCAAACTGGCGGCCTGCGCGTCGGCGTGCAGGGCGGCGGCTGCTCCGGGTTGTCTTATGCCATGCGGCTGGATACGCAGGCGCGTGACCGCGACAAAGTCTTCGAGGAATTTGGCGCGCGGATTTTTGTCGATCCCAAGAGCCTGCTGTATCTCAATGGCACCACCCTGGAGTATGAGGAGACACTCATGCGGCAGGGATTTGTATTCCAGAATCCGAATGCCGCGCGGAGTTGCGGCTGCGGCAGTTCGTTTACGGCTTAGCGGCAGCACGGATTCCAGTCTGTGCCCGGGCGGTTACTGACTCGGTCTGACCAGTGGTTGGCCACCGCAAACGCCAGCCACTTTTTTTATGTTTGCGGAGCGGTAAGGAAAAATTCCATGTCCACGCAACTTCCCGTCACGAATCCTCCTCTGGTCTGTTGGAATTGCCACGAGCGCACCATCGGCACGCATTTCTGCCCGGGGTGCGGCAAATTGCTGCAACTTCCGCAGGGAAGCGACTACTTCGCGATGTTCGAGCTGCCACGCAAGCTCTGGATCGAAATGGGCGCGCTCGAGCAGAAGTTCCTGCAACTTAGCTGGAAGCTGCACCCGGACAATTTTGTCAGCGCGACGGATCAGGAGCGCGAGATTTCACTCAAGCGCAGCTCGGAACTGAACGACGCCTATCGCACGCTGCGCGACCCCATCGCGCGGGTGGAATACCTGCTGGCGATCGAGGGCATGCGCAAGAACGGCGAGAACAAGCAGCAGGCGCCTCCGGAATTGCTCGAGGAAGTCTTCGAGCTGAACGAATCGCTCGACGAACTCCGCGAAGCCACGGCCGAGGGAACCGACACTGCCTCGCTCCGGCATCGCCTGGAAGCCGCGGAAAAGAATTTTGAGGAGAAACTGGGGAAGGTAGACACGGAATTGCAGTCGGCTGCACGCGAGTGGGATCAGGTTATTGATTCCGCCGCGGATGATGCGGCTCGCAAGAAGGCGATGGGCAAACTGAATGAGCTGCTCAATCGGCGTTCCTACATCAGGAATCTTGTTGTAAACGTTCAAAAGGAATTGCTGTAGCGTGGTCGTCGGGTTTGGGTTCTAACTGAAAACTGATTACTGATAACTGATCACTTGACCATGGGAAAGATCGTCGGCATCGATCTTGGCACAACGAACAGCCTGGTCGCGTACGTGGATACGCA
Organism: Candidatus Acidiferrales bacterium; assembly: GCA_963780785.1. GTDB lineage: Bacteria > Acidobacteriota > Terriglobia > Acidiferrales > UBA7541 > Acidiferrum. The sequence continues at coordinate 179,267 of CAWADS010000020.1, forward strand.
GACCGGAGAGCCGAAGTGTATTCCGGGGCCGTCCGGAAGCACGCTGTGCCCCTCCGTCGTCAGCATTGATCCGGACGGCAGCGTCATCGTTGGGGAACCGGCGCGCCGCCGATTGCTGATCCAGCCGGAGCGTTCCATTTATTCCGTGAAGCGCCTGATGGGCCGCGGGCCTTCGGATGTGCAGAGCGAACTGAAGCTCTTCCCGTTCCGCATCGATCCCGCAAGCAGGAATGTGATCCGCGTGCAGCTTGGGGATAAGGTATTCACGCCGCCGGAAATTTCCTCATTCATTCTGCGCGAGCTAAAGAATTGGGCGGAATCCTACTTCGGCGAAACTGTAGATCGCGCTGTCATCACGGTGCCCGCTTATTTCAACGATGCGCAACGCCAGGCCACCAAGGATGCCGGCAAGCTCGCCGGACTGGAAGTGCTGCGCCTGGTGAACGAGCCAACGGCCGCGGCCCTGGCGTATGGATTGCACGAAAAGCAGCGCGGGAGGCAAGGTTGCCGTTTACGATCTGGGTGGCGGCACGTTTGACATTTCCGTGCTCAAGCTGATTTCCACCGGCGAAGGCGACATTTATCAGGTGCTTTCCACGAACGGCGACACGCACCTGGGCGGCGACGACATTGACAATCTGCTGCAGGCCTTTGTCCACGAGCAGATTCTGCAGCACGACCAGATTGACTTTTCGCCGCACGGCGAACTGGCTCAGGAACTCCGCAAGGCGCTGATTGAGATCAAGCACCAGCTCTCCGAAACAACCACGGCCACGCTGCGTTTTCCGCTGCCCAACGGCAATGTTTTCGTGCGCGAATTCACACGTGGCGAATTGGAAGCCCTGATTCGTCCCGTGGTGGATCGCACCATGGCGCCGGTGAAGCAGGCGCTGGCCGACGCGCAATTGAAGCCCAGCGAATTGGATGAAGTCGTCCTGGTCGGCGGCACCACGCGCACGCCGTTGATTCGCCGCACGGTGCAGGAATTTTTCGACCGCAAGCCGCACACCGAACTGAATCCGGACGAAGTGGTGGCGTTGGGCGCGGCGGTGCAGGCCAATATCCTGGACAAAGGCGTGAAGAACATGCTGCTGCTGGACGTCACGCCGCTTTCCCTCGGCATCGAGACCTATGGCGGGGCCGTCGCCAAGGTCATTCCGCGTAACTCCACGATACCCGCGAGCGCCCAGGAGCTTTACACCACCGGCGTGGACAATCAGACCGGAATTGACATCCATGTTCTGCAGGGCGAGCGCGAACTGGCGAAGGACTGCCGTTCGCTGGCGCGTTTTACTTTGCGCGTTCCCCCGGCTCCGGCGGGTCTACCTCGCATCGAAGTGAAATTCCTTATTGACGCCAACGGCATTCTGCAGGTGGCTGCGAAAGATTTGCGAACCAGTGAGCAGCACACGATTGAGGTGCAGCCCAGCTACGGCCTGAACGACGCGGACATCGAACGCATGCTCGAGGAATCCATCGAGTATGCGGAGCAGGATTTCGCGGAGCGCCAGGTGATCGAAGCGCGCACCGAGGCGGAATCAATCCTCTCTGCCACGGTGAAGGCTTTGGCGAATCCGCTGGCGGCGCAATTGCCCGCCGCAGAGCGGCAGAAGGTGGATGCCAGTGTTTCCGGGCTGCAAGAAGCGGTGAAGGGCAGCGACTACAAGCTGATCCGGGGGCAGATCGATGAATTGAATCGCACCACGGAGCATTTGGCCGAATTGCTGATGACTTCGGCGGTGCAAACGGCGCTCGAAGGCAAAAAGTTGGCGGAGGTCTAGCGTTTGAAGTTTTTGGTGTAGGGGCGCAGCATGCTGCGCCCCTACAAGCAACCAAAGTTCGTGACTTGGCTGGAGAAAAACTATGGGTGGCAGCAATCCGTACATCGAGGAAGTGAAATACAAGAAGGCGACCAAGAAGTTCAAGGTCACTTTTCTTCCGAGCGGCAAAACCGTTGAGGTTGACCCGGAAAAGTTTCCCTATGGCCACAACGGCCTGCCCGGCAGCATCCTGGACATTTCCGAGGGCTTCAAGATGGGCCTGGACCATGCCTGCGGCGGTGTTTGCGCTTGCTCCACTTGCCACGTGGTCGTGAAGGAAGGCCTGGAATCCTGCAACGAAGCTACGGATGCGGAGCTCGACGAACTCGATGAAGCGCCGGGCATCACGCCAAAGTCGCGCCTGGGTTGCCAGACCGTGCCGGACGGCACGACAGACATCATGGTGGAAATCCCCGATTGGAACAAGAATTACGCCAAGGAACTGGACCACTGAGGGCGTGACTCGTGATTCGTGATCCGTGACTCGGAATAACACTTCTGAGCAGAAGTGTTTTGTGGGGTTGCCCCTTGGGCTGAGCGTGGTCGCAAGGTATGAGACCAGCGATTTGGAGGAGCAGAATCCATGCCACGGACTTTTGATTGGGACAGCCTCGATGATATTGCCATCGGCTTGACGGACAAGTATCCCGAAGTCGATCCGCTGACTGTCCGCTTTACGGACTTGCACAAATGGATCACGGAATTGCCGGGGTTTGCGGGTGATCCGCTGAAGTCCAACGAGAGCAAGCTCGAAGCCATTCAGATGGCCTGGCACGAAGAGTGGCAGGACAGGAAGTGAGAGAAGTTTTCAGTTCTCAGTTTTAAGTTTTAAGTAAAAACACCTGCCGAACTCGGCGAGCGTTGCGCGACCTAAGGGGCCGCCTTTCCGAAACTTAAAACTTACCACTTAGAACTTATAACTTCCTGCCCCCGCGTGGCACACAAAGGGGCTTTCTCGTATAATTGAAAGGTTGTAGTTCCCTCAACTGTGGCGCTATGGTGCAACGGTTAGCACGCGGCCCTTTCAAGGCCGAAATACGGGTTCGATTCCCGTTAGCGCTACCAAGCTTTTCTCCTTATCAGACCAAATGAATGACTCCTCGCTGCGAGGCTCTGCGAGCGGCTCCGTTCGATTCGCCACGTTGATGCTATCCTAATAGACACGCCCCATTTGCGGGCTGGAGGAAATTTCGATGGCAGAGCTGTTTCGCTCCAATAATCCTGTTCTGAAAGAAAAGTTGTTCGCTACGCCGATTGCTGCCGGCGAAAGCATGACCATCCAAGGCACGGTCAACAAGACCGGCCTGCTGCTTCTGTTTGTAGTGATTGCGGCAGCATGGACCTGGGGTCTGAGCCATTCTCCCACTCCGGACGCTGCCTTTCCGTGGATGATCGGCGGCGCGCTCGGCGGATTCGTTCTCGCCCTGGTGACAGTGTTCAAGAACACCTGGTCGCCGATCACTGCGCCCATCTATGCGCTGCTCGAAGGGCTTTTTCTTGGCGGCATTTCGGCGGTGTTTGAGAAGTCCTATCCGGGTATCGCGGTGCAAGCGGTGGGGCTGACCATTGGCGTGCTGTTTGTCTTGCTGCTCGCGTACAAGACCGGCATCGTGCGCGCCACGCGGGGATTCAAGCTCGGCGTGATCGCCGCGACCGGAGCAGTCGCGCTGGTTTACGCGGCGAATCTGATCATGAGCCTGTTTTTCCACTCGCAAATTTCTGTGCTGTACAGCAGCACGCCGCTGGGCATCGGCATCAGCGTGGTAGTGGTGATCATTGCAGCGCTGAACCTGGTTCTCGATTTCGACATGATCGAAACGGGTTCGCGCATGGGCGCTCCCAAGTACATGGAATGGTACGGCGCGTTCGCCATGATGGTGACGCTGATCTGGTTGTACCTGGAAATTCTGCGCCTGCTCGGCAAGACGCGACGCCGGTAAAACACAGAAAAACGAAAGCTGCTCACAAAACTGAGTCGAAGTCTGCCCTCTTGGA
>CAWADS010000021.1:0-127822 GCA_963780785.1 Candidatus Acidiferrales bacterium
TTGTGTGATTTTTAAGGATTTGGATTATGGCGACGGAAGTTAGTACCGAGGTTACTCAGAAAGTCGGGCCAGTGATTCACCTGACCGAGCACGCCGCGAGGAAGATCCTCGCCCTGCTCGCGAAGGAAGGCGTGTCTCCGCAAACTGGCGGCCTGCGTGTCGGTGTGCAGGGCGGCGGCTGCTCCGGGTTGTCTTATGCCATGCGACTGGATACGCAGACGCGTGACCGCGACAAAGTCTTCGAGGAATTCGGCGCGAGGATTTTCGTTGATCCCAAGAGCCTGCTGTATCTCAATGGCACCACCCTGGAGTATGAGGAGACGCTCATGCGGCAGGGATTCGTGTTCCAGAATCCGAATGCCGCGCGGAGTTGCGGCTGCGGCAGTTCGTTTACGGCTTAGCGGCAGCACGGATTTCAGTCTGTGCCCGGGCGGTTACTGACTCGGTCTGACCAGTGGTTGGCCACCGCAAACGCCAGCCACTTTTTTTATGTTTGCGGAGCGGTAAGGAAAAACCCAATGTCGACGCAACCTCCCATCACCAACCCTCCGCTCGTTTGTTGGAATTGCCACGAGCGCACCATCGGCACGCATTTCTGCCCGGGATGCGGGAAATTGCTGCAACTTCCGCAGGGAAGCGACTATTTCGCGATGTTCGAGCTGCCACGCAAATTGTGGATCGAAATGAGTGCGCTGGAACAGAAGTTCCTGCAACTCAGTTGGAAACTTCATCCCGACAACTTTGTTGGCGCAACGGAGCAGGAACGCGAAATATCGTTGCAGCGAAGCTCGGAGCTGAATGACGCGTATCGCACGTTGCGCGACCCCATCGCGCGGGTGGAATACCTGCTGGCGATCGAGGGCACGCGGAAGAACGGCGAGAACAAGCAGCAGGCGCCTCCGGAATTGCTCGAGGAGGTATTCGAGCTGAACGAATCGCTGGACGAACTCCGTGAAGCCAAGGCTGAGGGAAGCGACACTGCTTCGCTTAGGCACCGTCTGGAAGCCGCGGAAAAGAATTTTGAAGAGAAGCTGAAGGACGTCGATAGCGCGCTGCAGTCCAAAGCGCGGGAATGGGACAATGCCATCGAAGCGGGAGCGGGTGAGCCGGATCGAGGGAAGATTATGGCGCAACTGAATGAGCTGTTGAATCGCCGCTCTTACATTCGCAATCTGGTAGTAAATGTTCAGAAGGAATTGCTGTAGCGTGGTCGTCGGGGTTGGGTTCTGACTGTGAACTGATAATGGGAAATTGAAAACTCCTCATGGGAAAGATCGTCGGCATCGACCTTGGCACAACGAACAGCCTGGTCGCGTACGTAGATACGCAGACCGGCGAGCCGAAGTGTATTCCGGGGCCGTCGGGAAGCACGCTGTGCCCCTCCGTCGTGAGCATTGATCCTGACGGCAGCATCATCGTTGGGGAACCGGCGCGCCGGCGATTGCTGATCCAGCCGGAACGCTCCATTTATTCCGTGAAGCGCTTGATGGGCCGCGGACCTTCCGACGTGCAGAGCGAACTGAAGCTCTTCCCGTTTCGCATCGATCCTGCAAGTAAGAACGTGATCCGGGTGCAGCTTGGCGACAAGGTATTCACGCCGCCGGAAATTTCCTCATTCATTCTGCGGGAGCTGAAGAATTGGGCGGAATCCTATTTCGGCGAAACTGTAGATCGCGCTGTCATCACGGTGCCCGCTTATTTCAACGATGCGCAACGCCAGGCCACCAAGGATGCCGGCAAACTCGCCGGCCTTGAGGTGCTGCGCCTTGTCAACGAGCCAACGGCCGCGGCCCTGGCGTATGGCTTGCACGAAAAACAGCGGGGCAAAGTCGCTGTGTACGATCTGGGTGGAGGCACGTTTGATATTTCCGTGCTCAAGCTGATTTCCACCGGCGAAGGCGACATCTACCAGGTGCTTTCCACGAACGGCGATACGCACCTGGGCGGCGACGACATTGATAACCTGCTGCAGGCCTTTGTCCACGAACAGATTCTGCAGCACGACAAGATCGACTTCTCGCCGCACGGCGAGCTGGCGCAAGAACTCCGCAAGGCGCTGATCGACATCAAGCACCAGCTCTCCGAAACGGCTACGGCCACGCTGCGTTTTCCGCTGCCCAACGGCAATCTATTCGTGCGGGAATTCACACGTGGCGCGCTGGAAGCCCTGATTCGCCCTGTAGTCGATCGCACTATGGCGCCGGTGAAGCAGGCGCTGGCCGACGCGCAAGTGAAGCCCAGTGAATTGGATGAAGTCGTCCTGGTTGGCGGCGCGACGCGCACTCCGTTGATTCGCCGTACTGTTCAGGAATTTTTCGACCGCAAGCCGCACACGGAACTGAACCCGGACGAAGTGGTGGCGTTGGGCGCGGCGGTGCAGGCCAATATCCTGGATAAAGGCGTGAAGAACATGCTGCTGCTGGACGTCACGCCGCTTTCCCTGGGCATCGAGACGTATGGCGGCGCCGTCGCCAAGGTCATCCCGCGCAACTCCACGATACCTGCGAGCGCCCAGGAACTTTACACCACCGGGGTGGACAATCAGACGGGAATTGACATTCATGTTTTGCAGGGCGAGCGCGAGCTGGCGAAGGACTGCCGTTCGCTGGCACGTTTTACTTTGCGCGTTCCCCCGGCTCCGGCGGGTCTTCCCCGCATCGAAGTGAAGTTCCTTATTGACGCTAACGGCATTCTGGAGGTGGCTGCGAAAGACTTGAGAAACGGGCAGCAGCACACGATTGAAGTGCAGCCCAGCTATGGCCTGAACGACGCGGACATTGAGCGCATGCTTGAGGAATCCATCGAGTATGCGGAACAGGATTTTGCGGAGCGCCAGGTGATCGAAGCGCGCACCGAAGCGGAATCAATTTTATCAGCCACAGCAAAGGCTCAGGCGAATCCACAGGCGACGCAATTGCCCGCCTCGGAGCGGCAAAAGGTGGATGCCAGCGTTTCCGCGCTGCAAGAGGCTGTGAAGAGCAGCGACTACAAGCTAATCCGGCGGCAGATCGATGAATTGAATGGCGCCACTGAACATTTGGCCGAAATGCTGATGAGTTCAGCGGTGCAAACGGCGCTTGAGGGCAAAAAGTTGGCCGAAGTCTAGCATTTGAAGTTTTTGGTGTCGGGGCGCAGCACGCTGCGCCCCGACAAGCAACCAAAGTTCGCGACTTGGCTGGAGAAAAACTATGGGCGGCAGCAATCCGTACATCGAGGAAGTGAAATACAAGAAGGCGACCAAAAAGTTCAAGGTCACTTTTCTTCCGAGCGGCAAAAGCGTCGAGGTCGACCCGGAGAAATTTCCCTACGGCCACAACGGCCTGCCCGGCAGCATCCTGGATATTTCCGAGGGCTTCAAGATGGGCCTGGACCACGCCTGCGGCGGCGTTTGCGCCTGCTCCACTTGCCATGTGGTCGTGAAGGAGGGCCTGGAATCCTGTAACGAAGCCACGGATGCGGAGCTGGACGAACTCGACGAAGCGCCTGGCATAACGCCAAAATCGCGCCTGGGTTGCCAGACCGTGCCCGATGGCACCACGGACATCGTGGTGGAAGTTCCTGATTGGAACAAGAATTACGCCAAGGAACTGGACCACTGAAGCAGTTTTCAGTTGTAAGTTTTCAGTCTTTAGTCAGACGAGAAAAGAGAAGCCGGCGAGCTGGAGCGTAGCGGATGACGTTGCGACAGGCGCCTTCCTGCATGTTTGGAAGGGAGGGAGGAAAATCATGCCCCAAGAATTCGATTGGGATAGTCTCGATGATATTGCCATCGGCTTGACGGACAAGTATCCCGACGTCGATCCCCTGGCTGTCCGCTTTACGGACCTGCACAAGTGGATCACGGAACTGCCGGGGTTCGCGGGTGATCCGCTAAAGTCCAACGAGAGTAAGCTCGAGGCCATTCAGATGGCGTGGCACGAAGAGTGGCAGGACCGCCAAGGGTGAAAAAAGTTTTCAGTTCTAAGTTTTCAGTATTAAGTAAAAACGAGCGACTAATTCGAGCGCACGGCCGCGAGATTGAAGGGCTGTTCTTCCGATACTTAAAACTCACCACGTAGAGCTTATGACTGCTTCCTGCGCGGGGCGCAAATCGCTGCCGTTGCAAGCCTTTGCAGATCGTTCCGATTGGTTCGGGTAGATCGCTGCAACGCATAGAGGATACACACTTGATTCAGAAGATTGTCCTCAGATGTTCGACCTAATAATCGAAGCATAAAGTAGTGAACGTTTGTCGGAATTGCCGCATCTAACGAGGCATGCGTGGAAACCGGTATGATGCTCGGATGCTTTCACCCGAGGCCAAGGAAGATTTGCGGCGGCGCGTGGTCCACGCGGTCGTCGAGCAAGGCATGCGGCCGTCCCAGGCGGTGCGCGTTTTTCGCGTGTCACGCACGGCGGTTTATGGGTGGGTCAAGGCGTATGGCGCGGGCGGTGCGCGAGCGTTGCGGGCTCACCCGTTGGGCCGGCCCAAACGTTCGCGGCTGGCCGGGCACCAGGCCGCAACGGTGGTGAAGCTGATCTCCCAGCGTTGTCCGGATCAACTGCAGTTGCCGTTCGCGTTGTGGACGCGGCAGGCAGTGTGCCAATTGCTGGCCGAGCGGTTCAGCCTGCGCGTGTCGGTGTGGACGGCGGGACGTTATCTGCGGCATTGGGGCCTGACGCCGCAGAAACCCGTGCGGCGCGCCTACGAGCGCAACCCCGCCGCGGTGGAGCGCTGGCTGAAAGAGGTCTACCCTGCGATTCGCGCAAAAGCCAAGCGGGAGAAGGCCGAAATCCATTGGGGCGATGAGATGGGCCTGCGTTCCGACCACCAGAGCGGACGCAGTTACAGCAAGCGCGGACACACGCCGGTGATTCCAGGAACGGGCCAGCGCTTCGGCTGCAGTATGATTTCGACCATCACCAATCGGGGAACGCTGCGCTTCATGGTGTTCAAAAAACGCTTCACGCAGCCGGTGCTGCTGGCGTTCCTGCGCCGCCTGTTGCGTTCGGTGAAAGGGAAGGTGTACTTGATCGTGGATGGTCATCCGGTCCATCACGGGAAAATGGCGCAGCGCTGGCTGGCCGCACAACAGCAGCGCATCGCGCTGTTCTTTCTGCCCGGGTACAGTCCCGAACTGAACCCCGACGAGTTGTTGAACCAGGACGTCAAATCGCACGCCGGCCGCCAGCGTCCCAAAGACCAAACGCACATGATGAAATCGTTGCGCGCTCATCTGCGCAGCACCCAGAAACTGCCCGCCAAGGTCCGGCGCTTTTTCCACGAGAAACATGTCGCCTACGCCGCCGCTTGACATTGTTCACTACTTACCGCTCGGAGTAGTAATGGGTGCCTCCACGATCTCATGCTGGCCGATGCTGGAGGGGTGGACAAAGGTTTCGTGAGACAAATCCATCAGGTTATCGACGAACAGCACATAGTTGCATTTCACGTGATAGGTGCTGCCGTCGAAAATCCAACCAGGATCGGAACACCACGGCAGGTCTGGAATTTTGGATTCGTCCGCAAGGGCGGCATCGCCGATCCACACCCACACAAAGCGATGCTTCTCCGCAACGGGATAGACGCGAAGATGAGTGGCCTTGTGCACGCCTTGCTGGCCCGGCATCCAGACACACTGGCCGCACTCGTTGAATTCCAACCCATGATAGCGACAGATCAGATGATCACCCTTCAGGTAACCCTTGGAGAGTGGCAGCAGCCGATGGGGACAACAGTCTTCGAAGGCCGAGAGCGCCCCAGAAACCTGCCGGTACAAGACCATGGGTTCACCGCAAACGGTGCGGCCCAACGGGGTCCTCTTCAGTTCGTGGTCCCAAGCGACGGCGTACCACTGATTCTTGAGGAACACGACTTGCCTCCACTGGGTGTTCCATCATGTGGAACACTATTTCATATTGACAAGAACAAAATTTTGACTACAATGCGCCGATGGTCAAGGGCCAATTCCCGGGGTCAGGCGGTTATAGAACGCGCACGAACTCAAGGATGGAGGCGAAAGGCAATGCCAGTCAGCGCCAGGAGTTTGCACAGACGAGTCATCGCAAGGCCCGAGTTGGAAATCGGGTCGAGCAAATCTCTTCAGAAGGCCCTGCGAATTTTGGTCCACATGGGGGAACACGCTCCGGAAGCCGGAGTGACGCAACTCGCTTCAGAATTGGGATTAACTAAAGCCACGGTACACCGCCTATTGAACGCCATGGAGCGGTTCGAGTTGATCGAACGAAACCCCGACAATGAAAGGTACCGGCTGGGACTGAAGCTTCATCAACTTGGCACCAGGGCAGTGGAATCGCGGACTTTGCGCAATGAGGCGCATCGTCTGCTGTTGGAAATGTCGCGAAGGTCGCGAGAGACGGTGAGCCTGGCAGTTCCGGCGCCGGGCGGGGTCGTTTGCCTGGATCGCGTCAACTCGCCGCACACGGTCATCAATGTTTGTACTCCGGTGGGAGCTATGTTTCCGCCACATTGCACAGCTGCCGGAAAAGCGATTCTTGCTTACTTGACAGAGGAAGAGTTGCTGGAAGTTGTGAAGCGGAGTGGGCTACGGCAGTATTCGCCCTTTTCGATCAGCCGGCTGCCAGACCTCAAGGACAATCTACGATTGATTCGCCAGCGCGGTTACGCCGTGGATCATCAGGAACTCGAACGTGGACTGAGCGGAGTGGCTGCTCCTGTGCTGGGCGCCCACGAACGCGTGATCGCGGCAGTGGGGATAGCCGGCCCGACGCAGCGATTCCGCGCGAAGGAATTGGCGCAGAAAATCGCTTTGGTGACGGAGATTGCGGCCCGGCTCTCCATGAGTTCGGCCCGGCTGGAAGGAACCGGGGCGATCACGCCGCAGGCGGTTTCCTGGGGCACGAGTGCGTCGAGCTCGGAAGTAGCGGAGTGAAACGCATGCCCGGAACATACAGAGCCGAACACATCGGAAGCTTTCTGCGGCCCGCGGAATTGCTCGATGCGAGGCGCGGGGCAAGCGCAGAGAAAATTCGCCAGCTCGAGGATCAACATATTCTGCGCATTCTAACCAAACAGAAAGAGCTGGGGTTTGATGTCGTGACCGACGGAGAATTCCGCCGGCGGAATTTCATGAGTGATTTCACCGATGCGGTGGAGGGATTTGACTTGGCCGATGCGGTGGGCAGGAGTTGGCAGGCAGGCCAAGCCGCCGGCGCTCCAGTCAGCAGTGTGGCGGGAATTGTCACCTCGAAATTGCGCCAGGTTCGGCCGCTGACGGGACACGAACTTGCCTTCATGAAGACGCACAGCCCCCTTCCGATCAAGATGACGCTGCCGAGCGCAACGCAATTTCCGGCTATCGCCTTCAAAGCCGGCGTAACAGACAAGATTTACAAGGATCATTCAGCGTTGCTGTGGGACATCGTGGAAATCATGAAGGCGGAGTTAAGCAAACTCTCCGCCGATGGCGTGAAGTACATCCAGATCGACGCACCGCGCTATAGCTACTACATGGACGCGAAATGGCGCGCCTGGATCAAGACCGAACTCAAGGTTGAGCCTGATGTTGCTCTTGATGAAGAGTACGCGCGGATAATGCGTGCTTCAACGCCGCGCGGCGCGATGGAGTGACACTCGGAATTCACTTGTGCCGGGGAAACAACCGCAGCCATTGGTATGCCGAAGGCGGATACGATGCGATTGCGGAGAAATTGTTTGGGTCATTGGCAGTGGACCGGTTCCTCCTGGAGTATGACGACGAGCGCTCCGGCACATTTGAGCCGCTGCGGTTTGTCCCCAAGGGAAAGACTGTCGTCCTGGGGCTTATCAGTTCCAAGGTTCCGCGAATGGAAGACTCCGGCGAACTTCTGAAGCGTATTGACGAAGCGTCGCGGTGCGTTCCACTGGAGAATCTGGCGCTGAGTCCCCAGTGTGGGTTCGCTTCAACGGCCGAAGGCAATCTGATTACGGAAGACCGCCAGTGGGCCAAACTGAAATTGGTCGTGGACACGGCGCGTCGCGTCTGGGGCTGAACCGGTTGAGATCGCGCGAGTGTGAACTGGGAAGGCTCGCCTGGCTCCAATGGCGCGTGATCAGAGGCCGGTGTCGAAGAAAACAGTTTCGTTGGGCCCCTGAAGGCGGATGTTCCATTCGAGGTGCGTTTCCGGCTGCCCGGAGTTTTGCGCGATTAGCGTGTGCCGCCTGGAAGGATCGATGAGGCTAAGCGCGAAGTCCTCTGCATTGGCTGGTTCGTCCGGGAAATAGATCCGCGTGACCAGGCGCCGCGACAACCCGCGCGAAAAGACGGAAACGACGATGTGTGGGGCTTGGAGTTTGCCGTCAGGTCCGGGAACGCGGCCAGGTTTGATGGTCTTGAAACGATAAGCCCCATTTTCATCCGTGGGTGTCCGCCCGTAGCCTCTGAAGCCCTTCTCCGTTGGCTTGTCTTGGCTGTCTTCTGGATGGGCATACTTGCCGTGAGAGTTGGCTTGCCAGATCTCAATCAGGCCATCGGGGACCCCTTGGCCGTCGGCGTCCAGAAGTTTGCCTGCGATTTCAATGCGCTGCCCCGATACCCCCGGTCCGGCCAAATCGTCCACAAAGAGTCTCGCGAGGCCAATATGAAAATAGGGGCCAACGGTTTGCGAGGTGGTCGCCTGCAGGCTCATGTTATTTCTCCCAGGGGGTGGCTTGTCGCCCGCTGAGGACGATGTCAAAGCGGTAGCCGAGCGCGTGTTCGTGCATCGTGAATTCCCAATCCAACGCCGAAATCAATCGATTGCGGGCTTTTTCATCCGCGGTGCAGTTGAAAATGGGGTCATACGGCAGTAGTGGATCGCCGGGAAAATACATCTGCGTAACCAGCCTGGTGGCGAAAGCAGGCCCGAAAAGCGAGAAATGAATGTGTGCCGGCCGCCACGCGTTGTAATGGTTTCTCCAAGGGTACTCACCGGGCCGGATGGTTATAAACCGATAATGGCCGCTGGCATCGGTAAGCGTGTGTCCGCAGCCTGTGAAGTTCGGATCGAGCGGTGCATTGTGTTGGTCGACTTTGTGGAAATAGCGGCCAGCGGCGTTGGCCTGCCAAACTTCAATCAGCGTTTCAGGCACGGGGCGGCCATTTTCATCCAGCACGCGGCCGCTAACAATGATGCGTTCGCCGAGGGGTTCGCCGTGGTGCTGGCGCGTGAGATCACAAGCCTTAGGATCGACCAGCGAGGAATCGAAGACGGGGCCCGTCACTTCGGAGACTGTGTGGGGGAGATAAACAAGGGGCAGGGAGGGCGAGCGTTTTATGGACGACACATAGGAGGGATGCAAATGATTCGGCTGGGTTCCTGGGTAAGGACGCCGATACCCGGGTAGATTCGCCATGGTTCTCCTCTCTCTCAAGCCCACGTGCAGGAGGGGTCCCTCCCGGACAGCGGGCAGCGCCCCGGCCTTGTACCCCTGCTGCCGCGAGATCGATGGCGCAGCCAACCTTCGCCGCCGGGCGGGCGGGGCGCAGGCCAGCGCCATACCGTGGATGCGGAAGGCAGCGAATGAGTGGGAGGAATTTAGGCGAGAGGGGAGTTGAAGTCAAGGTCGATTAACGAAAGTGCGTGCGTATATCGGACAAATGGTGTATCTTTCGCGGCCTCCCAGGGAGCTTTAATGGAGAGCGAGATGCCCGACTCAAGTTTGCAGCCTTCACTGAAGAAAAGGACCTCGGCAATTCCACCCCTGCCTGAGCGGGCACCGCTCCCCGCCCCTGCCCCAGGCAGTCCGGTTGTTCTCCCGTCGTCACAACTTGACGAGTTCAGTGGCGACCCGAATTTCATGACTTCGTTGGCGCGAGGTTTGTTGGTGCTCCAGGCGTTTTCGCAGCAGAAACAGAATCTTTCGATCTCCCAACTGAGCAAAAGGACCGGGCTATCCCGCGCTTCGGTGCGGCGATGCCTGCACACGCTCTCCAAGCTCGGATTTGCAGGCTCGGATGATGGCCGCAGTTTTCATCTTCGCCCGCGCGTGCTGACCCTGGGGCACTCCTATTTGTCGTCCATGCCGTTGGCTTCTACAGCCAAACCTGTGCTGGAGCACCTGAGTCAGATCCTGCACGAGTCTTGTTCGATTGCGTCGTTGGATAGGCTCGATGTCGTGTACATAGCCCGGGCAAACGTCACGCGCATTATGTCCATCGACCTGGGGGTAGGCAGCCGACTGCCGGCCTTTTGTACTTCCATGGGACGCGTGTTGTTGGCGAACCTTCCCGCGGAAGAGTTGGAAGGGTTGCTCCCGCGCATCGAATTCGTGCGGTATACCGACCGCACGGTGACATCGGTGGAAAAGTTGCGGCAGGTGCTGAGCTTGGTACGGCGTGATGGTTACGCGATCGTGGATCAGGAGATGGAAATAGGGCTGCGCTCGATGGCTGTCCCCGTTCACAACCAACTGGGGCGCGTCATCGCCGCCATAAATGTTGGAGTTCATGCCCAACGCGTTTCCGTGCAGGATATGCAGACGCGATTTCTGCCGTACCTTCGGGCAACCGCTCGGGAACTGTACTTGCTGCTTGGCTGATGGCCTGGCTGTTTATCGAACGCCCCTGACAACGTGGCGTAGGAAGTTTCCGCCGATGAGCCTTACACTCCAGCGGGCCCACGGAAAACAAAGTTACCGACCGAAGGGGAGAAGCCTTAATCGTAACCACACTCAAGGTGCCGAAGACCGGCGGGCTGCCCACGACAAAAGTCAACGTCGTGCGTTGGCTCAAGCAAGAAGGTGAAGTTGTGAAGCGCGGCGATGCCGTCGTCGAGCTGGAGACTGAAAAGGTGAACTACGAATTGGATTCTCCGGCCGAGAGAGTTCTGCTGAAAATTCTTGCCAAGGAAGGCGCCGAAGTGCCCGTGGGCGGCCCGGTTTGCCAAGTCGGGCAGCCGGGCGATGCAATCCCACAGCACTGAGGGGAAAGGCTGCCTGCGATGAATCCGTCCGAACACCTGGGGAAAGAACGTTTGATCTGGATATGGACGCAGATGGTACGCATCCGCGAATTTGAGGAGCGCGTAAAGCACACCTTCGTCGAACACCCGGGGGTGATTCGCGGGCACACACATCTAGCCGACGGTGCCGAAGCTTCCATCGTCGGCTCGCTGGCCACGAGGAACGAAGGCGATCCAGTGATACCGAGCTACCGGTGTCACGGTTATCCGATCGTGCTTGGCACACCAGTGCGAAATCTGATGGCGGAGTTGTACGGGCGAAATGACGGCATCTGCCGGGGATTTGGCGGATCGATGCATCTGGCAGATCCCGCTCATGATTTTCCCGGGGCCACGGGGATCATTGGCGCCGGCATCGCCCATGCTGCCGGCGTTGCCTTGACCGCCCAAGTGAAGAAGAGCGGTCAGGTGGTCTGCAGTTTTTTTGGCGACGGCGCATCGAAACAAGGAGCCTTTCACGAATCCCTGAATATCGCGGCGGTATGGAAACTCCCTATCGTCTTCATTCTGGAAAACAACGAATACCAGGCGTACACGCACATCAGCCTGGAGGACGCCAATTATCCCGGTGGTGATCCTCTTTCAAAAAAGGCTCAGGCTTACAGTATCCCCGGTGTGACAGTCGATGGCACCGATCCGCTTGCTGTCTATGACGAGATCATGAAGGCCTCTGTCCGCGCCAGAGCGGGTGAGGGCCCCAGCTTGATCGAGTCCAGGTTCTACCGCTTCAGCGCGCGCGGAAACGCCATTACCGTGCCGCCAGTGCCTACACAATTTCCAAAACACGAGTCCGTGGAGGTCTACGGCAGAAAAGCGGAATACGAAGCCGCAAAGGCCAATGACCCGCTTCCAAAGTTTCGTTCCAAACTGATCGCCTCTGGCGTAATGACGGAGGAGAACGCGAGCGACATTGAAGGCCAGGTTCGTGCGGAAATGGAAGAGGCCGTGCGCTTTGGGTTGGCCAGCCCGCAGCCGGCGCCAGAAGACGCGCTCAAATACTTATACGCATAGGAGGTATCGACCATGGCAAAGGAAATGATGTACGGAGAGGCGATAGCCACCGCCATCATCGAAGAGATGCAGCGAGACCCCAACGTGATCTTCTACGGACAAAACATGGGGATGACGAAACGCGATCCAATGCTGAAAATGTTCGGCAAGGCAGAGATTCTCCCCAATCGCGCAACGATTTCTTGCGAATCGACGAGCAAGTTAAAGAAGTAAATCCAAGTTGACCCACTGCCCGACTGCCTGCAAGGCCTGTCGAGCCATTTAAGAATGTAACCGTAGCTGGGGTTGTCGAGACATTGGAAATGTAACCGGAAGCTTGTTGTTGCGACGGTGGGAAAGCGGGGATCCCGCGGGGGGTGCGGGATTCCCGAGCGCAGCGGTTTTGCCGCGGCCGTTGGCCCGCTGGCCGCTCGTTTGTTCGGGCGTCATTTCCTGCACCGCCTTCGGACTCAGGCGGCGATTCGCCAGGCGAGCGATGCGCTCCAGCTTGCGCTCGACGCTGCGGCTCAGTTGAAACGGGTCCAGCTGTTTTCGCAACTGCTCGAGCTGCGCCACCTTCAGCGCATCCGCTCCGGCGCACTCGCGCACGCGCTCGAACGGCGTGCGTGCCGCGTCGTACACGCGGCGCACCTTGCTGCCCACGCGCACCTTCTTCAGCAACTTCACCGAAGGCAGAAACAGGTTCAGCCATAAGCGCAGTTCGCGGCTGTACAGTTCGTTGCAGGCGGCCACCGCCTCGTGCGTGTCATAGCGATCCCAGCCCAGCAGCTTGCGCACATGCGTCCAGTTCTTCTGCTCGACGTGCGCGTTGTCGTCCTTCTTGTACGGCCGCCCGCGGGTCATCTGAATCTGTCGTTGTTCGCACCAACTTTTCAGATGCCAGTTGATGAACTCGCTGCCGTTGTCGGAATCCACGCCCAGCAGCGCAAAGGGCAGCACCCCGGCGATCTCGTTTAAGGCCCGTTGTACGGCCTCTTCGCCGCGCCCCAGCACCGCCCGCGATTCCGTCCAAGTGGTGTGAATGTCGGTGACGTTCAGAGTGTGCGCGAACTCTCCGCTGGCGGAATTCCCGGAATGCGAAACCAGATCGATTTCTGTGAAGCCCGGCTGGTGCACATCCCAGCGGTCCGTCTTCACCGGAATGTGGTGCTTGAGCAGATAGCCCGGCTTGGTCCGGCCATAAATGCTCCGCCGCCGTTGCGTCTTCTGCGCCTTCAGCCGGCGGTCCATCTGCCGCGCGCTGATCCGCAAAAGCTGCTGCGCGATCTCCGGCCGCAAACGAAAGTGTTTGCGGATCCACGGCAACCACTGCGGCAACAGCGCTTTCAGCCGCACCGACCAGGGATACCCCGCCGCTTCCCAAACGGCCGTCAGCACGGCCTGGGTTTCCTGGCTGTAGGTCAGGCCGCGCCGCCGCTCGCGCACCTTTCCCCTTCTGGGTGGCGCTCCATTCAACAAGCGAATCGCATACTTCCGGTGATAGCCCGTGTTGACGCAAAACTCGTTCAAGATCACCTGCTTGACCTCACGCCCCGCCGCACGGTAACGCTCATAAATCGCCCGCAGATACTCCCATCGCCCTTTGTTCCCCAACCGGACCTCCTCGAAAACAAGTTTTGGTCGGGTTACATCTTAAATGGCGCGACGTTATCCCCTCCGGTTACATTTTAGATGGCGCGATACGCAAGGTAGTCGGCGATTTTCTTTTCTGCTAAACTGAAAAATGTGGCCCGGTAGAGTAACAGGTTAACTCGTCACCCTTTCAAGGTGAAGATTACGGGTTCGATTCCCGTCCGGGCTACCACTCTGCCATCGGTGACAAGCACGATAGAAATTTCGCAGATTTCTGAGTTAAAACGCCCCTATTCAGAACCCTTTCAAGGTCGAAATGCGGGTTCGATTCCAGTCAGCTCTACCAAGCTTTTCTCCGTATCAGATCAAATGAATGACGCCTTGCTGCGAGGCTCTGCGAACGGCACCGTGCGGTTTGCCGCGTTGATGCTATCCTGATAAGCACGCCCCATTTGTGGGCTGGAGGACATTGCGATGGCGGAGCTGTTTCGCTCTAATAATCCCGTTCTGAAGGAAAAGCTGTTTGCCGGGCCGATTGCCCCCGGCGAAACGATGACCATCCAGGGCACGGTCAACAAAACCGGCCTACTTCTCTTTCTTGTGGTGGTTGCGGCGGCTTGGACCTGGGGTCTAAGTCATTCTCCCACTCCGGAAGCGGCTTTTCCGTGGATGATTGGCGGCGCGCTTGGCGGATTCGTTCTCGCCCTGGTGACGGTGTTCAAGAACACCTGGTCGCCAATCACCGCGCCCATTTATGCACTGCTCGAGGGGCTTTTTCTGGGCGGTATTTCGGCCGTGTTTGAGAAGTCCTATCCGGGAATCGCGGTTCAGGCCGTGGGCCTGACCTTCGGCGTGCTGTTTGTCTTGCTGCTCGCGTACAAGACCGGTCTCGTGCGCGCCACGCGGGGATTCAAGCTCGGCGTGATCGCCGCGACTGGAGCAATCGCCCTGGTTTATGCGGCCAATCTGATCATGAGCTTGTTCTTCCACTCGCAAATTTCTGTGCTCTACAGCAGCACGCCGCTGGGCATCGGCATCAGCGTCGTTGTGGTAATCATTGCGGCGCTGAACCTGGTGCTCGATTTTGACATGATCGAAACGGGCGCGCGAATGGACGCTCCCAAGTACATGGAATGGTATGGTGCGTTCGCCATGATGGTGACGCTGATCTGGTTGTATCTGGAAATTTTGCGCCTGCTCGGTAAGACGCGACGCCGGTGAAACACAGAAAAACGAATGCTGTTCGTAAAACTGGGCCGAAGCCTGCGCTCTTGGACGCAAGGCGGATCCGGGCAGTAAAACCTCCGGCGGAACGGAACGCGATCACTTACAAGGAACAGAATTCGGTCATGACTGTAACGGCCGCCATGCAACCCAAGCTGTTCACCCTGGGCCACTCCAATCTAGAGATGTCCGATCTGCTCGGCACGCTTCTGCGCCACGAGATCAAGGTACTTTGCGATGTACGCAGCCGGCCCGGGAGCTTTCGGTATCCCCAATTCAACCGCCAACCACTGGAAGCGCGCCTCACCGCGGCGAAAATACGCTATGAATTTTTTGGCGAGCAGCTTGGCGGACGCCCCCTGGATCCGCGCTATTACCTGCCGAACGGCCTGGTGGATTATGCCGGCCGGCGTAAAGCTCCTGATTTTCTGGAGGCAGTGGACCGTGCCCTCACGCGTGCCCGCGAAGCGCCTACAGCAATCCTGTGCGCCGAAGAAGATCCACTGCACTGCCATCGATTTTTGCTCATTTGCCCAACGCTGGCGCAGAAAGGCGCCGTGCCGCTGCACCTGAGGCGCGGCGGAGTCATTGAGTCGCAACGTGATGCCGAAGACCGGCTCCTTCAACTGCATGGGTTTGCGGACGTCACCAGCGATTCACTGTTCGCCCACGGCCGCGAGGCTGCGCTCGAAGATGCGCTCCGGCTTCAAGCGGAGCAGTACGCCTTCCGGACTTCCCCGGAAGCCATCGAGTATTTCTGAGCAAGAGAAACCACGGGCGAGCTTACGATCTGCACTGGAAATAGAAGCGCGTCTGCTGGATGATAGAGTCCTCATCGCGGGACGATTCCAGCTCAGCCGTAATTGCAGAGTTTTGCACCCGCTGAGAAGCGTAAGGGGTCTCGGGTTTGAAATCATCGAAAGTCTTCGTCATTGGATCCAATAGCGCTTTTGGCTCGCGGGTGATTCCATCAGAACAGGTGGATCACGCCTTCGGTATGCCTTCCGGCAAATTGCGCCACCGCGCCGGAATTGTGTCGCTTGCCTATGCTGCGAAAGAGGAAAATGAAGGCACGCTGGGCGCGCAAGCAGCAGCGCCCTTGATGCCGGGCGGCAGGGAAAAAGGGCACGGCATTGATTGGATTGTAGCGGCCAGCGAAACGCACCACGCTTACCCTTCGCTTTCCGCGATTCTGCATGCGCGGCTCGGCTTGCCGGAGACTTGCAGCGCGTTGGACGTCGGCAGCGGCTGCCTGGCAATCGTGCAGGCCCTGGCTGTGGCCCAGGCGTTGCTGGCGTCTGGCCGTGGCACGAGAATCCTTGTGGCGAGCGCGGATGTACACAGCAGATCCCTGCGTCCCGGGCGCGCCGATGGGGAGTTCGGCGGCTTGTTCGGAGATGGCGCAAGCGCATTCCTGCTGTCGAGCGCAAAGTCCGAAGGAAACCGCCCAGCGTACCTGCTGGGAGAGTTTTTTTTCGGATGCGCTGCACAGTATGCCGAAGCGATCTCCGTCAGCGACGCCGGCGGCGGGCGCCTGACCGTACAATTCAACGGGGAAGCACTCTCTCGCGCCGCAGTGAACCGCATGGTGAAAGTGCTCCATGAAGTGGAGCGCCGGAGCGGCCTTTCGCGCAAGGAAGCCGGCGCATTTGCCACGCACCAGCCCAATCCGCGGTTGGTCACGCTTCTGGCGAAGCAGTTGAAGGTGCCGGCGGGCTCATTTCCGCCGATCGCTGCCACCAGCGGGAATTTGGGCGCTTCGACGTGTGGCGCCGCTCTACATGCTGCGCTGCAACATGCCTCCCAACAGCCCGCCGCTCAGCGCAAGCCGATCTTCCTGGCGTCTCTTGGACCGGGGCTGCTGTTTGGCGGGGGCTGGATGGTACCGGCGCACGGCTAGGCGGTGATCAGAGAGATAGATGGGCTGCGCTAGGCCCAAAAATTCCGGCACTGAATCTTCCCAGGCTGTTTCATGGTGAAGGACGCGTGCGCGCTGTGAAGGTGGTATATGCCGAGGGCACTACGCAGCCTTGCAGCGGCGGCCAGCCCGGATCCGTTGTGGGATTGCGGCAGAGGGAAACAAGCGCGTTGCTGACATCGTTTGGTGCGACTGCGCCATCCAGAGGTTCCGCGTAAATTTTGTAGCTTTGGCCCACGAGCAACTGATCGATTTCATAATTGCCATCGAATTGCACCGGGCCGGGGGCCGTACAGCTCCAGCCACCCAACGTGCCGGCGATGACTGCGCCGCTCGACGCATCAACGGCCACGACGTGTGCGCCGAATACTCCGGTGACTCCCGGAGGCGCGGAGGGCAGCGAAATGGAATTCGCGGGAATGATGTGCCCCTGGATCGAGCCCACATAAAGAGTGTCATTTGGATCGTGATAGAGGACGCGCAGGCCGGTGCGATCGTCGTCTGCCAGCGGCGCGTCCGGCTGCTGCGTCGTCGGCCGCTGCCCGGAAAAGGTGCCAGGGGCCGGCGCGAATGGGAACATCATGGCACTCCAAACCGCGGAATGACTGAATCCCACCGTGTGGCCCAGTTCGTGGGTGAGGATCGATTCCAGGTCGTAGGACTTCGGGCTTGCGCTCAGCGCCTGAGGAGTGGCGAACGATGTTAGCGAATCACTGGGATTGAAATAGATATCGGCGTCGAGGATCTGACCAACTTCCGAGGAAACGGGGCCGCTGCCAACCTGAATGCCGATGGTGTCCGCGGTGACAACGCGGGTAAACGCCAGCACGCCGGGAGTGAAGGCCATGTCCGGCTGGTCAAAGCAGATGGAGTTGATCCCGTCGACGCTGCAAACATTCGCGGAGGAGATGCGCGTCAGCGGTGCCAGTGAAGCCGGTGTGAGCGTCGTGCCGTTCACATTCGTCCACACGGAGAGCGACTGCTGGATGGTCTGCTCGATTTCATTCAGTCTGCCAGTGGGAGTCTGGTCCAAAGTCAGGATGGCCGTTGGATTACTGCCAAGCACCGTGCTCCAACGATACGAGAGGCTTCCGGCGCCGGTCAATTGGTGCGCGTGCACCGGGCAGGCCGAGCCTCCCGAAACGCTGGACGGCTGGCGGACATCGGGCACAATCTCGTTGAGGGCATAACCGTAGGCGGCGACTACGGACCAGAGCGCGAAGAGAGCGGCGACGCCTATGGCACCGAGTTTTCGGAACTTCACTCTCATGGTTTGCTTCTGCCTTGCCTTTCGCGCGACTCTTTCATCAAATTCCAATCCGTGACCCAACTCATCTATAAAACTCTTCGACCGCCAAGAAAGCTATCTAGGGCAGTGCGCGCAAAACCTCGCGGCGAATCCGTTCCTGGAACACATCGATCCGAAGATTTTTGACACCCATCTTCGTGAAGGCATTCGCTTCTGGATCGAAGATGGGGATTTCCGCGGAATCCTGCGTGACCGTTTCCTTGCCGGAGAGGGCGTCGCGGTGCACGCGGAAAGTTCCTTGCGACCAGCCCACCACATAAAACTGCCTGCCTGGGCGTCCCCAGAGAAACAGGTAGACTTCCTCTCCGATGCGGAATTCCGGCGCTCCCTCTACGTGCGAAACCAGGTGCCGGGATTTCCCGCCCGGCTGGCGTACAACGATCGAAGATGGCAAAGACCCCTTTTCGGTTTCCAACACGCGGAAACGCGTATCGGTGAAGATTTCACCATTCTCGACTCGAGTGTCAGCGCCGACGCAACGCACCCGCGCGATGGCTGAAGCGTAATGCACAAGGTCCGGGAAACGCAGTCGCACGAGCGTCGTGGCGCGCGCCGTCATGGCAATCAGTAACAGGCCCGCGAGGAACAACAGCCACAGGAAGCGGCGGCGTTGTGCGTAACTCATCGTGGCCTCCCGAAGCTCATTGGATCACCAAGGCCCCGGAGGCGGTGGTGCGATCCAGGTTGGCGTTCTGAATGAAGAGAGTTCGCGCACCCGGCGCCGCGCTCGACGGAATCTGCAGCGTCAGGTGAATGATGCCGAGGCCCGCGGGCTGCTTGGCGATCACGGCGACGTCACCGGAACCGGAAACGGTGTAGCTCATGCTGGTGTCGAAACCGGCTTGCGAGAAAAGGCAGATGTCCGCGGCGATAGTGCCCGAGGAAGGCCGCAGGAGCGGAATGGGATTTCCCGCGAGAGTGCAGGTATTCGTGGAGGTGGTGAACAGGCCGATCGCCGCCACTTCGAGATCCAGATTGGCGTCTGGGGTATCCAGTCCGGCGGAGGTCGGTTCGACGACGACAATGTCTTTGCCGGTCGCCGCGGGGGAGCTACTCGTCAGTGCGACAACCTCTTCGCCGCTGGCGGGCCCCACAACCACGAGATCCACGACGTTCGACTTGCTGCTACCGGGATTCACGATTTGCACGCTGAGATTTCCGGCTAGGGCCACATCTGTGCTGCCCACCGGTGCGGTGCAGGAATTAGCGCTGTCACAAGTCGTGACGCGCGCGGTGCCGCCCATTTGCAGTACGGAGCCAGGGCCCGGTTGGGAAGGCACGAAGCCGCTGCCATCTGCGCGTACGGTGAAGCCGTTTGTGCCGCCGGCATAGACACTTGCGGGATGCAGCGACAGGATGTCTGGGCCACCGGAGATGGAGACGTTGGCGCTGCCCGACTGCGAGGAATCGTCCTGGCTGATGGCCACGACGGTCAACGCATCGGGCGTGGGCGCGACGGCGGGGGCCGTGTAGGCGCCTGCCGGGGTAATCGAGCCGCACAAGCTACTCGACGTGCAGCCAGTCCCCTGGATTTGCCAGACGACGTTCTGATTGCCCGTGCCCAGGACCGAAGCGGTGAATCCTTGCACGCCCAACGGTGGCAGTGTCACGGTGTTCGGTTGCACGCTGACCAGCACATGGTTGATCACCGTGATTTGCGCCGAAGCAGAGAGGCTGGGATTGCCAGCTGGGGCAACGGTTACGGACACCGGATTCGTCCCCGGGATCGCGCCGGGCGCAAGATAGTCAGCTTGCGTAGCACTGCCACTCGCGAGAATCTGACAGGGATTCGAGGCCACCACGCAAATTTGACCCAGCGCGGCGTTGCCGCCGGATACGCCGCTGACGCTCCAGGTCAAGCCATTGTTGGTGACGCCATTCAGGGATGCGGTGAGCGTGATGCGATGATTTCCAGCCAGCGTCGCCGTCGGCGGTGAGATGCTGAGGCCGGCGCCTTGCGCAATGGTGATGCTGGTCTGCGCTTTTTTCGCGGGATCAGCTTGTGGCGTAACGCTTACGGTCACCGTGTCCGGTTGTGGAGCGGTGACAGGCGCGGTGTAGTTCGCTGTATCGGCGATCGCATTCCCACCGGCGGATTGCGTGGTTGTGACCGTTAAGATTCCGCAGGCGCTGCCGCTGCAGCCCGCGCCGGAAAGTGACCACGATAAAGTGCTGCTGGGATTCGATCCGGGAACCGGCGTCATGGTAGCTACCAACGCCGCCGTTACGCCGGGCTGCACGGTTGCCGGGGCGCTGAGTTGCATGGAGAAATCGCTCGTGATCAGGACGTTTGCCGAGTTTTGTTTGGAAGGATCGGCAGCGCTCGTCGCCGTCAAAGTGACGCTGGCATTTCCCGGCAGAATCTGCGGCGCGGTGTAGTTTCCGTTGGCATCAACGTTGCCGCACGACCCGGGACAGGATGAGCCGGATAGGCTCCAGCGCAGCGCGGGATCCGGCTTCCCGTTGCTGGAAATGGCAGCGCGAAAGGCTTGCGCGGCGCCCAGTTCCACGCTCGCCGTTCCCGGCGAAATCGAGACGATGATGTCGCTGGAGACGGTGACAGGGACGGAGGCAAACTTCGAGGAATCGGCGTGGCTCGTGGCCGTCACTTGCACCGTCCCGCCCTGGGGAAGATCCGCAGGCGCCATATACACTCCATCGGCGGAAATCGTACCGGCTTGAGGAGAACCGCCGGTGATGCCGTTGACGCTCCAGATCACAGCGGTGTCCGTGGAGTTGGAGACGCTTGCAGTGAACGCGAGTGTTTCACCGAGCAACACTGTTCCCGGATTGGGAGTCACGACGACCTGAATGGAGGGAGGTGGGGGCGGCGGGGGCGTTACGGAGCCTGCGCCTCCCCCGCCGCAGCTCAGAGTCCACGCACCCGTCGCGAGGAGAACGCCCACCAAAGCGGGCCGGCGCACTGCCAACGAAAGTTTCTTTTGGGTCGTGTTCCTCACGGAAGCTCTCACTTCTTGTGTTTGCGGAAGGGGCCGCATACTTTCTGCAAATGCAGGCGAAGGACCAGCGAAATCGCGGTGCACCAGTTTTCTCGCGCCGTCCGCAAGCGGGCCGCGAAATGACTGCTAACGGCTTTGTATCGATGTATTTGGAATTCCTAATGGAATCTGGCTGTGGCGCATGGAGCAAATCCAGTGTCACGCCAGGGATGACATCCGCGTGCCAAATTGAAATGCTCAGGACAACCGAAATCCCGATGTGGGAATGCAGGCCCGGCCTTCATTGACATTCCCGCAAGCCCCTTCAATAATTCGCCCATGACGCGACCCGACGCGGTGCGGCGAGTGAAGAGCTACTCGGCCTCCAACGGCTACGTCTACCAGTATTGCTTCTATGAAGTGAACCGCGTCACCCACGAAGGCGGGCCCGCAGGGGAATTCATTTACGCCATTTCCGCCGATCGCAAGACGACGTTTCCTCTGCGCATCGTGGTGATGCAAGCGGCGCTGGAGGCTTGGGCGCTGGCGAATGGCCGCTCGCTGACTAGCAGCGAAGAATACGCCGTGGCCAAAATGCGGTTGTTCCAGGCCTTCGACGAAGGCGAGGTGCCGGTCACGGTCCCGAGCACAGAAGAGCTGTGCCTCCTGGTGGACGAATCCAGGCTGGAAGATCTGCTCCGGATGCTCAATATCTGATTGCCGGCCATTGCTTCGGATGAACCGAAAGGCAGACCGTGGCGTCTAGTTCATGTAAGGCATGGCGGGGATGGCGCTCCCGCCCCAGGGGAAGCATGCAGGAGCTCGTTCTGGTCCGACCGGGACAATCCATCGATGGGACTCCCACGCGTGAACTGGAACGCTCCGGAACCCACGCCGAGTTTGAAGCCCGGCTGGCCGAGTGTGGTTCACTGGCCTTCCGCATTGCACAGGGCGTCTTGCGGAATGCAGCGGACGCGGAAGATGTGGCGCAAGAAGCGCTGTTGAAAGCCTTCCGAAGTTTTCACCGGCTGCGCGACCCGCAGAGATTTCGCGCCTGGCTGGTGCGCATCACGTTTCGCATGGCGCTGGACCGTTCGCGCTCCGCCAAGCGCCGCGAAAAGCGCGAGACGGAATGGTCGATGCCGGAGCGGCGGCCCTTGCCGCCAGCCGCGGAAGACCTTGCGGCCTCAAGCGAATTCCAGGCTCGCTTGGAACGCGCCATGGAAGAGTTGCCGGAAAAGCTGAGGCTGGTCCTGCTGTTATCAGCATTGCAGGGTTACACGCTCGAGGAAGTTTCGGCCATGTTGGCCATCCCGACGGGCACGGTGAAGTCCCGTTTGTTTTTCGCTCGGAAGCAATTAGCGGAGAAATTGCGATGAACTGTCAAAGCGCACGAGAACAAGTCACTGATATGCTGGCCGCGGGCAGGGTAGAACTGGCCGGAGAGCTCTCTGGACCACGTGCAATCCTGCGCGGGATGCCGGACATTTTACGCGAAGCAGGCGGAGATATTTCGTGCCATGGATTCCGGGCTAGGCGCCATGGTCAATGAACCAGTGCCTCCCTCGCTTGCTGCCGAGGGTCCGCGCGCGGATGGAAGAAACCCATACGGTCAGCCCGTGGCTCTACCGGCTTCTGCCCGTCGCCGCCGTGCTCGTTGTCGTTTGGGTGATTGCCTTTCCGCTCGTGCGCCGCAGCTTTCGGTTTGGTGGCGTTCAAGTAGCAGTCATTCCCGAGCGCAGTGAAAATGGCGTCGAGCCTCGACAACCACTGGCGGGACAGCCAGAAAAATCGGGATCCCTCCCGAGACTCGGGAACAAAACCTCCACCATTCCGGGCGGCCGCCCGCGGCACGAAGGCCGGCGCAAACTGCTGAGGCTGCCATCCTCGTTAGTTCCGAGGAATCCCACGGCCTTTTGCAGTTGGCGGCGGCTGTGCCGCGAAGTCCGCAGTGGGCTCAGGCAATGGTGCATCCGGCTCCCGTCTCGTCGAGTCAGATAACACCTCTCGAACCGGTCGAAATCGCGGATTTAGAAGTAAACCCGTTGTCCGAGGAGAATCAATGAATTTCGTCACGGGCTTCTGGAAAACAGGTTCATTTGCGATCAGGAGGACAGAATGAAGAGACTCATCATCGGTAATTTTCTGGGAGCTTGCCTGTTGTTCCTGGCCATTCCCGGCAGGTGCCAGGACAAAACAAATCCTCCCAAGGACGAGGCGAAGAGCACAGAAGCGCAGACTGAGGGGCCGCAGGTCAAAGTGCAAATCGTCTTCGCCGAGTACGACGGAGACAAGAAAGTGAAAAGCCTCCCCTACACCATGCTTGTTCAAGCCAATCGCACCAGCAAACTGCGGATTGGCAGCCGCGTGCCGGTAGCCACGGGCGGCGACAAGGGAGGGCTCCAATTTCAGTATATTGATGTGGGCACCAACCTGGACTGTTCGGCCTCTCCGGCGCAAGACGGCAAGTATCAGTTGCGCTTGTCCCTGGAACGATCCTGGGTGGAAGGCAATGTCCCGGTGGACATGGAAAAGTCGGCAACTGCTTCCCCGGAGCGTAATGACAGTTTGTTTCGGCAGCCGATCATCCACCAGTTCAGGTTCGACAACACCATTTCCTTGCGCGATGCCCAGACACTCGAAACAAATTTCGCTACTGACCCGGTGAGCGGCAAGGTCATCAAGGTGGAAGTCACACTCAACGTTCTGAAGTGAAGAATCGGCCTCCCGCAAGGGGCGAATCGAAGCAAGGTTCCGCAGTAGGGGCGCAGGACTCCCGGGCCACATGCGCCCAGACTTCTCATGCACCCGCGCTATGCCGTCTTGCAAACCGCGGCAAGTGCTATGGCCAACTCCGGATACAGAAAGCGATAGCCGAGCTTTTCGAGTTGCGCCGGAATGGCGCGCTGGCTTGAGAGAAGCAGTTCATCCGCCATCTCGCCGAGCAGCAGCCGCAGCGCAAAGGCCGGGGCGGGGAAGCGGGCCGGGCGATGCAAAGTTTTTGCCAGCACCCTGGTGAAGTCAGCGTTACGCACCGGTTGCGGTGAAACAACGTTAATCGCCCCACGCGCCGCGCCGTTTTCCAAAGCGAATCGAAGAATGGCGACAACATCCCTGAGCATTACCCAACTCATCCACTGTTTGCCGGAACCAATCTTCCCACCGGCACCCCAGAAAAACGGGCGAACCATGCGCGGTAATGCGCCGCCGTGTTTTGCCAGAATAATTCCGAATCGCGCACGAACCACGCGCATGCCCAGTGACTCTGCCTTCGCCGCTTCGGCTTCCCATTCCTGGCCCAGACGGCTCAGAAAATCATGGCCGAGCGGACTCTCTTCCGTGAGCACCTGATCGCCGCAGTTACCGTAGTAGCCGATCCCAGACGCGGAGACGAACACGCGCGGCCGCGCCGCCATCCTGGAGAGCGCCTGGACCAGCGCGCGCGTTGTATCCACACGGCTGGCAAGCAGCAGGCGCTTGCGGCCGGCTGTCCAACGCGCATCCGCAATCGAGGCCCCGGCAAGATTCACCACCGCGTCCGCGCCCACCGCTGCGCCACCAAGTTCTCCAGTCGCGGGGTTCCAGTTCACATCGAAACCGCCGGCAGCTCGCGTCTTTTCAGCGACCGTCCCCGGCCGGACCAGCCGGCAGACCGTGTGTCCGGCACGCTGCAAGTCCTGGCATAGCGCCATGCCAACGAATCCCGTGGAACCTGTCATCAGAATCTTCATCGCCGCCTCTCGCTGCAAACCCTTAGCATCTCCGCCGGGCCTTCCGCTGGTAGCGCGCTCCTGCTCAGGTTACAATTTTCCTATGCCACCCGTCTCGCCCACTATCCGCGTGAAGGTCCTTTTCTTCGGCCGGGTCCGTGAACTTACCGGCCTCTCGGAAGAAAATGGAGAAATCAGCGCGGGGGCGACACTTGGCGACCTCCTGGAGCGTTATATCCGACGCTACCCGGAACTCGCGGGATTTCGCGCATCGTTGGTGGCCTCCCGCAATCAAGAATTCGCCGCCTGGGACACGCGGATTGCAGGTGGCGATGAGATTGCCTTCCTGCCGCCGGTGAGCGGAGGGTGAGCCCCGGCACCAATGCCCACCACGCCCGAAAGCGACCTGTACGAACTGGTGCGACCAGCCATTGATCCCGCAGCGCTGGTACGGCACGTGCGCGCGGAGCGGGATGGCGCGATCGTCACGTTCGATGGTTTCGTCCGCAACGAATCTCATGGCCGGGCCACGAAACACCTTGAGTATGAAGCCTACGAGCCCATGGCGCTGTCCAAAATGCGCGAGATTGGCGCGCAGATTCACAAGAAATTTGCCATTCACCGCGTCGCCATGGTGCACCGCCTCGGACGGCTGGAAATTGGCGAGACGAGCGTCTTTATTGCCGTCAGTGCCCCTCATCGGGCTGCCGCCTTCGATGCCTGCCGGTTTGCCATTGACACGCTGAAGCGCAACGTGCCTATCTGGAAAAAGGAGTATCTTCAGGATGGAGCCATTTGGGCGGACGGGGAAATTCCCCCGGCGGCACCAAGGACAAAACCTGCATCTTAACAATCAGATGACTTTCCCGGCCAAGAGCTGGCTCCACGCGCTAGTTGCAGGATTGGTCTTTTTATCCGCTGCCTACGGGCTTGCGGCACAGGAGAAACCCGACAGGCCGCCATGGGCGCAGCCTACGAAAAGCGGGCAGGAAAAGCCGAGTGACGCGCAGGCCAAGGAAAGGGACCAGGAGCCGGCGTCACCGCGCGGCACGATTAAAGTACACGTCAACCTTGTGAACGTGCTGGTCAGCGTCCTCGATGAGCACAACCGCCCCGCGCCAGACCTGCCGGTGGAAGCGTTTCAGGTTTTCGAGGAAGGCGCGCAGCAGAAGATTGACATCTTTGAATCGGAGACCACGCAGCCCCTGGACCTCGCGCTGATGATTGATGCCAGCCTCAGCGCGCACAAGGAGATGCCGTTTGAGCGCGATGCGGCCTCGCATTTCATCAGGCAAATTCTGCGGCCGGAAGACCGGATGAGCGTCTTCTACTTCGACGAGACTGTGACACAGTTGGCTGGTTTTTCGGACAACGTGGCGACGCTCCAGGACGCGGTTCGCAGGGTTCCCGATGGCGGGGGGACCTCGATTTATGATGCGATTCTGCTCGGCTCGCGCGCCATGGAGAAGCGCCCCAACGAACGGCGCCGCGTGCTCGTGTTACTGACCGACGCCGGCGAGACCACCAGCCGCAGCGATTTCGATACCGCGCGCAAAGCCGCGCTGCGCGCGGAAGTCTTGCTGTACACCATCGTGATTCGCCCGGTGAAGAATGAGAACGGCCGCAACACCGCCGGCGAACACGCGTTGCAAACCATCACGGAGACCACCGGCGGAGCGATGTTTTTTCCCGATTCTGCACAGGAGCTCCCCGTGATTTTCGACCGCATCGATCAGGAACTGCGCACGCAGTACCGTCTGGCGTATTACCCCAATCCGCGGGGTCCTGCGAACTCCTATCGCACCATCGAAGTTAAGGTGCTGCCAGGCTATTCCGCACGGCATCGCACAACTTACCTGACCGGTCCGCAGTAGGGCCGCTCTTGATGATTTTCCATTCTGAACGGCAAGCTGATAACGTATGTTTGTATAAGTCCATGCTTGAGCCCAGATGCAGAAGCCGGAACTCAAAACTGAGAACTGACGACTGATTTTATGACCAAGACATTTCTGCAGGCCGCCGTAGAAATCGCCAAAGGAGCCGGCGCCATCTTGCGCGAAGAATTGGAGCGCCCTCCGGAGATCGCCTACAAAGGCGACTTTGACCTGGTGACTCAGGCCGACCGGCGCTCCGAAAAATGGATTGTGAGTCGCTTGCAGGAGCTATTCCCGGAGCACGCCATCGCCGCGGAAGAAGGCACGGCGAAGGATAAGGACTCGGAGTACCGCTGGCACGTGGATCCACTCGACGGCACAACGAATTTTGCGCACGGCTATCCCTGCTTCTGCGTCTCGATGGCGCTGGCCCGCAATAATGAACTCGTTCTCGGAGTCATCTACAACCCCGTCTACGATGAGCTGTTCACGGCGCAACGCGGCGAAGGCGCACACTTTAACGGGAAGAAGATTTGCTGCTCCAGGATCGCTACGCTGAAAAACAGCTTGCTGTGCACCGGTTTTCCCAATCACAAACGCCACTCGCATCCAAATATTTATTACTACTGGGATTTCACGCTGAAATCGCACGGTGTGCGCCGCGACGGTTCGGCGGCGCTGGATTTGGCCTACGTCGCTGCCGGGCGGTTCGACGGCTTCTGGGAATTCGGGCTCAAGCCTTGGGACTCTGCCGCGGGCGTCGTGCTGATCGAAGAAGCGGGCGGAACGATCAGCGACCTTGAGGGGCAGCCGTATACCCTGGGCGGCAAGTCCATCCTGGCGTCAAATGGGCTGATCCACGCTGAAATGAAGCACGTCGCTGCCGAAATCGCCAAGCGCCCGACGCCGCCCCTGTAGGGCCCCGCGATATTTCTCCATCCGTGCGCGAGTCGGCCCGAGTCATTGTGGACGGGAGAGAGCGAGCCGCATAAGCTACCCCCCCTGTTTTTTTGCAGGTGTGCAGAAGTTATTGAAGGGGAAAGGGTTGTTGGGGTTGACACCGCCAAATAGCCCGCAAGAATATAAAAAATAAGGACTTACATGCGCTGACGCAGCAAGGGAGAACCACTCCACGGTCAACGCTGCACAGCGACTCCAATCTGAATCAACTGAAAAGGTACTTTCCAGGGGAACTGCTCGGAAGAAGTGCAGGATGCAAATTAACTCATCAAGAATTATACATCAAAGTAACTATTTGTCAAGAGGAGGTTTCCCTGCACAGCAGAGCTGTCAGATGGTCCCGAGCAGTGGGGGTGGAGTGACCTGGGAAGGCCCGGTCAAATGTCACAACGAACAGTGATTAAGATCACACACTTTTGTGGGAAATGACCCAGTTCGGGCTTCATTCTGAATGTTACGAGCGCCCCGCCGAGATTCGTCGCCCGCAATAAACGATTCATTTTGTGGACCTTGCAGGGATCCGACTAAAACGACCGGATTACTCCAGTTAGGACTTTGAGTTGCCTTCTTCTAAGACGAAGCGAGACGGAAAGCGGACAAAAGGGAAAGGCCATATGCCAAATTCAATGGTAGCGGAAAGACCGGAAGTCTCCAGCCTGCGGCAAAGCACGGAACTCCGAAGCAGGACGCGCACTCCGTACGGCCTGCCGATCGAGGATGATTGCAGGAGCTGCAAGGTCCGCAGCACGGAGTTCTTCTGCGGATTCTCCGAACCTTCGCGAGCCGCCTTGCGCCCGATCATGCACGTGAGCACGTATCCGGAAGGCGCGTTAATTGTGATGGAAGGGGAAGCGGCGCGGGGCATCCACTTGCTTTGCCAGGGCCGCGCGAAGCTGCTGACAACAAATAGCGAAGGCAAGACCTTCATCCTGAAGATCGCGAATGCCGGGGAAGTGATCGGCCTGAACCCGATCCTCACGGGAATGCCGTACGACATCACGGTAGAAACGCTGCAGCCGTGCCAACTGGCGTTCATTCCGCGCGACGAGTTTTTGAAGTTCATCAAGGAACACAGCGACGCGTCATTTCAGGTGGCGCAACACCTGGGCCGCGACTGCCAGATGGCCTATGACGTCATACGCTCGATCGGGCTGAGCAATTCGGCCGCAGAAAAGCTGGCGAGGTTCCTGGTGGAGTGGGCCGGCGATGGGCGTTCGAGCGGCGGTGTCGTGCGCGTGAAACTTACACTGACGCATGAAGAAATGGCGCAGTTGATCGGCTGTTCGCGCGAAACCGTAAGCCGCACGCTGAGTGAATTCAAGCGGCAGCGCCTGGTGGAAGTGAATGGCGCAACACTCGTGGTGCGCGACCTTGAAGCACTGGAAGATCTCGCGGCCAACTAAACCCGGATTCTCCCCTGGAAGATTGGAAGAGAAAGCTTTTTCATTAGTTCTTAAAGCCGAATGCTTCTTACGTTAGAGATTCCGCCATGGTGCGCATCTGGATCTGAATGATCCGCGATCCGGGGGGTTGCGTGCAGGCGAACAGGACGGCCTGAGCGACGTCCTCGGCTTCGAGCATATTGGACTGCTCGACGCTCTTTTCCGTGCGCCCCTTGCCAATCGCAAACTCGGTCTTGACGCCGCCGGGGTTGATTGTCCCGACCTTGATGCCGTGGGGCCGGAGTTCTTTGTCCAGGCCTTGGGCAAAGCCGACCTGTGCGAACTTCGTTGCGCAATAGGCGGCCTCGCCGGCGAATCCGTACACACCGGCCATGGAGGAGATCATCAGGACAAGTCCCGCGCGCTGCTTGATCATCACCGGCACGGTGTGGCGAGTGAACAGGAAGGTCGAGCGCATGTTCGAGTCCATCATTTCGTCGTAATCGTCGGCGCTACTGTCGATGAGGTTTTTGTAGTTGCCCACCCCGGCGTTGTTGATGAGGATGTCGATCCGGCCAAAGGATTGGACCGCCTGCTCCACGGTGCGGCGCGCGGTGTCCTCCTCGCGCGCGTCGCCGATGACGAAGAGGGCCCGCGATCCGAGTTGTTTCGCCTCGGTGACGAGCCGCTCCAGCCGATCCTGGCGTCGCGCCGTGAGCACCAGGCTGGCACCCTCGCGCAGCAACGCACGCGCGCACGCCTGCCCAATGCCAGCGCTGGCACCTGTAATTATAGCCACTCTGTTCTGCAACCGTTCTGCCATGATTTATTCCTCGCTGATTAGCTGTGTGACCCACTCGTTCGCGTTTGTACGCAAGTGGGGGATTCCCCGTCGGGTCCCGCTCAGAGTTCCTAATCGAAACCTAAATACTCGATTCCGGAAATGATCCGGAATCTCCTTTTTGGATACAGAAACGCTATACAGAGTATATGCATCTCGCCCGTTCCCGATATTGTGAAACGATTTTCACCGGGAGCACTCCCACAGTCTGCCATCGATGCCAGTAGTGCCGAAATCGGCCCACTAGAGCGAAAGGAGGTGGGTTGAAGCAGGGTTAGTTTAGCAGAGGAGGCAAAATTGTGGCGCAGGTGCGAGGCAAGGGAGCAGCGCGCGGGGTCACGCCACGAATGACAACGTGTCAGGTAGAGGCCCAGTTGGTGCGTTCGAGGAACGTGGGAGGCTCGTAGGTCTTGCCCTTGGCCAGGCGACGCTCTTCGCGGCGCGTAGTCCACAAAAGAAGCGGGCCAAGCGCGCGCGAACTGAGCCGGGCGAAGATGCCGGATTCGCTCTCAACATCCTTGCGTAAAGCCTTCATCTTTTCGCTGATGCTGCAATTCACCGACCGGAATTGGTGTTCCATCGCCCAAAGCGCGGCGCTATAGCCGGTGCGCAGCTTCTGCATCTCGCGTGCAAAGCGCTCGCGAACGCGCGGATCGGGATAATCGCGGTAGCGCCGCCAGCCCTGGAGCATGGTTTGGCACATGCGGTAGAGGCTGGGGCCGTTGGACTCGAAATCGTGGAGAAATGCCCAATCGAGAAAGCGTTTGGAGTCCTCGCGGGAAATGGCGGCGTGCTGGAAGTTGAACTTGAACTGGCCGTGGATGTCGGCGAGGTCGATGGAGTCCAGCATGCGGCCCTGTTCTTTCATTTCGCGGTAGAGCGGCGTGCCCGGCACGGGCGTGTAGAGCATGAACTGGTGGAAATCGGTCTCGTGGCTGCAGGCGTGCTCGATTTCACCGGTTATATTGGCGGGCGTATGGTGCTCCAGGCCAATAATCGTGGAGCCTTGCACGCGGATGCCGTGGCTGCGCAGTTCGTGCGTCAATACGCGCGTGTCCGTGCCCTTCAGCTTGGTGTACTCCGAGTGGGGGGACTCCAGGCCCATCCACACCCAGGAGATGCCAAGTTCCACGAGCTCTTGCATCGAGTATTTCTGAATAGCGTTGGCGGAGGCGAACACCGCCATGCCCCAGCTTTTGCCGCCGGCCTTCATGCGCTCCAGGAGCTGCAGGGCGCGCTTGCGGTGCAGCAGGAAATTTTCGTCCATGATGAAGAAGGTCTGCACGCCGAGGGTGGTTTCAAAGCCCTCCATGATGTCAAAGAGCTCGTCGCCGGTTTCATAGAAATTGTAGAAATTGCCCTTGCCACCGAAGAACGAGGATGTGGCGCAGAAGCTGCAACCCATGGGACAACCGACCGAGGGAATGATCGTGGCGGCGGTGGAACCCCGGCGCTCGGGAAGGCGCATACCCATGGAGCGCGTCTGAATCCCGGAGACGATGGCGGGATGCTTGATGGGCGCGGTCGCGTCTTCGCCCAGGTAGCGCCGCATCCAGGAGATGCCTTCGCCGCAAACGTAGTGATCGGCGTCCACCATGTGCTCGATGCCGGGAATAGCGGTGACGTGGCCACCAACAACGATGGTGGAGTGCGGCGAGAGTTCGCGCACCAGGCGGCACATCTCGCGGACCTTACCGACATTGCTGATGATCGAGGAGATTCCCACGATCTCGTATTCGTGCGAAGTCAGCTCGCGCGTGAAGCCCTCGCGCGTGGGGAAATCGAGGACCGTGCAGGGCGCGGAGATGTTGGCCTGGATCAGCATGATGCCCCAGGAGCGGTGGAACATCCGCAAAGAGAAAGCGCCTTGCGCGCGGGTCACCTGGTTGTGGTACAGCTCCATGGGATTGATGGCACGGCTGCCGAATTCATCGTCCTGGGCGTACGGGCCGAAAACAGAGCTAAGAAGGACACGCGCCTGCGTACCCTTTGGGTGGGTGTCGCTACAACTCGAATTCTGCGGATTCATAGATAAGAATACTAGAGTAGCACGGGGCGACAGACGGCCCTTGTGACAGATGAACATGAGGCTGTGAGGGGGAGTGTTCTGTTTTGCACACCTCGGCCGTTCCAGTGATTTCCCCGTGAGTTGCTTGAATCTGGCTGTGCTGTTCTCCATCTTAGTTCAACAGAGGTGCTGGACAGTGCCGCGCGCGAGGTTTGCTTGCGATGGGTTAAGGGGCATGCGAAAATGAAATGCTGTGGCTTCGCCGATCCAAACGGCGGTCGGCCGCAATGGCGATATCGTCTAGGGGTCCAGGACGCCGCCCTCTCACGGCGGAAACCCGGGTTCGAATCCCGGTATCGCTACCAACTCTTCGCATAAACCCATGAACAAGTTGTTTTCAAAGCGCTCAACTGCCGAGTTTGCGGCAGTCTTGCGCGCAGTTCGTTGAGGTGTTGCAAGAGCGGGCGGGAATCTGGGGCCATTTCAGGTTGGGCTGGCGGGGATGGCAGAGCGCCGGGAGTGCGGCGATGAAAAATCGCGTCAAAACGTGGCAAACAAGCGAGATGGGCGTACAATGGTGCTGATTTCGAGAGCAAAAGGGAAACTGCGGCTGAATACTTCCAAGGGAGGCATTCAGCTCGGCCCGCGAGCGCTCACGGGGCTGTGGCAATTTCCTGTGGGGATGATGCGGGCTAGGTAGCTCCGGGGTGGGGCAAACGCCCGTCCATCCGTTGCATCCAAAAGTCTACAGACTCTGAGGGGGCGTCCAATGAAGAATTGGAGCGCAATTTGGCTGGTCGCAATCGCATTGGTGTGTTTTGCACCAAGGGGGTTGGCGCAATCAGGATCGTTCGCCGGCTCGGTGACGGATAGTGCCGGAGCAGAGGTCCCAAACGCGAAGATCACCGCAGTGAATCGTGAGCGACGGGAATTTTCCGAACGGCGGAAACCGATGAATCGGGAACGTACCGAATTACCAATCTCAACCCGGGCATCTACGACGTTCGAATCGACCACCAGGGATTCAAGAGCATCTTGTTTTCACAGATCCCGCTCAGTGTGGATGAGGTTCTGACGCTCGACGCGCACCTGGTTATCAGCTCGGCCAAAGAGACGGTGACGGTGACCAGCGAAGCCGTGGCGCCCGTTGACATAAACGACGCCCAAATAGGGAATCTGGTGAACTCACGGCAAATGACCGACTTGCCGCTGATTCTGCGCGACCCCTATGCGTTGATTCTGTTGTCGCCCGGGGTGGTCCAGAGCAACACGCTCTTTGGCGGCTTCTCTGTGAATGGCTCGCGCGAACGCAGCAACAATTTTCTGCTCGACGGCACGGACAACAACGATCCTGATTTTGGCGGATTCCCGAGAGGGCTAAGTTCCTTGAATCCGGAGACCACGCAGGAATTTCGCGTCATCAACAACAGTTACTTGCCGGAGTTTGGGCGCAATAGCGGGGCCATCATTGACATCGTCACAAAACACGGCACGAATGATTTTCATGCGGACATATACTGGTTTGGCCGCTATACGGCGCTTTCGGCGAAGGATTACTTTGCCGCCGACCGCAGCCAGGACCCTTTCGTGCGCAATCAGTTCGGCTACTCGTTCAGCGGGCCGATCCAGAAAAACCGGACGTTTTTTTTCGTGAATGAGGAATTGCAGCGATTCAGCACGACGCTTCTGAATGCCAGTATCGTCCCGACGCAAGCATTCAAAACCGGAGTGTTCACCTACCAAGGACAGCCGATTGATGTAAGTGCTCCCGGATCCCTATATAGTGGCACGGGAAACAATGCCACCTTTCTCTCTCTTGATCCCACCATGCAGCAGATCCTGGCCCTTTATCCGAATCCGAATGGGCAGATACTGGACGGCGCGCGCGGCATATTGCATTTCCCCAGCCGCTCGCTGTCAAACGGCAACAGCATCACCGGGCGCATCGATCACGACTTCCGGGGTGGCGGCATTCTTGCCCTGCACTACACCTACAACGAGTATTCGGATAACAACTACCGGCACCAGGATTTTCTCCCAGGCCTGGGAGGTGTTTCCACGGATCAACACAACGATAATATCTCCCTTGGGCTGACATCCAATTTCCGGCAAACCATGACGAATGAACTTCGGTTGGGCTTCAATCGCCTGGAGTTCCCCCTCACTTGTACCGGCCTGAATCAGTTCAATGCATTGAGCCCTGGCCTCGACGCCGTGGGGAATGGCATGGACCTTCCATTGCCTGCGAGCCTCGGTGGTTTTGGGTGCATTTTGCTGGGCGACAGCAGCGGCTCAACGCGCGACAGCGGGACGTTCACCGCCGGCGAGAGCTTCTCCTGGGTGCTCAGCCGCCACACGATCAAGATCGGCGGCGATTTCCACGACGTCTACTCGAATAGCTCAAACAACTATGCTTCGCGCACGATGATGGATTTTAGCGTGTTCTCCAACTTTGGAATCCCGGCGGCCATCACAGGAACGCAGTACGATCAAGACCCCACGCTGCAAAACATGGTTTGGATGTTGCTGGGGGGAGTGGACCTGCAAACGCAAGCGCAGTTTTTCAATAGCGCCGGGACGCGAACGCCCACCGACCTGCGACAATTCCGTCAGCACGAAATCGCCGGGTTCGGGCAGGATTCCTACAAGCTGTTTTCCAATGTCACGTTCACGTACGGATTCCGCTACGAGTTTTTCGGGGTGCCAACGGAAGTGAACAATTTGCTGTCCACACTCACCGTACCGCCAGATGGGCCTGCGCCGTTCACATTCACGAGGGTGGGTGAAGGTGCAGGCCAGGCTCCGCTCTATCACAATGAGTGGAAAAACATCGAGCCGCGCGTGGCAGCGGCCTGGGACCCATTCCGGAACGGCAAGAGCTCCGTGCGGGCCGGGTATGGGATTTACCATGACCGCATTTTCGGGCAGCTCATCAGCATGCTGCGAGGCGACCCGCCGTACCAGATGCTGGAAACGCAGCCATGCCTGGGTTTTTTGGCGTTCTTCCAGGACCAGAATCCCCAGGATTTGCAGCAATGCGCGTTGAGTGCACAATCGCCACTGTCGACGTTTCAGTCATCGCCGGTTGCGAACGATTGCCCTCCGGCGGGGCAGGGCATTTGCTCGCCGATACTTCCTTTCCTGGTCGACCCGAATTTGCACACGCCTTATACGCAGACGTGGAATATCGGCATTCAGCACCAGCCTCTTCCAAACCTTCTCCTCGAGGTGAATTACATCGGATCGAAGGGGACGCACCTGCTGCGTTTGGTCGATGGGAATCCGCCGCAGCCTGAATTGGTGTCGGCTCTGGAGGCGTTCTGCGTGCCGGACAATCCAGAGAATCTGCTGCTACCGCAACCCTGCGGCCAGCAGACGTTGCAGTTCAGCAATCTCTGGCTGGGAGAGAACAACGGCTCCCTGCCCTTCATTGCCGCAAACAACAGCGCATTCCTGCAGGCCGAACTTTATAAAAGCATTGCCAGTTCCACGTATCATGCGCTGCAGATGAACATCACCAAGCGCTTTTCGCGGGGATTTGCGATCCAGGGGGCGTACACGTATTCGCACGCGATCGACAACGCCTCCGACCCGCTGGTTCCCGGGACGGGGAATCAATCCTTCCCGCGGAGCTCCCTCGATTTGGGGCCCGAGCGTGGCAATTCCGATTTTGACGTGCGTCACCGCCTGGTGATGAATTACTCCTGGCAGCTTCCTGTCGGGCGTGGCGCCAAGCATTGGTCTGACGGCCTCCTAGGCAAAGCGCTGGAAGGCTGGGACCTCTCTGGCATCAGCACTTTCTCGAGTGGATTGCCCTATGACATCTTCACGAATGTGGACACACAGCATACGGGATTCGCGGCGCGCCCCGATTACAACCCTTCGGCGACGGTGACGGCCAGCAGCAATCTACGCACGCAGACGGGCCCGCTGGCGGGCTACTTCTCCGTTCCGGCGTTTGGGTCCGCAGGTAATATTGGGAGGAACGTATTCCGGGGGCCGGGAATCAACAACACCGATTTCGTCATCACCAAACGCATCAGTGTAAGCGAACGGACTCGGCTTGACCTACGTTTCGAGTTCTACAATCTCTTCAATCGCGTGCAATTCGATCAACCTTATAACACCTTTACCACGGACGGTGCGGGGTTTGGCCAATCCACCTCTGAACTGGTCCGCCCGGATTCCACGACCGGGGCGCGCCAGGTTCAGTTGGCACTGAAACTTACCTTCTGAAACAGCCGAGCGGGTCAAGCTTTGGGCTGCGCCACGCGGCGATGAAGAGTTCATCGGGGTCAACGAATTTGCGGCATTTGGCGTACCTTTTCCACGATTGTTTTGCTACGTGCACTGCAAAGTGGCAAAATCAATGTGAAGTGCCCAGTTCGCAGGCCGGACCCTCCGAGACCGTTATGAGGCAGAGGCTGGAACCGAACCGCCGGGAGTTCCTCAAGAAGTGTGCCGCGGGAGCGATGCTCGCGGGAGGGACGCATGGACTGCCCGCCTTTTTCATCGCCCCAGAAAAAAGCAGAGTAGTGAACGCGCGTGACCCGCAGCTTCGCGAAGCGGGCTCGAGCTTGGACTCCGGCCGCCTTTTGAAGATGCTGGACCGCTCTGTGCAGGCGCTTTACGGGACGGATTCTCCCCTGGAAGCCTGGAAGAAGGTGGCGAGACCCGGTGAAGTGGTGGGACTGAAGGTCAACGGGCTTGCTGGCCGGGGGATTTCAACGAACGCGCTTCTAGTCGAAGTCGTGTGCGCGCGATTGCAGGATGCCGGCATCCCGCAGAAGAACATCATTATCTGGGACCGGCTGAATGCGGACCTGGAACGCGCGGGATTTCGCGTCGCCACGCGCCAGGATCACATGCGATGTTTCGGCAACGACACGCTGGGCTATGAAGAAGAACTCGCGATGTACGGAAGCGTCGGCAGTTGCCTGGCGAAGATCCTCACCCAGGTATGCGATGCTGTTATCAACCTGCCGGTGCTCAAAGACCATGGGATTGCCGGAGTGACCATGGCGCTCAAGAACATGTTCGGCGCAATACACAACCCCAATAAGTATCACCTGAACGTAGGTGATCCGTACGTCGCCGACGTCAATATGCTGCCGCCGATTCGACAAAAAGTCCGGCTACACATTTGCGATGCGACCACGGCGCAATACGAGGGCGGGCCATCGTACATGCCGCAATGGAGTTGGCCCTGCAACTCACTGCTGCTGTCACGGGACCCGGTTGCCTTGGACTACACCGGTTGGCAAATCCTGGAGCAAAAAAGGGCCGAGAAAGGCATGAAATCGTTACGGGCACTTGGACGAGCGCCCGGTTACATCGCGACGGCCGCCGATGCGAATCACCGCCTGGGCACGAATGACCCAAGCCAGATTGAACGGGTGGAGGTCTGAACCCCCGCGAGATATGTGCTATGTCGAAATCACCCCATACGCGCAAAGGCGAGAAGAGTTTTTCCTCTGACGGCCTTTGCCGAGAGCAAAACGCCATCGACGCGCTGCCCTCTCTGAGCAGTCTGGGAGCAACGGAGCAAAATCGCAGAGCGTTTCTGAAGATGGCCGGCGTTCCTTGCCTCACGGCATGCGTGAGTTCTTGTCTGGCGGGATGGCCCAGGCTTGCCCTGGGGGCTGGCTCGGCGCCCGCGGAGGATTCGCGGTATATCGTAGAAGCCCAGTTTTATGAAAAGTTGCCTTACAGGAAGATCCGCTGCAAGTTGTGTCCTCGCGAATGCGTGATTGACGATCAGGAGCGGGGCTACTGCGGAGTCCGCGAGAATCGCGGAGGCAGCTACTACTCTCTGGTGCATTCCCGTGTGTGTGCCGCGCACATCGATCCCATCGAGAAGAAGCCCTTGTTCCACTTTTCCCCCGGATCGCTGGCGTTCTCAGTGGCCACCGCGGGGTGCAACGTGAACTGCAAATTCTGCCAGAACTGGGACATCTCGCAATCCCGGCCGGAGCAGGTTCGCAACACCTATTTGCCTCCCAAGGAACTCGCCAGCCTGGCGCAGCAGAATCGCTGCCCGGCCATCGCTTACACCTACAGCGAACCGGTTGTTTTCTACGAGTACATGCGCGATGCCGCCGAAGCGGGCCATGCTTTGGGCATCAAGAGCGTGGTCATTAGCGGCGGGTACATCCAGCAGGAACCGCTGAAGAAGCTGTGTCAGGGCGTGGATGCGATCAAAGTGGACCTGAAGGCATTTTCGGAGAAGTATTACAAGGAAGTCGTCAACGGAGAACTCAAGCCGGTACTCGAAGCGATTGTAACGATGCGCAAGATGGGAATGTGGACCGAACTCGTGTATCTGGTAGTGCCCACGTTGAACGACAGCGATGCAGAGCTTCGCTCGCTGGCGCAATGGGTCAAATCCAACCTGGGCGCGGAAGTGCCGCTGCACTTTTCGCGCTTTTACCCGCAGTACCTGCTGAAGAATCTTCCGCCCACGCCGTTGGAGACGCTGGAACGCGCGAAAGCCATTGCGGATGCCGAGGGCCTCCACTACGTGTATTTGGGCAACACCCCGGGAAATGCGGCGGAAAACACGTATTGCCCGAAGTGCCGCCGCATCGTCGTTGAACGGATAGGTTTCACGGTGAAAGAGATGCACCTTCGGAAAGGCAGATGCGAATACTGCCAACAACCCATCGCGGGCGTTTGGCAGTGATGGATGTTGACGCGCGCTTGGCGCGCCGTGAGTGAAAGATCATGAGAAAAAGATTCTGTTGGGCAATTCTCCCCTTGTTCGCGATTTTCGGAGCGGCGCTTTCGGGCTACGGCTGTCTTGGAGATGAGAAAACTTCAGTCCGGCAACCGGCGGTTGCCGGCCAATTTTACCCCGCGCAGCCCGACGAACTACGGCGCATGCTGGATGACTATCTGGCGCAAGCTGCGGTGCCGCCGGTTACGGGAAATTTGGTGGCGCTGATCGCGCCGCACGCGGGCTACATTTA
Source organism: Candidatus Acidiferrales bacterium (assembly GCA_963780785.1). GTDB lineage: Bacteria > Acidobacteriota > Terriglobia > Acidiferrales > UBA7541 > Acidiferrum. The sequence goes on from CAWADS010000021.1 coordinate 38,658, forward strand.
TTCCGGAAAGGTTGCTGCGCACAGTTACGCTCTGCTCAAAGGCCGAAAGTTCGAGCGCGTTGTGGTGATTGCGCCTTCTCATTTCGAGGGCTTCCCGTTCGTCTCGGTTTATGACGGCGATGCCTACGCCACGCCACTCGGAAATGTCGCAGTGGACAAGGAGTTCGCCGCCAAGCTGGCCAAGTTGAACCCGCTCATCCAGCTATCCAGCCGCGGCCACGCGCCAACAAAGGAGCAGGGAGAGCATGCCCTTGAGGTGCAGCTTCCCTTTTTGCAGCGCGTACTGGGTGAATTCAAGCTGGTTCCAATTGTGATGGGCGAGCAGAACTATGAAACGGAGCGAGCCCTTGGGCTGGCGCTCGCCAAAATGCTCAAGGGAACGGGAACAAGCACACTCATCGTGGCCAGCTCCGATCTCTCGCATTACCACACTTACGATGAAGCCACGAAGCTTGACCACAAAGTATTGAAGGCCATCGAGGAGTGGGACTACCTCAGTTTGTCCCACAACTTTGAGTCGCGCATTTGGGAGGCTTGTGGTGGAGGTCCCATTGTGGCCGCCATGATCGCGGCCGAGCGACTGGGAGCCAACCAGGCCAAAATCCTGAAATATGCGAATACCGGTGATGTAACCGGCGACCGGAGCCGCGTGGTGGGCTACGGTGCGGTGGCATTGCTGCAGACACAGACCCACGCTGCCCAGGCGGACTCGTTTTCCCTCGGTTCCAAAGAAAAAGACGCCCTCATCCAGTTGGCGAAGAAGTCCGTGGAGACGGCCGTCCGGGAAGAGAAATTGTACGAGCCGGCGGCCTCCGATTTTGCGGCGTTCCAGCAGGAGCGCGGCGTGTTTGTGACCCTCACGAAAAAAGGGGAGTTGCGCGGGTGCATTGGTTTGATTACGGCGGAGAAGCCACTTTATCTCGGCGTGCGGGATGCTGCCACTTACGCGGCGCTGCGTGATCCGCGCTTTCCGCCCGTGAACGCCGGGGAACTTCCGGGATTGGAGTACGAGATTTCGGTTCTCACGCCGTTCCATCGGATATTGGACGTAAAAGATATTCGCATCGGGCGGGACGGCCTGTTGATGGTCCAAGGGCGCAGCGAGGGAATATTTCTCCCGCAAGTACCGACCGAGCAAGGCTGGGACCGGAAAACCTACCTTGAGGAATTGGGTCGAAAAGCAGGGCTTTCACGCCAAGCATGGCAGGATGAAACGACAGACATCTACGCGTTTTCGGCAATCGTCTTCAATGAACACAAGCCCCCGGAACCCTTCAAGCCGGAACAGCCTGCTTTCCAAAAGCCAGCAGGCCGGCCAGGACCGCCGGCGCCAAGTTCGCCACAGCCATAAGCCAGGCCGTTTCCCGGAAGCCAAAAACAGGAACCAAGTACGAGCTGAGGACAACCGCGCCCACACAGGCGCCCGCCAAATCCAGGGCATAAAGCGTTCCGGGGCCGCCTGCTTTGCGATTCGAGTTTGAAAAGAAGATTCGCGTCGCTACTGGGAATTGGTATCCCCCGAACAAGCCGCACAAAACCGCCAGCACGGGGAACAGTATCTGGCTCGCCAGGAAAACGGTGATCGGGTTTTTGGTTGCGGCCAGCGCGTCGAACAGCACGTATAGCACCACGGGGGAAAGGGCGGCGAGCAATTGCAGGAGGAATAGGCGGCGGGCGTCTCGCGGACCTGTCGCTGGGCCTGCGGCATGCAGTCCCCAGCGGCTGCCCAAGGTCATACCCAGCATGAAGCCTGCGATGATGATCGCGAGTTGTTGGTAGACGTAGCCATAGATGGCCTGAAATGCCAGCAGAAGCAGTATCTCCAAGCCGATCAGAGTGAACCCCATCGCGGCGACGCAAAGACCGGCACTGGCTCGCGAGCGGTTCTCCGCCGCGGGCAACCAGTGAAGTAGAGCAATAAGGCCGAAGAGGGCCAACGCGAACAGTGTTGCGAGGTGGCCGAAGTGTACGGCAGCCATGGTTTGAAACACACGGCGGTACGAGGTGTTGAAACGTGTGCTCCAGAGGGCCACGTCGAAGTAGTAGGCGATGGGCGCGAAGTCACGGTTTATGCGCGTCCGCGCGTCAGGGCGAATCTGCGACTCAAGATCGAGCATGCGGTCCGGCATCATCCGGTAGGGAAGATAGTACTCGCGCACGTAGCTGGTGCGGATGTTTCGGGCGCGCAGCCGAGCGATGAGCTCCTGAGAGTCGTTTGTGAGGCTACCCACACGAGCCGCAGCAAGAAAATGGACCGTGTCTCCGGGAATGGTGGTGACTTCCGGGAAGACCTGCCGCAAGGTTTTGTCGATGCAGCGCAGGAACTCGGCAAGATCCGGGCTGATGTAATCCTCCGATGCTTTCAACTGAAACGAGAAAACCCCCGCGAGGGTGAGCTTGCTGGCCGCCTCCCGGAAGAATTCGAGTGTGTAGAAGCGGTTGAGCTGTGCAGTTTGCGGCTCCGGCAGGTTGACGATGAGAACGTCAAATTTGAGATTTGTCGTTCTCAGGAAGAGGCGGCCGTCAACATTGTGGACATGGACGCGCGGGTCCGCGCGCAGCGGCCCCCACGCTGCGGGGAAGTATTCCTGCGCCAAATCCAGAACGGCCGGATCCAACTCGACGTAATCGATCCGCTCCAGGCTGGGGTGTTGCAGCGCTTGGGAGAGACTCCCGTTCACGCCGCCGCCAATGAGGAGGAGGCTCTTCGGCGCGGCGTGCTGGAGCAAGGCAAAGTGCACCGCCTCTTCGGCGGCCGCCGGGTCGGGCACATTGAATGCAACCAACCCATTCTCAAAGAGGCTGCGGGTGCCTTCGGTTTGCACGACGGCCAGGTTGCCGTAAACGGAATTGCGCGCGGCAACCAGATCGAAGCCGCTCCACAACCGCTTGAGTGACGTATTTTCGAGCCAGGGGCAGCCGAAAGGGAACACCAAAAGCACGAAAACTCCAACGAGCGCCAGCCCGGCCACTCTGCGGCGTGGCGCTGAGCGAATCGTCAAGCTCGCGGCGCCGAAGAAATTAAGCAGGCACAGCAGGGCGGCGATTTGGAAGCTCGTGAAATAGCGAATCAGCAGCAGACTCGCGAGAATTCCTCCCAAGCCGGACCCAAGCGCTTCCAAAAGATAGACGTTGCTTGTGCCTGCCAGCATGGAGGTGCCCGCCTCCTCGGCAAAGAGCTGGCTGCCCACAGCGAACAGGCCCCCAGAGAGCAAGCAGAACGCACTCAAGACCACCAGGGACGTGAGGATCATCGGCCCCGGCCCCAGGATTTCTCCGGGAACAGACTGGAAGGCTCCCTTGCTTGCGCGCGCCAGGAAAATCGCCAGGGGAAAAGCGATGGCGATGAGCACTTCGAGCATAGCCATCAGGCGGCGAGGCTGGAGCTTCCGAGAAGTCAACCGGCCCAGCCCGCCGCTCCCGATTGCCGTCCACAGGAGCCAGCTCGCGAGCATGAGTCCCAGCGACATCTCATTCCCGCAGAAAACCACCATCAGCTCGCGCATCAAAACGATCTGTGCAATCACGGCGGTAAAACCGATCAGCATCAGAACGGCCAGCACGGTTCGCGGAGCTTGCGCGATGCCGCGCAAATTGCCTTGGGAAGTATTCGTCCTATCCACGGAAGTAGGATTAGTCTGACAGCGGAGGGAAGTCAAACGCGACGGGCGCGAATTGCAGACGGAAGGTGTGTCAGACGGCGGGATAGCTGCTCGTTAAAGGATGTTGCGTTTCAATCGTCTCCGTGCGCTTCGGCGACTACCGGGCCATTTTCCTGCCAGGGCGGGAGGAGTTTGATCAGCACATAGAGGATGACAAAGGGAAGTATCATCAGGGCCACCGCCGCAAGCAGTCCCTCGCGGGTGACAAAATCCACCTTGTAGGTTGTATAGCCGAGAAAACTCTTCGAGAAGAGCTGTCCGCCGATCACGACGTTCCACCGCATGGCAAAAATCCCCACCAGCGTCAAACCAGCGGAAATCGCGTAGATGCGCCGGCGAGCCGCCACGGAAAAAGTGATCAGTTGAGTGAGGCTGAGGAGCGCCAGAGGCGCCAAGGTGCCCAGAAAAATCTGAATCAGGATCTGCGAATAGAAAAGGCGGGTGTGCACCATGAAATCCAGGCTGCGGAACGACTCATCGGATTCGTAGATGCGATGAACGAGGTCCAGCATCTCCAGCGCGAAATCAATGACAAACGTATAGAAAAGATATTTGGCAATGGTGTCCAGGCAACGCATATCAACGGCGATACGGCGCATCGCGGAGGTGAGCATGTACATCAAAAGGACCAGGGCAATGCCGGAAACCATCGCGGAAAAGAGAAACACGACCGGCATGAGGGGAGTGGACCACCAGGGATTCGCCTTCACTGACCCGAAAATAAAGCCGACGTAACCGTGCAGCAGAAATGCGGAAGGTATGCCGATGAGGGTGATAATCCATCCCACGCGATCATCGATTCGCAGCGCGGCCGGACTGATGTTATGCGAACCAAGCGTGAGTGCGCGGTAAAGGAGACCCTTCACACCGTGGTTCGATTCGGCCAGGCGCACGATGTCGCGGCGGTAATCCAGCCAGATTTCCACCACCAGCACGGCCATTAGATACCAAAGATAGACAAATCCAAACATGGCCATGGCCGAGGAGCGATGCGGGGTCATGTACATCTCCAGCGACCGTTCAGGATGGCCAAGATGGAGCTGCAAGGGCAATGGGGCAACGATCAGAAAAGCCAGCGCTGTAAGCAAGGCGAGCCTGTACGTCGGCTTGACTTCTTCCACGCGAAACACGCGCTCGAGAGACGCCAGGATGAAGGCTCCGGCAACCAGCCCGGTGATAAAAGGATAGAGAACAATGAGGATGCTCCATTGGAGCTCTACCTCATTGGGATACATGAATCCTTCCATGTCGTCTTCTTCCTTACCGGACCGAACCGTCGAGACTGTTGTAGAACAGCTTCGAGCCCGTCGCCAGATGCGGCTTTAACACTTGCACCGTGTGCGTCTTCAGAAAGGCGTGAATCGGATCGCGGGGATTCTTCAGGTCTGCCAATTGCCGCGCGCCCGTGGGGCATGCCTCGCAACACGCGGTGGTCAGGCCCTTCGTGATCCTGTGATAACAGAGCGTGCATTTATCGGCGGTATGTTTCTTGGGATGGAAGAAACGGCATCCGTAAGGGCAGGCCTGGATGCAATACCGGCAGCCCAGGCAATAATCGTAGTCGACGAGCACCACGCCATCGGGCGTATGAAAGGTAGCGCCGACAGGGCACACTTGGGAGCACGGCGAATCGACGCAGTGGTTGCACATCTTGGGCACGAAGAAGTTCTTTCCATCTTCCGCCTTGCCCGGGGGGAAACCATCCATTCCTCCCTTCGGTGAGTCCACTTCGGGATTTTCAATGTGCCAGTCAGAGACGTGGTAGCGCTCGATCCAGGTCCGGAAGTAGCCTTCCGGAACATCGTTCTCCATCGCACAGGCGCGCACACAACTTCCGCACCCGATACACTTGGTGATGTCGATGAGCATGCCCCACCAGTGGTCGCTCATCTTATAGTTGGGCGAACCTTCCGGATTGCCCGCGAGAACAGAGTCCCAGGCGATGGCAGCGGCAGGAAGCAAAAGCAGAATTTGACGGCGGTTGAAGCTCATTTCTTGCCTCCCGCGTCAAAACCCGGACTATGCGGTTTGTGGCACGTGTTGCAGGACTGTCCACCGGAATGCTCTTTGGCATCCACCTGCGGGAAGCCTGCCGGCTTGGCGATGTTTTCCGAATGGCAACGGATGCAAAGTTGCGCTACTTCCGGCAGAACAGGCTTGACGTTTCCTGGATCATCGGCGTGCTTCGCGAGCGGTCCGTGGCATGATTCGCAGTTGATGGACTTGTGGACACCCTTCGCTTTGAGCTCGGCAACATCGGGGTGGCAGTTCTCGCAGGCCTCGTGCCCCGCAAAGGCAAAGGGACGGGCGCTGAGTTCCACCAGGGCCGCACCGCGAAACGGGCCATACTGGCCAAAACTCTTTGGAATGGTCACCGACCGGAAAACGAGAAAGAGGATCAACCCGAGCAAGAACACTCCAGCGAGCCTGGCGAGATGGGCAACATCTTTGAATTCACCCATGCCACCGCACCGTCGAGGGCTCGCTGAATGACTCGGGGAACTTCTTTCGCACGCAATGTGGCGTCACGTCTGGACAGACGTCGATGGTAGGAATCCTTGTGAGAAACAGACGGAGCATCAATTGGGCCTATAGAGGAGCGAGGGAATAGCGTGACAGCCGACGCTCATTTAACCGCAAAACTCACGTGGCAATAATGACTGGCGTCACTGGACAGAGTGATGCCAGTCACACTTTCGCGAGGCTGCTCGCCTCTTTCCGACTGGGTAGCTGCTAGAGCTCGATAAGTCGCGAGATTCCTTCACGGAAGACGTCTGGTGGCGTGAGCAGGCTAATCACAAGATAGTCCTCGCCGTTGAAATCGTAGAAATGGCCGGGATGAACGAGGACGTGGTGTGTCTGCAAGAGCTTGATGGCGAATTCTTCATCAGAGAGGCCGGCAAGGAGGCGCAGGACCGCGTACCAGCCGCCCTCTGCGTCGAGCAGCTCGCAGGAAGCATGCTGCGACATAAGCGCCCGCAGTTGCGCACGATTTTCGTGGAGGCGTTGCAGGATTTGCGGCTGGAGAGAGTGACGCTGCTCAAACAACGTCGGGAAGGCCCATTGCGTGGGGCCATTGAGAGAGAGGTAAGTGTCCGCGATGACCTCCAGGCGTTCCAGCGCGGAATGCACAAGCGAATCGGGGCCAGTGGTGACGATCCAGGCGACTTTCATCTGCGGCAGCGCGGCGATCTTGGAGAGGCCGCTAAGGGTGAAAGTCAGCGACTCGTTATTGCTGGCGAAGGTCGCGCGAGGTGCCGCCACAAAGGAGTAGTCGAGGAAAACTTCGTCAACGATCAGGGCCAGATTGCGCTCGCGGCAGAGTTTGTTAAGGCGATGGACTTCCTCAGCCTGCAGATACGAACCCGTCGGATTGTTGGGATGGACGAGCAGAATCGCGCGCGTGCGCGGAGTGAGCGCGCGAATCACGCTGTGGAAATCGATGAACCAGCCGTGGGCGTATTCCAGCGCATAGGAAATCAGCGTGACGTCCTGCAAGTCCGCAAGATAGTCGAACAGCGGATAGCTGGGCTTGGGCACGAGGATTTCGTCGTGGGGATTGCATAGCAAGCGAAAAACGTGGGAGTAGGCTTCGCTGGTGCTGGTGGTGAGAACGATGGACTCTGGATTCGCGACCGCGCGGTGGTCCTGGAGGTAGTAGCGCGAAACCTCCTCGCGGGCAGGCAGCAGCCCCTGTGGCTGCGGGTCGTAGGTGAGCGCCTCGGGCTTGCGGAAGGCCCCGAGAATGGCGGCCGTGTCGTAGTGGAAACCGCAGCGCGTCGGATTGGAGGCGGTGAGATCGAGGATTGGCGTTCCCGCGGCGCGAAGTTCCTCCAGAGCCTGCGCGTGACGGTTGGGCGTGAGCTTCCAATTGGTGCGCTGAGAGAACATGGGGGAGAAGAGAGACCATAGCACAGCGAACCGCGAAGGTGGAATGATGGCGGTCCGCGGAAGGAGTGATGCGCAACCTCTCCGAGTCTTGCAGTAACCCGCGCGGCTGATAGATTACGAGGAGGAAGCATACGGGCGCGATTCATCCGACGGTAGCGAAATACCGGAGAGAATCGCTTTGATCCGCTCGATGACTTCTGGAATGGCGAGCCGTACGGGCTCTGAGAGCTTCTCTGATAACTCGAACGATTGCGCGCCAATGGTGATCAGGAAAGCGCGCGAGGGAATCGTCTCGTAGAGACGCTTGGCGAGGGCGAGCAGGCCGGCGGGGCTGGAGCGGTGCGAAAAGCTGCCCGGCGCGTCGGGGATCGGCGAGACTTTCCGGGTTTGCACCGCGCCGGGAGGGAGAACGGCTGAAGCGTCCACGAAAATGACCACATCGGCCTCGCTGATGGATTCGGCCAGTTCGGGAGTCCACTGCGTCAGAGAGTGGATTGCGGTTTCCGGCTCGCACAGGCCGGCACGCAACTCACGCGCAACATGCAAGGCCGCCGCGTCATCCCCACGAAGAGAATTACCGCACGCGAGGATGAGCGCGCGAATCATGGCGTGCTGCGCAATTCATCGAGCAGTTTGCCGTCTGACGAAACCAGACGGAGGTGCAGAGGCATGTGCCCGTCGGCGTGTGTCGAGCAGCTCAGGCAGGGATCGAACGCGCGGATAACGGCTTCCACGCGGTTCAGCATGCCTTCGGTGAGCTTATCGCTGCGCACAAAATGGCGCGCGGCCTGAAGGATGCCGCGGTTCATGGCCAGATTGTTGTGGCCGGTGGCGATGATCAGATTGGCCCAGGTGATCAAACCCTGTTCATCCACGCGATAGTGGTGGATCAGCGTGCCGCGCGGCGCTTCGCAACAGCCCACGCCTTCCAAATTGTTCAAGGACGCTGTGTAGCGGGCCTGCTTTTTCGTGATGATGGGATCGAGCAGGTACTCCTGGATATGCTCGATGGCAAAAAGAATCTCAATCAGCCGCGCGTAATGGTAGTGGAACGAACTCAACACCGCATTCCGCTCCAGTGATCGGAATTCCACCCATTCCTGCTGAGCGAGCGGCGTGCCGCAGTTGTCCACCAGGTTCAGCCGGGCGAGCGGGCCCACGCGGTAGATGCCGTCGGGATAGCCCAGCGGCTTGTAGTAAGGAAACTTCATAAACGTGAACGGCTCGACCGCTTCCCCCAGATATTCCTGGTATTGCGAAGGCTCGAGCTTGTCCGCCACGATGTTCCCCAGCGAATCGGTGAAGCGGATTTTGCCCTCGTAGAAGCCCGCTCGCTCATCGACCGTAACCAGCCCCATAAAGAGGCTCGGGAAATTGGCAAACGTGCGAATCTCTTCGCGGAAACTCTCCAGCTCTCTCTTGAACCAGGTCAGCGCTTTCTGCGCGATCTCAATGACTTCGGGTATATCCGCCAGCAACTTGTCCCGCTTCTCGATACTCAGCGGTTCATTAACACCGCCGGGAACCACCCAACCCGGATGGACGCGCTTGCCCGCCAGCGTTTCAATCACTTGCTGGCCGAATTGCCGCAGCCGGATCCCCCCGTGTCCAAGTTCCGGATGCTTGGCCATCACCCCGAAGATGTTGCGGTCTTTGGGGTCGGCGTCCATGCCCATAAGAAAGTCCGGCGACGAAAGATAGAAGAAACTCAGCGCATGCGACTGAATGAGTTGCGCCAGTTCCAGGATGCGCCGGAGTTTCCCGGCCGCCGGCGGAACTTTCATGGCCAGCAGGGCGTCGCAAGCCTTTGCCGAGGCCAGCAGATGGCTTACGGGACATATGCCGCAGATGCGCTCCATCAGATAGGGCATTTCGTAGTACGGGCGGCCCTCCACGAATTTCTCAAATCCGCGCAACTGCGTGGTGTGGAAGTACGCCTCGCTCACCTCTCCCTGATCGTCCAATTGCAGGGTGATCTTGGCGTGGCCTTCAATTCTGGTGATTGGATCGATGGTGATGGTTTTTCCCATTAGTTTTCCCTAGATTCCGAAACGTGAAAGTGCGGCGATGTCCGGGACACGGCCCGCCAAAAGTTCTTTAAGAACCGAATAAATGGTGTCTGCCGACGGCGGGCAGCCGGGCACAAACACGTCCACGGTCACGACTTCGTGCACCGGGCGCACGCGCTTCAAAAGCGTGGGCAGACGCTCGGTGGGCACCTGCTGTTGGAAGGTGGCATTTTCAATGAAGGCGCGGTGAAGCACCGCGTCCACGGCAAAGGAGTTGCGCATGGCCGGCACGTTGCCCGTCACCGCACAATCGCCCAACGAGACCAGAATCCGCGCTCGCGACCTGACCAGCCGGATCTTCTGTTCATCTTCATCGCTACTTACCGAACCTTCCACCAGCGCAACGTCCACATTCCGCGGCAGAACTTTTGCGTCCACTAGCGGTGAATATACGAGTTCAAACTGCGAGCTGAGTTCGACCAGCCGCTCGTCCATGTCCAGTAACGACATGTGGCATCCGGAGCAGCCGTCCAGCCAGATCGTCGCCAGGGTCGCTTTGCTCATCGTTCGATCTCCCGCATTTCGTTGAGGTAGTTGAGGAAGTCAGGGTTCTTTTGGCTCTGCATGCCCACCTTGCTCTTTTCAAAAAGAGCGCCGGTGGGGCAAACCTGGACGCACTTGCCGCAACTCGTGCAGGTATCCGAAGTGCCCCAGGCTATGTCCAGATCCGTAATCAGATGGGCGTCCACACCGCGTCCGAAAACGCCCCAGGTGTGCGCGCCTTCGATCTCTGTGCATACGCGAACACAACGCGTGCACAGGATGCAGCGGTTGTGATCCATGGTGAAGCGCTCGTGGGTGGTGTCCACGGGCAGGCGAGGGTAGCGGTAGGGGAAGCGCACGTGGGTGACGCCCAACTGCTTGGCCATGTCCTGCAACTCGCACATGTTGTTGGAGACGCAGATGGAGCAGACATGGTTGCGCTCGGCAAAGAGCAACTCCACGATCATGCGCCGGTACTTCTCCAGACGCGGCGATTGCGTGGTGACCTCCATGCCCTCCTCGACCAGCGTGACACATGCCGGTTGAAGCCGCGGAGTGCCCTTGAGTTCCACGAGGCAGAGGCGGCACGCGCCCGCCTCGGAGAGCCCGTCGAGGTGGCAGAGCGTGGGGATCGGGATGGCGTTTTCGCGCGCGGCATCCAGGATGGACTGGTCGGCGCGCGCGCTGACGTCTTTGCCATCGATAATTAGTGTTTTGACGGAGGGAGCAGGAATCATGCGGTCACCCCCACAGCGGAACCGCACTCACATACCCCGGCGCGGCATCGTTTTTCGTTGATGTGTTCGATGTACTCTTCCCGGAAGTAGCGCAGCGTGCTGAGGACCGGGTTGGGCGCGCTCTGCCCAAGGCCGCAGAGACTGGTGCTGCTGACCATCTCGCAAAGTTCTTCGAGGAGCTCCAGATCGCGAGTGGTGGCAGTGCCCAAGGTCATGCGCGTCAGAAGCTCGAACATCTGGGCCGTCCCGGAGCGGCAGGGAATACACTTGCCACACGATTCGGACATGCAAAACTCCATGAAGTAGCGCGCCACGTTCACCATGCAGGCGCTGTCGTCCATGACGATCATGCCGCCCGAACCCATGATGGAGCCGAGTTCCCGCAGCGATTCGTAGTCCACGGAGAGATCCAGGAACTGTTCGGGGATGCAGCCGCCGGAAGGCCCGCCGGTCTGCACCGCTTTGAATTTGTGGCCCTCGGGGACGCCGCCGCCGATCTCATAAATGATCTGGCGGAGGGTCGTTCCCATGGGCACCTCGATCAGGCCGACATTGCGCACCTTGCCGGTGAGGGCGAAAACTTTCGTGCCTTTGCTTTTCTTCGTGCCGATGGAGGCGTACCAATCGCCGCCGCGGCGCACAATGCTGGGAATGTTGGCGAAGGTCTCCACGTTGTTGATGAGCGTGGGCATGTCCCAAAGCCCGGCTTGCGCGGGATAAGGCGGACGCGGGCGCGGCGAGCCGCGGCGTCCCTCGATGGAGGCGATTAGCGCGGTCTCTTCACCGCACACAAAGGCGCCGCCGCCGATACGCACTTCCAAATCGAAATTGAATTTGGTGTTGCAGATCTGGCTGCCCAGGAAGCCCAACCGCCGCGCTTCGCGGATAGCCGTGCCAAAACGCTTCACGGCGAGGGGATATTCGGCACGCACGTAGATGTAGCCGCGCGTCGCGCCCACCGCGTAGGCGGCAATGGCCATGCCTTCCAAAACGCGATGCGGGTCGCTTTCCAGGACGCTGCGATCCATGAACGCGCCGGGGTCGCCTTCATCGGCGTTGCAGATCACGTACTTGGTGATCCCGGCCGTTTTTGCCACCGTGCCCCACTTGAGGCCCGTGGGATATCCGGCGCCGCCGCGGCCCCGCAAGCCGCTCTTGGAGACTTCCTGGACAATTTCGTTCGGGTTCATTTCCGTGAGGGCATGGACCAGCGCCCGGTAGCCGTCCACCGCGATGTACTCTTCGATTTTTTCCGGATCGATGCGGCCGGAATTCTCCAAGACGATCAGGTTCTGGTGCCGATAGAAGGGCTGTTCCCGCGAACACAGGAGCCGCGGCACCGGGGCGCCTTCCAGGTTTTCCACGATCTCGGCGGCGTCGGCAGCGGCCACGCTCTTGTAGAGCTGGCCGGAAGGTTCGGAAGCGACCAGCGGACCCAGGGAACACAAGCCCATGCAACCGGTTCCGCGCACGCGGCACGTGGCGCCCGTTCGCTTCACTTCTTCCTCGAGCGATTTCTTCACCGCATCGCTGTGCAGCGAAAGGCAGCCCGCCGCCACGCAGACATTCAATTCGAGGGGCGACTTCTCCCGATTCTCGCGCGTTTCAGTGGCAATCTGTTCCAGTTCCTCGAAGTTCATGCGGGCCTCCAGCCTGCCAGCTTTTCGCGGAGGTTCTTACCCGCCACGTTGCCCATTGTTTCTCCGTCAAACACCACCGCGGGAGCGACGCTGCAAGAGCCGATGCATCGCGCGGTCATCAGGGAAGCCTTGGCGTCCGAGGTCGTCTCGCCTGCTTGGATGCCGAGGGCCGCTTGCGCCTCATTCAGAAGCGCCCCGGCGCCTTTGATATAGCAGGCCGTGCCCATACAGATGAGGCAAACGTGCTCACCGGGCGGCTTCATGGTGAAGAAGTGATAAAAGGTGGCAACGCCGTAGGCCTGGCTGAGCGGCACGCGGAGCGAATCGGCCACGAAACGTAGCGAAACCTTGTCCAGGAAGCCGAACGATTCCTGAACGGTGTGCAGCGTTTCGATCAGGGCGTCGCGCGCGTAGCCATGGCGGCGCATCGTGCCGTTGACGATTCTCCAGCGTTTGTCCTCTGAGGGCAAAGGGGGTTTCTTCGAGGTAAGAGGCATAGTTTATTTTTCCTGTAAGGGGCCCAAAGGGGGGGCTCCTGATATGCTGCCATGCCCAATCACGCTAAACTATGACGTAGCTCACACGCGAGCATCATACACTTCGGCGTCAAATTTCTACATCGCTCAAGACAAGAAACGAGGCGTCTGCAGGGTATTGAAAACAAATAACCTGCCAGGAAATGCTCAAGGTTGTTGAGAAATTAAACAGCCGATGAGCACATTTACCCAGCTGAATTCTACCCCTCATTCTTTCGATGCGAGCTAGCTGTTTTTCTTCTCAAGCAGGTTGCGACTCCCAGGAAGGGGATCGAATTGGTCAGTCGCCTGCCTTCTTTTGCCTTCGACACGCGTTGGTATGCCCGTAGAACTCTTGCCTGGCTGCCTGCGGGGGCATAAGCTCATGAGAAGGGTGGGCTGGCGAGGCCTTCGTGCGCGGTTGTGAATCTTCTTAGGGAGGTTTTGGACCCAGTCAGGCGCAAGGTGGCCATGGATGCCCTGCTTGGTCCAGGCCATCCACACGTCTCAACCGGGAGGCCAAGGACGCACCCTCACTTTCTTACCGAGGCAAAGATGAACGAAACCCTACATGCCGCACCCGTAAAGGTCGGCGAGAAATCAATCGACACCGAGCATGACCTGCAAATGCAGATGCTGGATTCGCTTTCCAAATCGCTTCAGAAGGGCGGCGATTTCTCTCCCGCGCGCTACATCCTGGAACAATTCATCGAATTCTCGGACATGCATTTTCTATCGGAGCAGTTGGTGATGCGGCTGCACAGCTATCCCGGCTATGAAGCGCATCTTGAGGCGCACACCCAGCTGATGAAGAAAGTCCGCGAAATCCGCGAGAGTGTTTTTAGCGGAGGGGATGCGCCCAGCCTGGAGCTGGTTCAGGAATTGCGCGATTGGCTGCTGAATCACATCGCTTCCGAAGATGTGGAGTTCGGCGAGTTCCTGCGCGAGAAAGAGGGCCGCGACGCCTGAGTTTGTGCGTCGTCCGCGCCTGCCTGCTAGTCTCGCATGCCTATCTTTCTACGGGGAGACACAGTATCCTCGAAATCAGGGGGAGTATCTGCATGTGCCTGGCGATTCCCGGTAAGGTTTCACAAATTGATGTGCTGGACGGCGTGCGTTCCGGGCGTATCCAGTTTGGTGGCATCACGCGGCAGGCCTGCCTCGACTTCGTACCGGAGGCGAACGTCGGCGACTACGTGATGGTGCACGTGGGATTCGCCATCAGCGTGGTGGACAAAGACGAAGCCGAGCGCACCTACGCCATGCTGGAAAGCATGGGCGTCCTGGCCGAAGAGCTTGCTCCGGGTGGCGGGAATCCCAAACCATCATGAAATACCTGGACGAATACCGCGACGTCAAGATCGCGCACGCCCTGGCCGCGGAAATCCGGCGGCGCTCCACACGGCCGTGGGTGTTGATGGAGATTTGCGGCGGGCAGACGCATACGCTGATGCGCTACGGGATCGACGACCTGCTCGGCGAAAGCGTGCAACTCGTGCACGGACCCGGATGCCCGGTGTGCGTGACGCCGCTGGAAATGATCGACCGCGCCATTGCGTTGGCGCGCCTTCCCGAGGTGACGCTGGTCTCTTATGGAGACATGCTGCGAGTGCCGGGCTCGGAAACGGATTTGTTCCAAGTGAAGGCGGAAGGCGGTGACGTGCGCGTCGTGTACTCGCCGACCGATGCCGTGGAGTTGGCGCGCAACCAGCCGGGACGCCAAGTAGTCTTCTTTGCGATTGGGTTTGAGACAACAGCGCCGGCCCATGCCATGGCCGTGCTACAGGCCGAGCGCCTGGGGCTGCGCAATTTCAGCTTGCTCGTTTCCCACGTGCTTGTGCCCCCGGCAATCCGCACCCTGCTGAGCTCGCCGAAAAATCGCGTGCAGGGATTTATCGCGCCCGGGCACGTCTGCACCGTGGTCGGGATGCGCGATTACGAAGACCTGGTGCGCGAATTCCATGTGCCGATTGTCGTTGGCGGGTTTGAGCCCATCGATTTACTGGAAGCGATTCACATGCTTGTGGCGCAACTCGAAGAAGGCCGCGCCGAGATCGAAAATCAGTACTCGCGATCTGTGCAGTATGAAGGGAACCGGCCGGCGCAGGACGCTGTCGCGCGCGTGTTTGAAGTTTCCGACCGGAAATGGCGCGGCATCGGCGCAATTCCAGAAAGCGGCCTGCGCCTCAAGGAGAAATACGGCGCCTTCGATGCAGAAAGATTGTTCGATCTCGCGGATGTTTGCGCGGAGGAGCCGAGCGAGTGCATTAGCGCGGAAGTTCTGCTCGGACTCAAGAAGCCCACCGACTGTTCGGCGTTCGGAACGCGCTGCACGCCGGAAAAGCCCCTGGGCGCGCCAATGGTATCCTCGGAAGGTGCGTGTGCGGCCTATCACCAATACCGGCGCCACCTCGTTACGCTCTGATTCCGTGTCCAACGACGAGACCAAGGACCTGGCCGCATTTTCCTGCCCTGTGCCGCTTCCGGCGGGCGCGCGCATCCTTCTCGGCCATGGCAGCGGCGGCAAGCTCAGCGCGGACTTGCTGAAAAACGTGTTTCTCCCCGCGCTCGGAAATCCCGTCCTGAATCGCCTGGAAGATCAAGCCATCGTTTCCTTGAACGGCGCGCGGCTGGCCATCACCACGGATTCCTTTGTCGTGAAACCCCTGATTTTTCGCGGCGGCGACATCGGCTCGCTGGCCGTGCACGGCACCATCAACGACCTGGCGATGGGCGGCGCCGAGCCATTGTGGCTGAGCGCCGCATTTATTTTGGAAGAGGGTTTACCGATGGAAACGCTGCGCCGCGTCGTCGCTTCCATGCACGAAGCGGCCGCGAACGCCGGAGTGGAAATCATCGCGGGTGACACTAAAGTTGTGGAGAAGGGCAGCGCCGACGGGATCTTCGTCAATACCACCGGCATCGGCCTGGTGCGTGAGGGCATTACCCTTTCTGCAACGCAGGCGCGGCCGGGCGACGCGATTCTTGTGAGCGGGATGCTCGGCGATCATGGCATCGCCATTCTGGCCGAGCGCGAAGGGCTGCAATTTGAGACCGCGGTGCAAAGCGATTCCGCGCCGCTGCATACGCTGGTGGCGAGCCTGCTTGAGGCGACGCGCGAGGTGCGCTGCTTGCGTGATCCCACGCGCGGCGGGCTCTCCAGCACGCTGAACGAGATTGCCGCGAGCTCCGGCGTGGGCATGGAATTGGAAGAAACCTCCATCCCGGTTCGGGAGGAGGTGCGTGGCGCGTGCGAGATGCTGGGCCTCGATCCACTCTATGTGGCGAACGAAGGGAAGCTGGTGGCCATTGTTGTGCCGGACTCCGCCGAGGCCGCTTTGCGGGCGTTGCAAAACCATCCGCTTGGCAAAGATGCGCGCATCATCGGCCGCGTGACCGCGGAGCATCCGCGCATGGTGGTGATGCGCACGCCGTTCGGCACGACACGCATCGTTGACATGCTGACCGGCGATCAACTGCCGCGCATTTGTTAAGGGGGGCCCTTGCACGAGGTCGGTATCGCTTCCTCCATCATCGAATCAATCGAAGCCGAAGCGCGCCGCCGGCCGGACGCGCAGTTCACCGCCGTGGGCGTGCGCATCGGGGAACTTTCCAATGTGGATCGCGATGCCCTCGCCTTTGCGTTTGAGGCCTTGACGCGAAAAACGCCGCTTGAGCACCTGCGGCTCGAGATCGAGTGGTGCCCACGGCGCCAGAAGTGCCTCGCGTGCGGCGAGGAATTCGTGGTGAAAGACTGGGAATTGACCTGTCCCAAATGCGGTGAAGCGCGTAGCACATGCATCGGCGGCACGGAATTGGATATTGCCTATCTGGAGTTGGAGGAGCCATGCGAGAAGTCGTAGAAAAGAAAGTCCTCAACGAGAATGACCGGCTGGCGGCGGAGTTGCGCCAGCGCTACCGCGAGCAGAACATTCTCTGCGTCAATTTCATTAGCTCGCCGGGCTCGGGGAAAACGGCTCTGCTCGAAAAAACGCTGGGCAGCTTTGCTCCGGGCACATCCGTTGCGGTTCTTACCGGGGATCTGCAGACGGACAACGACGCGCGGCGCCTCATGCGCTACGGCTATCCGGTGCGGCAAATTGTTACGGGAGGCACCTGCCATCTTGATGCGCGCATGGTCGAACGTCATTTGAACGAACTGGGGTTCCACGGCCCCGGTTTGTTGTTGGTGGAAAACGTGGGCAATCTGGTGTGCCCGTCGAGCTATGACTTGGGCGAAGCGGCGAAAATTGTTCTTTTGAGTGTTACCGAGGGCGAGGACAAGCCGCTGAAGTATCCCGGGATTTTCCACCGCGCTTCGCTGATGATCTTGACCAAGACGGATCTTCTTCCCCACGTCGAATTCGATCCCAATCTCGCCATGGAAAACGCGCGGAAGATTCATCCGGAGATCGACTACCTGGCCCTCTCTTCCAAGACGGGCGAGGGTTTCGATCAGTGGCTGGCCTGGCTCGCCGCGCTCCAGCAGAAAATCCGGCAGGAAACCCCTGCGACAATTTCCTGACGGGCCCCGACATTCACCATGACCCCAGCGTCCCCAACGGGAATACTTCGCAAAGCCATCGACGTCACTGGCATTGTCCAGGGCGTCGGCTTCCGCCCGTTCGTCTACCGGCTGGCCAATGAGTGTAATCTCGCGGGCTTCATCGCCAATACACCGGCGGGCGTGAGCATCGAAGTGCAGGGGCCGGGAGATTCCGTCGCGTCGTTTCTGGCAAGATTACCGAAGGAAATTCCGCCGCTCGCGAAAATCACTGCGCTGGTGCCGCGCGATGTCGAATTGCAGCCGGACACGACGTTTCTCATTCTCTCCAGCCGTCTCGATCACCCCCCCACGGCGCTGATCTCGCCGGACGTGGCGGTTTGCGAGGATTGCTTGCGCGAAATGGCCGATCCCCGCGATCGCCGTTTCCGCTACCCGTTCATCAACTGCACGAATTGCGGGCCGCGCTTCACCATTATTCGCGATATTCCCTACGACCGCGCGCGCACCTCCATGGCTTCATTCACAATGTGCGCGGCCTGCCAGGCGGAGTACGACGACCCCGCGAACCGCCGCTTCCACGCGCAGCCCAATGCCTGCTGGGATTGTGGCCCGCAGGTGCGACTCCTCGACGACAACGGCGCCCGGCTGGACGTCGCCGAACCTATTCGGGAATCCGCGCGCTTGCTGGAAAGCGGCGCCATCGTTGCCATCAAGGGACTCGGCGGATTTCACCTGGCCTGCGACGCAACAAACGACGCGGCCGTGGACCGCCTGCGTGAGCGCAAGCGCCGGGTGGAAAAGCCGTTTGCCGTCATGGTGAGCGGCATCGAGGATGCCGAGCGCTTCTGTGTGGTTGAAGAAGCTGCGAGCAAATCTCTTCTTTCGCGCGAGCGGCCGATTGTGCTGTTGCCGCGCCGGCCCGAAGTGCATGTAGCCGCAGGCGTCGCGCCGCGCAATCGCTTTCTCGGCGTCTTTTTGCCCTACACGCCGCTCCATCATCTCTTGTTGTCCAGTGGCAGATGCGATGCTCTTGTGATGACCAGCGGCAACCTCAGCGAGGAGCCCATTGCCATTGACGATAACGAAGCCGTACGGCGCCTGCGCGGCATTACTGACGCGTTCCTTGTTCACAACCGCGACATCCTGCGGCGTTGCGACGATTCCGTTGTGCGCCAAGCAGCAGGCCAATCGCAAAAGATGCGCCGCTCCCGTGGGTTTGTGCCCGTGCCCGTGGCGCTGGAGAGCGAATCGCCGCCCATCCTGGCGGTTGGTGGAGAGCTGAAAAACACAGTATGCGTCGTGCGCGGCAGCGAAGCGTTCCTCAGCCAGCACATCGGCGACCTGGAAAATCTGGAAAGCTACCGCTTTTTTGAGGAAGCCATCGAGCACCTGCAGCGCATCCTGGAAGTGCAGCCCAAAGTGATCGCCTACGATCTGCATCCGGATTATTTCTCGACCAAGTGGGCGCTGGGGCGTGCGGATGCTAGGTTGATCGGGGTGCAACACCACCACGCGCACATCGCCGCGTGCATGGCGGAAAACCATATTGACGGCAGAGTGATCGGCATTGCTCTTGACGGCACCGGCTACGGAACGGACGGCGCCATCTGGGGCGGGGAAGTCCTCCTTGCCGACTACCTTAATTTTCAGCGCGCCGCCCACTTGGACAATGTGCCGCTGCCAGGTGGCGAGGCCGCGATTCGTGAGCCCTGGCGCATCGCTGTGAGCTACCTGGCCAAACACTTCGGCAAATCGCTGGCCGGCTTGGAGCTTCCTTTCATCAAGCAGCTGGACCGGCGCAACCTCGACATCCTTCTGCAAATGGTCGAACGCGGTGTGAATTCTCCACTTACCTCGAGCTGCGGGCGTCTTTTCGATGCTGTAGCGGCTCTGATCGGCTTGCGCACCGCGGTGAACTATGAAGCGCAAGCCGCCATTGAACTCGAAATGGCCGCGCATGATTCCACTGACGAGAGCGCCTATCCCTTTGAATTGCAGCGCACGGAGGAAACCTGGCAAATCGGTTCGCACTCGCTCTTCGATTGGCTGCTGCGCGACATTCGACGCGGAGTGCGCATCGAGGATATCAGCCGCCGATTCCACAATGGCCTGGCTTCTCTGTTTCTTGGACTCGCGGAGAAGCTTCGCGAATCGCACGGGCTGAATCGCGTGTGCCTCTCCGGCGGTTGTTTTCAGAACATTCTGTTGTTCCGCTTGCTGCTTGCCGCGCTGCGCAAACAGAATTTTGAGGTGTATTTTCACACTGAGGTGCCTGCCGGCGACGGCGGCATCAGCCTGGGGCAGGCGCTCGTCGCCGCGCATCGCCTGCGCATTACGGATGCAAGTTCCTAGCGCGTGCCGTATTTCCTGCTGCCGGTGACGCCCTTTCCTTCTGTCACGGTGATCGTCTGGCCCGCCGCCACATTCGCCAATTTGTCCACTTGCCCGCTGGGCCAGCGAATCTCGATGCTATCCGCCCGCTCGTGTATGGCGAGGCCAAAAGTCAGCACCAGTTCGCTTGCCGAAAGATAACTGGAGCCGCTACGCAGCATCTCTGACTGGGATTCGCCGCCGGCGGTCATCTTCACGACCGTGCCAATGCCATCGCGATTGGATTTCGTTCCGATCAATTTTATGCGCAGGCTTTTATTCGCCGCGGCGGGGCTGCCGGTAAAATCGTTTTCAAAAAGATAGACTGGCCCGCCGTTGGTCGAGAGCAGGAGGTCCAGGCGCCCGTCGTTGTTGATATCGCCATAAGCCGCGCCACGTCCCACGCGCGGCGTGGCGAAACCCGCGCCCAAACCCTTCGCTACTTCCTGGAAATTCCCTTTTCCGAGGTTGCGGAATATGTGCGGAGGCATGGCGTACTTCACATTGGGCTGCACGCGCTCAATATCGCCGTCAATGTGGCCATTGGCGATCAAGATGTCCGGCCAGCCATCCAGGTCGTAATCGAAAAAAAAACAGCCAAACCCCAGGGTGAGCAGGGAATTGCGCCCGATTTCTGAACGCGGCGCCTCATCCACAAACAGTCCTTTTCCCTCGTTGTGATACAGCGAAAGCATCTGGTTGGAAAAATTCGTGATCAGGATACTGGCCATGCCGGAGCGATCATAATCCGCCGCATCCACACCCATCCCCGCGCGGGCCACGCCATCCTCGCTGAAGGCCACGCCCGCCACGACGGCCTTCTCCGTGAACGTGCCATTGCCATTATTGCGATAGAGCTTGTTCGGCTGCGTGTCGTTGGAAAACAGCAAGTCGGGCCAGCCATCATTGTCATAGTCCAGAATCGCGATTCCCAGCGTCTTTGAAGTGGGCTCCCAAACGCCCGCCTTCTTGGTCACATCTTCAAATGTGCCGTCGCCGCGATTGTGCCAGAGCCGCACCGACGCGCCCTTGTAGGACTCCGGCGTGCAGTACGATTTACTCTTGCCGTCGAGCGTGCAGTAGAGATCGCCTTCGAGCGACCATTGCACGTAATTCGCCACCACTAGGTCCAGCTTGCCGTCCCGGTCGTAATCCACCCATGCCGCGCTGGTGCTGAATTCCTTCGGCCCCAGCAAACCCGCTTTTTGCGTCACATCTGTGAATGTGCCGTTGCCATTGTTGTGGAAGAGTCGGCTCTGCCCCAGTGCGGTCACGAAAAGATCGTCGTAGCCGTCGTTGTCGTAGTCGCCCACGGCCACGCCCATCCCGAACATTTGGACATCCAGCCCGGCTTTGTGCGTCACGTCGGTGAAAGTGCCGTCGTGATTGTTGTGGTACAGCTTCGGCGTGCTGTGTTTGGAGGCATGGCCGGGCCAGTCCATGCCATTTACGATGAAAATGTCCGGCCAGCCATCATTGTCGTAGTCAATGAAGGCCACGCCCGGCCCCATCGTTTCAGGCAGGTATTTCTTGCCGAAGGCCGCGTTGTTGTGGACAAAATGGATGCCGGCCTTTTGCGTGATGTCGCGAAACGTCACCGCGTTGGCCGAAGAATTCTGCGGCGTTTGTGCGCTCGCTCCCATCGCGCACGATAGCAGGAAGAGCGCTCCCCAAAATCTCCTCACTGGTCCTCCGCCGTTCCCTCGCGGCCCACGCCCAAAGCATCCGCCACGCGGTTGATGTAGTTGAACCAGGAAGCGATCAGGGTAATCTGCAGAATGCCGCGGTCGTCGAAACCCGCGGCGCGCAGCTTCTTATGGTCCGCGGGGCTGCACTGCGTCGCATCTTTCGTCAGTTTCACGACATACTCCAACATGGTTTTGTCCTGCTCGCTGATAGGGGCGGTGCGGAAATCCTTGCGCAAAGCCTCCACCATCTCTTCGTTCAAACTGACGCGACGCAGAAACTCTGCGTGGGATTCGATTCAATAGAAGCAGCGGTTCGTCACCGAAACCATCGTGGCGATCATTTCGTGCTGATCGCGCCGCAAAGGCAGCTCCGGCGACATCAGCGCCCCAAACGTGCTGAAGGCATGAAACAGCACCTGGGGAAACAGGCTATGCGAACCGACGATGCTGTTCTCAATGCCGTGATCCACAATCGGCACGGGCGTCGCGTACTCCATGGGATACATCGTGCGCTGTTCCATGATGGCATTGCGCACTTGCTCGTCGTCTTCCATCTTTACCGTCTTGATCCAGGTCATTCCCGTTGTCCTTTGCTTGCGGAAAGAATGTGCATGCTCAACGGCCTGCGCCTGCCACAGCCTTCTTGGCCGGAGCGTTCTTTGCCATGGCAGCGGCCTTCGCGGATTTCGCCCCCGTCGCGGTGCCGAGCGCCACCGAAACATGCTCGTGGATCGACTGGCGCTCATTGTTGTCTTCCGGATGCGCCTGGCGGTACGCCCCGGTCAGCGCCTGCGAGGCTTCATCGGCTTTGAAGCGCAGGTATCGTTCCTTATGTTCGTTGGCGCGCGCCTCGTCGCCCAGGCCGGTGTAGCAGAGCATCAGGTTGTAATTCGCCTGAAGATCTTCCGGGTCGATCGCCAGAGTCTGCTGGAGCTCCTTCACCGCATCGGCGTAGCGCTTTTGCAGGAAGAGCACGCGGCCCAATTCGTTGTGGACCACGCGGTCGCGCGGGTATTGCGCCAGCACGGCTTGCAATGCTTGCGCCGCTTCGTCGTACTTGCCCTCTTCCTTCAAAACGCGCGCATAAAAGAAATTCGCCCGCGCCAGGCCCGGCTTCAGCGCCAGGGCTTTCAGCAGCACTTCCCGCGCGCCCTCCGTGTCTCCTTCCTGCACGCGCACGCGCCCGACGTTTGTCCAGCCGTCGGGATTTTGCGGATCCATCTCCGTGATTTTCTCGAACGCCTGCTCCGCGCCCTTCAGGTCGCCTTGCAGAAACAGTCCGATGCCGTAATCGTTCCAGCGCGTCCAATCCTCTTTCACCCACGCCACCTGGGGCTTCGGTGCCGCAGCCGATTTCGGCAAAACGCGCAGGCTCTTCGTGTCTTCCGCCACGGTGATGATCGGCAAATCCGGAATCGCCGGGGTCTTGCTGGAAACATGCGAGAGATCGCCGTTGAAGTTCCATTTGCGATCGTCGTGGTCCGGCGTAACGTCACCCGTCGAGTGCGGGTCGGGCACGCCCCCGAATGCGAATTGCGTGTTCCACCACTGGAATTTCCGGTAGTTCAACTTGGCGTGCAGGTTGATGTGTTCGCCCGCGTTTTCCGGCACGTGCAGGCGGTAGTGCACCGTGTCCGCGGCGCCGGGAGGTATCAGCCGGACGTAAACAACGGCGCGGCTGGCCCACGCATTGCGCTTGTTGATGGGATTGCCATGCGCATCAATCTGCAGCGATTTGTAGAAATGCGCGCCGGGATCGACCGGACCTTTGCCATCGTCCTCCACCTTGCCGCTCCAGAAAATCGTCTGCCCTTTGTCATCCGTGGCCTGCAATTCCACCCAGACGTCGAAGGCGTCAATCGTGCCGCCCGGGAAGAAATGCCCGACCTTGCGCGTACGCACCACGACTTCCACCAGCACATCATCCCCGCGTCGCACCGCCGCATCCACGCGTCCCAGAGGCGCGGTGATCTCCCGCGCTTCTCCAGCCGGGCCTTTCGGCAGGGAAATATCCGCCTCTTCGCCCACCGCGAAGGTTGTCGAGAGTTCCTGCTTCGGCGCTTCCGCGGTCTTTTGCTCTCCCTTGCTCCCTGCCGGGGCAATCGCAAAAATATCCACGCTCAGTTCCTTGTCCTGCAAAAACTTCCGGCTCGCTTCCAATTGCGAGGCATCCTCATTCGCAACGGGCACCGCGGTGTTCGCTCCGGGGAAGCGATGCGAGTGCACATAGCCGTCAATGTTGCCGTCGTCCTTCGATGGCACCAATGGCATGTGGCAGTCCGCGCACATCATCGGAGTTGCCGGGTAATAAAATGATCGCGCGCCCTGCCCGGAAACGCCGCTGGCCTGCCAGTTGTCGTACTCGTTGAAACCCCGAATCCAGCGATAGCTGTTCAGCGGCACGTCCAGATGCACTTTGTGGCAGCCGGAGCAGAACTCCGGCACCTGATTCCTCATGAAAGGCTTCAGAAACACGCGGCGGTGGGGCTCCGGATTCAGGCGCACCATGAAGTCATGAAGCCCGCGGATGATGGGATTGTCGCTCGCGGCCAATTCGTGCAGCTTCGGGTACTCCAGCACGAAATCGCCCTGCCCCATCGTGCTTTTCACCTGCACGATGCTGTGGCACATCATGCAGCTCAGGCCGGCCCGCGCCTCGGGCTTGTCGACGTTCTGCTTGATGGGCGTGTCCATCATGCCGCTGAAGAGCAACGCGGGATCGTGGCAGCCCGCGCACCACTTCGACGGCTGCACCCCCGCGACGTCCTGCATGTACTCGATGCTCTTGCGGTACCACTGGTTGTTGAACGACGAAAAATGGTGCATCGAGCTTTCCCACTGTTTGTAAATGTCCGCGTGGCAGCGCTCGCAGGCTTGCGATTTCAGGAAATAATCGGAAGGGATGTACTTTCCGTCCGTCGTTTGCGCGGAACTCGGAAAGAATTTTCCATGCGGGCCGTCGCCCTCTTGCAGCATCGTGGCCGGCGAAATCGGCGGATTCTGCACGATGTAGCGATTCTTCCAGGCAAATTCCCGGGCATACCAGGCGCCCGCGGCGATACCGGTGGTCACCAGCAGCAGCGCAGCGAATCCGGCTATTTGCCGGCCATAGCTCGCGCCCAACCACCCTCTTGCGGAGAGCCACGAAGCCGCCAGCAAAATCACGCCCAGGGTGCACAGGGCAATATGCGCATACAGCCAGGCCTTCAAGCGATGCGGCGTTCCCAGGCGAATCAACGCCAGGCCCAGAGCCGCGCCCGCTGCGAACAGAATCCAACCGAAACGCGCCAGCAACCGCTCCTTGCGGATTCCTCGAAATAGAAATACCAGCCAGCGCCAGCGAGACCAGCACACCTAGACCGGAGTGGAGAAGAACCGCGCCGGCATAAAAAAGAGTCGCGGATGGATAAGCGTAGAGATAAATTGCGGTTACAACGAGGACAAACACGCCAAGCGAGCGCCAGCGTTCCATTCCCCCCCCATCCAACCTGGTTCAACTGCCCTATCCCCAGGAATGAAAAAATGCGGCCGGATGGTCGTGTGTCCGGCCGCAATCTTTCTTTGTTGGGGTGCTTCCAGATCAGGCGAAGGCAGGGCCTGCTTTGGAAGCGGTTCAATGTTGCATCGTTTATAGAGCCGGGAGCAGGAGTTGACAATACTGCGAAAGTATTAGAACTGGAAAATTTCCTTAATGCCTTTATTTTCAACGATTTGGTAGGCCTTCCCGGTCTTGAGATTTTGGTGCTCCTGGTTCTGCCCGCTGGGCCATTCCACGACCACGCGGTCAATGACGTCCTGCTTGCCCACGCCAAACGTTACCGGCAATTCCGATTGCGACAAATAGCTGGAGCCGCTGCGAACGACGCGCAACTCCCTCTGGCCGTTGAAGAAAATCCGCACATTCGCACCGATGGCGTCGCGATTCGATTTGGTGCCGATCAAGTGGAAGCGAATGCTGCGATTGCCGGAGAGTTGGTCATTGCGATAGAGAAACGCCGGCCCATTGTTGGTGGTGAGCAGAAGATCCTGATCGCCGTCATGATCGAAATCGCCGACGGCCAGGCCGCGCCCGACTTTGGGCAAATCATATCCGCCCCCGATATCGCTGGCAATGTCGCGGAATTTGCCGCGGCCAAGGTTCAGAAAAAGTTGCGCGGGCTGCGCGTAGCCGACGTTGCCGCGAATGTGGCGCACCGTGTCATCGATGTGGCCGTTGGCGACGGCGATATCCAGGAGCCCGTCCAGGTCCGCGTCAAAAAAAACGCAGCCGAACCCCAAGGTGTTCCGCGAAGCCGCGCCAAGTCCCGTCTGCATGGCCACATCGTCGTAGGCTTGGCCCGTCTCGCGGTAGAGCCCAATCATCTCGTTATCAAAATTCGTGATGATGATGCCCGGCTTGCCGGAATTATCGTAGTCGGCGACGTCCACGCCCATGCCGGCACGCGCCTTGCCATCCTCGCTGAACGCCAGGCCCGCCTCTACGGCGGCATCCTTGAATTTGCCGTTGTGCAGATTGCGGTACAGCTTGTTGGGCTGCGTGTCGTTCGCGACCAGCACGTCCGGCCAGCCATCCTGATCGTAGTCCAGCATGGCGACGCCGAGTGATTTGGAGCTGCTGTCGAAGATGCCGCTGGTCGCGGTTACATCCTCAAACGTGCCGTTGCCCCGATTGTGGTAGAGCCAGCAGGTGTCGCCGCGATACGCTTCCGGCGTGCAATAGGATTTGTTTTTGCCGTCGAGGCTGCAGAAGACGTCCGTCTCCGCAGTCCAATGCACGTAGTTGCAAACGAACAGATCGAGGAAGCCATCGCGATCGTAATCAAACCAGATCGCCGAACTGCTGAGTCCTTGCTTCCCCAGCAGCCCACTTGCCTTGGTGACGTCGAGGAATGTGCCCTTGCCGGTGTTGCGGAACAACCGGCTCTGTCCCACGCAGGAAATGAAAATGTCCGGAAAGCCGTCATTGTTGTAGTCGCCCACCGCCACGCCCATGCCGTACATTTCCACGTCCAGGCCCGCCGCCTGAGTGACATCGGTGAACGTGCCGTTGCGATTGTTTCGATACAACTTCATGGTCGTCCGCTGGCGCTTGTGCCCCGGCCAATCCATCGAGTTCACCAGAAGAATGTCCTGCCAGCCATCCGCGTCGTAATCCAGAAATGCGCAGCCGGATCCCAGGGTTTCGGGAAGCAGCTTGCCGCCGTACGCGCCGCTGTTGTGTTGGAAGCGCAAGCCCGCGTTTCCGGTAACATCTACAAAACGAAATCCTGGCGGAGCGGCGGGCAGGGCACGGGGAAACGTCGCGTGGATCAGCCCCGCCGCAACAGACTGCCGAATGAAATCGCGGCGCTTCACGGAAGATTCACCAGCCCGTTGCGGATTGCATAGACGACCAGCTCGGCCGTTTTGTGGATGCCCAGCGCATCCATGATATTCGCGCGGTGAACGGACACCGTGTTTACACTCAAACTTAATTCCGTGGCGATTTCCTTGTTCGATTTGCCGGCGACGATGTGCTGCAGGATTTCCAGCTCCCGCGGCGTGAGACCGGTGTCGCGCTCGCCCTTCAGCGCGCCGCCTCGCGCAATCTGCGGATCGAGCACGGTCTGGCCCTCGGCCACTTTCTTGATCGCGCTGACGAGGTCCAGGTCCATCGCGTTCTTCAGGATGTAACCCCGCGCGCCTGCTTCCAGCGCTTGTTTCACCAGCGTGTCTTCCGAGTGCATGCTCAGCATCAGGATGGCGGTCTCCGGCAGCTTGGCCAGGATGCGTCGCGAAGCTTCAATGCCATTCATCTGCGGCAGCGCACAATCCATCACGATGACATCGGGCCGCAACTCCGTCGCCAGTTCCACCGCCTCCAAGCCATCGCTTGCTTCGCCCGCGACCTGAAACGTCGGCTCGTCTTCCAGCATGCGGCGAAATCCGCGGCGTACCAACGCGTGGTCGTCCACCAGCAGGACTTTCAATTTATTCGCCATGCGCTTCCGCCCTTTCCCGAGGGATATGGAAATGTACCAGCGTACCTCCGCCCGTGATCGGCGTAACCTTTAGCGTGCCGCCAAGTATTTCCGCGCGCTCCCGCATGGCCACCAACCCGATTCCTGTATGACCCGCTGGAGGTGCGAATCCCTTTCCGCGATCTTCTACTTCCAATTCCAGGCTGGCTGGCTGAAAGCGCAAACGGACCCAGGCTTCTTTCGCGGCGGAATGCCGCGCCACATTATTGAGCGCCTCCTGAACTACGCGGTACAGTTGTACGCTCGCGCTCGCTTCCAATGGATACGCTTGGCCCGATTTCTCGTAATGCAGCGCGAGTCCCGTCTGGCGTTCCACCGTGGGGATGTACCAGTCGAGCGTGCTTTCCAGCCCGGCCTCTTCAAGCAAAACGGGATGCAGCGCCTGCGACAGGCTGCGGATATTGTTCAGCGTGGACTGGGCAATTTCCCTTACCTCCTGCAGGTCTCCTCGCAGGGCCGATTTTTCCGGCATGTCTTTATCAGCGCGGCGTAACAGCGAGCCAATCGCCGTGAGCACCTGGCCGAATTCATCGTGCAGCTCGCGGGAGATGTGCCGCAGCGTGGATTCCTGCGTGGAGATCAGCTGCTGCGCCAATTCGCTGCGTTGCAGCGACAATTCCGCGACGTGCGCAAAAATCCGCCGGTTGTAGCGGATCAAATACAAGCTGGTGACCACAATCGCCAGCAGAATCGCGGCCAGGAAATAGTAAAGCTGGCGCTGCACGCGATCGTAGATTTCCGCGATGCGCGCGGCGGCCTGCTCCTCGCCCTCATTGTTTTGCACCAGCAGGCGGGAAACCGCGGAACTCAGCGCGGCTTGCCGCGGCTGCAGGGTGTCGCGAATCTGCTCGCGCGCGGTTTTCTCCTGCCCATTTTGCGCCTGCGAGAACATGCGGTCGCAGGCATCCCAGAATTGCGTCAACGACTGAGTCAAGTAGAGGCGTTGGTCGCTGGTGCGCGTGGCCTCCGCCAGGCTTTCTTCCTGCTGGAGCGCCGCGCTCAAATCGTTGCGGGTGCGATCGAATTGCGCGGTCCAGGCGATCAGGGGGTAAGGCTCGTTGGCATCGAGCATGTCCCGCATGGCCAACCCCAGCGAATTCAAATCGTTCTGGATGCGCAGGAGCTGCAGCGAGTCTCTGCGGTTGCGGTCCACCATTTCGCCTTGCAGCTTGCGGAGCCCCGAAAATTGCCGCGTGATGTAGCCGGCATAGGCCAGCACCGCCAGGATCGTGACGATCAGGCCGAGATACAGACCCATGGTCGGGCCACGTTGCGGCGGACTTTTTTCCACGCGCAAAGGATATAACGTTGCCGCGGCAGGAACAAATGCCGGAATCGTGATCTCCACCGCGGCGGCTGGCGCGTCGGTGATACACTGCTGACGATTTCACTCATTTCCAGGAGCGCGACGCATGATCGACGTGGGACTCATTGGGTTTGGCTTGGCCGGGCGGTACTTCCACGCGCCGCTGATCCGCGCCGTCCCGGGGCTGCGGCTTGCCGCCGTGCTGCAACGCAGTGGCGACGAAGCCGCCAAGCGTTACCCCGAGGCCCGCATTGTGCGCAGCCTCGAGGAACTCCTGGACATCGATTCCATCCGGCTGGTGGTGATTGCCTCGCCCAACCAGACGCATTTCCCCTTTGCCGTGCAGTGCCTGGAAGCCGGGCGCGACGTCGTGGTGGACAAGCCCATCACCCCTGCACTGCCCGAAGCCATCGAGCTTTTTCGCAGGGCCCAAAAATGCGGCCGCCTCTTGACTGTGTTTCACAGCCGGCGTTTCGACGCGGATTTTCAAGCCGTGCGCCAGGTCGTCGCCGGCGGTGAATTGGGACGAATCCTGCGATTCGAGACGCACTACGATCGCTTCCGGCCCAGTTCGCGCCCAAATGCCTGGCGGGAAGTGCCCGGCCCCGGCAGCGGCATACTTTTCGACCTGGCCCCCCATCTGATGGACCACGCGATGACGCTCTTCGGCACGCCGGAAGCGGTTGCCGCCGACATCCGCATCGAGCGATCGGAGTTCCTCACCGACGATGCCTTCGATATCTGCTTCTTCTATCCCGGAAAACTGCGCGCGCATTTGTGCGCGACCATGCTGTGTGTCACGCCGCGGCCGCGCTTTGTGCTTCTCGGTGAAAAGGGAACTTTCGTCAAAAATGAGTTCGATGCGTTCGAGCAGGCGCTCCGGCGCGAAGATATTCCGAAAGGCGAATCGTGGGTTCTCGATCCCGAGGATAATTGGGGCGTGCTGACGGTGGCCGCGGATGGCCAAACGCGAAAACGAAAGGTGGCTTCGCGCGGGGATTGGCGTGAATTCTACGCGAATATCCGCGATGTCAAGCTCGGCCGGGCCGCTTTGCAGGTCACCCCGAAACAGGTGCTTGATGTGATGATGGCGCTGGAGCTGGCGCGGGAAAGCCAGACTCTTCGCTGCATAGTTCCATGGCGGGATGTTGAACTTTAGCTGTTCGAAGCCGGACCAGTGACGAGCCGAACGTCGTATAATTAGAGTTCGGGCGGAAGGAGCGCAAATCCATTCATGACGAAAATCGAATTGTTGCCGTCGATTCTGGCCAGCAACTTCGTGCAACTGGGTAGTGATGCGCATGCAGCAATTGAGGGCGGCGGCACGGCTTTGCATGTGGACGTGATGGACGGCCACTTCGTGCCGAATCTCACGGTTGGGCCGCCGCTGGTGGCGTCGTTGCGCAAAGTGGTGAACGTTCCGCTCGATTGTCACCTGATGATCGAGGACCCGGATCGGTTCATACCCGCGTTCGCCGATGCCGGCGCAAACTGGATTTCTGTGCACCAGGAAGCGTGCGCCAACCTGGACCGCACGCTGCACCTGATCGCGCAACATGGCTGCAAACCGGGTGTGGTGGTTAATCCGGCCACGCCCGTGGAACTCTTGACCGAGGTTCTGGACCTGGTGCACCACGTCCTGGTGATGAGCGTGAATCCAGGCTTTGGCGGGCAGAAATTCATCCCGAATGCGTTGAACAAGATCGCGGCGCTCGCGCGCATGCGTGCCGAGCGCAAGCTGGACTTCCGCATCGAGGTGGATGGCGGAGTTGATCTGACCACGGTCGCCGATGTGGTGAAAGCCGGCGCCGAGTTGCTGGTCATTGGCACCGGCGTCTTTGGCCACGGCGACATCCGGGGGAATGCCGCCAAACTCCTGGAAGCTGCACGCAACGCGACTCTGACGCGAGTGTAGGATTTGTTTTGATTCCAAGACGGTAACCGGTTCTGTAGGGGCCGCCTTCTGAGGCGGTCCGCCAACCAAAATTCATGCTCGATCATAAATCGGAGGGCGACATTCTCCTCCAAGGTGGACACCAATCCGCCGCCACCCAGGCCATCGGCATCACCTTTTCCGTGTAGGACCCCACAAGCGGATGATCCTACCCTGCGCCCAGCGGCTAGAGCGGGGAAGGGGCGCGGCGTTCGCCGACGGAGGCGGAGTCGTCGGTCAAGTCCATGAAACGCGAGTCGGCGGCTTCGTCTCGGACGGAGCTGAGGGCGACACTCACTTCGCGGAGATAGTAGATCGTGCCGGCCAGAAGGCTGAGGAGTGAGAGCACGAAGACGATGGCAGCGAGCAGTTCGGCGATGCGCCAATACAAGCCCAGGCCGAGCAACAGGCAAGTGGTGACGGTTCCCGCGAGAGAAACCAGAGTGAGCAGGAAGGCAACGCGAATCAGTTCGGCACGCCTTTGGATATGGGCGATCTGCTCAGCGTAGGCTTCGGCTTCCGCGGGGCGTCCCTGCTTCGCGGCGGTGTATTTGAGGTGAAGGTACTGACGAAGGCGACTGACCATGCCCATCAAGCGGACATTGAGAGAGAGCACGAAAAGGGCGGAAGCGGAGACAAAAATGGCCGGGCCGACGAAGGCTTGGAAAAGACGCGGTATGTCGTTCATGGCGTGAGCCTATCCACTGGTCTGGCCGCTGCTCATTCGGGCAGCGGATTATTCAACTGCAGAAACATAAAGACAAACGCGGCGATCACCACAGCGCCCGCGAGCCAGCCCAGAAGATAGGCGCGCGTGCGTTCGGGACCTGGGGCCGGCTGGCGGTCGGCGAAGACCCTGCCAAGAAGAAAGCCCGTGGCAAGGCCACCGAAATGTCCCCAATTGTCAATTCCCGGGACGAGAAAACCAAACGCGAAAATCGTAACCACCCACGAAATCAGGCGTGAGCGCATCGCCTGCATGCTGGCGCCGCCACGCCGCGTGGTGACGGCAAGGAGCAATCCGATGAGCCCAAGTATGGCGCCACTTGCGCCCACAGAAGGATGACTTCCGATCAAGGTGCTGCAAAGTGAACCGCCAATCCCGCAGGCGACATAGAGGAAGAGAAAACGGGCGGAGCCGAACAACTCTTCGACGACAGGCGCGATATCCATGAGCACCATCATGTTCATGCCGATGTGCAGCAACCCACCATGAAGGAAGGTAGCAAGGATCAAGCGCCACCAGGCCCACAGCCCGCTATGAAAGGGAAGATTTTCTCCCAGGCGGTAAAGCTCAATGCCGCTCATGCCGCCGAATAGCCCGAAACTGCCGCCCGAATGGAGCGAGCGCAGCATGCTGACACCGAACATGAGCACATTGACGATGAGGACTGCCACGGTGACGGGGGCGTGGCCGCCGAAGAATTCAGAGAGGCCTCTGCTCCAGGCAGCGAGCGAAAAGCGCAGGCTGGTACCGCATTCGTGGCAGCGATTGGCGTGGATGCCGACGAGGGCGCCGCACGCGGGACAGAGTTGCGGGCGCTTTTCGCCGGAGCCGCCAAACATGCCGGCGAAGATTTGCTTCCAGCGCGCGAAGCGCAATTGCCAATGGTAGGGAAGGGGCAACCGTCCTCCTTGCGGGCTTCAAATCGCATTCCTATAATACCGGAAACGCGCCGCACAATCCGGCGAAGAGGACCTATGGACAAATTCGAAGAATTCGGGCGGAAACTGGACGACGAAATCACGCGCCTGCGGAAATATCTGGATGAAGAGGTGGCGCCCACGACAGAGAAGCGCACCGCGCAGTTTCTGCGGGAAGTTTCCGACAAGCTGTCAGAAGCGGCAAAGAAGCTCGAAGAGCGGGTGGCGGCGCGCACACCGCAAGAACCCAAACCGTGACAGCGACCCGGCTTTCGTTTGGCGCAGTGCTGGTGGTGGCGAGTGCTTGCAGCATCGGGTGTGCTGGCGGGCGCCCTGTGGCCCGCACCCATCCGCCCGCTCCGGCACAGCCCACAGCGACGCCGGAGGAAACCAGCGAAAAGGCCAAGCACGACACGGAAGTCTCCCCAGCACCCAACCCCAATGTGCCAGCGGCGAAACGCGGAAAGACTCCGGCGGTGCCCGCACCGGTGGGCTACACCGAAGAAGGCAACGCTTCCTGGTATGGGAATCCGTTTCACGGGCGCCGCGCATCGAACGGCGAAACCTACGACATGTACAAGCTGACGGCGGCGCACCGCACGTTGCCGTTCGACACCATGGTGCGCGTGACGAATCTCAGTAATAGCAAATCGACGGTGGTGCGCATTACAGATCGCGGGCCGTTCGTGGAGAACCGGGTGATTGATCTTTCGATGGCGGCGGCGCGGGAGATCGAATCGATAGGGCCGGGCGTGGTGCCCGTGCGGCTGGAAGTGCTGGGCAACGTGGATCCTACGGAGGGATTCTTTACGGTGCAGGTCGGGGCTTTCCGGGATCGCGGAAACGCCGAGAGGCTGCGCGACCGACTGAACGCTTCGTACACCCCCGTCTTCATTCAGCAGTATGATGCAGCCGAAGGAACGTTTTACCGCGTGAGGGTGGGGAGAATTTCCGGCGAAAGCGCGGCGCAGGATTTTGCGGAGCAACTGCGCACCAAGGAAGGATTCACACCCATGGTGCTGCGACTGGATGAGCTCCCGCCCTCAGGAGGAAACTGATGGACGCGAATTGCCTGTTCTGCAAAATCGGCGCCAAGAAAATTCCGGCGAAGCTGGTGCTGGACGAAGAGGAGATTTTTGCGTTTGAAGACATCAACCCGCAGGCGCCCACGCACATACTGCTGTGCCCGCGCAAGCATTTCGCCTCGTTGCATGAGGCCGGAGAAGAAGATGCGGCGCTGTTGGGCAGACTGCAGATGGCGGCGGCGAAGATTGCGAAGGAGCGCGGCTTGTTGGCGGGATATCGCACGGTGCTCAACAGCGGGAGCGGCGCGGGGCAGTCTGTGTTTCATTTGCACCTGCATTTGTTGGGCGGGCGGAATTTTCGCTGGCCGCCGGGATAGCTGCAGGGGCGAGTAAACATCAGCTTTCGATTTCCAAGGAGGTAGCATGCGTTTTCGCGCGGCGGTGCGTTTTGCAGTTGTGTCTGGCCTGCTGTTGAGTATGTTGATTGGCGGTCGGTGTGGCGTCTTTGCTCAGCAAAAAACAACGGCGGCGGCGAAGCCGGTGGAGTTGACCGTTGATCGCATCTATTCGCAGCCGAGTTTGAGCGGGCGCTTGACGCGGGGCATTGCCTGGGCGCCGGACAACAAGCGGCTCAGCTTTTTCGAGACCAAAGGCAGCGGCAAGGACGCGAAGCCGGAACTCTGGACCATGGACACCGCGACGGGAGAACGCACTCTGCTCGTTTCCGCGGAAAAACTGGAGAGCGCCCTGCCTGCGGCGCCGAGCAAGGAGGCGCAAGCGACCGGCGCGGGGCGGCGTCCCCCGGCGCAGTATCAGTGGGCACCGGGAGGCGACGCGCTGCTCTTCGAAGGGCCGCACGCGCTGGCGTGGTTCGATTTGAAAACTCAGACTTCGCGCGTGCTGGTCAGCGGGAGTGAGGGATTGAGCGACACGAAAATTTCGCCGAATGGGAAGTACGTGAGCTTTGTGCGCGAACATAGCGTGCGCCTGGTGAGCACGGCGGATGGAAAAGAGCGCGCGCTGACGACCGGGGGGACCGAAGCGGTGCGAAAAGGCGAATTGGACTGGGTGTACCCCGAAGAGCTGGACCTCTACACGGGCTATTGGTGGGCGCCGGATTCTTCGGCGATCGCCTATCTGGAGATGGATGAACGGAAGGTGACGCAGTTTTCGCTTCTGGAGTTCGACTCATTTACCGGTGAGGCGGAGCTGCAAAGGTATCCGGTCCCGGGTGGGACGAATCCGGTGGTGCGCGTCCTTGTTGCTCCGTTGGGAGGCGGGGAGGCGCGCGCGATGGACCTGGGTACGGAAACAGACGTGTACATCGCGCGGGTGAATTGGCTCCCGGATTCGAAGCACTTGGCGATTCAGCGGTTGAATCGCACCCAAACGATTCTGGACGTGCTGCTTACCGACACAGTCACGGGGAAGTCGACGACGATTCTCTCGGACAAGGACGACTATTGGATCAACGTCAGCGATGACCTGCATTCTCTGAAGGATGGCAAGCGATTCCTGTGGTCCAGCGAGCGCAGCGGTTACCGCCACCTTTATTTGTACGATTTTTCGGGGAAGCCGCCCGCGCAATTAACGAAGGGCGACTGGGAAGTGGGCCGGGTGGAAGGCGTGGACGAGGCGAATGGTCTAGTGTACTTCACGGCGACGGAGAAATCACCGCTGGAGCGGCATCTCTACCGCGTCGGGCTGGATGGCAGCGGTTTCACGCGGATCACCAAGGAAGACGGCACACACCGCGTGAATTTCGCGCCGAGTGTGGCGATGTACGTGGACACGTACTCCAATGCGAACACTCCACCGCGGCAGGACCTTTATCGCGCGGACGGCACGAAGCTAGCCACGCTGAACGAAAACGAGGTGGCGGAGCTGGCCGATTACCACTTGTCGCCGGTGGAGTTTCTTACCATCAAGGCGCGCGACGGAGTGACGCTGAATTGTTCGATGATCAAGCCGCCAAATTTTGATCCCGCGAAAAAATATCCGGTGATTGTGTACACCTACGGCGGGCCGCACGCGCAAGTCGTCGTTAACGCGTGGATGGGCGCCGGCTTCCTGTGGCATCAGATGATGGCGCAGAAGGGCTACATCATTTTTTCCCTGGATAACCGAGGCTCCGCGGGGCGTGGGCATGTGTTCGAGGAGCCCATCCACTATCACATGGGGGCGCAGGAGCTTTCCGATCAGCGGGACGGCGGCGAATGGCTGAAGACTCAGCTTTACGTGGACGCGGAACGCATCGGCATACACGGCTGGAGCTACGGCGGGCACATGACGCTACATGCGATGTTCGAGGCGCCGGACATCTTCAAAGTAGGATTCGCGGGCGGCCCGGTGACAGACTGGCATTTCTACGACACGATTTATACCGAGCGGTACATGGGACTGCTTCCAGAACACGAGAAAAGCTACCAGGAGTCTTCACCGGTCCAGAATGCGGAGAAGCTGAAGGGAAAGCTACTGATCGCGCATGGCACGGGCGACGACAACGTACATTACTCCAACACGCTGGCGCTGATTGACGATCTGCTCAAAGCGGGGAAGTACGTCGAGGTAATGGCCTTCCCCGGGCGAGGGCATGGAGTGAGCGATCTTCCGGCGGAGCGGGTGTTGTGGAACCGCGTGACGAAATTCTTCCTGGATAATCTATAGAGTGATCGGCCGCGGCCGCGCTACTGGTGCATCTTACTTCGCGTCGAGGTCCACGTCTTTGATAGGCAGATCCCAGTGGGCATCGAGGATCTCGAAGCGGCGCTGCTCTTCCTTCTTGAAGGTGTCCTGATCGGGGAAGAGCTGCTTGAGGAGCGGCGCCGAGTCGTAGCCGTCGTTGGCGGTGGCGGCGTTTTTGTAGACGATGGTGACGCGATAATCCCAGCGGCCGTCTTCGGTGGTGTGATAGACGGGAGCAACTGCGGACACTTTCAGGAGGCGGCCCATCTCAACCTGTTTTTTCAGCACGGGATAGTGGTTTTTGCGGAAGAGGGTGATGAATTCGTCGGCGTGGCCCCACTTGGTTTTGTAGTAGTACTCGACGGCGAAGGGCTTGTCGCTGCCAGCGGATTGCGCACTGGCTCGTGCAAAATGGCCGACGGCCATGAAGGCAGCAGCGATCAGAATGACGGATGCGAGCAAAAAACGCGGTACGAAAAGCTTGCGCATGGGAGTCTCCTCGGACGGAAATTGTGCAGGCATTGTAACGTGGATTGTGCGTTGTGCTCCAGTCTGCTGATAGACCTCGCGCCCATTCCTGTGCCCAGCTTGGCGGGGGCACGGGCGTCCCGCCCATGCCGGTAGAAACGCAGCTTGCTGCGTCTTGCCCGCAACTGTCGGCGCAGCCCGACGCTGAACTGCCCTATCCGAGGGGCGCCGGCGTAGGTGGAAACGGCGGCGCTTCGGGCGGTGGAGAAGCAGGAGCAGCCGAGCCTGGCGGCGGGGGCGAGAGCAGCGCTGCCAGAGCCGGATATCGCGCCGCGAGGAAATAGATGGAATATGCCGGAAAAAACACGATGGCAGGCACGGAGATCAACGCGAATACGAAAATAAGAGTCGCCAATACAAGGCACCCTACCACTACGGCCAGCGTGATGGTGTAGATGTCCCATGTCAGCCCGGCCGCTATTCCGGCCAGCACGGCGACCACTCCCACGCCGCCGACGGGGATGAGCAGCACCAGAAACACGATCACTGCAATGATGGCGATGGCGATACCCGCCGCGATGGCCAGCCCAATTTTCATCGCAATGTAGCCGGCATATCCGCCCTTCTCCGCTTTGAGCCACAACCATAACCTGCGCCATCCTTCCATGGCGCTGATGTCTTCCAACGCCATTTGCGGAACGACAAAGTCCTTGGTCATTACGTGGACCACAGCCAGCACCAGCACGAGGGCAAGGAAGAACAAGAACAACACGATGCCGCCGAGCACAAGCGGCAGCAGGTGTTCGCTCGGATGGTCGAACCAGCCAACAGCCCAGGCAAACGCCAGCGGAATGCCAATCAAGATGACGAAAGCCGCCAAACTCACCAACATCAAAAGAATCTGCCATACAAAAAAACGCAGGCCGTGGTGGCGGCGCCGCACCCAGCCCTGGCGTATGTGGCATACCTTGGCCACGATGCTGTCGAACAGAATAAATCGCATGACGCTGTTGATGTAAATGAGGAGCACAAACAAGCCAAATCCAACCACAATCAGAGAGGCGATGAGTCCGGCAAGCATCGCCGGGTGGTCCGCCAGTTGCGAAGGCCAGGCTGCGCTAAGGAATTGCTCCGATCCACGCTGGTGATGCGTCGAGGGCAAATTGAAACTAGAGTTACATCCTCCGCCGGAACCCAGTTCTCCCGCCAGAAATCCGACCAGGGCAAGGCGCACCCATTGGGCGAAGCGAAATGGCTTTAGGAGTTGTTGCTTGGCGTGCTGAAAAGCCGGACTTATGGCATCCACAGCGGAAATTGGCAAGGACGCACCTCGGTTTTGCAGAATGCTTGTTGAAGAGAAAGTACTCCGAAGGCTGGAGGAGATCAATGACGCAGATAGACAGATGACTGTGAGGTTTCCACGTTGCGGCCGCTGTTGCCCCTTGCGCCCGATGAGCACACAAGCCGGGAAGTGACCCAGTACCGATCTCTCCTACTCCGGACGTGTCCTATTCATAGGCGGCGCGGATTAGACGATCGCGGATCGGGGTCCACTCCGGCGCATCGGGAGGAAGTTCGACGGCGATCCAGTCAAAAGATTGGCGGTCGAGTTCGTGCAGCGTGGCGTAGAGCTGTGCCGCGTATTCGTCGGCGCTTTGCGGCATGCGCTGTTTGAAAGCGGCGCGGGCATTGTAGGCGAGCCAGAGATAGGCGCCGCGTCCTTCGCGTGGGAGATGGCCGCGGCTGACGAGCAGGACGCGAGTGCGCGGGCTGTAGTGTTTTTTGTGCTGGCCCGGGGAACGGTGGGCGTCCTCGAGTTGTTGCGCTGCTGCGGCGGCTGGATTCTCTTCCTGTGCTTCTTCAACGAAGGCCATGCCGGGGCGCAGGACTTCCAAGCCATCGGGCGTCACGGCGATCACCGTGGATTCGAGGCCGACTTCGCACGGCCCGCCATCGAGGAGAAACGGCGTCTCGTCGCCAAAGGCATCGCGCACGTGTTGCGCCGTGGTGGGGGAAAGCTGGGAGAAGCGGTTGGCGCTGGGGGCAGCGATGGGCACGCCCGCTTCGCGGAGGAGCGCGAGCGCCACGGAATGCCGGGGCATGCGCAGGCCGACGGTGGGGAGGCCAGCGGTGGCGTCATCGGGAATGATGGTTTTTTTTGGAACCACGAGCGTGAGCGGGCCGGGCCAGTATTCGCGGGCCAGGCGCTCGGCTTCTGGCGGCCACTCGGCGGCAAGCTCACGCGCCTGCTCGATGCTGGCCACATGCACGATGATCGGGCTGGTGGCGGGCCGGCCCTTCAACGCATAGATTTTGCGTATCGCCGCGGGATCGAGCGCGTTGGCGCCGAGCCCATAGACGGTTTCCGTCGGGAAAACGACCAAGCCACCCGAGCGGAGAATCTCAGCGGCTTTCTGGATGACAGGATCGGCGATCATAACGATGAAACAATTGTGGCAGAAGAGAGGGGCAGTGGGCCAGCGTGCGACTTTGCCCCTGCGAGTCCTTGCACTACTGCTCTTCTTTGCGAGAGGGTGGGCGGTAACGAGAATAGCCAAGGCAGGAATGGCCTACTTCGCGATCATTTTTGGCGTGGGGTCTGTGCTGCGGACGATACTATTGCAGGGGCAGTGGACCTGGGCAGGCTGCTGGTGTTCGCTTTAGTGTCGGCCTTGGAGAGCTGGCGGGAGCCTGCACGCTAGTTGTCCGGCGTGTGGGCGGGATCAAAGACGACGGAAACTTCCACTGTGGATTCAGCGCCACTGGGGGTAAAGACCCACTGCTTCACGGCCTTTTGGGCGGAATCGGCGAGAATGGCGCTGCCGCCGAGCACTTCCGTATCGCGGACTGTGCCGTCGGCTTTCACGGTGACGCGTAGGCGGACGGTGCCGCCGATACCTCGCTTTTTGAGGATGCTAGGGTATTGCGCCTCGACGCGCTTCAGGACCTTGCGCGCCGCCTCCTGTGAATGAACGAACGCGGGACATGAGAGCAAAACGACCGCAAAACCCAACAAGAGGCCCAGGAGCTTGTAGCTAGGTGTCTTCATTGGATGGCTGCCGTTTCTGCGGCTCGCGAATCAGCGAGCAGGCGCGGGCCTCTCCCCTAAATGTGATGGATAAACATGCAAGGAATTGGCCAGAGTCGTAGAAATCTTGTAGCCTGCAGGCCGGAGTGACAACGGAACGTATAGTCTATGTAATTCATTCATAGTCCAAGACTTACTAGCTCTCGCTGGCCTGCGGGACCTGCGCTAAAAAGAAGACTGATGGGTAATGGGAGAGGGGATTTCTCAGCGAGAGTCTCAGAGTGAGATATTGCAGTGGTCGAGGGTCGCGAAGGCTGAGGCCTGGCGAGAAAACGCGTGTTCCCGTGGGGTCAGGCACCGAAGCAAGAAGAAGTGGGGTGGTCCCAGATCAGGGTTCCTGTTCTCACTGTTGCTGTTGCTGCTCAAACTCCGCCAGGTTCAACGCGCTCAGAGGGTTGGAGCGAATGACCGTCGATTCACAGCACCCGAAGAGCAGCGAATGAGCGGAATTCTAGGAGCCGTGAGGGTGCTTGTAGAGTTTTTCTCCGGCGGGGATTTCTACTCGTAGGCGGTTGGCCGGCAAAGGGATCGGGCAAGTGGTGAACGGGTCGTAGGCGCACGGGGGATTGTAGGCCTTGTTGAAATCGAGTTGGACGGTCTTGCCGCTGGGGCCATCCTTCGGGAGATTGGTGTCGAGGAAGCGAGAAGCCGGGTAGGTCTCCTTGCCGCTGGTTAGATCGCGGAAGACGATGAAAAGCGTGCCGTCGGGATTGGCTTCCGCCTCCAGGCGGTACTCCTGGCTATGCAACGAAAAGAGGACATAGCCGACGATGTCCATCTTGATGGGATCGCCGAGAACATTTTGTGAGTCGAATTGCTTGGGCGAGTCATAGGGGATGAAGCGCGCCGAGAGGGAGTAGGATTCGTCAACGGGAAACCACTGCAGACCCGTAAAGCTCTTGAGCAACGGGCTGTGCTTGTCCTTGAGGCGAAGAGCGAAGCGATCGCCGCTGGCGTGGACATAGAGCGTGAGATCGCCGAGCACGAGACGGTCTTGGGGATTGTCTGGGCGAAGTTCGGCCGATTCGACGGGCTTGCCATTGATGGTCGCAGCGACACCCGAACGGATGTGGACAGTGGTCTTTCCGGCGTGGAAATCGAAAGTGCCGATTTGTGCGGGTGCCGAGGCAGGAAGAACGATGTCATTGAGAGGGTCGGAGCCGAAGCGGTTTTCGCCTTCATGGAGCCAGAAGAGGCCCGAAACACTAAGCCATCCGGAATCGGAAGTGAGCTGGGCTTCGTAATCGTGGCGCCACTTCTCGACAGACTGACGATAGGCTAACGAGTCCGCACTGACGGCGCAGGCGCAGAGCAAGATGGCGAGAAACAAGGCGAGGCCGCGACACGGACGATGAAAGTTCATGGAATGCTCCCTTCGAGTGCGAATTGAAAAATTACCAAAAAAGCGACCCGCCAACCAGGGCCACTGGTTCGCGGGCTAACCGAAAGCGTAGCGCTCTCAGTGCTAGAAACTCTGGCGCATGCCAAGGCGTCTCGCGCAGCTAGGAATAGGCCGAACGGACAACAACCGAGATTCGCCGGAGAAATATCCATGAATGAGACGGTAGCGTTGAGGGGAGAAATCGTCAACGCGGAGAATCACGACGAGGGCGAACGCCCGCGGCGAAAGGGAGAGGAAATCTGCACTCGAGAGTGGCTCGGGATTCCGAGGGAACCACGGCAAAACAATCATCCACAGCTACGCGGAGATTGCTGCAGCCCGGGGCTTTTTATGCCAAGTCACCTGGGCGACGGGGCCGACAAGAAACACCCAGGAGAATGCGCCCGTGAAGGCGACGGCCACGAGGATGGCGAAGGCCCAGTAAAAGTGGCCGGTGCGCTGCAGAACATATCCGGTGAGTGCCGGAGCGATAACACCGGCGAAATTTCCGACGAAGTTCTGGAAGCCAGTCCAGCGCCCGGCGGCTAGGGGTCCCGCAAGTGTCTGTGTAATCGCCCAGACATTGGAAGAAAGCACGCCGAAAAAGATCACGCCCAGAATGAGCGCGGCAACGCAATAGGCGGGACCGCTGAGGACAGCGAGCCCCAGGAAAATTCCAGCAAGTGCAGTTCCACAACCTGTGAAGGTTTTGCGCACGCGTGTGGGGGTGGCCCCCGCCATGATCCAGCGGTCGGAAAGCCAACCGGACAGCGTGGCGAAACACGCGCCCAGCAGATAAGCGAATCCTCCGATCTTGGCCATGCTGTTCATGGAGAAGTGGCGGTCGCGCACGAGATAAAAGGGAAGCCAGGTAATGAGGAAATAGCTGATGTAATTGCAGCTGAACAAGCCGATGCAAGTTCCCCAAGCTGATCGCAAGCGAAGAAATTCGGGAAGACTCGGAGCGCCGGTATTGTCCTTTCGAATTGCTTCCGTCTTCTTTGGCATCCACTTCAGCCAGGGGAGCAGCCAAAGCAAACTAGCAAGGCCGAGGACGATGAAGAAGGGGCGCCAGCCGAATCTGGCCATCAACAGGCCGCCGAGAAGCATGCCAAATCCGGGTCCCAGCACGAGTCCCGCGGAGATCACGGAGTTGGCAAGGCCACGGCGCTCTTCCGGGAAGTTCAACGCAATGATTTTTGAATAAGAGGGATAGGCAACGGACTCGCCAATGCCGAGAAGCAAGCGCAATACGAAGAGCACCGCGAAGGTGTGTACGATGCCGGTCGCAGCGGTTGCCACGGACCAAAGAAAGAATCCGCCGGCAAAGACCCAGTTGACGTTTAAACGATCCACCAGCCAGCCGGAGAAGGGTTGCAGGCACGCGTATGTCCAGAAAAACGCGGAAAGTAAGAGACCCAGTTGCGCCGCGGAAATGCCGAGTTCGTCTTTCAACATCGGAGCAGCGATGGAGAGATTGCCGCGATCCACGTAGTTGATGAAGACGGAAATTGCCAGTAATACGAGAACGAGCGAGAGAGCGCCCGGAAGGGCCTCAGGTTGTGGCGGCCTGGAAGTTGGCATGAAACGCGGGCAACATCTTCTCCATCAGGGAGCAGATTTGCAACTTAATTCGCGGGGGCGGCAACACGAGATGAAGTGCAGCAGGAGAAGTGCGAAAGCAGGAAATAAAGAGGTTGGGAGTGGACGTCGCGGTTATGGAGCGAAGGCGTCGCGGGATTGCGGCTTGAGCTGGACGGCGGCGAGGCTGGCGGCGTCCCAACCACCGCCAAGGGCCTTCACCAGGAGCACGGAAGTGACTAGGCGCTGGCCCTGGATGATGGCGGCCTCCTGTTCGTTATTGAGAAGATTTTGCTGGGCGCTGACGACGTCGAGATAGCTGACGAGGCCACCGGTGTAGCGCGAGGTAGCGATATCAAGCTGGCGGCGCGAGGAATCGACGGCGTCCGTTTGCGATTGGCGCGCGGCGTCCAGCACCTGCAGCCCGGTGACGTTGTCTTGCACTTCGCGGAAAGCGTTGAGGACCGTGCCGCGATAGCTGGCAACGGAAGCATCGTAGCCCGCCTGAGAGAACTGCACCTGTGCGCGGCGGGCGCCGCCGGTAAAAATATCCTGCGCAAGATTGGCGCCCACAGCCCAGAAAGCGCTTGCGGCGTTGAACAACTGGGAAATCTCCGCGGAGTTCCAGCCACCCTGGCCATAAAGAACGAGGGAAGGATAGTAAGCCGCTTTGGCAATGCCGATTTGCGCGTTGGCAATGGCCATTTGCCGCTCGGATTCAGCTATATCGGGGCGCCGCTCGAGCAGCTCAGAGGGGAGCAACGTCTCAAGGTTGGGCGGCTCGGCGGCGAGGGGGCGTTCCGCGACGTGGAAATCAGGTGCGGGCTTGCCGGTAATAACGGCGACAGCA
This sequence comes from Candidatus Acidiferrales bacterium, assembly GCA_963780785.1. GTDB lineage: Bacteria > Acidobacteriota > Terriglobia > Acidiferrales > UBA7541 > Acidiferrum. Next base: position 82,201 of record CAWADS010000021.1, read on the forward strand.
TCCTCAAACTGTTTGCGCTCCTGGCGGAGCAGTATCGCTTGAGTGCGCGTGGTGTTGAGGAGCGTCTCTTCCTGAGTGACGTCGAGGCCGGAAGCGACTCCACCGTTGTGCCGCGAGTTGACGAGGTCGAGTCCCTTCTGGAGTGTTTCCACGGTTCGCCGCAGTAGAGCGATCTGCGTATCGAGTTGGCGCAGGGTGAAATAATCGGCGGCAAGCTCCGCGGTAAGAACCAGGCGAACGCTTTCCAGGTCGGCGGCGTTGGCTTGATAAGAGGCTTGCGCGGCTTCAATGGTGCGGCGGCGCTTGCCGACAAGATCCACTTCGTAGCTCACCGTAAAAGGGAGCACATAGCTGCTCTGTGTAACCGGGCCCGCGAGCGGAATGGTGGAGCCCGTCGCGCGCGACCCCGAGTAACGCTGGCGCTGGGCGGAGGGATCCACGGAGAGAGTCGGGAACAGTTGAGCATTCTGGACGGCGGCGGAAGCACGCGCCTGGTCGTAGTGAGCGAAGGCGACTTTGAGCGTCTGATTGGCGGCAAGGAGTTCGTTTTCGAGAGTGTTGAGGTCGTCGTCGTGGAAGACGGTCCACCACGATGTTTTGGGGATGGCGTCCTTGGGGACCGCTTCGCGCCAGGGCTCGACAATCTCCCATTTGGCGGGCACGGCGGCGGCAGGGCGTTTGTAGTTTGGCCCAACGGTGCAGCCCGCGAGAAGAAATGTTCCGGCGAAAAGAAGACTCGCGCGCCCGAACTGAGGGCAGTGTGAGTGGTGTAGCGGGCTTATGCGGGAAGTCATCACGGCTTTCTCTCCAGGGAAGCGCTGGAGGCCGGGGCTTTCGCGGGCGCGGGTTGCCCGGAGGGGGCGGCAGCGGCCGGAGGCGCGAGCGGATTATTCACCTCTTTGACGTGTACCTCTTGGCCGTCCTCAAGAGAGTCCGGAGGATTGAGAACAATCCAATCGTCGGGCTTAAGGCCGTTGAGAACCTCGAGGCTCGTGCCGTAATCACGGCCGACGGTGAGAGATTGCAGGCGCGTGTGGTGAGTGGCGTCAATCACGACGGCGCGAAGTCCTTCGGAGCGAAAGAGCAGTGCGTTCACGGGAACCTGGAGGCGCTGGGCCGTGACTTTGACCTGAAGATGAACCTGGGCGTAGCCGCCAGGCAAAAGTTGCCCGGACTTGTTGGGCACATCCACTTCGGTAAGAAGTGTACGCGTGGATAGATCGATGGCCTCCGCGGTGCGCATGACCTGGCCCAGGAATCTCTGGCCGGGGAACTGGGTAAGTTCAAGATAGGCGCCGATACCCGGGCGAATGGAAGAGGCGTACGCTTCGGGCACATTGACGTAGACGCGCATGGGATCTGTTTGCGCGAGGAAGAAGAGCTGCTGCGAGGAGCCGCCATTGCCGGCGTTGATGAGCTGGCCGATGTCGGTGTTGCGGCGAGTAATGACCCCGCTGAAGGGAGCTTCCACGCGCTGAAAGGATTTGAGCTCTTCGAGGCGGCGGACGTTGGCTTGGGCGGATTCGACAATGGCGCGCTTGGCGGCCAGATCGCCATTCGCGTTGTCCACCTCCTGTTTGGAAACGCCGTCTGACTTGAGGAGTTCGGAGTAGCGCACGGCAGTAATTTCGGAGAGGTTCACGTTGGCCTGCGATGTGGCCAGATCGGCGCGGGCCTGGGAAAGCTGCTGGTCAATTTCGGGGGTATCGATGTCCGCCAGGAGTTCGCCCTTGCTCACGCGGCTGCCAATGTCGTGGTACCACTTTTTCAGGTAGCCGTTGGTGCGCGCATAGATGGGAGATTCAATGTAGGCCATCAGTGTGCCGGGGAGAACCAGATTCTCATCGCCCGTTTGCGCCGCGGGGTGAATGACCGCCACGGTGGGAACCGCGAGTGCTTCGGTGTTGTCGGCAAGCGCTTTGTACTCCCCGCGCCGCTGGAACATCAGGAAAGCGCCAACAACCACAAGAACAATGACGATGAGTAAGAGAACCAAAAAGAGGGAACTCTTGTTCGCAGGTGGGGCGCCGGGATCGTTGCCGGCCTGGGTTGATACGTCAGTCATGTTCAGTCGCTCCACGCAAAGTATTGCAATCCGGGCGTCATGTAGTAGATGCCCTCAGAGCCACGGCGCGGTGACGCCGGCGCGCCAGCCAGCCGTGAATGATGGAAAAGACGCAGGGCACAAAGAAGAGAGTGGCCAGGGTGGCGAAGAGCAGGCCGCCGATGACGGCGCGGCCCAGGGGCGCGTTCTGCTCGCCGCCTTCGCCCAGGCCGATGGCCATGGGCACCATGCCGATGATCATTGCCAGTGCGGTCATAATCACGGGGCGAATGCGGACGAAGCCCGCTTCCAGAGCCGCGTCAAAGGCGCTCCGGCCTTCGTTCAATTGTTCACGCGCGAAAGAGATCATCAAGATGCTGTTGGCAGTAGCCACGCCCATACACATGATAGCGCCAGTCAGCGAGGGAACGTTCAAGGTTGTATGGGTGAACAAGAGCATCCAGCAGATGCCCGCCAGCGCGCCGGGTAGAGCCGTGATAATGATGAAGGGATCGAGCCAGGACTGGAAATTGACGACGATGAGTAGATAGGCGAGAACGATCGCGCCGACCAGTCCATACCCCAGGCCCTTGAACGACGAGTTCATGGTCTGGATCTGGCCGCGAATGAAGATGCGGCTGCCGCGCGGCAGTTCCTTCTGGATATTGTCCACCAGCTTCGTGACTTCGGTCGCCACAGAGCCGAGATCGCGTCCATTGACGGCGGAATACACGTTGATCATCGGCTGAACATCATAATGGGAGATCGAGGCGGGACGCGCGACGGTAGAAGTGTCCACCAGATTGCCTAGGATTTGCGCGGGAGCGCCGGCAGTGGCGCTGTTGATCGGCGTGTTCTGAAGAGCCTGATAACTGTCCACGCGGTACTGAGGCATTTGGACGGCAACGCTGTAGCTGACGCCATTCTTGGGATCCAGCCAGAAGTTCGGCGACGTCTGGAAGCTCGAGGAGAGCGAGACAAGCACGTTTTGAGCGACATCTCGAGCCTGCAACCCCACATATTGAGCACGGGTGCGATTGATGTCCATGTACAGGGTGGGGGCGTCAAAGGCTTGCTGGACGTGGACATCCACAGCGCCGGGGATGTGGCGTATTTCGTTCGCAAGCTTTAATCCGACGGCATAATTGTCGGGCTGATTCATGCCGGTGATCTGGATGTCGATAGGAGCAGGCGTTCCGAAGTTAAGAATTTGGGTGACGATGTCCGCGGGCTGGAAAAAAAACTGCACGCCGGGGAATTCATTGGGCAGGCGCTTGCGCAGATCGTTGATGTACTCGCTCGTGGCGCGTCCGCGCTCGGGCTTGAGCTGCACAAGGATTTCGGCGTCGGAAGTGCCGATGGTGCCGGAGTTGCTGTAGGTGAGGTTGATGCCAGAATAGGGCAGGCCGACGTTATCGAGAACGGTGATGAGGTCGCGTTCGGGGATGGTGCGGCGAATCTCCGCGTTGATCTGATCGGCGAGGCGGGCGGTCTCTTCAATGCGCAGGCCGGTGCGGGCGCGCATGTGCAGGCGAATCTGGCCGGCGTCAACACTGGGGAAGAAATCGCGGCCGAGAAAGAAATTGAGTCCCGCGGAGAGGAGACAGAAGGCCAGGAAACACGCGGAGAAGATAGGCGCGTGGTGTAGGGCGGAAGCGAGAGCGCGGCGATAAGCGGCGCGGAAACGCTCGAAAGCGCGCTCAAACCCCTGCTGGTAGCGCCGGAAAAAACCCATTTTCTCGCCGGCGTGTAAATCGGCGTGGTACTCGTCTTCGGACGACAGGAGATACATGGCCATGGTGGGCACGATGGTGCGGGACCACATGTAGGAAGCAAGCATGGCAAAGATGACGGCTTCGGCGAGAGGTACGAAGAGATATTTGGCGACGCCGGAAAGAAAGAACATGGGGATGAATACGATGCAGATGCACAGCGTGGAGACGAAAGCGGGAACGGCGATCTGTTGAGCACCGTCGAGGATGGCCTGGACCGTTTCCTTGCCAAGCGCAAGATTGCGATTGATGTTCTCGATTTCGACGGTCGCGTCATCGACAAGGATGCCGACGGCGAGAGCGAGGCCGCCCAGGGTCATAATGTTGATGGTTTCGCCGAGGGCGCTAAGGCAGAGAACGCTGACGAGGATGGAAAGAGGAATGGAAATGGCGATGATGAGGGTGCTTTTCCAATTGCCGAGGAAGAGAAGAATCATCACCGCAGTGAGGCACGCGGCGATGAGGGCCTCGCGTAGGACCCCTTGGATGGCAGCGCGCACGAACAGAGATTGATCGAAGAAGGTGGTGAGGTTGAGGCCGTCAGGGAGGGAAGGCCGGTAGTCGTCGAGGGTTTGTTTGACGCGGTCGACAATGGAAAGCGTGGAAGCATTGCCGGTCTTGTAAATGCTCATCAGCACGCCGCGCTGGCCGTTGGCCAGAACCACGTTGGTTTGCGGGGCGAAGCCGTCGCGCACATGAGCGACGTCGCGCATGTAAATGGTTGAGCCATTGACGGTCTTCACGGGAAGGTCGTTGAGTTCGGCGACGGCGCGCGGACTGCCATTCATCTCCACGTTGAATTCCAGTGCCCCGAGTTTTGCCGTGCCTGTAGGGAGGATGAGGTTCTGAGCGTTGACGGCATTGACGATGTCCACCGCGGAGAGCCCCTTGGCCTGTAACGACGTGGAGTCAATATCGACGGAAATCAGGCGCTGCTTGCCGCCATAGGGAAAAGGCGTAGAAGCGCCCTGGATGGTGGCGAGCTGGGTGCGGATGAAATTGTTGCCGAAGTCAAAGAGTTGCTGCTCACTCAAGCGATCGCTGGTCAGCCCAAGCTGAAGGACAGGAACGGTGGACGCGGAATAGATGATGACCAAAGGAGGCGTGGTACCCGGAGGCAGCGAGCGCAGGAACGTCTGTGAGATGGCGGTGGTTTGCCCGAGAGCGGTCTGAATATTGGCGCCTGGCTGAAAGAAGACCTTGATAATTGCGATGCCAGTCAGCGACTGGGATTCGATGTGCTCCACGTCGTTGACCAGCGTGGTAATGCCGCGTTCCACCCCGGAGGTTATGCGCTGCTCCATCTCCTGCGGCTGAAGGCCGGAGTAGGTCCAGACCAGAGCGATCACCGGGATATTAATATCCGGGAAAATATCGGTGGGCGTGCGCAGCAGCACTACAGGGGTCAGAAGGATGATGACCAGGGCCATGACGATGAACGTATAGGGCCTGGCAAGAGCTAATCGGACAATCCACATAGTTTGAGAAACTTACCTCTAGGCCGGCCGGAGCAAATCGCCACACACGGGCTCGCCGCCCTGCAGAGTGACTCTGCGTACTCCTATTAGACTACGTCAGGGCCAGATTTGGGTACGGCGGGTTCGGGGCGGAAGGGGGCGGAAAATGAGCTGCCAAGCATCGGGAATTTTGATGGAAAAAGCCGGCGCGTGGGCCACTAACTGGAGCGTCCCCGAGGCCAGGCTTGGAGTGGGAGAAGAGATCCACGGAAAAGACGTCGGATAGCGAACTCATTTGTGCGTCATGGTGAAGACACCATCCCAGGAGGAGGGTGATTCGTCGAACAGATACTCCTGGCAGTGCTTCCAGTACATCCGTGAGGGGCCGTCGGCCGGCCAACGATCGAGGATGGATTGAAAGGACTGTTGGGCCCGGGCCCACTGGCGCTGGTGATAGAGGTGGCGGGCCTCGGCGAATCGCGCAAAGCGCTGCTGCAATTCGGCGAAGGTGGGATCCTGCTGCAGTTCCGTGAGTTTGCCCACTAATTCGTAAATAATGACGGGCTGAAGCTTGCCCTTCACGCGGATGATATCGAGTTCACGGAAGAGAAAACCGGCGTCCTTAGCGGCGGAGTAGGTGGATTCATTGGCGAGGATGTGCGTGCCATACTCTTTGTTGAGGCCTTCAAGGCGAGAGGAAAGATTCACCGCATCGCCCAGCGCGGTGTAGCCGTAGCGCAGGGCCGAGCCCATATTGCCGACGCTGGCGACACCGGAATTCAGGCCGATGCCGATGTCGAGCCTCGGCTTTCCTTCCTTTTCCCACTGTAACTGCAGTTCGTGGACGCGCCGCATCATGGCGAGAGCGGCGGTGCAAGCCCGGGTGGCGTGGCCGGGATCCTCGTAGGGCGCGCCCCAGAAGGCCATGACGGCATCGCCGATGTATTTGTCCAAGCGTGCCCTGGGTATCGAAGACGATGCGCGTCATATCCGAAAGATAGCCATTCAGGAAGAGCGCGAGTTCCTGCGCGTCGAGTTTTTCGGAGATGCTGGTGAAGCCGCGAATATCGCTGAACATCACGGTAATGTCGGTTTTGCGCGGCTCGACGAGTTGCGGGTTCAGAAGCAGCCGGCGGATCACTTCGGGACTGAGATACTGGCCAAACGCGGAGCGCACCTTGCGTTTCTCTTTTTCCTCCACGAGAGCGCGGTACAGGGAAACGAGCATGACATTCGCCGTGAGCGTGCCGGCGGGAAGCGTGAAGTTGAGCCACCAGCCGTGCAGAAAGGCGACGTAGATGAGTGCCGCGAACGGGATGAGCAGGGCGAGGCCAAACCACATCCAGCGCGGGGAGACCAGGGCGAGGGCAATCCCGAGAGGTATGCCGAACACGAAAATGAGCGCGAGATCGAAAAGTTCCTGGTGCACGCCGCGAATCAGAAAATCGTTGTTCAGCATATTGTCGATGACGTTGGCGTGGACTTCGAGCCCCGGGTAGATGATGCCGCCGTAAGGTGGAGTGCGAAGATCGCCGATGCCGGTCGCGGAGGCGCCCACGAGCACAATTTTGTCTTTGAAGGTGCCGGGCGCGAATTTGCGATGCACCACGTCCGCAATTGAATGGTAGGGATAGGTGCTCGCGGGGCCGCGATAGTTGACGATGACGCGGCCGAGCCAATCAGGGTGTACGGTAAGCTTGTCGCCGAACTGGAGACTGGAAATCCCCGCGGGGCCATAGTTGACAGTGACTTGCTCGGTTTTCAGGCCTAAATAGAGGCGCAGCGTCTGCACTTCGAGAGAGCCATAAAGGTCGAAGTCATCGGCATTGCCGGTGCGGCCGAAGGGCAGAACGAGCAGAGCGCGGCGCAAGACGCCGTCGGCGTCGGACGAGATATTGAAGAAGCCGATGGCGATTTTCTCGTCGTTATCGGGAGGAGCGAGTTCCGGAATGTTGGCAATTGTGGCGGAGTAGAGAGTTCCCTCGAATTGGTAATTGTTCAACAGGGTAGCAAAATCGCCTTTGCCCGTTGCGGGATTGATGGCGTTGCGATTCAGGGAGTACCACTGGACCATGGCCGCATATTTGTCGAGAGTGGCGTTGTCGATGCCCTGAATTTCCTGGGGCATGAGGTAAAAATTCCCGAGGACCACGGGACCAAAGCGGCGAAGGGCCGCGGCAAACTGGGCGTCGGCGTCGAATTCCCGGGCGAGCTCAAGGACCTGCGCTTCGAGTTTTGCATCGGTGGGCTTGCCGGCTTTTTTATCGGTTTCGAGTTTGGCCCAGAGGGCGCGGATCGGTGCCACGGTTTGATCGGGTTTGTCGAAGGTGATGTCGAAGGACACCACTTTGGCCCCGTCTTCGCGTAGCGCATCCAGCATTTCCCCGAAATATTTGCGGGAGAAGGGCCACTTGCCGAGGACTTCCTGAGAGCGCTGGTCAATGGCCACCACGACGATGCGAGGGTCGGGCGGCGTATAGCGTGTCGGACGATAGCGAAAACGCGTATCGAGCGTGCTGTATTCGAAGCGCTTCAGGAAATCAAAGAGGGGCGTGTTGCGATCACCGAGGAAGGAAAAGAAGTGCACCCCCAAAGCAACCAAAGTAATGGCCACGCTGATGAAGAAGGAGGCGCGGTGCTCCCACCAGGAGGAGAGCAGTTCGCGGAAACGGAAGGAGTTCCGCGCGGAGCGAGCTCCTTCGAGAGGAGTAGGCATCGTTGAGGAGGGCTAGTCCCGGAAAATGAAATTCAGCCGGACGCCGCAGACTTCGATGAGGTCGCCGTCGTTCAGGCGCGTGGGCCCGGGAATCGGCGTGCCGTTGATGGTGGGGACTTTGTCGCCGGTGCCGAGGTAGTAGCCGTCATCGCGCTGATTGATCTGGGCAGCCATCGGTGGTTTGAACCAGCCACGAAGGCGCACGGTGGCCATGGGTGACTTGCCGATGACAGTGAGCTTGTTGGCGAGCACGTATTCCTTTTGGTTCACCTTGCCGCTGAGAACGACGAGCGTGGGCATCTTGGCGCGGCTGGGAGAAAATTGCGAGCGTTCGCCCATGGCGGCGGCTTGCGAGAGCATGTCGCGGCGCGCCTTGGTATCGAGGACCATCGTTTCGTTAATTTTGGGAGCGGCGGCTTTGCGGCCGGTGTCCCAGGGAATGGCGGCATCGGCGGTGGCGTCAACCTTGATGTGATGCTTGCCGATCCAGATGGAATCGCCATCATGCAAAGTGGCGCGCTCCACACGGAGGTCATTAACAAAAGTTCCGTTGAGGCTGTCGAGGTCTTCAACGACGAGGCGGCCACCCTCGTAATAGACGCGAGCGTGATAATTGGAGATGGCGAGGTTGTCGATGGGGAGGTCATTGTCCGGAGAGCGGCCAATGCTGACCGGACGGCTGCCGATGGGAACCTCCTTAACCAATCTGTCTTCAAACATGAGGCTGAGCTTCGCCATGCAAATCCTCCTGCGCAGGGCTATTCTTTTTTGGCCGAGCCGCGACGCAGCCAGGAAATCCAACTCCTGGGCTCTTCCTGAAAGCGCGCGACGATGACGGTAACGTTATCAAAGCCGCCCCGTTCGTTGGCTAATTCGATGAGCTTGCGGGCCGCGGAGGTCGGGTCTGTCTCCGCCTGCAAAGACCCGGCAATTTCGGGTTCCGTAACCATCCGAGTAAGGCCGTCGGAACACAGCAGCAAAACGTCGCGGGGATAAATCCCGACTTCATCTACATCCACTTCGACCTGGGAATGCGCGCCGAGTGCGCGCAGAAGCACACTCTGTATTTCGCTGGCTTCCGCTTGCTGGGGCGTGATGATACCTCGGCGCACCTGTTCCGCCACGAGGGAATGATCGTTGGTGAGCTGCAGTAGCGTGCCGCCGCGCAACAGATACGCGCGGCTATCGCCAACGTGAGCGATGCTCAGGCGGCCGTTGTCGAACCACGCGGCCGTAAGAGTGGCGCCCATGCCGTACTGCTCCGGGTTCTTCTGCGCGGTTTGATAAATCCTGCTATTTGCCAGGTACACGGCGCTTTGCAGACGCTTGGTTTTTTCCGCCCACTGGTCGCCGGGAGCGCCAGAAAGAGTAATGCCGGAATCGTGATTCGCTTCCGCGCAGTAATTCACGATGGTTTCCACAGCCAGGGAACTGGCAACTTCACCATGCGCTTGCCCGCCCATGCCATCGGAAAGGACGAAGAGGTGGAGCGCTTCCAGAATCCGGAAGGAGTCCTCGTTGTTGGTGCGCACACGTCCTACGTCCGTCAAACCGTCACTAGCGATCTGCACAGCCGCTCCTTCCAAGCTTTCCGTGAACACGCGTGGCGCCCCCTGCGCGGACACACCAGCAAGTACCCTATGGTCCACGCTAGCAGAGGCTTGGCCGTCAGGAAAGGCTTTGCATCCAAGTGATTACTCGCCGATTGGCAACACTGGCCCAAGGGCCAGTTGGGAAGAATAACCGAATCGGAGCAGGGGAGACAGCAAGATGTGAGGGAAGGGGCCAGGGAGTGATCCCTGGATGGCCGAGACACTACTGTGGAGGAGAAAACTCCACTACAATCGCGGTGTGCGAAAAACAATGTCGCGGCAGATGCGGGCGGGAATCATGGGGTTGGCGGAGCTTTGCGCTGTAGGCGGGGTGTGCCGGGCGCAGCAGGCCCCTGCCGCGTCAGGGGCGCGTATTTTGCTGCTGCCGCGGAGAATTGTCTCGGGGGAGCGCTCGACCCTGGCGGTGCTGGACGTGACTGGGCGATTGACGCCAGGTGTGACGGTCATTTTCTCGAACGGAGATAAAGTCACGACGGACGCGACGGGGCGCGCCTTGTTTGTGGGCCCGTTAAACGTCGGCGTGATTTTTGCTTCGCTTGAGGGGCGGGCCGGGCGCGTGACGTCCGTTATCCTTTCGCCCGCGGAGGTACCTTCCGGCTCGCAGGAAGTGAGCTTGGCGCCGCGTGTGGCCACGGTGAGCGACCGCTTTGAGATTTCGGGGCACGGCTTTTGCGGTAATGCGGATGCTAACAAGGTGAGCATCGGCGGTGTGCCCGGATTGGTTCTTGCGGCTTCACCAGCCTACCTTACGGTGCTGCCGCCGGCGGATATGAATCCGGGGCCCGCGCGCGTGGAGGTGAGTTGCGGTGCGCGCAAGGCGGCGGTGTTCACCGTTTTGTTTGTCAGCCTGGAACTCGAGGCGAGCGGCACAGCGCTGGCGCCGGGAGAGCATCGCGAATTGTCAGTGCGCGTGCGTGGGAGCTCCGCGAAGATAAACCTGGAGGCGCGAAACCTTGCGCCGGATGTGGCGGTTTTGCAGGGCGGAACAACGGTGCGCCTGGCTTCCTCGGGCGGCGCGGACAATGTGGCGCACTTCGCGCTGCAAGGGAAACAGCACGGGAGTTTCCTGATTTCCATCCGGCTGGTTGCGCCCCTTGTAACGCCAGGACCTTAGAGACGCTGGCAAAGTTGCCGCAATCCGAAAAATTCAGGCGGATTTTTTTGCCGCGGCTGGCGGCAGCGCCAGGGTGTCTTGGGCGTCCTCGATAGTTGGGTGTGCGGAGTCGCCACTGCTGAGCAGGTTATCGAGGGTGTTGGAAGCCTTGTCAAAGCGCTTATCGGCTTCGGTGTAGCTCTGCTGGGCGTTCTTCAGGTGCGTGCCAATCTTTTCAAAATACTCGCCGAAGGTATCGAGTTGCTTGCGCATGCCGGATAGATTTTCCGAGAGGCGCTTGGCGTTTTCTTCGATCTGCATGCCGCGCAAGCCCATGCCGATGACGCAAAGATGCGCGTAGAGAGTGTTGGGCGAGACCGCGATGATGTTGCGGCTGCGGCAGTAAGCGTCCACGGCCTGCCCCTTGGAATCCACGCTCATGAGCAGTTCGTAATAAACCGTTTCACTGGGAACAAACATCAGCGCAAGGTCCAGCGTGCCTTCATCCGGGACGATGTATTTGCGCGCAATGGAATCGGCGTGGCCCTTGATGGAGGAGACGAAGGCCTTGCGAGCTTCGTCGCCCTCGGCGCCGATGCGGCGGTAGGCGTCGAGAGGAAACTTGGAATCCACAGCCATCATCTTCTTGTCGCGCAGGAAAATCACGGCGTCGGCGATTTCACCGCTACGAAAGCGGTATTGCGAGGAGTATTGCGAAGGTGGGAGAGAATCCTCCAGCAGGCGTTCGAGCGTGACCTCTCCAAGCGAACCGCGCGATTTGGTGCCGCCGAGAATGCTCTCCAGCGTCTGGGCGGTCTGAAACATTTGCTTTCCGGCTTGCTGGACTTCGCCCAACTGGCGCTGGATCTGGTTGATCTGCTCGCGCGTATTTTTCAGCTCCGTGGACATAGCGGCCTGGGCGTCGGAGGTGATCTTGGAAGTCACCTGGGCGGAATCCTTGACGCCGTCTTGAAGGGCTTTGGTGACAGCTTCAAGGCGGGAAGCGACGGTTCCGGCCAGCGTCTCGATTTTGGTGGTGCTCTGGGTGTGGGTCGTGGACATCCCCTGAAAATCGCGGCGCAGCTCGTTCATTTGCGATTCCATTTGTTCGTTCTTTTTCTGGTCCTGGGTGTTCTGGACAAGAACCCACACGACCAGGCCGATCAAGACGAGCCCGAAGACGGCCACGGCGATCCAGATGACGTTCATGCGTTCTCCCATTCGTTTACGGGAAACGGCAAAACTACTTTACTCGCAAGACCATGGAATGGGTAGCGCGCAACTCGAAAAGGGTGCCTGCAACAAGCTGCAAAAGAAAAGAGGCCCCGATGGCGTGGGGCCTCTCTGGTGAAGTGAGAACGCGGAAGAGGCTACCAGTTCAGCTTGATGGCGAATTGGAACTGCCGGGCGTCGTAGGCAGCCGAGGGCTGGCCCGCGGTACAAACCGCGCCTGCCGAAGGGTCGCACAACTGGTTCACGGCAAGAATGTTCGTGTGGTTGAAAAGGTTGAATCCGTCGGCGATCAGGTCCAGGCGAAAGCGCTCACCGAAGTTGATGCCCTTGGAGACGCGCATGTCGAACTGGAAGAAACCCGGCATCGTGAAGGCATTGCGGCCGAGGTTGCCAATGCAGCCGTAGGGCGGCGTGATGCCCGGAACGGTGAATGTGGAACCGTTGGCCAGTAAGCAGGTGGAAGCCATGCCAAAGGCCACCCCGTGAATGTAGGGTGACGTCGTAGCGCCGGGCGTTCCCGCAGCCACAACCGCAGGGCGATCTTGCGATGCGCCCAGGTCGAGACGCGTGTCGGTGCCGGTGATCACGTTGTACGGGCGCCCCGAGCCCCATTCCACGAGGGGGGCGAGGGTGAAGTTGCTCAAGAAGCTGTTCCAGAAGTTTTCACCGGACTTATGGGGAGATGACTGGAACACGGCACTAGTGACCCAACGATGGCGCTGGTCATTGACGGAGTTGGAGCGTTCCAGACCAGGGAAACGGCTGTCTTGCGGCTCCAGCGTGGATTGCAGGTCGGTGGAATCGTCCATCGAGTGCGACCACGTATAGCTGGAGAGCAGTTCAAAGTGTTGCGAAAAGCGCTTTTCCAAATTGACGGTCAGGGCGTTGTACCAGGAGTTGCCATCGGACACCTGCGTATCCACGCTGTTGAACGGGACAGGTACGCCCGGCACGCCAACGGGAAATCCCGCGGCGGCAGCGAGAGCTTGCTGAAGAGCAAAGCCGCAGGACAATAGAGCCGACGCGGGAGCGCCTTGACATTGTGGCGCGCTGAGTGCCGTAGCAGTGGCGAACGAAGGATTCGGGCCAGAGGGCCGGAAGAAGTTGAAGAAAGCCGGCGTGCCCACGAATTTGCCGTTGAGACTCGACGACGGGCAGCCATAGAGAACGCCAAGAATGCCGGGAACAAGCCCAGGTGCCCCAGTAGTGAGCCCGCAAGTGCTCGCCGTGGGGCCTACATCCTGCACCTGCACGAGCACCGGATTTGTGAAGCCGAGGCCCGCCGCATCCGCATAAAGCAAGTTGTTGGTGAGGAGTTGTGGATCGGTGGAGTTGATATCCTGGGGCCGGTTGAGGTGCAAACCTCGCGTCCACTGGTAGCCCGCGCTGAGCTTCCAGTTGGCGGCAATCACATGCTCGATAGTGAGGTTAGCCTGCTGCGCGTAGCCATACTGGAAATTCTTCGCCACGGGCAGCGTGAAAGGAAGAATGGGCAGCGGAAAACCGGCGGTCAGATAGTTCTGATTGGCGAATAGCGAGCTGGTTGGGAAGGGATCGAAGCGCTGCTGGTCCGGCAGATAGAACATGTTGGGCAGCGCGTTTAGAACGCCCTGGAAAATAGAGGAGCCATTTAGGTTTTGCGGCCCGTCCAGGCCACCGCCGCAGAAGCCCAAAGGCGTGGGAGAGCCCGTGGGAAGTGGGAGCAGGCCGCAAGCCGAAGGAGTCCCTCCAGCGGAGAGCAATTGAACGGAGCGTCCGCCGTCGGCGGTGACGGAGTTGAACGCCACCGCAAGCAATGGATGATCGTAAAAGAGGCCGTAGCCTGCGCGGACCACGGTCTTGCTGTCTCCTCGGGGATCCCAGGCCAAGCCGATGCGCGGTGCAATGTTCTTGTAATCGCGCGGGATGCCTTCGACGATGCCGAGAGATTTCTCCGCGGCCGCATTGACGGCCGTGGCAGGTGCAAATAGCGGGCTAATTTCAACGTCATAACGCAGCCCGTAGTTCAGCGTGAGATTTCGGGTGAGCCGCCACGTGTCCTGGGCAAAGAAACCAAAGGGAAGATTGTCAAATGGTTCGTTGGAACTGCCAATGCCCTGGATGTAGGTGGTGGGAATACCCAGGCCGTAGGCTTGCAGCCCCGTGGCACTGGGTAAATTGAGGGCAATCTCGTTGGGCAGGCAAGCACCGGCGTGGCTGGAGGACGTAGCGGGATTCACGCAATCCGGGAAGCCCAGGGAATCGGCGGCGACGGCGCCGAAGTTGACGTCGCCGCCAAAATCCAACTGGAAGATCTGCTGCTTTTTCGAGCGCAATTGAATGACGTTTACGTCGCCGCCGAATTTGAAAGTATGGCGGCCGCGCGTCAACGTGGCGTTGTCCGTGAACTCGAAGCGGCGTTCGATGCGGTCGACAGTGGAGTATGGTTCGCGGCCGAAGTAAGCATAACCGGGAATGTTCACACCGATATCACTGCCGCCCGGAAGGTTGGAGTAGCCGAAATGAATACCGCGGCGGGCGACCTGCAAGCGGAATTCATTGAAAGCGCTGTCACTGAGGATGGTGTCGTGCTGGAAAGTGACGTTGAAGTCGCGGGATTGATTGACGCCGGTGCGCGAGCCGGCATTTTGGCCGAAGACTTGGTTCTGCGAGGTGGACTGAATGCCGGTGACCAGCGAAGGAGAAACGCCAACGCGGAGGAACGATGTGTTGTGATTGTTCCAGCGCTGGTCGAGTCGCGCGGACCACAGGCTAGTTTTTTCCATCGCAGGAAAATTCCCGCGGATGCTGTTGAGACCTACGTAGGATGCGGGCAGAGGGGCAACGCCTTCTCCAAAGACTGCGCAGGTCACAAGATTGATTGTTTGACCCGCTGGACAAGCCACGGGAATCGGGAATTGCGCGCCAGGACCCGGGTTCAATGCGCCACTGGTCAAGCCGGCGGCTAGGACACCGTAATCCAGTCGGTTGGTTGCAACGCTCGACGCCGATCCCATCAGAACTCCGTAGTTGACTCCCATGGCTTGTAGCGCCGGCACACCTGAAGTCAGAAGCGAGTTCACGGCGCTTGCCTGGCTCGCCGTTAATTGCACCGGCAAAACTCCCCCCGGCACCTCAGGAACCGGCAAATTCACGCTCTCCAAACCATAATTGCCTATCCCAATGCTGGAAAATCCGGTTTCCTCACGTTGCGTGTATTCATAGCTGAAGAAGTAGAACGTCTTGTCTTTCTTGAGGGCGCCTCCCAGAGTCAACCCAGACTGCGTGCGGGTGTAGGCCTGCTTGACGGGGACGAGGTCGCCGTTGGCATCAATTTCACCGGAGAAGGCATTCCGCGCCTGGAAGGCTTTGTTGCGGAAAAAACCGAAGAGATCGCCGTGGAAATCGTTCGAGCCGCTCTTGGTGACGATGTTGACGACGCCACCCGTGGCGCGGCCGTATTCCGCATTGTAGTTGCTGAGAATCATCTGGAATTCCTGCACCGCTTCCTGGGAGACCGTGGAGCGAATGCCGTTGACGGAATTGTCTCCCGCGTCGGCGCCATCCACACTGACCATGTTGGAACGCGCGCGAGCCCCACTGAGGTTCAGGCCGCTGTTGGGCGCCGGGCCAATGGTGGGTGAGACGTCTCGCGTGGTCTGGGAGTTTGTGAGCGTGAAATTGATATAGTTCCGGCCGTTGATCGGCAGGTTATCGATCTGGCGTTCCTCGACGGTTTGTGCGCTTTCCGAGCGCGTGGTCTCAATCGGCAGGGATTCCGAGCTAACCGTCACAGTCTGGGTCTGCGTGCCAAGTTCCAACTTCACATTAAGGACGGCTTCCTGGCCGACCGTGACCTGGACGGATGGATTTTCGTAGGGCGCGAAATTCGTGCTGCCCTCCACGCGGAGTTTGTACTCGCCCGGCACCAAACCAACGATTACATAACGCCCACCCTCGTCTGCCGTAGCGGTGCGTTCCGCCCCGGTGGCTAGACTCGTGGCCGTCACCTTTGCTCCTCGGACTGCCAAACCTTGCGGATCAGTGACCAGGCCGCTCAAAGTCGCGGTGTTCACCTGCGCCACCGCCGCCGTTACCACCAGCAAAATCGCCACGCACAGAGTTACACACGCAAACAACGACTGCCCGCGTCGCATACCCTTCCTCCTTATGGAACCTGCAAGAACCCCCGCTACCCCTAGCGGTGACGGCCCTGGCCGCCAGTAGATGGCCTAAGACACGATGAAATGGATAGGAAGGCCTTGTACAGCAAACCGCGAATCTTTGCAACTGTATTCTGCAGAGGCACGTAGCGCGAAACGCGCCAGGCAGTCTACGTGCCCAACCCGTTGTGGCGCGGCACACCCCCACCTGTCAGTTTCAGGGGATGCGCCCACACTTTGGAGGGATGCTTCAGCTTTCGGTGAGCTGTTCTGGGATGAGGGGCTTGCCAGATTCCCGGCGTTCTTTCCAGGCTTTCAGGAGGGTAGCGGCGGCGATCAGAATGGCGGTGGCCGCGTTTGTGATCGCTACGGCTTGCGCGTGGATTAGGAGGCCGTAAGCCAGCCACATGAGCACGCCACCCAAATAGAAACTCAGCATCCCGTAGGAGAGGTCGCGCCCGCCTTGCTTGTAGATCTTCACGAGCTGGGGCACAAAGGCAAAAGTAGTACAGAAGCCAGCCACCGCTCCTAAAATTTCAACCCAACCGGGGGCAGTCATCGTTCGGTATCTCCCAAGTGTTTTCTGGCCCATGGCCCTCACCAAAACCCAAAGGGCGGCGGCTCGCAAGAGCTCAAAGCCACACCTAATTTTAGCAATACGACTGGGGTGCTTCTAAACTAACGTTTTGGATATGACGCATTCGTGAGGGTAATGCAAAAAAGAGGTGAGATTGTCTACGGTGTACCGCAAGAGCTAAAGGGTTTCCAGCCAGCTTGACGGGAGAGTAAGGGATCAGAGGTGCAAATGCCGCTGTACCAGTTTGCGCAGGCGCTCGCGGTCCTCGTCCTTCATGTGCACGAATTCGACGCCGCCGCCATCGGGACCGATATTGCGAACTACGGCGGTGAAGTGAATCTTGCGCAGGCCAGCGCGCACCTCGAGTTGGATGGAATCGCCGACGCTTAGGCGGCTAGGGGATTCCAGGTAAGCGCCGCCCAGGCTGATCGTGCGTACGCGTGCCGGGCTCATCATTTGCTGGCTGCCCATTTGCGCGCGCAGAGGCGATTCCAGCGGGATGCGCGCGTAACGGCGTGGCACCACGAAATTCGCAAGCGGCGCAGAGGCCGGCTCGAAGGCGGCACGTGCTCGCGCGGACGCCGGACTCTCTTCCATGAGTCCCAGGGCATCTTCGGCAACCGCACGTAGGCCGGCGGGCTCGACGTACGTCAGGCCTTCGCGTCTACTGGCGAGTTGGCGGAGCAGTTCGGCGGCTTCGGTGGCGCGAAGGCGGCCGAGAGCTTCGATGGACTTGATGCGGACAAACTGGTCGCGCAGGATTTCGTGCTCGCCGGCGGCGATTTCCATGAGCATAGGAACGGCAGTGGCTTCCTGGCCGATGCCGATCTGGTCGATCATCATGGGTACGACCAGTGGGTGGGCGTCGGCGAGAATGGCGGAAAAAACAAACGCGGTGCTTTGCGCGGAGGCCGTGTTCGCAGGTCGTGCCAATTCGCTGACGGCTAGATCCTGCAGGTTCCATTCCCAACTGGCCATCGCGCGCGTCAGGCCGCGGAGCAGCCGGTCGGGATCAGCGGCCGCTAGGAGCTTGATGGCGGCGCTGACGCGTTGCCGTCGCGCTTCAAAGAGCCGCGTTTCCAGGAGGGTCAGCGCAGGAACGCCAATAGCGCGCAAGATGCGAGCCATGGCCGGCAACATCTCCGAGGCACGAGAATCGGTCAGCAGGAGGGTCAGGCGATCCAGCAAACGCTCCGGATCGCGCTGCAGGAGCCGGGGCAGCGCGGGGTCGAGAGGGCGATTGGCCAGCGCGGCGTCCACGAGCACCATCCAGCGGTCGTTTGCGACCAAGCGATGGCCGAGCGCGTTCATGTGCTCGTGTTCGGCATCGTGCGGCACTTTTTCCAGGCTGATTAGAATGTTTTCAAAGCTTGTAAAATCGCCGCGGGTGACCGCAATGCGGCCAAGGGTTTCGAGGAAGGCCGCGAGCAACGCGCTGGTTTCCGGGGCCTGCTCCTTGGAGAGAGCCTTCATCGTGCCGCGGCTCAACTCTTCCGGAAGCTGGTTGGGCCACAGCGATTCGAGGAGCGGCGTAAGTTCGCTAAGACCTGCGGCAACAATGCGCCTCGCCGCAGGAACTTCGTGTTCCAGGCGTCTGGCGTAGTTCAACAGGATGTTGCGGGCTTCACGCCGGGGAGCGTCCGCACCGGCTTCGACGAGCTGGCCAAGCGTCTGGCGGATCGCCGTGACGGGCACGCACCAAATCTCCGTGCCGCGAAGGACGGCGGACTTCTCGCGGGGCGGAAGCTCCAGCCAGAAACGCTCCAGCAGCTGTTCCCGGTAGGTTTCGTCGGCCCAGCCGGAAGCCAGCACGGAAAGATGCTGCGAGGAATGAGGCCCGCGATAGCCGCCGGCACTGACCAGGACATCGGCGAGTTGATTCAAGACCGCGCGCACGGCGACAGGGGCCAGGGTGCCAGCGGCAGATTCCGTGGTGAGATGCTCGAGGACCAGGCTCTGGGAGAGCCGCTGCAGATAGGCCTGAGGTGCTTCGCCTTCCTGCGGGGCGCAATGCGTCACCGCCGCCATGAGCATTCGGACCGTGCTCCGGCTGGCGAGTTCCATGGAGGAGTGAATGGTGCGCGCCGCATCTTCCGCGGAAAGACCGCTGGCCACTTCCATCGGCGGCGTCAGGCAGCCGATAAGGCGGAGTGTGTCGAAGGTTGCTTCGGCTTGCGGCGCGCGGATGGGCGTGTCGCCGTCATCTTGCGGGGCATTGCCGCCATAGGCCACCAGCGCGGCGATGAGGCTGGCCAGGACCGTATCCACCTTGCGCTCTGTCAACGTATTGATCTGAATTCCTTCCACGCGCTGCTCCCGAAGTTGTGCTGGCCAGCCCATCGCTCTCTGGCGGCTTGCCGGCTCATCTGATCTTAGCAAGGTGGCTTTGATGAGTTGCGCCAGGGTGTCCAATTCGCCCACATGGAACTTTGCGGCGAAGTAAAGGGTCTGGATGCCGGCGCGTTGCAGGTCGCTCGCCAAGGCATAGAATTCGCCGCGTGCATCGGGCAAATGGCCCTCGGCAAATTTGGCTACGACGATGCCACCCCGTTCGGTGCGCACTTCCAGGCCGTCAAAATCGCTGGCGGCGCGCTTCAGGGAATCGTAGGCGGCGTCCAGGCTGTCCAGCACGCAAGGGTGAGCGGAATCGTACAAACGGTGGGCGCGCAACAGCAGATGCAACTCGCGCAGGGCTTGGGTCAGATCGGCCAACCGCGGGTCGCCTTGGCGGGCGCGCTCGCGTGGTGCGGCGGCGGGCTCGTGCTTCACGGTAGGAGTAAGAGGAGAGGCAGACTTGGCCGACCTCTTGTCATTCATCAGAAGTGAAGCACGCAGTACCAAAAGGCCTTCCTAGGTCCGACGCACTCTGTCGGGACCACGCCATGCGCCCGAAATCACGCCCCACGGTGCAAAGCGAACAGTGCAGCGGGAAGTCCGCGCCCCGGCGGGAGCGAATTCCGCAAAGTTAGAGTAGGATGAAAGGATGTGTTAGGATATAGTACTAATAGTCCAATATGGGGTAAAAATGTTACGTGTTCGAGGAGAAAACCTGTCCTCCTTCGCGTCCACTTTTCTCTTTTCTTCGCTGTACTCCAGAGTCTTTACTTGTGCGTCAGAGTTTCGGTGACGGGCACGGTGCTGCCTTCGCTGACCTCAACGCCACGCCTTACTGCCTGGAAGCCATTTAATTTCAGTGCGATGACGTGGGTGCCGGCGGGAATCTGCAGCCTTGAAGGAGAGAGTTGACCGGTCGAAATGCCGTCGATGATAATTTCAGCTCCTGGTGGGGTGGTGATGATTTGTGCCCAAGCTACATGGGCCTGGCTGCGCTCTTTGAGTTCGGCTTCCAATATCGTCTGGATATTGTCCTTGACCTGCACTTCGCCGACGTAGGGTGCGTAGCCCTGGAGCCGGAGCACCAGGTCGTAGTGGCCGGGAGCGAGAGGGAGGGTCGTAGGGGTTTGCCCGGATTGCTTCGCGCCGTTAATGAAAATATCCGCGCCAGATGGCTTGCTGCTGATGTAAACGCCCTTCGCCAGGGCTTCCAGATGAATCTTCTGATCCTGGGATTCCCCCGCCTTCAACGCCAGCGCGGTTTGCACCTGAAGGTAGCCCTCCTTCTGTACCTGGAGACTGTAACGTTCCGGGAAGAGATTGTTGAAGCTGCAAGGTGTCTGGCAGTCGGCCAGAGAGCGCCCGCCAGGACCGAAAAGCGTGGCCCTCGCACCGAGCACGTCTGTTAATACGTGAACCGCGCTCAGGCCCTTTGCGGGGATGGGGTGACCTTCTGCTTCTCCCGCGCCGGGGGCTGCAAGGGGTGTGTCATCGTAAAGAATGTCGTCGACAATGTGAACGGCGCCGGGAGCGTCGTGCATGAACCGCAGCAGCGACCCATGCTCTGCGGGACGCAGTTTGCCGCTCAAGGTAAGCGTGTTTCCGATGCCCGCGATCGTGACGCGGCCGTTCAAGCCGCGGTCCGCAATCGCTTCCTCGATCCGGCCCTTATATTCGAGTGCGGCGGCGTTTAAGGCGGTTTCCGGTTTCTTGACTTCAAGGATTTTCGTGGCGGCAGAATCCTGTTTTTTCGGCGGACTCGCGGCAGGTGTAGCGGCTGCGGGTTTTGGCTCCTCGACGTGTGCCGGGTTAGACGTGGCCGGCTGAGGGACAGTTTGCGGTGGCGCGGGAATGCTAGTTGGTCCAGTCACCGTGGTTGTAGCCGCAGGCGAGTCAGCGAGGGTATCTTTCACGACGGGTGACTGGGCCGAGGTCGCATCGAGCACAACGTCTTGTTGTGGCGAGCTGTTGCGTTCGTGCGCAGCCTGAAATTCCGGACGCAGTTTATTGCCTCCATAGATGATCACGCCAACGAGAAACAAAGCGGCCAACACTGTGGCAATGGTATTTTTCTTCTTCGGCCGTTCGATCGGGCGAACGGCGCCGGTGCGCCGCACCGCGGGAGTCTGCCCCGGGCCGCCGGCGCGATTCTGAAGTGAACGCACGGTTGCCGCGGTCCTCGGATCTTCAATATGTGCGCCGCGCAGACCGCCTGCTTCGGCGTTCAATGGCAACATAGCGCCGGGGCGCGGCGAAATCATGGTGGCGTCGGGGTTGCGTTCGTTGCCGCCTATGGCACGGTAGTTCCGTAGATCTTCCAGCAGTTCACGGCAGCTCTGGTAGCGGTTCTCGGGGTCCTTGGCCAGTGCGCGGAGGACGATGTCATTCAGGCCCGGATGGATGGAAGGGTTAATCTGCCGTGGAGGTATGGGTTCCTCGTTGACGATTTTGTAGATCACCGTGGTGATGCTTTGGCCGGGGAACGGTTTCTCGCCGGTCAGCATTTCGTAGAGCATGACGCCGATCGAAAAGATATCGCTGCGGCCATCCACGGGGCGCCCTTTGACCTGCTCGGGGGACATGTAGCTCGGTGTGCCCATCACATGAGCGGTCTGCTGGACGGTGCCGAACTGCAGGATCTTGGCCGTGCCGAAATCGGTCACTTTGACGGTGTCGTCAGCGGTCAGCATCAGGTTGGCGGGCTTGACATCGCGGTGCACGATGTTGCGTTCGTGGGCAAATTGCAGCGCGCTGCACGTCTGCTCCATGATGCGAATTACGCGGGGGACGGGAAAGGCGTGGCCGCCATCGAGCAGCGCTTGCAGGCTTTTGCCTTCCACCAGCTCCATGGTAATGAAATAGAGGCCGTTTTCTTCGCCCGCGTCGTACACAACGACGATGTTGGGATGCGTGAGGAGACCCGCGGCGCGCGCTTCGGTCTGGAACCGCGCCAGGAGTTCGGGCCGGGTCAGGCCGGTGCCTTCTTCGCTCAGGCGAATCGTTTTGACGGCGACGGTGCGCCCGATGACAGGGTCCATGGCGCGATACACCACGCCCATGGCGCCGCGGCCGAGTTCGCCCAGGATTTCGTAACGCCCCGCTTTGACCATTGTTGCCATACTGTCGCCGCCACGTTTCCGTGGCCTATCCCCTCAAACACCACGCGCAGCGCGGTGTTCCGCCCTGTTTCTTCCACGAGGAAATGCGAAAAAGGCTGCCTTTGTTGGGGCCTTAAATCGTTACCGCGATGTGTTCATGCCTCTTCCGCGCACACCCCTCGCCAACAACCACAGTAACGAGCGCCTTTTCAAAGGGTCAACGCTACGCCAGTACTAGTGTGCCGCACTCGACATGTCCGTTCGGACAGGTCTACGGACGTGGCCTATTTTCGGTTGGCGCCGGCATTCGATCGGGCGAGGGCACACCTGTTTTACACACGGGGCGGTCAACTTCGCCGGGGCGATCTGTCCCGGTTGGGTGACTAATCACCGTGGCCGGGCGAATCGGGGGTTTCGGAAACTTTGCCGGCGAACGAGCGATACACGTAAACAAAATAGACGGTTGCCAGCGCCATGCCGATCACCCACCAGATCAGCCCGATTTTCAAGCCGTAATTCGCCGCCTTGGCATTTTGCACGGTGAGCGAGAACGCCGGATTCCGCGCGGGCAGCACCATCGGATATACACCGAACACCACGCTGGTGAGCATCCCCAGGAAATACGCGCAGGACGCCAGGAAAGCGTTGCGCTCGTTTTTGCGGTGCAATTCGAATTTTACAGTGGCGAAGCCGGCAACGGCGATAAGGGGCAAAACGTAGCCGGCGGGCCAAGTATGGAAATTCGCAATCACTTGCGGTTGCAGGACAAAGGTCGCCCCAGTGACCACGGCAGTCATTACCAGCACGCCCCACCACACCATGCCAGCAACCTTCCCTGCTCGCTCGCTGACGGCGCCGTGAGTTTTCAGTTGCACCCACAAGCCGCCGTGCATCATCAGCGCCAGCAGCGCCTGCACGCCGACAAGAATCGTGAACCAATCGAGAATGCCGGTGTGTGCGTCGAGGCGGAAATTGGTCCAGAGGGGTTCGAAGAAGTAGCCGGTCTGATCCAGCGGCACCCCACGCACCACATTGCCTAGCGCGGCGCCAAAGAATACCGCCAGCAGCAGGCTGGCCAGGCAGAAAACAAAATCCCAGAAGGGAATCCAAATGGGACTCTGGATGTGGTTGCGAAATTCCACGGCGGTGCCGCGCAGAATCAGCAGCCACAACACGATCATCAGCGGCAGATAAAAGCCGCTGAAGCCACTGGCGTAAAGGGCGGGGAAAGCGAAATAGAGGGTGCCGCCCGCGGCCAGCAGCCAGACTTCGTTGCCGTCCCAAATGGGGCCAATGCGTCGCGATCACTTGGCGGCGCTCTTCGTTCGTCCGCGCCACCAGAAAGTGAATCGCGCCCGCACCCAGATCAAAGCCATCGAGGAGCACGTACATCGCCACCATCACTGCGACGAGGCAAAACCAGATCGTTCCCATCGCGCCTCCTCAGTCCGCCGCCAGCGGAGTTTCGCCGGCGTGCTGCGCATTTTCCGGTTCGGGCCCGCGTTCGATCTCGCGGTAGACCAGGAATAACCACAGGATTGAGAGCACGGTGTACATGCCCATGAAGCCCAACAGAGTAAACCAGGCATTGCCGGCGCCGACGCGGGGCGACGCGCCGTGGATGGTGCGAAGCAATCCATAAATGAGCCACGGCTGGCGTCCAAGCTCCGCGGTCATCCATCCCGCGGTGTTGGCGATGTAGGGGAGCGGCACGCTCAGCATGAGGATCCACAGCATCCAGCGCGACTCAAAGAGCTTGTTGCGCCAGAGCAGAAATACGGAGAGCGCCATGACGCCGATGAAGATAGTTCCGAGCCCCACCATGACGTGATAGCTGTAATACAACAGCTCGATTTTGTCGGGCCACTGGTTTACGGGAAAGGCGTCGAGCCCCTGGACGTGCGCGCTCCAGTGTTTGTAGGTGAGTAAGCTGAGCATGCGCGGGACTTCCAGGGGATTATCGAGTTGGCGCTTCTCCACGTCCGGCTGGCCCATTACGGCCAGCGGCGCGCCTTCCTGCGACACGAACAGCCCTTCCATTGCGGCCAGGGTGGCGGGCTGATTTTCGGCAACCATTTTCCCCTGGTAGTCGCCCGTCGGCACAAGTTGCAGAATCGCGGCGATAACGCCGACGATGACGCCGAGGCGCACAAACGTGCGGCCATAAGGCAGATCGCGCTTCGTCAAAAGATAGAAAGCGCCAACAGCGGCCATGACGAAGCAGCCGGTTTGCACCGCACCGAGCATATTGTGCGCGTACTGCCATAACGCCCACGGGTTCAAGATTAAGTGCCAATAGCTGGCCAATTCGATGCCGCCAGCGGCGTTGAGCCGGTAGCCGGTAGGATGCTGCATCCAAGCGTCGGTCGCGACAATGAGATAGCCCGACATCCACGAGCCGAGGAAAACCAAAAATGCCGCCCACCAGTGGCCGATTCGCCCAAGACGTTTCTCGCCATAAAGAAACAGCCCCAGGAAACTGGATTCCAGGAAAAAGGAGAAGACTCCCTCCATGGCCAGGGTCTGCCCAATGACGCCGCCGGCGGCTTTGGAGAATTCCGCCCAATTCGTGCCGAACTGGAATTCCATGGGGATGCCGGTCACCACTCCAAGGGCAAAGTTGATGCCGAAGATTTTGGCCCAGAAACGCGCGGCGCGGTTGTAGTGCTCGTCGCCGGTGCGGAGTGCGAGCGTCTTCAGAATCACCAGCAGGAGCGCTAGGCCCATGGTGAGTTGAGGGAATAAGTAATGATAGGTAACAGTAAAAGCGAAATGCAGGCGATGCACATCCAGAGCTGAGCCCATGCGATCACCTCGGTGCGGAATTGATGCGAACGGC
This sequence comes from Candidatus Acidiferrales bacterium, assembly GCA_963780785.1. Classification (GTDB taxonomy): domain Bacteria; phylum Acidobacteriota; class Terriglobia; order Acidiferrales; family UBA7541; genus Acidiferrum. The sequence goes on from CAWADS010000021.1 coordinate 107,119, forward strand.
CCATGTGGACCGCAAGGGAGCGAACGGTACGAAGGTTACGCCGCCATTCTCCACCTTTTTGGCGGGGGAGACAATCGAAGATTGTCCCGGTCCCTTTAACGTTGACTCTCTCGCGCTTCGGCCCTACTATCAAACCCTCAAAAGAGGTGTACTTGCCGAACAACGTGGCTTGCGAGTAGAGGGGTTGGCTGGCAGAGGACCCGGACAAGATCGCATTCTTCTGATTTAGGAGCTTCTCATGATCCTGGAAGTGCAGAAAAAATCTCCGTCGGCAGCAGTGGGCATCCTGGAACTTCGCGGAAAGCTCTTGATGGGAAATGACAGCCGGCAAGTCGAGTGGGCTGTCGCGGAGTGGATCAAGGAAGAGGTGAAGAGCGTGATTCTCGACTTGGGCGCTCTGGAGATGATCGACAGTACCGGCGTGGGCATCATTGTGATGTGTCACGCCAGGCTGGAGAAAGCGGGAGGGAGCCTGCGCATCGCGGGCGCCAAGGGGATCATCCAGGAAATTCTGCATATGACGCACGTGGACAGGATTGTGAGATTCTTCCCGACGGCCGAAGAAGCTAGCAAGAACTTTGGAGCCGCTTGAAAAGTGAATTCGCGCCGGCAAGGGATAGGCGCGCAGTTGTGGGGCGGGCTGGAGGCGTGTTTGCGAGGAAGAGCCGATTCAATACCGGAGGCGTATCGTCGTTCCTACTGAAAAGAGGCCACGGCTTGCGGCAGCTCCTCGAACGTTGCGAAAAGGTTTAGCAGCCCCACCATCTTGAGCGTCTGGACCGTGAATTTGGAGGGCTTAAGCAGCCGGATTGCCCCGCCAGCTCTGCTTCGTGGTCGTTAGAAATCGAACCAGCATGCCGATGCCGCTGGAATCGATTGTCGGGACTTCTTCCAAATCGAGAATAATCCGGTTGTGCCCTTCGCCGAGAAGCTCAGTCATGGTGGCGTTAAAGCTATCCAGTGCGGGACCCATGCTGAGGCGCCCCTTTAGCTTGACGACTTTCACCCCGTCCTGCGTTTTCGTTTCGATCTCCACTGGTGCGTCTCCCTCGTAGCGGGCGCTTGCTGTCTTCCCCGTGATTGACACTCGCTAATTCCGTTTGTTAGAGTGCGCGGACAACTTAGTTAATCTACGCTGAAAAAGCAAGATGGCAAGTCCGGCGGTGGCTCCAAGCTTGGAGGAGTCGGCGGACAGAAAGTCGAACGTTGGCGAGCCCGGAACAGGAGTCAATTCTCGATCTCTCCAGTCTCTCCACCGACCTGCTGGCTGAGCAGGAAGTGGTGCCGCGCGCCCGCATCTTCACGAAATTCGTCGCGGAGCTGCTGGGTGAATCCGCGGTGAGCGTTTATACGCTCGGATCGGATGGGGAAAACCACTTCTGGATCCCGCGAGCCACCATTGGCGAGGCCGCGATTCACGACCAGGCCATCCCGGGGGACGCGGGGATTCTTGGTGGTCTGCTGGAGCACCCTTCGTCGGTCTTGCGCCATGGTGCCAATCTGAAGCGCGAGGATTATGCCCACGTTGACACCAGAAGGTCCCTGCTCTCGCTCTGCTATATTCCGCTTCTACGCGGCGCAACTCTGATTGGGGCCCTGGAAATACTCGCCTTTGAAGAAGAGATCGCGGAGGAAGCCGTCGAGGCACTTCTCCCCGCCGCCCGAGTGGCGGGTGTCGCGCTTTCCACCGCGCAAGCCTATGAAGAGGAACGCCACGGCACCTTCAGTTCGATCACCCGCCTGACGCAACTCTACGATCTGGAGAAAGTCTTCTCGTCCACGCTCGAGATGGACGAACTTTTGCCGTTGATCGCCACGAAGTTTTCGGAAGTTCTGGCCTGTGAGGCCGTGAACATCTGGCTGCTGCGCGCGGATGAATCCATCGAGCTGATGCAACAGGCTGGGACGGATCCCACCGTGTTCAAGGGGCAGATCCAGAAACCCGGCGAAGGAATAGCCGGGGCCATGTCGGACAACGGCGAAACTTTGTGCCTTTCCGACGCGCAGGACGAACGCCTGCTGCAGCGCAATCAGGTGGCGCCGGAATCACCGGTCGTCTCCCTGATTGCCGCGCCCATCATGGACAAAGGGGCGCTGGTCGGCGTCGTGGAAGCGGTGAACAAGCAGGACGCCGCGCCCTTTGACGACGACGATTTGTTCACCTTGTCCAACCTCGACGGAGACCGCCTCGACGGCACTGCACAACGCCAGCTTGCTGCTGGCCGAGCGCAAGGTGGAAATCCTGGAGACGCTCAACACCGTCAGCCACGAAATTACTTCCACGCTCAACCTCGAACGCATGCTGCAAACAATCGTCAACGCGCCGCAAGCGGTGATTCCCTACGAGCGCGCCGCCATCGCCCTGGAACAGCGCGGCCGCTTCAAGCTGAGCGCGGTCACGGGTCTCACTCAGGTGAACGCCGACTCGCCGGAAATCGCCCCGCTCAACGAAATTCTGCAATGGGCGGCGCTGTCCGGGGAGGTCCTACACGTCCGCCAGCATGGCGAGGAGATTGACAGCGACCGCGAGGAGACGCGAGCCAAATTCAAGAAATACTTCGCTGATTCGGGGATGCGCGGCTTTTACGCCAGGCCGCTGAATGACGACACCGGCCGCGTGGGCCTTTACGCCATGGAGAGCAGCGATCCCGATTTTCTGGGGCCGGCGCACATCGAAATTCTCGAAGTTCTTGCGGGTCAGGCCACTGTCGCGCTGCGCAACGCCCAGATGTACAAGGAAGTGCCCTTTATCTCCGTTCTGGAACCAGTGCTGGTCCGCAAGCGGAAATTCATGGCCATGGAGAAGCGCCGGCGCACGCTGTTCCTCGCGCTGGGGGCCATTGCCTTGTTCTTCCTGGTGGTTTGCCCGCTGCCGCTTCGCGTTGACGGCGACGCCGTGGTCGCGCCCGGGCGGCGAGCGCTGGTGCAACCCGAAGTCGAGGGAGTGGTCGGCAAGGTTCTGGTGCACGAAGGGGACAAGCGTTCAGCGCGGCCAGGTGCTGGCGGTAGATGGAAGCCTGGAACTTCCGCTCGGCGCTGGCGGAAGCACAATCAAAATACGAGTCCGCTATGATGCAGATGAATCGCGCTCTGGCGGCCAACGATGGAACCGAAGCGGGCGTACATCGCGTGCAGGCCGATTTTTGGAAGTCGGAAGTGGACCGCGCCCGGCAGCTGCTGGAAAGGACGAGTTGCGTTCGCCGATTGATGGCGTGGTGGCCACGCCGCATGTCGAAAACTTCGTCGGGCGCAAACTGCAGCAGGGCGATTCTTTCGCGGAAGTTGTGGACGCTTCGCAAGCTACGGTCGATGTGGCGATCGAAGACGCGGATGCCGGGTTGTTGAAAGAGGGGCAGAAGGCCGCGGTCAAACTGAACAGCTATCCCACACGCACGTTCCACGGCGATGTAGTGATCGTCAGCCCCAAAGCCGAAACCGTTCACGAAACACCTGTTTTCTATGCCCGCGTGGGAGTGCCCAATGCGGATGGGGCCATTCGATCGGGAATGGAAGGCCGCGGCAAGGTTCGCATCGGATGGTATCCCGCGGCTTATGTATTTTTCCGGCGGCCGTTTTTGTGGGTCTATTCCAAAGTGTGGTACTGGCTGGGTTGGTAGAGATGTGGCGGAGGAGGAGTATGCGAAGCAGGATTGTGCCAATCGCTTTGGTAGCTGCTCTCCTCGCGGCGGGATGTGGTGACAACAAAACCGCTGCGCCCGACCGTCACCAATGCCGCGCCGGTTCCAGCGCCCGCCCCCGCTGTAAAGACCGCGCCGCCGGTGGAAGCGGTGGATACCGGGCTCGTCGTCTCCGGACCGATCATCGTCGAGCACCAGGTGGACCTTACGGCGCAGCGCGATGGCGTGCTCGCCAAAATCTTTTTTGATGCGCCCGCCCGGGTGAAGGCGGGAACCATGTTGGCCCAGTTGGATGACCGGCAGATTGCCGCGAATTTGGAGGCCGCGCGCGCCAAGTCCCGCAGCATAGCCGCAGACCTGAAGAACTGGCAATCCGAGGCGGAAGTATTGAAGGCGGATTACGTCCGCGCGCAACGTCTTTGGGATCTGGGTCTGATCTCGCAGGAGCAGTTGCAGCACGCGAAGTACAAGGCGGAATCGGACCAGTGGGATATCAAGCGCGTGGAGGAAACGCTGAATACTTCGCACGAGGAGGAACGCTCGCTGGAACTGGAACTGGAAAAAACGAAAATCACTGCTCCTTTTGACGGGCTGATTGCGCGCCGCTATGTTCGCGAAGGCCAGTCGGTCACCAAGGGGGACCGCCTGTTCTGGGTGACCGCCGAAGCGCCGCTGCTGATGCGCTTCACCTTGCCGGAGAAATACTTCGGGCACGTTCGCTCCGTGCAGCAATTCGAAATTACCTCGCCCGATGTGCCCGGCGAAAAGCATGCCGCGCGGATCAGGGAAGTCGAGCCCGGTAATGGATCCCTCGAGCGGCACATTTGAAGTGCTCGTGGAGTTGGTTGGTGAACGCGGCTCGCTGCGCCCTGGCATGACGGCAAACTTTAGGGTCGAGAACTCCCGCTAGCCGCGCCATGAATCTTACCCGCGCCCTCGACAGCGGCCCTGCCGGAGATTCCGGCGCGCACCCTCGCGGAGCGCCCTCCGCGCCTGGATCCAGGCGTAAGCTTTCGCGAACACATCGAGAGACGGGAAGCGCGTGGTCCGCATTTACGTCCCCACGCTGCGAGGTCATGTTCACGTTCCGCCCGCAGCACTGGAAGCTGGCACAGTTGTTTGATGGCATTCGTTCCTATGAAGAGATCGCCGGACCTACTCGCAGGAAACAGGAGATCGAGTATGATGCCGACGAAGTGCGGGAATTTGCCGGAGAGCTTCGAGGCGGATGATTTCTGGTACAAGACGTCCGCAGGAAAAAAACATTCTCTTGATGAAGCAGAGTGTCGGAGGAGCGCCGCAAGAAACTGAAGTGTCGCACAGCAAGTGGGCGGACCTTTCCGAAGTCACTTTTCCGGCATTCAATCCGGACCGGTTTCTGACCTGGCTGTATGGGTACACGAAATTCATTTATACGCCCTGGTTCACGATCCTGACGCTCATTCGGTTTGCATCGTCAGTGCCGGGATGACGATAACGCATTGGCGGGAAATCGGGCGCGACACGCTGGAGTTTTACAATTTCTCGCAACAAAACCTGGGGCGATGTATTCGTACTCTATACCCTGCTAATGGTTGTCGTGGCCGTCCACGAATTTGCCCATGCTCATGCCTGCAAACACTATGGTGGCGCGTGCTCCTCGATGGGCTTTGCTCTGGTTTATCTGACGCCCGCCTTTTACACGGACACAACGGAAGGATGCCGTCCTGGGATCGCGCTACCAGCGGCTGGTTATCGCCCTGGCTGGGATCTGGTCTGAGCTAATCATGTGCTCCATTGCGACGCCTATCTGGTGGGGCACTCCTCCCGACACGCTCGTTCACGATGGCGCCTATTTCATCATGATGATGACGGGCATCATGTCGCTGGTTCATCAATTGGAATCCGCTGATGAAGCTCGACGGTTATTACATGCTGTGCGAGATCGTCGGATGTCCGGACCTGAAAGAGAATTCCACGGCCTATGTCGCAGCATGGGTGAAGAAACACATCTGGCGCCTGCCCGTCGAAGTACCTTATGTGCCAAAACGGCGGCGATTCGGTTTTGTGGTCTATGCCTTGCTGTCTGGCGCTTACAGCTACTTGTGCTTTACATTGTCGCCAGGTTCGCGGGGAATTTCGTGCGTAATTTCAGCCCAGAGTGGGGCTTCATTCCGGAAATTGCGGTTGCCTGGTCTGATTTTTCGCTCCCGAATTCGATTACTGGTGAAATTTATGAAATTCTTCTATCTGGATAAGAAGGACCGCATCGTCGCCTGGTTTACTCTCCAGCATTCCCTGGCGGTGCTGCAGTGGCTGGCTGATGTTCCTTGCTTTTGCCGCTGTGGCGGGATTCAGTGTCCGGCAAGTTTCTGCTGGAGCCCGTGCGAACCGCCGTGGTCCGGGCGCACGTGGCGGGAACCTGGTCGCAGAACTCGAGGCCGAAGAGGGCCAGAATCCGTCCAGGCGGGTGCGCCACTGGCAAAGCTGCGCAATCTGCCCGCTGCAATCAGAATATGAAGACACGCGAACCCAGCTTCTCGTGGCTTCCGACCGCGTTAATGCCGCCGCCCTTCATTACGCCGATTATGGCACCGCCCTAAAAGAGCGTGAACAGCTCACGGCACAGATGCAGCAACTGTCGGAGATGAATTCCGCGCTGCAGCTGACCAGTCCGATTTCCGGAACGATGCTCACTCCCAGGGTCCGAGATTTGCTGGGGGCTTACTTGCAGCCGGCGCAGGAACTTCTGGAGGTTGCCGACATGTCATCCCTGCGCGCCAGGATCTACATTTCGGAATATGAACTCTCAAAAATTCATCCAGGGGCACCGTGCGTGCTTCAGGTGCGAGGAAGGTAAGGCGGTGGAACGCGCAAACCATCTCGATTGCAGCGAGACCCGCAGAGATGGATCACCGCTTGAGTGGAAAAAGCGAGCTGGAGGAAATGAATCCCCCTCACTATTACTTGGTGGATTTGCTGGTGGCGAATCCGACGCCCATGCTAAAGCCTGGCATGGCCGGGGACGCGCGGGTCTACGGGTAGCGCCGAAGCATTGCCAGCATGGGATGGGAAGCGATTTCCAATTTCTGGGCACGGAAGCTCTGGTAAAGTCCGGCAAAGGATCCGTCTCGCGATCGAGTTGGGTGAACGCCTCGCTGAATCGTTCCGAACCAAGAAAAGAGGGCTGCTCTCGCGGCAGCCCTCTTCATGACAGTCCCGTTTTTAACTGGTGGCAAGTCGCAAGGCACAACTGAGTTCTGAAAGTCTCGCTACAGCCTGGAGCTGCTTGGTGATCCGCACGGCAGCACGCGGTGCGCGCTTGGTGTAGCGCAGACGCGGTGCGCGCTTGGTGGTGACGTAGCAGGAGTGCGCTTGGTGATGACGGCAGGCGGTGCGCGCTTGGTGGTGACGTTTGCGCGGCTTGGCAGCTGATTCGGGCTTGCCGAGCTGGCGACGTTGGCTTTCTTGGTGGTCTTCAGGGTGCTGATTAAGCTCTTCTTTTGGATTGACATGTTTCCTTGCTCCTGTGCTAAAATTTTGTCTCTCGCGGACGCACTGACGGTAGTGCAGGTGGGATGCCAAACCAGGGGAGCGCCGGAGCAGAAGAGCGGCGGCGCTGAAAAGAAAGCAGTTAGTACCAAAGTACCAGCGGAATGGGGCGCTTGCCGCGGTGAATAATTCTGCGAACGGTTAAAAATTAACCTCGGCGCAGGTTAATTTTTAACCGTTTTTGCGTCGCTACTGGATGCCGTGCTTCCGGCACAGGTACTTCATGCGCTGTGGATCGATCTGCAGCAGCGCCGCCGCCGCCGTTTTCTTGCCGCCGGTCCGCCGCAGCGCCGCGCTCAGGTAGGCCACCTCGATCTTTTCCATTTCCGCGTCGAAATCCACGCCGGCCTCGGGGATGAGGATGGCTTCCTGTCCGGAGGCGCTGTGGTGGAGCAACTGTTGGGGAAGATTCTCGGCGGTGACCACCTGCCCGGCTACCATTACCGCAAGCCGCTGCACCAGATTTTCCAGTTCACGCACATTTCCCGGCCAAGAATACTCTTCCAGAATTTCCAACACCTCTGGCTGGAGTGTCTTGAGAGGTTTCTTCGCCGAGGCGCAATAGATGCGCAGGAAATGGTCTACCAGGAGCGGCACGTCGCCCTTGCGTTCGCGCAAGGGCGGAAGAAGAATCGGGACCACATTGATGCGGAAATAGAGGTCCTCGCGAAAACGCCCCTTGCGCACGCAGTCTTCCAGGTCGTCGTTGGTGGCGGTGATCAATCGGAAGTCGATCTTCCTTGCGCTGCGCCCGCCGAGGCGCTGCACCGAGCGTTCCTGAAGTACGCGCAGCAGCTTGCTTTGCAGGGGCTGATTGAGGGTCGTAATCTCGTCCAGGAAGAGCGTGCCGTCGTGGGCCATTTCCACCAGCCCCGGTTTGGCCGCGTCGGCCCCGGTAAAGGCGCCTTTTTCGTACCCGAAAAGCTCAGACTCCATCAGGCTTTCCGGCAACGCCGAGCAATTGAGGCAGACGAAGGGCTTATCAGCGCGATTGCCGCACTGCACGATGGCGTTGGCAGCGAGTTCTTTGCCGACGCCGCTTTCTCCGCGCAGGACCACGGACGCGCTCGTGGCGGCTACCGCTTCGATCGCCTGGTAGACCTTCTGCATGGCATCGCTGCCGCCGACCAACCCAAAAAAGGCCGTTTTGCTCTCCACCTGCTGGACGAGCCAGCGCCCTTCCATTTCCAGGGCGCGCTTTTCGATGGCCCGCAAGAGGACAATCTTGAGTTCCTCAAAGCGCATGGGGAAAAGGAAGAACTCGTCGGCGCCCGCCTGGCTGGCGTTCAAGAGGAATGGTGCGCTGGTTGGAACGGGTGAAGGCGACAATCACAACATCATCGCGAATCCGGCGAATCTCGGTGAGCACCTCGAGGCCGTCGATCGGGCCGTCCCCAATGCAATCGAGATTAAAGAGAATGGCGTGGAGATTGGGCTGCTCCAGAAGCTCCCGGATGGCGTTTTCGTCGGAAGCCAGGGTGGTGCGGAACTCGCTGCCGAGGTGCTTGCGAATCTCCGGGAAGATTTCCTCGTCATCGGTGATGACGGCAAGGGCGTAGCGCGCCGGGCTGGCAGCCGATTCGGACAATTGGTTGGACCACTCCAGTGGGCTGGCATTATAGGGGATGGAAGAGCCTGGAGAAAAGAGGCGCGTGCAGTAAGAAGCGGCCGGCACCGGGAAACCGGAATGCTTCGCTCGTTCGCATTCCATGTGATCCTGACCTTCTGGGTTCACATTGACAGACGGACCCGCAGTTTCAAGGCACCCTTTGAATTTGATGTCTTTGTTTTCTTCGCGTGGCCATTTGTCATTCCTTACTACACGTACAAAACACGCGGCAGGCGAGGTCTGCTCTTGGGGGCAGGTGTCTGGGGATTGTTCATAACGCCTTTCTTGGCGGCAGCGATCGTCAAGGTAACGCTCTCTACGTAGCACACGCGGCGTCGCCTTCTCAGGAGCGACGATGCGAATTGGCAAACGGTGAATCGGCTGGTGGGACCGCCCGGACTTGAACCGGGATTGCAGGTTTAGGAAAACTGTGCTTTATCCATTTAAGCAACGGCCCCGCAAAATGATTTTAGCACGATTTTCCCGGCCGGCTTTTGCACGCACTCAGTGGCAATCCTGCACAATTGACCCTGAAACTCAATTGGATTGAGAAGGAATTGAGTGAAATGCTTGGCGGGCGGCGGGACAAAAAGCCGCGGCGCGGCAACAGCAAAACAGTGTGCTAACATGCGGCCCAAGACGCATGGAAGCAAACCCCCGCGCCTGCCATTCCGGAGGACACCATGAGCAGCAAGTTAAAGTGGGTCGCGATTGCTGATCGTTGTGCTGATTGTAATTCTGTTCGTTCTGCCATTTTTGATTCCCGTCAACAAGTTTCCGTCCCACACTCGAGGAGCAAGCCTCCGCGGCGTTGGGACGCAAAGTCGAAGTGGGGAATCTGAGTTTGTCCATCATTCGAGGCTCGCTGGGGATTGACAATCTCTCCATCAGCGATGATCCCAAGTTCAATTCGGGGCCCTTCCTGACGGCGAGTTCGGTCCGGGTCGGCGTGGAATTGCTGCCGTTGATCTTTCACCAGCAGGTGAACGTCACCGAGATCGTCATCGAAAAGCCGCAAGTGATCATGCTTAAGGATCCCAGCGGCAAATGGAATTTTTCCTCCATCGGCGGAAGCGCGCCCGCGGAAACCAAACCGGCGGAGCCGAAGCAAGCCGAGCCAAAGAAAGCCGAGCCCGCGGAACGGGCAGCAATGCGGCCGAGTCTTTTTCCATCGGGAAACTCGAACTGACGAACGGTCAGATCACCATCGGCAACACCAATTCGCAGAAACGCACCGTGTACACGCCACTGAGCCTGACAGCCAGCAATGTTTCGATGACGACCCAGTTTCCGCTGGTCTTCTCGATGGGGCTCCCCGGCGGCGGCACGATGAAGATTGACGGCAAAGTGGGGCCCGTGGACGCGCAGAATGCGGCGTTCACTCCCCAAGACGCAAAGCTGTCGATTAGCGCGCTGGACCTGGCGAAGACGGGCTTCCTCGATCCTTCTCTCGGCCTGGGCGGCACGGTGGACATGAACGCAAACTTGGTCAGCCAGAGCGGACAAATGGCGACGAAGGGCAACCTGAATTTGTCGAAAGCCGTGCTGATCGCTGGCGGGAAGCCGTCTGGCGTCCCATTGGGCCTGAATTTCGACACTAAGTACGATATGGCCAAGGACACGGGCGTGCTGAATCCCTCGACGGTAAACATTGGAAACGCCAAATCTCAGTTGAGCGGGACGTACAAGTCGCAGGGTGATGATTTTGTCGTGGACCTGAAGCTGGCAGGTGAAGGACTGCCGGCAACGGACCTGGAATCGTTTCTCCCCGCGCTGGCGATTAACCTGCCCGACAAATCAAGACTGACTGCAGGCACGTTGAGCACGAATCTGCACATCACCGGGCCGACGAACAAGCTGGTGACCGATGGAAACATCGGATTGTTCAACGGCAAGCTCTCCGGCTTCAACCTCGGGCAGAAGATGTCCGGCGTCGCGTCGCTGGCGGGAATCAAGACCGGGCAAGACCTGGACATCGAAAAGATGACGACCAACGTGCACATGGCCACCACGGGCCTGCGCGCGGACAATTTCGATCTGGTGGTGCCGGCGCTGGGCACGGTTGTGGGCGGCGGGACGCTGGATGCGAAGAACAATATGGACTTCAAGCTGGTAGCGAGCGTGAACAGTTCCGTGCTCAGCGCGGCGGGAGGATCGGCCGGCGGTATGCTTGGCGGTGCCGCGGGAAAATTGTTGGGTGGCGGCGCGAGCTGCAAGAACGGTGGAATTAAGGTGCCGCTGCAAATCCACGGCACGACCGCGAATCCGCAGTTCACGCCAGACATTGGCGGCGCCACCGCCAGCCTGATGAAATCGGAACTCACTTGCGCGGGTGGATCGATAGGGAGCCTGGCAGGTTTGGCGGGTTCTACCGGCGGCAAGGGCACGTCGGACGTCGTGAACCAGTTGGGCGGGTTGTTCGGCGGAAAAAAGAAGAAGCCGTAACGCGGATTCATCTCGAAGGCGTCAAATCATGGGACAGGTTGCGAACCCTGTCCCATTCTTTTGTGCTGTTGCGCTTGACCTTGGGGCGTGTTCCCACTAGCCTCAAGAGTCTGCGCGGTTTGGGAATCGATCGCGGCTTTCGCACGAAATACAAGGAGTGATGCATGAGTTTGAAAAGCGTTTGTCAGCGTCCCGGAATCGTTGTGTTTGCTGCTCTCTGTCTGAGCATCTCTGGCGCCGGGCGGGTGGAAGCCCAGGGTGGAGAGCCGCGCAGCTTTGCGATTCGCGGCGCGAAAGTGGTGCCGGTATCTGGCGCGCCGCTGGAGAACGCTTCCGTGCTGGTGTCGCGCGGAGTGATCACCGCGGTGGGAACGAGCGTAACCATTCCCGCGGACGCGTGGGTGGTCGAAGGAAAGGGATTGACGGTGTATCCGGGGCTGGTGGATGCGTTCACCGACGTGGGCGTGGCGGCGGCGCCGGCGAGCAGTGCAGGCGGTGAGGCCGTCCCCAAGCCTCCGATCTCGAAAGGGCCCGAAGATCGGCCGGCCACAACTCCGTGGCGCAATGCCGCCGATGAAATCAACCTGGGAGACGCGCGGATAGAGGGTTGGCGCGGCGCTGGATTTACCACCACGGTCTCCGCTCCCAAGAGCGGAATGTTTCCGGGACAAGCCGCCGTCCTGAATCTGGCGGGCGAACGAGCAGGGAATCTCGTGGTGAAGGCGCCGGTGGCAGTACCTGTTTCCTTGCAGGCGCCGGGAGGCTTCCGGAGCTATCCGGGTTCGCTGATGGGCGGGATCGCGTATGTGCGCCAGGTTTGGCTCGACGCAAGCTGGAGCGCACAGGCGCAGGGGCTCTACGAAAGAAATCCGCGCGGCGTGGAACGCCCGAGATACGACCAGAGCACGGAGGCGCTGAACGAGGCGCTGCAGAAGCATGCTGTGGTGCTGATTCCGGGGAACAGTTCGCTGGAGATACGGCGGGCGCTGGTGCTGGGAGAAGAATGGAAAATCAACAGCGTGATTTACGGCGGGCAGATGGGTTACGAGGTGGCGGCGGAGATCGCGGCGAAAAAGGTGCCGGTGCTCGTGGATTTGAAATGGCCGGAAGCAGCGAAGGATGGCGATCCCGAGGATGTGCCGTCATTGAGGACGCTGAGGTTCCGGGACCGCGCGCCGTCGTCGCCCGCGGCACTGGAGAAGGCGGGAGTGAAATTCGCATTTTATTCCGGCGGCATAACGGCGGCCAAAGATATTTTGCCGGCGGTAAAGAAGTCGATCGAAGCGGGATTGAGCCCTGATGCGGCCTTGCGCGCACTGACGCTTTCGCCGGCGGAGATTTTTGGCGTGGCGGATGTGCTGGGCTCAATCGAGAAGGGCAAGATCGCAAACCTGGTGGTCACGGACGGAGATCTGTTCGACAAGAAAACAAAAGTGAAAATGGTCTTTGTGGACGGACGGAAGTTTGAAGTGCGCGAACCGCTGCGGCCTAGCGAGCCGCCCAAGGGCGACTTGACGGGAAAGTGGAAGATTTCGACCACCACACCGCAAGGCGCGGAAGAAATGACGGCGGACCTTTCGATGGCCACGGATGGAACATTGACGGGTACGGTGAGTAGTGCTCAGCGCGGCACGGGCACCGTCTTCAGCGGCTATGTGAGCGAGGACAAATTCAGCTTCACGATCAATCTACCGATTGAAGGGAATCCGGTGGACGTGAGCTTCACGGGAACGTTTGAAGGTACCTCCATGAAGGGTTTGATCAGCGCCTTGGGATACACATTTGAGTTCACCGGCACAAAACCCGGCGCGGTGGCGGGAGGTGCGCGATGAACCAGCGCAGAGCAAGTTTTGGAGTTGCGGCTGTTGCGCTGCTTTGTTTGTTGATAGGCGCAAGCGCAGTGGCCCGAGAGAAAGAGGCGAACGCCAGTGCAGCGGCGAACCCAGCGCCGGTGCTGCTGATTCGCAATGCCACGATTCTCACCGTGACGCACGGGACGCTTGAAAAGAGTGACCTCCTTATTAAGGATGGGAGGATCGCGGCCGTGGGAAGCGGGTTGAAGGCACCCACGGACGCGCAGGTGATAGATGCCGACGGGCAATTTGTCATGCCCGGAATCATCGATTGCCACTCGCATATCGCCGTGGATGGCGATGTGAACGAAGGAAGCGTGTCGGTCTCCTCGATGGTGAACATTGCCGACGTTCTGAATCCGGATGATCCCGCGATTTACCGCGACCTGGCGGGCGGCGTAACGACCGCGAATGTCCTGCACGGTTCGGCGAATTCCATCGGTGGGCAGACGGTGGTCATCAAACTGCGCTGGGGGCAACCTGCGGCGAAACTCCCGTTTGAAGGCGCGCTGCCGGGAATCAAGTTTGCGCTGGGAGAAAATCCCAAGCGCTCGAATTTCCGCATATCCGGTATGCCGGACCGCTACCCGGCGACGCGCATGGGCGTGGAAGAGACCATTCGCGGAGCTTTCACCGAGGCGCGCGACTACAAGAAAAGCCGGGACGACTACAACAAGCGCGTAGCTGCGGGAGAGAAAAATCTTATCCCGCCGCGGCGTGACCTAAAACTTGACCCGCTGGTGGAGGTGCTCGAAGGGAAGCGCTACGTGCACGCGCACTGCTACCGCGAAGACGAAATCCTGATGCTCCTGCGAGTGGCGAAGGAATTCGGGTTCCGCGTGCAGACGCTCCAGCACGTCCTGGAAGGCTACAAGGTGGCCGATGAAATTGCCGCGGCCGGGACAGGGGCTTCGACATTTTCGGATTGGTGGGCCTACAAGGTGGAGGCATACGACGCGATTCCGTACAACGCCGCGCTGATGACGCGACGCGGCGTGGTCGTCTCGGTGAATTCGGATGACGCGGCCGAAGCGACGCATCTCAACCAGGAAGCGGCGAAATCCATGCTCTACGGCGGATTGACGCACGACGAAGCGTTGAAGCTGGTGACGCTGAACCCCGCGATCCAGTTGGGCATCGAGAAGCGTGTGGGGTCCATCGAGGTGGGAAAGGACGCGGACCTGGCGATTTACAACCGCGATCCTCTGAGCGCGTACGCCGTGGTGCAGAAGACGTTGATTGACGGGCGCGTTTACTTTGACCGCGAAAAGGACTTGGCGGGGCGCGCGGCGCTGGAGCAGGAAAAGAAGGAGCTTTTGGAGAAAGCCAGGAAGAACGCGGAGAAAAAGGCGGACGAAAAGAAAGCCGAAGAAAAGAAGCTGGACGAAAAGAAGCCGGAAGACAAAACCAAACCGCCTCAAGCCCGCTTGAATGAGGGAGGTGCGCGATGAAGCCCAGCCAGATGAAAATGCGCGTACCGGTTCTATTTGTGGGCTGTTTGGTCGTGACGGGAATGGCGTTTGGCCAAACCGTTCCGGCAACGGACACGGCAATTACGCACGCCAAGATTTTCACGTTGGCGGGACCGCCGATTGAAGACGGTACTGTGGTCATCCACGAAGGGAAAATTGCGGCTGTGGGTGCAAGCGTAAGTATTCCCGCCGGAGCCAAAGTAATTGATGCGAAAGGGTTGCAGGTCTACCCAGGGCTGTTCGATCCAATCACGCAAATGGGTTTGAGCGAGATTGGCGCGGTGCGCGCAACGGTTGACACCACGGAAACGGGCTCCATCAATCCGGATTTGGTCGCTGCGACGGCGGTGCTGCCGTCCAGCGCGCACATCCCCGTGACCCGTGCGGCGGGCATTACAGAAGTGCTCGCGGTCCCGGCGAGCGGCGGGTTTGATTCCTCCGGTGCCACTAACCTGATCGGCGGGCAGGCATCCGCCATTCACTTGGCGGGCTGGACGGCCGCGGAGATGTTGATCCGCAAAAACGCGGCGATGGTGATGGATTGGCCAACGATCGAGACGCAATCGTTCGATTTTTCGACATTTTCCACAAAGGAAAAGCCCTTCAGCGACGCGAAGAAAGACTACGACAAGGCCTTGACCAGCTAACAAACTGGATCGAAGAGTCGCGGCATTACGCGCAGGTCTCGGCAAGCAGCGGGGCGATCTACGATCGTGACGTCAAACTGGAGGCGATGATTCCGGTGGTACGCGGCGACATGCCCGTGCTGGTTTTCGCGGACAAGGCGCGCGACATCCGCAACGCCGTGGAGTTTTGCCAGAAACAGAATCTGAAGATGATTCTGGCCGGCGGCTCCGAAGCGTGGAAAGTGAAAGACCTGCTGCGCTCGAAGAGCGTGCCGGTGATCCTGCGCCCGACACTGGACTATCCGCTAGAAGAGGACGATGCCTACGACCGGCTGATGACGCAACCCGCGGAACTCCTCGCCGCGGGCGTGAAAATTGCCTTCGGGAGCTTCGACAATAGCTTCGCGAGACGCCTGGGGCAGCAGGCCGCCAATGCTGTCGCCCACGGCCTGGCTTATGACGATGGGTTGAAGGCGGTCACGCTGTACCCTGCGCAAATCCTGGGGTTGGATAGCGAGTTGGGGACGCTGGAACCGGGTAAGATCGCCAATCTGATCGTGACCAACGGCGACCCGCTGGAGCTGACCACCGAGGTGCGCTATCTATTTATCAAGGGCCAGCTCACTTCTACGGACAACAAGCAAAAGGATTTGTACGAGAAGTATCTGAACCGGCCTGCCGCGACCAAGTAAGAGTGGCGGCCAGTCGCAGCTCGCTTGCCCGCCGGAGAGCGTGTCCGGCCAAGCCCAAGCTGCGTCGTAAGTCCCGAGCAACTTTTTGTGGGAAGCTGCGTATCTACTAAGGATATGATGCGCGGACTCACTAGGATTGTGTTCGTACTCACTCTTTGCCTCGCCGGGGCCGGGATCGGCGTCGCGCAGGATGCCAACAAAATCATCGAGCAATACCTGAAAGCGGCCGGCGGGAATAAGTCCATCTCGCGGATTCAGACCGTCTCAATCGATGGAGCGTTCAGCAACGGCTCAGAAGCGAAACCCGGGACGTTTACTTTCCGGGCCAAGCAGCCCAACCGTTATTACACCGAGATTCAGAGCGAAGGCAAAACGCTGATCGAGTCCTACAACGGCAAGTCCGCCTGGCACCAGGCCGAGACTGGGGAGATCGCCACTCTTTTGGGGCCGCAGGCGTTGGAAATGGAAGCGGCGGCTCAGTATTACAACGCGCGGCTACAGGGGCTGGCGAAACGGAAGATCGGCGTGGCGTTCAAGGGGCCTGCGCGGGTGCGCGGGCGAGATGCGTTGCAGCTGGAGCTGACCTATCCCACGGGAGTGCAGTGGGAAGTTTATTTCGATACGCAAACCCATCTAATCGCGGAAGAGAAGGCCACGATCGCGGGGATTCCGCGGGACATCTATTATGACGATTACCGGAATGTGGATGGGGTGAAGCTGCCGTACAAGCTGGAAGTGCACCGCGGGAACGACGCCTATGCCGTGAACGTGACACGCGCGGCGGTGAACGAGACCGTGGGCGAGCGCGTCTTCGATTTCCCTAAGAAGTCCCAGGTGCAGCTCCCGGACTTGAAGAAGCTGTTCGAGGAAATTGACGCCAATCAGAAGCAGATCGACAAAATCAAGGAGAATTACGCGGGAACGAATGTCGAGCAAGAGACGGAATTCGACAAGACCGGGAAGGTGACGAAGACGGAACTAAAGGAATACACCTTTTTCTATCTGAATGGCGAAGAGGTTGCGACGCTGGTGAAGAAAGACGGCAAATCGCTGAGCGACGACGAGCAGAAGAAGGAAAACGAAAAGACACAGAAGCGCATTGAAGAGATTCAAAAGAACGCGAAGAAGAAAGAGGCGAAGGAAGAGAAAGCCAAGGAAGAAGGGAAGAAGGACAAGGAAAACGATGACCCCGGTATCGAAGTTTTCTTGCGCGTCTCCCAGTTCGTGAACCCGCGCAGGGAGCGCTTCCGCGGCCAGGACGTCCTGGTGTTCGATTTTGAGCCGAATCCAGAGTACAAGCCCAAAAATATGGAAGAGCGAGTGGTCAAGCAGCTCGCCGGTGTCGTATGGGTGGACGAGAAGGCGCATGATGTGGCCCGGCTGGAGGCTTATTTCGTGGGGGACGTAAAAATCGGCGGCGGGCTGCTGGCCAACCTCCAAAAAGGAACAAGTTTTGTGTTCGAGCAGGCTTACGTGAACAACGAAGTCTGGCTGCCGACTTATTTAGAGGCGCACGTAGGCGTGCGGGTGCTGCTGGTGAAGGGCATCAAGGTGAATGTGGTCAACCGCTATTCCGACTACAAGCGATTCAATGTGGAGACGCTGAGCACCATCAACAAGCCGAAAGAGCCCATCGAGAACGCATCGAAGCCTTGATGGAACTCATCTCTTCCGATTTGCACAACATTAGACTCCTTAACTAACTGGACTGGCCGTTTTTCATTCCAGATGAGGATGTTATTGGGTGGCGCTCCCGCTCAGATGGCGGGTGTGTGGTTAAGGACTTCGCGGACTTTCTCCACGAGCACAGCGGGAGAAAAAGGCTTTTGGAGAAACGCCAGGCCTTTTTCCAACATGCCGCCGCTGGTGATGACGTTCTCGGTGTAGCCGGACATAAAGAGCACACGCATACCTGGCCGGTGCGGAGTGATCCGGGAAGCCAGTTCGCGGCCACTCGTGCCTGGCATGACCACATCCGTCAAGAGCAGGTGAATCTCGCGGGCATAACTGACGGCGAGTTGTTCGGCGTGCTGAGGATCGCGTGCGGGAATGACGTCGTAGCCGTTTTCCGCCAGCACCGTATGGATCAGGTCGCGGACTTCCTCTTCATCTTCGACCAGGAGGATGGTCTCCGCACCGCGCTGGGAGAGGCTGCGCGGTTGCGTGACGCGGGGCTCTTCGACGGGGCCGTCGACACGTGGCAGGTAGACCTTAAAGGTGCTGCCCTTGCCGGGCTCGCTGTAAACCCATATGTGGCCGCCGCTCTGTTTGACGATGCCGTAGACGGTAGAAAGACCCAGGCCGGTGCCGCGTCCACTTTCCTTTGTCGTGTAGAAAGGTTCGAAGATGTGCGCCATGGTCCGGCGATCCATGCCCACACCGGTGTCGGAAACCGCGAGCATGACGTAGCGGCCGGGCTTCATGCTGACATGGTCTTCGGCGTAGCCCGCATCGAGATCGGCGTTCGCCGTCTCCACAACCAGGCGGCCGCCATTGGGCATGGCGTCGCGGGCGTTTACCACCAGGTTCATGATCACCTGCTCCAGCTGTGCCGGGTCAGCCTTCACTTTGCCGACGTTTTCCGGAACGTGCGTGACCATTTCCACGTTGTCGTCCATCAGCCGGCGCAACAGCTTATCCAGATTGAGTACCACCCCATTGAGGTCGATGATTTTCGGTTGCAGCACCTGGCGGCGGCTGAAAGCAAGCAATTGACGCACCAGTCCTGCGGCGCGGCTGGCGGCGTTTTCGATGCGTTCGATATCGGAGCGAATTTCTGGCGGAGCCGTCGGACGGCTGAGTGCCAGTTCGGTGTAACCGGTGATGATCGTCAGCAGATTGTTGAAATCATGAGCGATTCCGCCGGCCAAGCGGCCGACCGCCTCCATTTTGCGCGATTGCTGGAGTTGCGTTTCCAACTGCTTGCGTTCCGTGATGTCAACGATGATGCCTTCCATGACCGGGTGGGAATTGCTGCCCTGCACCACCACGGCAGTGTCGTTGAGCCAGACCTCGCGGCCATCCTTGCGCTTAATCCGGAATTCCGCCTGAAAGGGCGTGCCGCTCTTGCTGGCCTCTTCAGCAGCGGCAACGGTCGGCAAATCATCCGGATGAATCAATTGGTCCCAGTGCTTGGCGATGCCCAACCACTCTTCGGGAGCGTAGCCGAGGATAGCCTCCACTTGCGGGCTGACGTAGAACCACTGTCCGTCAATGCCGATTTCGGCGATATAGGTGATGGCGTTGACCTGCTCGACGAGCATCTTGTACTTGGCCTCGGCTTCGGCGCGTCGCTTTTTCGGCTTCCGCGCGCTTCGAGAGGTCGCGGCAGACGCAGGTAGTGCCGCCATCGGGCATGGCGCTGATGTTCAGTTCGACGGGTAGCTTGGTGCCGTCAGGCCGGTGCAGCATTATTTCGCAGGACCATTTGCCCGCTTGGGCCAGCGAGCGCCGGATCTCCGGTTCGAGGTGGTCCATATCCTGAAAGGCGTACACCATGCGCCACGGCTGGCCGATGATGCTCTCCGGGCCCGCAAAACCCAGCATGCGAGCGAACGAAGAGTTCGCGTAAACATGCAGGCCCTTCTCATTCAAAATGCCCATGCCATCGGCGGAGGAGTCCATCGCCAAGGTCTGACGGCGCACGGTTTCGGCGGTTTTCTGTTGGTGGAACTGCGTCAGACCGATGCGCAAGGCGTAACACACAAACGAAAGGCCCAGAAGACCGAAGCGGATGAGTCTCCATCCCGGAGCCAACTGGACCGCCAGAAAAAGAATGACGAGTGGGAGAAAGGCAAACATGCAGTTGGTGAAGACGATTTCAGGCAGGGACTTTGTGCGCCCGCGGCGGTGTGGGTCGTGCGTCTCGACGGGTTGCCAGGTCGCGGCCCAAAACGCCCCGAAGAGGAAAGGAAGGGTCCAGGCGAAATCGAACCAACTGCCAGTTGGGGTTTGGTGGATGACCTGGAAAGCGGTTGCGGTGTGCCCCCCGATGGCGCTGATCAGCGTATAAAGCGCTAGTCCCCCGAAGAGCTTTCGGGTCTGCGCGGAGACACCGCGCCGCCACTGCAGGGCGGCCAGCAGGATGATGCCTGCGTCCACGTAGCTGGCAACAGTCATTTCGCGCGCCAGCGCATCATGGCCGCCGAGGTTCAGTGCCTGCAGATAGTACATCCCGAAATAGACCAGAAAAAAGAGAATGCCGATCTGGACGAAATCCAGAGCCTCTTCGAACTCCACACGGGCATGGTTTTTTTTCTGGTTCAGAAAAATCGCCATCACGAAAAACACGCCGTGCGAATGGAACAAGAAGCGGATCATGGAGCCTGGCGGCGGCTCTGCGTGGAGAAAGACTTCGTAGTAGGTCCAGCCCAAGTCCGCCACGCCCCACATGCACATTCCAAAGCCGACCAGGGTCCAGAAGGAGTGGCTGAAGCCACTCAGTTTGCGTGCGGCCCGGAAACACATCAGCGCGGCGAGGAGACTCGAGAGGATCTGCAAGGCGTTGCCGAGGAGGGAGCCGAAAGCCGTGGCCCCAAAGAAGACAACCGTCAGGACATGGCCAATCACCACAGCCAGGGCCAGAAGCCAGAGGGAGCGCGGAAAGGGTCGGAGGGGCAGTGGCATAGTCCTAGTACTTTGTCGTCCTAATAGTTTACCCGATTTTCATTTTGGGAAACCGTTTCCCCAGACCCTTGTGCCTGGCTTGTCATAGACCCGGACGGCGAGTGGCCATGGCTGGCTCGTGCTGGGGGTATCCCCTATCCTTCCTGGAGTTTCCAGAAAAGCAGGGCCATGCCTATCGGTGTGAGCAGGATCCGGTGATGGGCCTAAGATGC
>CAWADS010000022.1:0-176662 GCA_963780785.1 Candidatus Acidiferrales bacterium
GAGAACTGCTGGCTGGTTGGGTTGCGGTGAAAGACATGCCCTCTCCGCCGCAAAAAATCCCCCAGTGATGAAAGGAGCACGAAACGAAGGCGCGAAGGGAGCGCGGCTCAATCAGTATAGATAGTAAGGAAAAGTGATGCAAGCGGAGGGAGAAGGGGGAGTTCGGGGTTTGCGCGTTCTCCTCCGGTGATAGGCGGCTAGATTCACCTGGTGCTCAATCATCCGGAGTGTGTGAAGTAGTTCAGTTCGCGGAAAGGAAGCGTAGGATTTCACGCATCACGCGCTCGCCTTGGTTTGTTTGGAAAAGATATTGGGCGTGCGCGGAGCCTTCAACAATGATTAGCGCTTTTGGTTGGGGCGCTTTTTCGTACTGTTCCTGAATCCTGGGAAGACGCGGCCCATCGCCGCTGGAATCGTCGCGTGCCACAATGAACAGAGCGGCCGACTTGAGTTTTTCGGCGGGGCCGTTCGGCGAACCGCCAACCAATATGAGGCGAGCGATCTCGCCTGGCCGCGAAGCGATCGATGCATCGCCGGCAGCTCCTGCGCCCATGCTTGCTCCGACTACCGACACGTTCTTCGTGCCGGTCTTTCGCAGGTAGCGGACAGCGGCCAAGACATCGAAGTGTAGCGGCGCGTCCATCGGGTCGGAATCACCCGGGCCACGCGATTGCCGTAGCCGCGGAAGTCGAGCGCCAGAACGCGAAATCCTGCGGAGGCGAGCGTTCGAGCTTGCTGCTCCCAGCTCTCCTTGTTGAAACGGCCCCCATGGGCCAGCACTATGCCTCTGTCACCTTTTCCATAAACATCGGCGTAAATTAAGCCTCCGTCCTCGGTCGGAAAGGAAACGGTCTTATGCGCGGCAGCGCCGCCCGCAAGCAACAAAGCCACAATGACGGCAGTCAAGATATGCACGGTGTAAATGTACCACTGCTTCGGCCAAGCTCGCCGAGTTCTAGGTGGAACGCCTGCTAGGCCGAAGTTGGTCTACTGGCCAGCCGGGCTATCTGTTTGAAGGGCACAAATGAATGGAAATTTTCTTGCGAGGAGGAGCGGGAATGGGGAACATGGAAATGAGAAGAAACGGAGATTCTCCCAGGCCGGGCCCCGCTTCCCCCCGGCAACGCGACGGAGAAAGAAACAGGAAGATTATGGCAACGAGCCTTTTGAGCGAATTGGAGCAGATGGCTGCGGCGGTGGATCAAGAGGGAGCGACGGTGGAATATTCCCTAGTGGCGGTGGGGGAGAAAATCGCGAAAGAACTGGGCGTGAAGACGGATGAAGTGGCGATCCTGGCGGTGTCCACGAAATGGCGGCATTTACATTTTCTGGCGCCTGAGCCGCTGAAGAATGTGGGGTTCATCCCACTGACGAGCAATTCGGCGCTGGCGGCGCGGACGGCGCGGGAAAGCCGGCCGGAGATCAACAACAATTTTTCGGGAGTGCGGCACGCGAGCGTGTTTGAAGGGGTGCGCACGGCGACGACAAGCGGAGAATCGATCCACAAAATCATCAGCGCGCCGATCCTATATGAAGGGAAAGTGGTGGGAGTGATGCAGATCAGCCGGAAAGGGACGAGCACGGGGACGGCTGGGCCGGATTTTTCGGCGGAGGATCTGGGGAAGGTGCTGGCGTTGTGCCGGCCGTTGGGGAGATTGGTGCAGCATTTTGGGGGAGAGTGAGAAGAAAGTTTACAGTTGACAGTTCACAGTTAAAGAGACGGAGGAGGAGGAGGAGAAGAAGAAGAAAAAGAAGACTTGCGCAGAGGGCGCAGAGGCACAGAGTTCGCAGAGAAGAGTGAAGCAAAGTCGGGACGAGCACGCCGGGCGGGAACAATCACAGAAAATTTGTCGGGAGCAGGAGAAAACATTTGGGGACGGAAGTGTTTGTATTCGATTGACAGTGCAGGACCTTCTTGTTACTTTTCAACAAGCAAGATATTTTTTACGCGAGAAATTCGTAACGGAGGACGGCACAAGCCGCTATGGCGTTTGTCGCTAAGAAAATTTTCCTGACCAAGGGCGTGGGAAAACATCGCGAGAGGCTGTCGAGCTTCGAGCTCGCGCTGCGCAATGCGGGGATCGCCGCATGCAACATTGTGCGGGTGTCGTCGATATTTCCGCCGAACTGCAAATTGATATCGCGGAGCGAGGGATTGAAGCTGATCAAACCGGGGCAGGTGGCGTTCACGGTGATCAGCGAGAATTCGACGAAGGAGCCGCACCGGCTGATCGCGGCGAGCATCGGATTGGCGCTGCCGGCGGAGCGGCCGATGTACGGCTATTTGAGCGAGCATCACTCGTTTGGGGAAACGGAAGAGGTGGCGGGCGAGTACGCGGAAGAGCTGGCCGCGGAGATGCTGGCGACGACGCTGAATGTGGAATTCGATCCGGATTTGTCGTGGGACGAGAAAAAAGAGGTTTACCGGATCTCGAACAAGATCGTGCGAACGATGAACATCACGCAATCGGCGGTAGGCGACAAGCGCGGGTTGTGGAGCACGGTGCTGACGGCGGCGGTTTTGATTGGTGATGATGACTAGAGCGTCTTGATTTCCTTCTCAATCGACAATTGGAGGTGCGCTTTGCGAATCCATTTATTGCGGATTCTGGCGTGTGCATGCCTGTGCGCTGGGGCAGTTCCCTGCCAGGCGCAGGACCGCGTGACGATTCTTTACGATGCGTTTGGAGAATCCAGGGATTTGACGAAGGACTGGGGATATTCCGCGCTTGTGGAACATGAGGGAAAGCGGATTTTGTTTGATACGGGAAATAATGCCGCAAGTTTTGAGCATAACGTCAAGACACTTGGGGTGGATTTGACGAAACTGGACTTTGTGGTGATCTCGCATCGTCACACAGACCATGCAACAGGCTTACGCTACGTGTTGAGCGTAAATCCAAGCGTGACGGTATATGTCCCCGCGGATGGTGCGAACGGGTTTGGGGGAGTAACCATCCCGAAGGCATTTTTGCGGGCGGATGAGAGTTTGCCCGCAAAGATGCGTACTACGGTGGAGCAGAGCCGGAGCATTTCGCCGCAGGGAAGCTCTATGACACGGGGAATTTCTTGCTGGTGGATAAAACAACGGAGGTAGCGCCGGGAATCTACCTGTTGCGGACGGTTTCGCAGAAGAAAGGGACGCTGGAGCTGCCGGAATTAACCTTGGCGATCCGAAGGCCCAAAGGACTGCTGTTGGTGGATGGATGCTCACACGCCGGAATTGAAGCGATACTGCAAGAGGCGAGCGCAACGGACCCGAGAACGGATATCGTGTTTGGAGGACTACACCTGGTGACGACGCCGACGGAGGAGATTGATGCGCTAGTGGACAGCCTGAAGAACAAATGGAAGGTGCAACGGATTGCGCCGGGGCATTGCACAGGGGAGCCTGCATTCGCGAGATTGAAGAAGGCGTACGGGGAGAACTATGTGTATGCGGGGCTGGGAACGGTGAGCATCGTGGATTGAGAGAGGCACGGTGATTCGGATTCTTTGACTTTCCTCAGCGAATGGCTGAGGGATGACAGCTTAGTAAGGAAAAAAAGA
This sequence comes from Candidatus Acidiferrales bacterium, assembly GCA_963780785.1. GTDB lineage: Bacteria > Acidobacteriota > Terriglobia > Acidiferrales > UBA7541 > Acidiferrum. The sequence goes on from CAWADS010000022.1 coordinate 3,550, forward strand.
CTCGAGATAGACGGATTGTGCGGACATGGGGCGCAGCATGCTGCGCCCCTACCTATTTGGAGGGGAGGGTGTAGGCGAAATCGTAGGAGTGTTTGCCGTTGGTGATGATGATGGTCATCGTGCCGGTTAGTCCCTCGAGTTGGCCGGTGGCGGAATCGGGGACAACCGAGATAACGAGCGTGGGAGTGCCGCGGTTCATGGTGGCAGTGTGCTGTAGAGTGAAGGAACCGGTGCGGCCGTCGAGCTCGCCGGTGACGCGCTCGATGGCGACGTAGCCGGCGGAGCCTTTGACGGCAGTGGCGGCTGTGAGCATTTCGCCTTTGCTGGCGGCTTCGAGAGCGCCGTGGAATTGTTTGTCGATAGACATGCGGCCGAGGGAATTGTCTTCGGTTTTGAAAGCAGGATCGAGCGGAGTGAGTTTTACATCGAAGGGACCGGTTGCGTGTTGAGTCATGACGGGTTCCTTTTGCGTGGCTTGCACCGACGAAGGGCGAGAGAGCGTGCTCGCTGACAAGCCGACGATCGTGAATACTCCGAGTAAGAACAAGACGAAAGATGAGGCGCGAAGTTTATTTTTCATTTCTTTTCTCGCGGTACGAAGCCGAAGCAAAAATGTATCACGAATGCGAGATTGAAGATGAATTGCAGACGGGGTGTAACAGAGGTGGGGGGGAAGAAGACGGACGAAGAGAAAGGCTTGCGCAGAGGACGCGGAGTTCACAGAGAGGGACGGACAAAGCAGATCCCTCCACTGCGCGGCCCGACGCGCCAAACTACGGCGCGGAAGAGAAAATCGGGTCCCGCCTTGCGGGATCGGGATGACAGATATGGGTAGGACGCGGCAAAGGCGCCGGATTCCCTCCTGCGGCGGGCAGATGGAAAGCGGCAGCTGCAGAGGCTCGCGAAACCCAGAAGAGAAGAAGAATCGTGACGTTGGATCGAAAGCCCCACCCTTCGCACAATTCGCGAAGGATGGGGCACCCTCAAGTACGCTGGGGTGCACCGCAACACGGAAACTAAACAGCGCAGGTTAGCGCTTGAAGTAGTTGAGGCGCTCGAGGACGGCGCCGACGATGAGAGGAAGGGCCACGGTGGCGTCTTCGAGGACTTCGGCGAAGCGGCCGCCTTCTTCGGGGGGAACAAATTTGCCCCAGGAGACGGCTTCGGTGTAGGTGCTGCCGCTGAGGCCGCCCCAGTGGACGGGCTCGGGACAGATGCGGAGGCCGTAGCTGTAGCGCTTGAGAGGAAGATTTTTGTAGCCGCGGCGCGCCATGAGTTCGGCGTAGACACCGAATTGCTGCGACCAATTGCGCGGAACGCCGCCGCCGACGGTGAAGATGCCCATTTTTTTGGTGGCCATCATGGTATCGGCGAAGGTCTGAAAATCCTCGAAGGGATCGTAGCGCAGAAGCGGGAGCTTATCGCGCTGGCGGGCGTATTTATTGAGGGCGAAGTCGAGGCCGAGTTCGGAATCACTGAAGGCGGGGACGAAGACGGGGACATTTTTTTCGTAGGCGGAGCGGAGGATGCCGCGACCCTTGGTGTTTTTGACGAGGAATTCACCGATGCGTCTGTGGAGCTTCCAACTGCAGACAATTTCGTTGGGATCCCACTTTTCCAGGATGGCGTCCACAACTGCTTCGACGTGATCGAGATTGGTTTCCGGTTCGAGAGAATCGTAAACGCGGTTGTAGCCGGCGAGGAAGAGTTCGTAGTCGTCCATCTTCGAGGGATCGTAGCGGAAATGGGAAAGGCCGGTGGCTTCGACGAGGCCGTGGGCCATGAGGGCGCCGGTGGAGACGACGGCTTTGACGATGCCGGATTCGATGAGATCGCAAAAAATGAGACCCATTTTGCCGACGGTAAGGGCGCCGGCGAGGGTCATGACGACAAAGCAGTCTTTATCGCGGGCCATGGCTTCGAGGACGTCGGCGGCGTCACCGATTTGGCGAGCGGTGTAGGCAGTGTCGGCCATGGCGCGGACGAGGCCGTCGATGGTTTTGATTTTGGAGAGGTCGAGGGGAAAGATAGGGCGGAGCTTGTCCTTGACGGGATCGTGCAGGACGCGGCCGGTGACGGTTTTGGAGGATTTTTTGGCCATCGAATCTCCTGGAATACGGAAATGAATGCGGGGAATTTGTTTTTCGTGGAATCAGTGTACTCGAAATTGGGAAAAGGATATCAGAAATCAGCGATCAGATATCAGGAGGCGAAGAAGAGGCTGGAAATTGCGGTGAGGAAGAAAATTTCTCCGTGCTAAGATGGCGGGGATGCGGGCGAAGATTTTCGCGGAAAGAGTTGCGCTGGGAAGACGCAGAGAGACGAAGAGGAAAGAAGTACGATTACACAGAGGTCACAGAGGACGCAGAGTTTGTAGAGAAGGGTAAGGCGGCGGAGGGATCCCTCGACTACGCGGCCCGACGCGCCAAACTGCGGCGCGGAAGAACAAATCGGGCCGCTTCGCTCGGGATGACAGTGTTTGAGGTAGCGGAGAGGGCACAGAGGGAGGCGGACCCAAGACCCAGGCACGGGGGAAGAGTTCACAGTTTTCAGTTGTAAGTTTTAAGTTTAGGAGAAGAGAAGAAAAGAGAAACCCAAGACCCAGGCACACACTCCGTGCCTGGGGCACCCGGCCACCCTGACGCGGTCGGGGTCAGCGCCGAGGATGGAGAGTTAGAGGGCGAGGAAAATGGAATATGGCGGATAAATTTACGGTGGGGCTGGTGCAGATGCGGTGCACCAAAGATAAGGAAGAGAATTTGACGCGGGCGGAAGAGAAGATCCGCGAGGCGGCAAGGCGCGGGGCGCAAATCATTTGCCTGCATGAATTGTTTGCAGGGGAATACTTTTGCCGGACGGAAGACGCGGAGCTGTTTAATTTGGCGGAAGCGGTGCCGGGGCCGACGACGGAGCGGCTGGCGCGAGTGGCGAAAGAGAAGAAGGTGGCGCTGGTCGTGTCGGTGTTCGAACGGCGGGCGGCGGGCGTGTATTACAACACCTGCGCGATTCTGGATGCGGATGGGGCGTACCTAGGGAAATACCGGAAGATGCACATCCCGGACGACCCCCTGTACTACGAGAAATTTTATTTTACGCCGGGGGATTTGGGGTTTTTGAATTTCGATACGAAGTACGCGCGGATCGGGGTGCAGATCTGCTGGGACCAGTGGTATCCGGAGGGCTCGCGGATTACGGCGATGCGCGGGGCGCAGGTGATTTTTTATCCGACGAGCATCGGATGGCACCCGCACGAGAAGGCGGAGTTTGGGGCGGCACAACTGGATGCGTGGCGGACGATACAGCGGGCACATGCGGTGGCGAATGGGATTTATGTGGCGGTGGTGAACCGCGTGGGATTCGAGGGCAAGCCGGAGACGGGCGATGCGGGGCTGGAATTTTGGGGACATTCGTTTGTGGCGGACCCGTTTGGGGTGGTGGCGGCAGAGGCTTCGCAGGTGAAGGAAGAGATATTGGTGGTGGAGTGCGATCCGGCGAAGAGCGAGGAGACGCGGAGGAATTGGCCGTTTTTTAGAGATAGGCGGGTGGATGCGTTTGGGGGGATTTTGGAGAGGTGGTTGGGAGAGGAGTAGAGAAAGAAGATTTCACCACAGAGGACACAGAGAGCACAGAGGAAAGCAAGAGAGAAAGAAGAAAAAAAAGAAAGGACTTACGCAGAGTACACAGAGGACGCGGAGTTCGCAGAGAAAGAGAAGAAGAAGAGCGGACAGAGCGCGGCCGAGTGTCATCGCACGAAACGACGTGCGCCGGATGCAAAACCGTACCTCGCTTCGCTCGGAATGACGGCGTGGGGGCTGGTGGAGGCATGAGGGGAAGGCTGTGATGGAGATGGGATGGCGGATGCCGGCGGAGTGGGAGGGGCATGAGGCCACGTGGCTGGGGTGGCCGCAAGAGTTGACGGACTGGCCAGGGAAATTTGCGCCAATTCCCTGGGCGTTTGCGGAAATTGTGCGGCACTTGACGCGCGTGGAGCGGGTGTTCTTGCTGGTGGAGAATCGCGAGGCAGAAGCGCGGGCGCGGACGATCTTGAAGAAGGCTGGGGCGACGCTGGAGGCGGTGGAATTTTTTCACGTGGCGACGGACCGCGTGTGGTTGCGAGATTCGGGGCCGATTGGCGTGAAGAACGCGGCGGGCGAGGTGGCGTACAACAATTTTGTGTTCAATGGATGGGCGAAATACGCAAACCATAAGAAGGATGCGGCGGTGGTGGAGAAGGCGAACCGGCGGCTGAAGCGGCGGGTGATTTTGCCGGAGTATAAAGGAAGGCGGGTGGTGCTGGAGGGCGGATCGATTGACGTGAATGGGAAAGGGACGCTGCTGACGACGGAAGAGTGTTTACTGAGCAAGACGCAGGAGCGGAACCCGGGATTTGCGCGGGAAGATTATGAGGCGATGTTTCGCGAGTATTTCGGAGTGACGCATGTGCTGTGGCTGGGGAATGGGATTGCAGGGGACGACACGCACGGGCATGTGGACGATTTGACGCGGTTTGTGAATGCAACGACGGTGGTGACAGTGGTGGAAGAGGATACGCGGGACGCGAACTATGCACCGCTGCAGGAGAATCTGGCGCGGCTTCGGAGCATGAAGGATCAGGACGGACGGGCGTTGCAGGTGGAGACGCTGCCGATGCCAGCGCCGGTTTACTTTGATGGGCAGAGGCTACCGGCGAGCTACGCGAATTTTTATATTGCGAATAAGCTGGTGCTGATGCCGACGTTTAACGATGCGAATGACCGGGTGGCGCTGGAGGTGTTGGGGAAAGTGTTTCCGGGGCGCGCGGTGGTGGGGATACACTGTCGGGACCTGGTGCTGGGATTGGGAACGATCCATTGCATGACGCAGCAGGAGCCGGTTGCGGGGAGCTAGAAAATTGAAATTGGAAAATGGAAATAAGGAAAGATAACGCACAGACGCAGAGTATGCACAGGGTTCACAGAGTAGAACTGCAAGGAGAGACTAGGAGGAACCATAAATGTTGTCGACGATTGCGGCGATGATGGTGCAACAGCGAGAGGTGGAACGAGAGGTGCGGAGCGTGTGGATCCAGCTTCCCCATGGACTTCTGTGGTGGATCTTTCTGGGATTGATCGCCGGGTGGCTGGCGGGGAAATTGGGGCGCGGACGGGGATTCGGGTGTATCGGGGATATTTTGCTGGGACTGATCGGTTCCGTGGTGGGCGGATGGATTTTTACTAAGCTCGGGATTGTGCACGCGAATACGTTTTTGTATTCGTTGGCGGCGGCGACGGTGGGGGCGGTGGTGCTGGTGGCGATTGCCCATTTGTTTTTCGGGGGGAAGGAAAGATAGGAGAAGAGAAAGTCAAAAGCTTTAACGCAGAGGACACAGAGTTCGCAGAGAAGAGAAAAATGGAAGAGGGATCCCTCGACTCCGCGGCCCGACGCGCCACAAAACGGCGCGGAAGAGAAAGTCGGGCCGCTCCGCTCGGGATGACGGGTCTGGGTAGGACGCGGCAAAGACGCCCGCTTCGGAAAGCGGCCGCTACAGAAGCAAGAAGAGGAGAAGAGAGCCTTATAGGGAAACCCTAGGAGTTAGGATTTGGGGTAGTTGGGATCGGCTTTTACTTCCTTGATTTGGTTGGTGTGGCGTTCGGAGTGGGCGGCGATTAAAAGGATGAATTCGTAGGCGTCCCATTTACCACCGGCGGGGCTGTCGGCAGCGTGATCGCGCAGGCCGGGCGTGGTCCTCAGGAAATCCTCGGTGATGGCACGGCTTTCCACAAAATGCTTGATGGCGGCTTCGGGCGAGCCGAAACGATTGGTGGGCTTGATCGGTTCGGGGGCCTGAACTTTGGTCTTGCGCGCAGGGATATTTTCAAGGATGCCGGCATCAATGGCGGCGACGTCGCGACCGGGAGCCGGCGGGGCTTTCATAACGCCATTGGTGATGTTGTCGCGGATGAAGTCTTCGGCGGCGGCGATGTGTTCCATGCATTCGGCGATGGACCAGCGATCGGGAGCGGGCTTGAAATTCCATTGGGCGGGTGAGAGGCCTTTGGTGGCGTCGAGGACGTCTTGTTTGGTGGATTCGAGATACTGGAGGGCTTTGTCTTTGTCCGCTTGGGTGAGTTCCTGGGCGCGGGCGGCGAATGCGGCGAATAGAATTACGGCTAAATGCAGGATGACGCTGGATGTTTTGTGCATGGCGAGAGTCCCCTTCCCTTTGAAAGACTAGGCGGTGCCGTAGCAATGTAGCAGCGATTGGGGGAAGAAGGAAGAGGGAAGGGAGAAATTTACAAATGGAAGAGGGGCCGTAACACAGAAGGCAAAGAGCGGAGGATTAGAAGTGGAAGAATATAAGAGTTCAAGAGTTTAAGAGTCCTTCGCTCATCGTACTGGGGTACGCTGGGTGGTTGGCGCGATCCCTCCGCTGCGGCCCGCAAAAGGCGCGAGCCTCCGGTCGGGATGACAGATTTGGGTAGGGCGCAGCAAAGGCGCAGAGAACGCAGAGAAGAGAAACCCAAGAAAGAGAGAAGAGATCTGCGGCGTTAGACGTAAGAGCCCACCCTTCGCTGAGAAACGCGAAGGATGGGGCACCCTCAAGTTCATGGGACGGGAGACGTAACGGAGGAAAAACCCAAGAGAAAAGGCTGAGGGAAGAGCGATTGCGCTTTGGCTGGGAAAAGCCTCAGGCCTGAAGGCCTGAGCTACAGGGGAAGGAACGCGTGGGTGTGATACGATTTAAGGTTGGATTGTGGAGAAAAAACATACTTGAGCAAGACTAATGCAGACGTTGACGGCCATTCCCCTTGGGGGACTTGGCGAATTCGGAATGAACATGATGGTGTTGCGCTATGGCGACGACATCATCGTGATTGATGCGGGAATGATGTTCCCGGAGTCGGAACTGCTGGGCGTGGACCTGGTGATTCCAGACATCACGTATTTGAAGCAGAACCGGCAGCACGTGCGCGCGATCGTGTTGACGCACGGGCACGAAGACCACATCGGGGCGCTATCGTATATTTTGCGGGACGTGAACGTGCCGATTTATGGGACGCGGTTCACGCTGGCGCTGGCGAAAAAGCGGCTGGGAGAAGCGGGACTGATGGAGGTGACGAAGCTGTTTGAGGTGGTGCCGGGGCGGCGAATCGAGATCGGGCCGTACGAGATCGAGTTTATCCCGGTGACGCACAGCACGCTGGATTGCGTGGCGCTGGCGATCCGCACGCCGCTGGGCGTGATTATCCACACAGGCGACTTCAAGATCGATCAGACACCGGTGGACGATTACCGGACGGACCTGCACACGTTTGCGCGATATGGAAGCGAAGGGGTGCTGGCGCTGTTCAGCGATTCGACGAACGTGGAGCGGCCGGGGTTCACGCCATCGGAGCGCACGGTGGTGCCGCGGATTGAAGAGTTGGCGAGATCGGCGCCGCGGCGGGTGGTGCTGTCGTGCTTTGCGTCGTCGATCCATCGCATCCAGCAGGTGATTGATATTGCGGAGCGGGTGGGGAGGAAGGTGGCGTTCGTCGGGCGCAGCATGGTTGACAACGTGGAGATTGCGCACGACCTGGATTATTTGCGGATTCCGGACGGGATCGTGGTGCGTCCGCAGGAGATACGAAGCTTCGAGCCGCGGAAGTTGATTGTGCTGGCGAGCGGGTCGCAAGCGGAGCCGATGTCGTCGATGTCGCGGATCGCGGTGGACAATCACCGGTTTGTGACGATTGATGAAAACGACATGGTGATTCTGTCGGCGAGGATTATTCCCGGGAACGAGAAGGCGATTTTCCGGATGCTGGATCACATGTTCCGGCGGCGGGCGCTGGTGTACTACGACAATGAGGGAGGACCGATCCACGTTTCGGGACACGCGAGCCAGGAAGAGCAGAAACTGATCTTGCAACTGGTGAAGCCGAAGTATTTCGTGCCGGTGCACGGGGAATACCGGCATTTGTTCCGTCACGCGGCGCTGGCGCACTCGCTGGGCGTGGTGAGTGGAGAGATCTTGCTGCTGGAGAACGGGAAGCGGATCGAATTCACGGAGGATGGGGTGTACCGGCGCGAACCGGTGCAAGCGGGACGCGTGCTGGTGGATTCGGGGTCGCTGGAAGAGATTGAGGAAGTGGTGGTGCGCGACCGGAAACATTTGTCGGAAGAGGGCGTGGTGATTCCGATTATCGCGATCGACAAGAATACGGGAAGGATCGAGTCGGCGCCGGAGATCGTGTCGCGGGGGTTGATGAGCGAGAGCGACGGGGATTTTATGGAGGGAGCGCGGGCGGTGGTGAGCCGGACAGTGGAAACGTCGAATATGGAAGAGCGGGCGGACTGGTCCGTGATTAAAGAGAAGATCCGCGTGGATTTGAAGAGGTACATCAGCAAGCAGACGTCGAAGAGGCCGCTGATCTTGCCGGTGATATTGGAGATTTGATTCACCACAGAGGACACGGAGAGCACGGTAGGAAGAGCGGAAAAGAGAAGGCAAAAGACTTACCACAGAGATAGCAGAGAAGCCGCAGAGGCAACGGAGAATGCGGAGAGAAGGATGACCTGCCACTCGAAGCTCGGAGCAGGGGGTTGCACAGAGCACAGAGAAGAGTCAGTCAAGTGGAAGAGAAGAGAGCGACCGACGTCAGAGCGTAAGAGCCCACCCTAACAGACCTAGGGTGGGGCACCCTCAAGTTCATGGGATGTGCAATGCAACAAGGGAAAGCAAGAACCTCGAAAGAACCTGCCTCAAAAAGCCGGAGTAGGACTCTCGCCTGTTAAGCTAGAATCTAACGCCAATGAGTGAACGCGGGAATGGTGTTCCTGGCGCTGCGCAATTCCCTGCCCCCGCGGCGGGCGGGTCGCGGGCAGCGTTCCTGTTTATATTGGTTACGGTGGCGATGGATTTTTTGGCGTTTGGGATTATCGCGCCAGTCCTGCCAAATCTAATCATTCAATTTGAAGGCGGAAACATTGCGCGGGCTTCGGCGATCACCGGATATTTCGGGTTCGCGTGGGCGACGATGCAGTTTTTGTTTTCACCGGTGCTGGGAGCGTGGAGCGACCGGTTTGGGCGGCGGCCGATTATCCTGATTTCGTGCCTGGGATTGGGGCTGGATTACATTTTCATGGCGGTGGCGCCGACGGTGGGCTGGCTGTTTGTGGGACGGATTATTTCGGGGATTACGACGTCGAACGTTTCGACGGCGTTTGCGTATGTGGCGGACGTGAGTCCACCGGAGAAACGCGCGAAACAATATGGATTGCTGGGGGCGTCGTTTGGAGTGGGATTCGTGATAGGGCCGGCGGTGGGAGGATTGCTGGGGCACTACAGTTTGCGGGCGCCGTTTTGGGCGGCGGCGGTGTTGAGCCTGGCGAATTTTCTGTATGGAGCGTTGGTGCTGCCGGAATCGCTGCCGGCGGAGAAGCGGGCGAAATCCGCGTGGCACATGGCGAATCCGCTGGGCTCTTTGACGCTGCTGCGATCGCACCGGGTGCTTTCGGGGCTTTCGGTGGTGTGCGTTCTGTATTATTTGGCGCACCAGGCGCTGCCGAGCGTGTTTGTGCTGTACACGGAGTATAGATATGGATGGAACGAGCGGTCGGTGGGAATCGCGCTGGGAGCTGTGGGCGTGTGCGTGGCGGTGGTGAGCGGCGGATTGGTGGGGCCGTACGTAAAGAAGTTTGGGGAACGCTTCAGTTTGGTATCGGGATTGTTTTTTGGCGTGCTGGGATTCGCGGGATTCGGACTGGCAACGCGCGGGTGGGCGTGCCTGGGGGCCGTGCCCCTGATTGCATTGTGGGGAGTGGCGGGGCCGGCGATGCAATCGTTGATGTCGCAACTGGTGGAACCGTCTTCGCAGGGAAAATTGCAGGGAGCGATCAATTCGCTGCGGGCGTTGACGGGGATGGCGGGGCCGCTGCTGTTTACGCAAGTGTTTTCGGCGGCGATTTCGCCGGGAGTGCGAGTGCATGTGCCGGGAGCGCCGTATTTGCTGGCAACGGTGTTGCTGGTGGGGAGCGTGGTGCTGGCGGCGTGGGTGACGAGGAAGAGGGAGCGGGGAGAAGAGTTTAAGAGTGGAAGGATTTGAGGTCGGCGGTCCTTGTGGTAGTGGAGCGGGTGGCGCAACGAGAGAGTCCCAAGAGCGAGGAAAAGAAGGCGTGTGGAGTCGGAGCGTAAGAGCCCACCCTGACAAACCTAGGGTGGGACACCCTCAAGTACATCGACTCGGCGACGTGATGAGGAAAACCCAAGAGTGCAGTCAGGAATGACTGTGCCACAAGAGCAAACCCAGGAGCGGCCCGCCTCGGAAGGCGAGCCCTACAAAGGCAAGCCAAAATCAAGAGAAAATGAAGGAAGGTGATGGGGCGAATCGGAATGTTGCGTCCATGGGGGAGTAGGTATAGGCTGTCCCTCACTCAGTTCGCTTCAGCGAGGAGGCAAGCCATGGCAACAGCAACGACAGTGATGGAACCGAATGTGGATATTTCCGCGACGAAACTTTTGATCAACAACAAGTGGGTGGAGGCGAGTTCGGGGAAAACTTTCCCGACGATTAATCCGTCCACGGGCGCGGTCATCACGCATGTGGCGGAGGCCGATGCGGCGGATGTGGACAAGGCCGTGGCGGCGGCGCGGGCGGCGTTCGACAAGGGCGCGTGGCGCAAGATGAGCGCGGCGGCGCGCGGCGTGCTGATGAATAAGCTGGCGGATTTGGTCGAGAAGCACGCGGATGAGCTGGCGCAACTGGAGGCGCTGGACAACGGGAAGCCGTACCACGTGGCGTGCGCGGCGGATCTGCCGCTGACGATTGCGTGTTACCGCTACTACGCGGGATGGACGGACAAGATTCACGGGAAGACGATACCGGTTCAGGGGAAATATTTCAGCTACACGAAACACGAGCCGGTGGGCGTGGTGGGGCAGATCATTCCGTGGAATTTTCCGCTGCTGATGCAGGCATGGAAACTGGGGCCAGCGCTGGCGGCGGGTTGCACGGTGGTGTTGAAGCCGGCGGAGCAGACGCCGCTCACGGCGCTGCGCGTGGGCGAATTAATCCTGGAGGCGGGGTTCCCGGAAGGCGTGGTGAATATTCTGCCGGGATATGGACCGACGGCGGGAGCGGCGATTGCGCGGCACATGGATGTGGACAAAGTGGCGTTCACGGGATCCACGGAAGTGGGGCACCTGATCATGAAAGCGGCGGCGGAAACGAATCTGAAGAGGGTGACGCTGGAGCTGGGAGGAAAGAGCCCGAACATTGTTTTTGCGGACGCGGACATGGACCAGGCGATTGAAGGGGCGCACTTCGCGCTGTTCTTCAACCAAGGGCAGTGCTGCTGCGCGGGGTCGCGGCTGTTTGTGGAAGAGAAATGCTACGACGAATTCGTGGCGAAGAGCGTGGAACGGGCGAAGAAACGCACGGTAGGAAATCCGTTCGACAAGAATACGGAGCAGGGGCCGCAGGTGGATCAGGACCAGTTCAATAAGGTGATGGGGTACATCGAGAGCGGGAAGAATGAGAAGGCCAAGCTGCTGGCGGGCGGAAAGCGCGTGGGCGAGAAGGGTTACTTCATCGAGCCGACGGTGTTTGCCGACGTGCAGGACAACATGAAGATCGCGCAGGAAGAAATTTTTGGGCCGGTGATGTCGATTTTGAAGTTTAAGGACATTGATGAGGTGGTGACACGGGCGAACAAGTCGCTGTACGGGTTGGCGGCGGCGGTGTGGACGCAGGATATTACGAAGGCGCATGCGATTGCGGACGGCGTGCGGGCGGGCACGGTGTGGGTGAATTGCTACGACGTGTTCGACGCAGCGGCGCCGTTTGGAGGGTTTAAGCAATCGGGGATGGGACGAGAGTTGGGGGAGTATGGGTTGGCGAATTATACGGAAGTGAAGACGGTGACGATTAAGTTGTAGAAGAGCGATCAGCGACCGGATATCAGCGATCAGAAGGCGGAGCGCGCGAAAAGGGAAATTCGAAAAACGGGATAAGAGCCAAGACGCGGCGGTTGTGGCGCAATCCCTCCACTGCGCGGCCCGACGCGCCAAAAAGCGGCGCGAAAGAAGAAATCGGGCCGCTCCGGTCGGGATGACAAAGGCGTCTAGATTTTGCCAAGACATAAGCGTTTTCGAGATGGGGTCGAGCACTGCTCGACCCCTACACTGACGGATCGACACCCTGACTCCGGGCGGGATGATAAAGTTTGGGAGGCGCAGTGGGGAAAAAGTTGCGCGTGAGTGTGGTGGTGGCGGGGCGACTTGCCTTGCTGGCGGGGATGTTGGTTCTGTTGGCTGGGCGGGGGGCGGTGGCGCAGAGCGTGGACACGTCTCTGGCGCGAGGGCGGGCGGAACATTTGCGGCGCGGGGTCAATTTGAGCGAATGGTTCGCGCAGGTGTCCGATCCAAAGGGCTACACCAAGGAGCATTTTGAGAGTTGGACGACGGCGGAAGATCTCGCGCTGATCAAGGGAATGGGATTCGATCATGTGCGATTGAGCGTGAACCCGCAGCCGTTTTGGCAAACCAATCACGCTGACGATCTGAACGCGGAGTACCTGGGCTATCTGGATGCGGCGGTGAAGATGATTCTGGCGCAGGACCTGAACGTGGTTCTGGATATACATCCGGATGGCGACTTCAAAGGAAAACTTGCGCAGGACGAATTTGTAGAGCAGTTCGTGGATTTCTGGCGGGCGTTTGCGCGGCATTACGCTTCCCTGCCCCCGGAGAAGGTTTTCTTCGAGATATTGAACGAGCCGGAGTTGCGGGACCGCTACCGGTGGGGGGAATTCAGGCGCACGTGGCGGTGGCGATCCGCGAGGGCACCCCGGGGCACACCATCATTGTGGAAGGGGCGCGATGGGCGGATGACGACGATATGGTGTTCATGGAGCCGCTGCGCGACGGCAACGTGATTTACAATTTTCACTTTTACGAGCCGCATTTGTTCACGCACCAGGGGGCAACGTGGGGGGAGAACTACTGGCATGAGTTGAAGGAGGTGCCGTACCCGTCGAGCCCGGAAAATGTGCAGGCGGCAGCGGCGCGGGTCACGGACGCGGTGCACCGGCTGGGTGTGGCGCGGTATGGAGCGGAACGCTGGAACGCGGCGCGGATTGATGCGGACATGGCGCAAGTGGAGGCTTGGGCGAAGCACTGGAATGTTCCGGTGACGTGCAACGAGTTTGGCGTGTACCGCAAGGCAGCGAAGCCGGAGGAGCGCGCGGCGTGGCTGAGCGATGTGCGCAGGGCGCTGGAGAAGCGCGGGATGGGCTGGGCGATGTGGGACTACAGCGGCGGATTTGGGGTTGTGGTGAAGGAGAACGGGCAGGTTACGGTGGATGCCACGACCGTGAAGGCGCTGGGGTTGAACATGCCGGTGCGGCCGCACTAAGATGACGGCACAGCAGAAGCACACCGATGCCCGTAACGATTCGACCTTACGAAGCGCGCGATTTCCCCGCGATCCATAAATTGGATATGGCGTGTTTTGTGCCGGGAATTTCGTACAGCAAGTGGACGCTGCAGCATTTTTTGGATTTGGATTCGTCGGATTGCCTGATCGCGGAAGAGGGCAAACAGTTGGCGGGGTTTATTCTGGCGGAAAGCAATCCGCCGCTGGCGCACATCATCACCCTGGATATTGTAGAGACACACCGGCGGAAGGGCGTGGGGTCGGGGCTGCTGCGGGAGATGGAACAACATTTCGCGTATCACGGAGTGCTGTCGGTGCTGCTGGAGACGGCCATAGACAATGAGGGCGCCGTTGCCTTCTGGCGGCGTCATGGTTATTCTGCGGAAGCGGTATTGAAACGGTATTATCTGGGGCGGGTGGATGCGTATGAGATGAGGAAACGGCTGGGAGGAAGTGGCCAGTGACGAGTGGCGAGAAGAGGCACGGCAACAGACCCAGGAATGAAGAGAAGAGAGTTGTGGCATGCGATCGGATGAGCCCACCCTTCGCAAAAGACGCGAAGGATGGGGCACCCTCAAGTACTTGGATTGGCGGCGTAACCGGAAAGAAACCCAAAAGATAGAAACTGGGAATAGATTTGGGATTTTGCGGACATAGGATCCAGCAGTGCTGGACCCCTACTACGGCGGACCAGGAGCGGAAGAGTGAGCGATTACGTGTTGAGCGTGATATTGGGGATTGTGGAGGGGTTGACGGAGTTTATTCCGGTGAGTTCGACGGCGCATTTGAGGATTGCGGAGGCGCTGCTGCACCTCCATTATTCGCAGCTCAGCCTGGAGAGCGGATATTGGAAGATGTACTCGATTGTGATCCAGTTGGGGGCGATATTGACGCTGCCGATTTATTTCCGGCACCGCATTGCGCAGTTTCTCTCGACGTTTCCGCGTGGGGAGCGCGGCGAACGAACGATTCTGACGCATCCGCTGAGCCTGGTGATGATCGCGTTTGTGGTGACGGCGATTCCGTCGTTTTTGCTGGTGAAGGTGATCGGGAAACATTTGGAGAGCCCGTATGTGATTGGGACGGCGTTACTGGTGGGCGGGATTGTGATGTGGTTCATTGATGCGCGGAATAGCAGGGCGGAGGAAGCGGGGGAAGCGGCGGCGGGCGGGATGATTCACACGTGGCACATGGAAGAGATGAGCCTGTTGCAGGCGGTGTGGATCGGCGCATGCCAGATATTGTCGGCGGTATTTCCGGGGACGTCGCGGTCGATGTCCACAATCGCGGCGGGACAGTTGGCGGGGATGTCGCGGGCAAGCGCGCTGGAGTTTTCGTTTTTCCTGTCGATACCGACGATGGTGATGGCGACGGGGTACACGTTGTGGAAATCGCTGCGGGGGAAGGATGGAAATCCGATCGGGGTGTCGAGCATTGATGCGCATGGATGGATCGTGCTGGCGATCGGGTTTGTGGTGTCGTTTATTGTGGCGTATGGAAGCGTGGCGTGGTTCATGGCGTGGGTAAGGCGGAGAGGGTTTGGGCCGTTCGCGATTTACCGGATTATTTTGGGGATACTGGTGCTGTTTTTTGCGGCGAGATTGGCGGGGTGAGCGAGAGCTTTACGCAGAGTTCACAGAGGACGCAGAGGTCACAGAGAAGAGCCGCCATCTGACAGTTCACGGTTGAGAGTCCACAGGCAAAAGAGAAAGCCGAGAGCACAATCGGAAGTGACTGCTCCACGGTGAGATTGTGCCGCGATCCCTCCACTGCGCGACCCGACGCGCCACACTGCGGCGCGGAAGAAAATATCGGGTCGCTCCGGTCGGGATGACAGTGGATGCAAGCTCGACAAAAGCGCGGGCTCTCCGGTCGGGATGACAAGCTATTTCCTGCGTGAGGTGGATCGAAGAGGGATGCATCGCACAAAAGACGTGCGATGCAAAACCGTACCTCGCTTCGCAGACTCCGCTCGGAATGACGGTGAACGGGAGGGCGGGCTGCGAGGAAGAAACGCGGTTGCGGGAGCCTTTCGCGGGTTTGGAAACAGGTGCGAAGATGGGCTTGTGCGGGGTGGCGCGAATGGTATGATTTGGGCGTTCCTCCAGTTCGGGGCGCACCAGCGCCGCGCCCCATGCGGCACTCAGCCTTCCCCAAAAAGCTGAGGAGAAATCAGTGCGCTTCCTTACACCGACAGAGAACAAACGGTTCAACGAGCTGATTGGGTTTTTGTGTATCACGCTGGCGGTCCTGATTGGACTGTCGTTGCTGACGTATAACCCGCGGGATGTGGCGTTCAATGTGAGCGCGGCGGCGGGCGAGCAGAGTCCCACGCGGAATTGGATCGGGCCGGTGGGAGCATACTCGGCGGATCTGTTGTTCCAATTGTTCGGTTGGGCGGCGCTGCTGCTGCCGATCGCCATCGGCATCGTGGGATGGCGGTGGTTGCGGAGCCGAGCGATCGATTCGCAGATGGCGACGATCGGAGGATTCGCGTTGCTGTTGCTCTCCCTGCCTTCCCTCCTGTCCTTGTGGCATTTCTGGGAAATCCGCGAAGCGCTGCCTGCGGGAGGGCTGTTGGGAACGTTGATGTCGCACGGGCTGCGATCGGGATTCAACCTGTGGGGCGCGAACTTGGTGGCCATTGCGCTGTTGGTGGTGGCGGTATTTTTGACCACGAGTTTTTCTTTCAGCGGGGCGCACGCGTGGGCCAGCGGAGCGAAGGGACCTATTGGGCGAATGGAGAAGCTGGGGATTTTGCAGCGGGCACAGGCACGGTGGCACGCGTGGCAGGACGAACGAGAACAGAGGCGGATGCGGCGGGAAGTGGAAGAGCGGCGGATGGCCGGCCGTAAGCCAGTAACGCCCCAGATTGTGGGCAAGCCGGAAACCGAGGGGGAACACAGGGCGCTCCCCCTGGGTGATGAGAGCGGCCTCTTCGGCGGGAAGAGTACGGGGGTGGAGGAGGGTGAGCCGGGGGAAGAAAAAGAGACGCCGCACAAGGCCCCGATCTTATTTTTGAATAATGAAAAGGGTTTGGCGGACATTCCGGGTAAAACGAAGAAGCCGGACCCGAAAATTGCCAAGGCGAATGCGAATTATAAGCTGCCATCCATCAGTCTGCTGAAGGAGGGCGAAGGCAGCCAGAAGCTGGACGAAGACGAATTGAAGATGCGGGCGCGGGCGATTGAAGCGAAATGCCACGAGTTCGAGGTGGAAGGCCGCGTGACGCAGATCAATCCGGGGCCGGTGGTGACGACGTTCGAGTTCAAGCCGGAAGCGGGAATCAAGTACAGCCGGATTATCAGCTTGACGGAAGATTTGTGCCTGGCGCTGAAGGCGGAATCGATACTGATCGAACGGATACCCGGAAAATCGACGATTGGGATCGAAGTGCCGAACGACAAGCGGCAGACGATTGCGTTGCGGGAGATATTGGAGGCGACGGAGTTCACGAATTCTCCGAGCAAGTTGACGCTGGGGATGGGGCGGGACCTGCACGGGAGAATCCGCGTGACGGACTTGGCGTCCATGCCGCACCTGCTGATTGCGGGATCGACGGGCACGGGCAAGAGCGTGTTCATCAATTCGCTGCTGATTTCGATGCTGTACAAAGCGACACCGGACGAAATCAAGGTGGTGCTGGTGGATCCGAAGCGGTTGGAATTGAGTTTGTATTCAGGGATTCCGCACCTGCTGGCCCCGGTGGTGACGGACCCGAAGGTGGCATCGAACGTATTGCGGAACGCGACGAAGGAGATGGAGAGCCGGCTGAAGCTGCTGGCGCAGCGAGGCGTGAGAAACATCGACCAATACAACCGCTCGTGCCAGAAGCAACAGTCGCTTTCACTGTTTGACAACCTGGAAGAAGCGGAGCACAAGCCGCTTCCCTACCTGGTGATTATTATCGACGAGTTGGCGGACTTGATGATGGTGGACACGAACAGTGTGGAAGAGTCCATCACGCGGCTGGCGCAGATGGCGCGCGCGGTGGGGATTCACCTGATCCTGGCGACGCAGCGGCCATCGGTGGACGTGATTACAGGGTTGATCAAGGCAAACTTCCCGGCGCGGATTTCGTTTCGCGTGGCGAGCAAAGTGGACTCGCGCACGATTCTGGATGCCAATGGATCGGAATCGCTGCTGGGCAAGGGCGACATGCTGTATTTGCCGGCGGGATCGGCAAGGCTGCACCGGATTCACGGGCCGCTGGTGACTGAGGATGAGATTACGGCGGTGTGCGATTTCTGGAGAGCGCAGGCGCCGGCGAAATACAACGAGCAGTTGCTGGAAGCGCCCAAGGAAGATAGCACGGAGAAGGACGGGCGGCGCGGCGGAAGAGGAGGGCGGCGCGGGAGGCGGCGAGGAGTCGGATGATGCGCTGTATCAGGACGCCGTGCGGGTGTGCTGCGACATGGGGCGAGCGTCAACGTCGACATTGCAAAGGAGATTGCGGATCGGGTATGGGCGCGCGGCGCATTTGATTGACCTGATGGAGAAGGATGGGATTGTGGGGCCGCCGGACGGGACGCGCCCGAGAGAGGTGTTGAAGGGGAAGGATTGGATGAGGGAGATCGATGAGGAGCGGGAGACGTAGGCGGATTTGGGTAGGACGCGGGTTTTGATTGGGATTTGAAGGATATCAGTTATCAGATATCAACGACCAGGAAACGAAGCAAAGCGGCACCGGACGGCTGAAGGCATCGGCCTGGCGAAAAAGCAAAGCACAATAAGGAACGGCTGTTCGAGCCTTGGCGCGCGCGAGATTCTCGAACCGGAGAAATAGCGGCGGGCGAGGGCGCGGTGCGCCGGCGTGTGCCTGCAGGATAAGAAGAACAAATGCGCCCGCCTCAGAAGGCGGCCACTACAAAAGCATACCAAGAACACAGTCAGAAGTGACAGTGCCACAAGCGCAGATTTTCCAGGGGAGTTACGAGTGGGATTCGAGGAATTTGCCGAGGACGGCGGCGGCGTGTTCGCAGAGAAGGCGATCGTCGGGACCAAAAGCGGCGAGGAAGTGGGAGTCGATGTCGAGTTCACCGACGACTTTGCCATGGACGAAGACGGGGACGACGATTTCGGATTTGGTTTCGAGGGAGCAGGCAAGATAGCGGGGATCGCTGGCGACGTCGTTAATGACGAAGGTCATGCCGCTACTGGCGGCAGCGCCGCAAATGCCCTGGTTGAGAGGGATGCGGGTGTGCGGCGTCATGGTGCCTTTGAAGGGGCCGAGGACAAGGATATCGCCGCCGGGTTCGTGCTTGAGCATGTAGAAGCCAACCCAATTGTATTTGGTGAGCTTGCCGTGAAGGAGCGTGACGATGTCTTTCATCAAGACTTCGGCGGAAGCAGCGGTGACGGCCAGGCCATTTAGTTCGAGGATGAGGCCGGAAGATTTCGGATGAGTGGTGGTCATGACAGTTCAGTTGAACACAATCAGGGCGAGGCGTAAATCCGAAATGGCGGGAATGGCAGCGGGAAAGTAAATCGGAGCGGCGCGGTTGCGCACGATTGCACGTTTTGCGGCGAAGATGGGCGCGAAGGCAAATTGACAGACCGAAAAGCGGCCTCTAAACTAATTGAGTTGCGTGCCGGGGTAGCTCACTGGTAGAGCGCCGCCCTGAAAAGGCGGGCGTAGCCAGTTCGATTCTGGCCCCCGGCACCACCCGTTCGCGCCATCGCTTCATCTCCGAAGAAATCTACTTTGCCGTGAGCAAGATACACGGGTTCACCGTCCTGTATCGTGGGTTCGAGTGTGAACGTCCCGAAGTGTTCTGCAAGCACAGCACGCGCACCTCCAGGGGGAGCGCCGTGGAGATACTCTGTGCATCTTAGGCGCTGAGATCTTGCCGATTTGTGAGGTTGTCGGCTATTGAAACGTTACGTCGAGCCCGAGGACGAGTGCTAAGGAATACCGGGACACACTCTATTGGTGGGGGGCGAGTACACATCCTTGATGCGCAGTCTCTAGCCCTCCGGCGGTGTAGATGAGATGCGCAAGAATGTGGCTGGCGACGCATTTTTCCAGGCCATGGGTCGAAGGCCCAGGAATTCTCGTAATCCGGGCCTAGTGTTTGCGGACTCTGATCTCGTCGTAGGTGATGATGGAGAGGACTACAAGGACCCACACAGGGAAGACGCCCATTCCGGGAATGGCTTCCGCGATCAGGCCCGGCAAAAGCATCCATCGACGGCCGAGGATTAGAAACAGCAGTAACGCGGTTGCAAGGTCAATCACCCCTTGCATGGGTGGGGCTAGCACCATCCAGAAGGATAGAAAGTCCGAGACAGCAGCGATCAGGAAAGCAACGGCCTGCCGTTTGCGTGAGGGACGCTGAACGGGAGGGAGGACCTCGGTGGATGTCAAAATGGTTGGACGATCGGTCGGAGTTGTCATGACCTGGGTTCCACCTCGTCGATCGTGCTGATCAATTTGTTTTCACCGCTTGTTTGGCTTGTTCCCGGGTTCGCTGCTGGTCAAGCGTTATTTTGTACGCGACGTAATACTTGTAGATGCTGCTGACGTATTGAACGGTCTCTTAGCCGATATCTTTTGTCGGCATTGGAAATTCAACGGTCGGCAAAAGGGTGGGCGTCAACGCCTCGGCAAGTTACAGAATACATTGGCCGGCCTCGTGTGGGATTGCTCGTGGCAAAAGGAAATGGTTTTGTCAGTTCTTTTGGCTGATGGCGCCGCTCGTCATCACGTTCCCGTGTAATGGGGGGCACAGACAACCATCCCCCATAGTGCTAGCAGCCCTGCATTGCCAAACCCCGCGCGAGCGGGGGACGGAAAGCCACGGGTCTCTAATCAGTACTGCCAGGACCCGAAGGGAACTTAGAGAAAGCCGAGTTGCCGCAGGTGGCCGCGCGAGCCACCAGTGGTGACTCGGCCTTTTATTTTGGAGGCTGTCATGCGAGTTTCATATTCCGTCAATAAGAGTGTTGGTTTCGTCTCCCGTCTGCATCGTGCCGAGTTTTGCCTCTTCCCAGTTGCAGTTGCCGGGCGCCTTGGGGCCGTCGCGCTGGTTTTAGCTTGCCTGCTGGGCGTACTTGCTCCGTGCCGGCTCCAGGCACAGAACATTACCCTTGGCCCCGGTCATCACGACCGTGGCAGGAACCGGATACTCCTGCGACAACGGTGGCAACATCTGCGGGAACTAGCGCTGCCACTGGGCTGCGGCGGTGGACGCGGCGGGCAACCTGTACATCGCGGACAGGAGGCAACTACCGTGTCCGCAAGGTGGACGTGCCAGCGGCATCATCACCACCGTGGCGGGTACCGGCAGCTCGCTGGGTACAATACCGGTGACGGATACGCAGCCACCAGCGCGGAACTCAACTCACCCCGTGACGTAGCGGTGGACAGCGCGGGCAACCTCTACATCGCGGACGCCGGCAACAACGCGCATCCGCAAAGTGGATCGCCAGCGGGAACATCACCACCGTGGCGGGCAACGGCAACTGCCGCAGCAGCTTCCCACGCTCCATGGGAGACGGCGGACCAGCCACCAGCGCGCAACTCAACTCTCCCTATGGCGTGGCGGTTGACACCGCGGGCAACCTCTACATCGTGGACAGCCAACCTCCGCATCCGCGTGGTGAATACGCAGGCGAGCCGCATCACGGTGGCAGGGGTGGTCATCGCGGCCGGGGACATAGCGACCGTGGCGGGCAATGGCACTCGGGCTCCGACGGTGACGGCGGCAGCAGCCACCAGCGCGCAATTCAGCCTTCCCTTTGGCGTGGCGGTGGACAGCGCGGGCAACTTCTACATCGCCGACACTTCCAACCTCCGCATCCGCAAGGTGGACACCAACGGAATCATCAACACCGTGGCGGGGGGCGGCAGCGGCTGCGGCAATGACAGGCACCATCGGTGACGGTATGCCAGCCACCAGCGCGGGACTCTACTATCCCACTGGCGTGGCGGTGGACAGCGCGGGCAACCTCTACATCGCGGACTCAGGCGAACGAGCGCATCCGCAAGGTGGATGCAAGCGGCACCATCACAACTGTGGCGGGAACTGGAAGCTCGGGCTATAACGGGGACAGCATCGCCGCCCAAGCGCGGAACTCGGCTATCCCCGTGGCGTGGCGTTGGACGGCGCCGGCAACCTCTACATCGCGGACTGCAGATAACGCCGCATCCGCAAGGTGACCAAAGGCCCGGTGAATTTCGGCCCGTTGAATGTCGGCTCAAACACCGCACAAGAACATATATCTCTCCATCAACACCGCATGACGACTCTCAACGATGCACGGGTGAGCGGCGACTACAAGATACTTGAGTATTCCTGCTCCACCGCTGCCGGCGATGCTACCTGCAAATACCATCTGCAGCTGGCAGGTGCAGTTCACGCCTACTAAGCCGGGGCCACGCTGGGGTTCCCGTTCATGGTGACCGACAACGGCGGAATAAGTACAGCTTTGGTCTCGAAGGCACGGGTGTAGGCCCGGCCGTGGCGTTCACGCCCGGGATCATCAGCACCGTGGCGGGCAATGGCACTCCGGGCTACGGCGGGGACGGCGGTGCGGCCACCGGCGCAGAATTTAACTATCCGTTTGGCATAGCCTTGGACAGCGCCGGCAACATTTACATCGCAGACTGGAACAACTCCCGCATCCGTGTAGTGAACACGCAGGCGACCATGATCACGGTGGCGCAACGTGAACATCGGGGCCGGGGACATAGCAACCGTGGCAGGCGATGGAACTGCAGGATACAGCGGCGACAATATCGCAGCCACAAGCGCAGAACTCTGGGAGCCCAACGACGTGGCGGTGGACAGCGCGGGCAATCTCTACATCGCGGACTCCTATAACGATCGCATCCGCAAGGTGGACGTCAATGGCATCATCACCACCGTGGCGGGAGGTGCCATGGTGGGCGGCACCGTAAAAGGCTTCAGCGGGGACGGCGGCCCAGCCACTAACGCGGAACTCAACTATCCCCGCGGCGTGGCGGTGGACAGCGCGGGCAACCTCTACATCGCGGACATCCACAACAACCGCGTCCGCAAGGTGGACACCAACGGAATCATCACCACCATAGCGGGCAGCGCTACAGAGGCTACACCGGGGATGGCGGCCCAGCCACCAGCGCGACACTCACTTGCCCTACGGCGTGGCCGTGGACAGCACGGGCAACCTCTACATCGCGGACTTTTGCAATACCGTCGTCCGGGCAGTAAACACGCAGGGGACCTCGGTAACGATGGCGGGAGTGACCATCGGGCCTGGGGACATAGCGACCGTGGCGGGCACCGGAACGGCGCGGTTACAGCGGGGACGGCGGTGCAGCCACCAACGCGGAACTCAACTATCCGCTTTACGTAGCGCTGGACAGCGCGGGCAACCTCTACATCGCGGACTATGACAACAGTCGCGTCCGCAAGGTGGACCCTAGCGGCATCATCACCACCGTGGCGGGCAACGGCAACTCCGGGTTACAGCGGGGACAGCGGTGCAGCCACCAGCGCGAAACTGAATTTATGCCTCTGGCGTTGCGGTGGACGATGCGGGCAACTTATACATCACAGACGAGTTTAGCGAGCGGATTCGCAAGGTGGACGTCAGCATAAGCGCCCTTGCGTTCGGCAGCCTGCCGTCGGGCAGAACAGCAGCCCGCAGAGCGTTGCTATCTCGGACGTGGGGAACGCGGCATTGAATTTCACCTCGCTTGCCGCTTCTGCTAATTTCCAATTGCAGATCGGGGACAACGATTGCGCGGCGGGAACTCCGCTGGCGATCGGTGCCACCTGCACACTGGGCGTCGCCTTTGCTCCGACCAGCGGCAGGCAATCTATCCGGTGCAATCACGGTTAACGACTTTACCTTCAACTCTCCGCAAACCGTCAATCTCTCGGGCACCGGCATCGCGCTGACCCCATCCTTCAGCAACCTGACGCCCTCGCAGGAGATCCCTCCCCAGACGAACTCGATCATTCTTTCGGGCACGATCAGTGCGGGAACGAACTACCCACCAATCGGCGAGATGGTTTCAATCACGATCCTTGCCAAGTCGCTGATCACCGGCACCGGCACGATTGGGAGCTATGGGACCTTTGCGGTCACGCTCAACACCGCAACACTTTCGACAGGGACATACCCGATCACGTATAGCTACCCGGGAGACAGCAGCTTCACCAGCGCGAGCGACAGCAGCACGAGCCTGACAGTCAGTTCGACAGCGACGTATTACGTACTGAGTTTGAATGAACTTGGAAATGGCCAGGGCGTCGTGACGGACAACTTCGGCCGGATCAACTGCGGCGAAAACAACGGGATCCCGAGCTCCGGAAACGTGTGTTCGGCTAGCTATGCGAGCGGGACCCAGGTCACTTTGACGGAAAGCGCAGGCTCGGGGACGACATTCGGCGGGTGGGGCGAAGCTTGCGCGTTGTTCGGGACGGAAAACGCTTGCAGCTTGAGCATGAACTCAGCGCTGAACGTATCCGCGAATTTTGTTGCGCCTGCCACTTCCATATCTTTGAGTTTCTCGCCGGGTACGAATGTGGCGCAGATGTACACATTTGCCTGCCCGAACAATCCCAACCCCACTCCGGCAAATCCTTGTCCGGACCCGAACGCGCATGCGTTACAGGTGACGATCCCGCAGGTAAGTTCGACGTTTCAGCTCACGGTCAAGGCAACGGAATTCAAAGCGGACGGGCTTTGCCCACAGGGTGGAACCGTAGCCAGCGACTTCGATTGCCGCTTTGTGAGCTTCTACAGTTATGGAACCGACGCAAACAATAACACGATCACACCGCTTTGCTACCCGTATGCGAACGGGAATTGCGTGCACTATGAATTGGCCCAACCGGACGGGACAGAGCCGCCCACGACCGCGTACAGCGGGGGTGTGTTCTGGAAAGTTACATTCAATAACGGCAGTTTTACGGCACCCGGGCCGTATTGGAATGGTACAGGCAACACTCCGCGCATGCTTGACGATCCGGATATAAATGAGGTTCCTCCGTTGCCGTATGGCACCGATTGCAGCAAGCCGATGCTGGGGAACGACGGGACGCCATACGTGCCCACGATGTACTGCCAGTTCGATAACGACATCACGACGTTCTTCAACGCCAAAGAAGGAGTGGACCCCGGAATCGGCGGAAGGACCAAACAAGCGAATGATGTGGTGGTAGCGTTCCTGCCGACCTCCCCGGGCAACTTCCCTGCCCAGCAACCTCCCTTGAACAGTGCACCGACCATGATTACGGGCAGTTGCGTTTCGGGATGTGTGAGCAGCGGCACTAACTTCACATTTACGCAGGGTACCGGAGGAACATTCGCGGTCACGGCAACAGGTTACCCGGCGCCAACCCTCACGGAATCAGGTGCGCTGCCGAGCGGGCTGACGTTTGACGCGACAACGGGATTGATCACCGGGACGCCCGCAGCCGGCACGGCGGGCTATTATTCCATTCAATTCACCGCCAGCAACGTTGCAGGCTCAACCACGCAACCCTTCACTCTGACAGTAAGCGGTTTGGAAATCTCGACAGCGAGCGTGAACTTCGGCACGTTGTATCTGGGACAGATAGCCGCTCGGCCTGTCACCTTGACCAACACCGGGACGATGCCGATCACAATTTCGAGTATCAATGTCACGGGGCCCGGCAATGCTGTGGGCGACTACGGTGACATCTCCCTTTGCACTCCACTTTTTTCGAGCCTGCCCGGCACTCTGCCTCCGGGTAAGAGCTGCAAGGTCTTTGTCGGAACATTTGCAAAGATGAAGATCTTCAGCCCAACGGCCTCAACGGCTACACTCGCCATCACTGACAGCACGCCAGGGAGCCCCCATTTGGTGCAACTAACAGCACAAGTAATTAACCCGGTGCCGACATTCAGCACATACAAACTCACGTTCCCGGTACAAACAGTGGGCACGACCAGCGGGGCAAAAACGGTCACGCTGACAAATACGGGAAACACACCGCTGACTCTGGGCACTGTGTCGGTCAGCGGCAACTTCTCACTGGCTGCGGGCACGACCTGCGGCACGGGCGTAACACTCGCAACCGGCGTTTCTTGCGCGATTACGGTGACGTTCACTCCAAGTGCGAAGGGGACGCGCGCAGGCGGCATAAAGGTTACGGACAATGCGCTGATCAGCCCGCAGATCATTTGGCTGTCGGGCACCGGGAACTGAAGAAGAAAGAACGGGGCTGCCGCCGGGTCTTACTAGAGACAGGCAGATGTCGAAATGCGAGCGTGAGAAGCACGCTTAGCGTGTGGCCAACTGCAAAGCTTTCATGACACCTAGTGTCCTATCCCCTAGATAACTGGAAAAAGTGTCGCAGCTTCAGGGGCTAAAGCCCGATTGATTACAATCGACATACGTGGGGGCTGAAGCCCCCACCTCCTAAAGAGAAATACTCGAAACTTCTGGGACACCACACTAGCTGACGGGGTGAGCGTATATCGGGTTGAGATCACTCCTCTTCACGATGCTGTCGGTTTTCGCGTCCTTTTGAATCTCATCCAGAATTTTGCGGGCTTGCTTATAGTGTTCCGAGGCGTCAGCGGCTCTGCCAGCGAGTTCAAGATCACGCGCCAGCAGGTAGTGGCCTTGGGCGAGCAAAGCTCTGAGGCCGAGCTTTTCGCTTCGGCTCAGGGCGGTTTGCAGCTCTTTTCTTGCTGGTTCGTAGTTTTTCAGGTTCAGGAGAGCTTCCGCATGGTAAATCGAACAGTGGACGGATACATATTTCAATCCCATGCTGTCCGCTTCTTCGGACAGTTTGCTAAGTGAGCTTGCGGCCGATTGAAAGCGACCCACCCGGACAGCGACTTTTGCGACATTGAACTTGGAGACCAGGATCAGATGCACGTCGCTGGCGTGGGAAGCCGTTTTCAGGGCCGCATCGTAAAGGGCCGCGGCGGCCTGGTAGTCGCCGCGATAGAAGGAGAGGTCGCCCTGGTAGCCCTGAATTTCCGCAGTAGTGGCTTGATTCTTCAACTCGCGGGCCACGTTCATTGCTTCGTCGAGACTTTTCTGGGCGTCGTCGCTTCGTCCGGCCTGAGCAAGGGCGTTTCCGTACAGGCCGAGAATTTCTGCCAGCCAGAAACCCCGCTCCTCCAATTCGCGGAAGGTCTTGAGGGCGTCTTCTTCTGAGCTCAGAGCGGCGCCATAGCGGCCTTGATAACTGAACAGAACGCCCATGCTGGAGGATTCGATGGCAGCGCCACGCTTATCCCCGGAGGTTCGCCGTAGGTCAATCGCCCGCAAATACTGCCCGATTGCCAGATCGTATTGACCCATTTTGCTGGAAGTGTCAGCAAGATTGTGAAGCGTATCAGCAATATCACTGGGGACCTTGAGATTTTCGCGGAGATGGAGGGCTTGCTCGAAATAGCTGCGCGCGTTCTGGTAATCAGCCTTGGATAAGTACGCGTTACCGATGTTATTCAAAGCCAATCCCTGGTTGCTCTGGTTTCCCACATCGACTTCGGCCTGGAGCGACTCCTTAAACAGTTTCAATCCCTCATCATACTGGCCATGATCGATATAGAACTGGCCGAGGTCGGTCAGGACGTCGCCGGTTCCCGCCCTGTCACCCAATTCCCGATACAGAGCGAGCGCCTCCTTGTAGTCCTTGAGTTCCTGGTCTGGCTTGCCCACAGCATCTTCCGAGGATGCTATGGCCTCGAGGCTCATGGCGATGCCCTTCGTTAATCCCAGTTTGCGGTTGATTTCGAGCGAATCTCGAAGATTGCGAAGAGCCTCCTGGTGTTTGTTCAGAGCGGCATAGGCCACGCCAATGGCCTGAAGAATCTGGGCTCTTTCTTCGTCATTCCCGGATTCGACTGCCAAGGCTTGGGCACGCGTCAAATGCTCCAGCGCTTTCTGGGAGTTGCCACTATAGATTTCGATTCGCCCCATCGCGACGAGAGCATCCACGCGTTTCGGATCGAGGTCCAATACCTTCTGGTACTTTTCGCGCGCCTTGTCGTAAGCACTTGAATTCTCGTAGAGCCCGGCGAGCTCAAAAGTGACATCGGAATTCCCGGGCGCAGCCCTCGCGAGGTTTTCGTAGGCTTCGATTGCCTTGGGATAATCTCTCTGAATCCGCTGGTGGCTAGCCTGGATCAGATACTTTTCCTGCGGGGGAAGCTCTTCGCTCAGCCCGACGGCCTTCTGAGAGGCCTGCTCCGCTTCATTGTCCTGGCCGAGATTGGCGTAGGTTTTCGCAAGTTCCGAATAAGCCAGCGCGAATCTGGGATCTTCTTTTGTGGAGGCCTCGAACCGCCTGGCCGCATCGGGAAACTTTCCCAGGCGCGCGAGCTGCAGCCCGTCGTTGAAGTCGTGCATAGCGGAAAGAGAGGTGGTTGACGGCTTGAAGGACTGCCCCTGGAGTTCCTTGATGCTGTCCTGCGAGAGGGCCAAGTTCGAACGAATATCCCGGGCAAGGCGGTCGATCGCAGCAAGCAAGTCGTTTTCGGCCGCGGACTCAGCGATCGTGCTGGTGTGTGCGCTTTTCAGGTCCTGAATCGTGGCATCAATGCGAATTTGATTGCCGAATCTGGCGTACTGGCCCCAAACCACGCGGTCGGCGCTGGTAAAATCCGCGATGCGGCGAATGGTCGGCAGATCCAGAACCGTTGCCGAGGAGATTTTCAAGTCGCCGAAGAGCTGGTACAAACGATTAGGGCTGACGGTGCGCAGTTGCGACGACTGTCCGACATCGGTGCTTAGCGTTTCCGCCAGGCTGGAGCCCAGCCAATCGAGTGATGCATCACCCGAAGCATTCCGGAACGGCAGAATGGCGAGCGAGACTTGCGGCTTCACCGGGAGGCTCGCGGTCAGTTGCGAGGAGGAGGGCGGCAACTTCTTCCAGATCACTGCGCCAATGGCCACAAGGAGAATGGCAACGACTACTGCCAGCCAGACCTTCTTTGGCCGACCCAAAACCGCGGCCATTGCCGGGGCAACCCGAGTGAAACGAGAGAGTTCCGGCGCGTGGCCAGCGTCCAAATCCGCCAGAATCTCGCTGGCACTTTGGTAGCGCAAAGAAACATCGCGCTCCAGGCATTTGAGAATGATGCGGTCCAGGTATTCCGGCAGCGCAGGATTATATTTTTGGGGATCCTTTGGTTTGTCGTAGACTCGCTGGTACATCAATTGCATTGTCGAATCAACTTTTTCAAAAGGCAGTCTGCCGGTAACTAATTCGCAAAGGATGAGTCCAAAGGCATAGAGATCGCTGCGGTGGTCAATTGGCCCGGCTTCGGCCTGTTCCGGAGACATGTAGCGTGGTGTGCCAAGGAACTGACCCGTCCGGGTCATTCCGAGATCATACTCCAGTGACTTCGCCAGGCCAAAGTCGGAGACATAGATATGGTCATGTTGATCGACAAGGATGTTCTGGGGTTTCAGGTCGCGGTGGACTACGCCCTCGGCGTGGGCGGCCTCAAGCGCAGCGCAAAGTTGGCGCGCGATGTTCCGCGCACGGTCTAACGGTAGTTTCCCCTCTTTCTTCAGCAGTTGATGGAGATCCTGACCCTCGACGTAGGCCATGGAGATGAACTTGGTATCTTCGGGGCCGTCGCCGAGATCGTGGATGCGGAGAACATTACGATGGGACACCTTGCTGGCCAGCAATAGCTCTTGCTTGAAGCGTTCAGAAATGTGGGGATCGTGGGTGAGATCACGGCGGACCAACTTCAATGCAACGGTGCGCCCCAGTTCTTTGTCCCATGCCTTATATACCGTGCCCATCCCGCCTTCGCCCAGGATGCGTTCGACGCGGTAACGGGGCCCGAAATCGGGAGCTTTGCGAAGCAAGCCGGATGATTGCAAATGCGGCTGAGGAGCAGAAGGAGTGTCCAGGGTTTCTTCCGGCGGTGGGAGGGCGGGGCTAGAAACTGGAGGAGAAGCGGTGGGGGGTATCGAATCGCTGGACAAGACAAGTGTTTCCGCAGTGGCACTGCCCAACACGCTTCCGCAATGTTCACAGGTTGGAGCGGTTGCAAGGACAAGAGCACCACATCTCGGGCAAACTACTGAACCCGCAGGCGTGACGGATTTGAATGGCAGGGGCACAGAGTCGATACCTGGATCGTTAACCGTAGTCTCCCACTTCGGCCATTGCCCTGTAAACCAGTGTGTGAGTTTCTGTAGACCTGCTCCGTCAATCTGCTGTGCCGGGGGGGGGCGCGTAAGGGATACAACCTAACAGTCCGATTTTGATCGGCACTCCGGGTGTCTCTTAGTACTGGCTGAAAGTGTCAATTCGCTGCGGAGCGTCCAGACCGTGCAGCTTTGCTACACGCTCGGAGATTCGGATCAGGGTATCGACGGTGCGTGGATCGGTCCTGCGAGGATCGAGCGCGAGGCGGTAGCGATCAAGACGATGGAGTTCCAGTTGGCGAACGCGCTCCGCGGTCTCGCGGCAATGCTCTAGCAATTCGTCCAATGCTTTGCGGACAATTCTGAAAGCGCGAGGCTTTGAAACGGAAAGGGCCCTCCCGATTTGCATGTAGCTGGCACCCGAGGCTCTAAGTTCCAGTGCCAGCATCAGTTGCTGCTTTGATTTCACTTTTCGACCTGGATTTTGCTGCGGCATCCGTAACCCTCCATTGTGGGGTTAACTTCGGATTGATCTATGTTTCTTCGATTCGCGCTCAGCGACTTCCTGACGAGTCTGCTTGCCGGACTGGTGCCCGCTGGAATCCAGGTACGCAGCTGCGCCACTCGGTCTTCGACATCCGTCAGTTTCTGTGTTGTTTGCGGATTCCAGACCGATTCCGATGACGCATAGACGCGTCGGCCTACTTCGGAAAGTTCATGCGGCGCAGGAGATCCTGGAAGCGCGGGTCGGAGTTAACCGGATCCCAAGCACGGCTTGCTTTCAACTGCACCATGCGCCAATCGTGCTGCTGGCGGGCTTTTTCCAGCCAAGCGACTGCCTGTGGGACATTGCCAAGCCGGGCGTAAGTCTCCGCGATCTCAAAGGGGTCATTCGCTTGTTGTGCTTTGGACAGTTGCCATTTCCAGTAACCCTCAGGGCCCGATTGCTGATAGGCGCGTTCCAGGCCAGCTAGTTCTTCAGGACGTGCTCCTTGTAAAGTCCTGGCCACTCGCAGTTCTTTGATGGCGTCCTCGTACATCCCTTTTGTTTCATAAACGCTGTAGAGGAAATGGTGCGATCGGAAATCGTTGTGGTCCAACTCGACAGTGTGCCGTAACTGCGCAATGGCCTGATCATCTTGGTGGGCCCAAAAGTAGATGTTGCCCAAGGCAAGATTCGCGGAGACAGAAAGAGGGTCGCGGTCAACTGCGCTCCGCGCTTCTGTAAGCGCCTCCGAATGGCGGCCCATGGAGGACAAGAACCAGGCATACTCGAAACGGGCCTCGACCATGTTGGGATCAATCGCAAGGGCGCCCTGAAATTCCCGCTCGGCCCCGGCCCAATCCCAGCGGTAGTAGAACGCACTTGCGGCCAGCGCGTAACGCACCTCGGGATCTGCATCATCGATGGCCAGCGCCGTATTCAGTGCTGCGTTGAATTGCGGAAGCGCCTCCTGGGCCGGCACACCGCCCTCGATCCAAAGCCATCCATAGGAAGTCGCGAGCCCCGCATAGGGGGACGCCCAACCTGGATCTGCCTCGATCGCCTTCTGGAAGTATTCAATTGCCGTCCGAAAGTCCCCGGGCGTCCATTTGTAATAATGATATCGGCCTTTCAGGTAGAATTCGTAGGCCTCGGGTTTGACCGTGCGTACCGTGGCCAAGCGGGTGGCCTCTGCCGAAGAGAGGGCAACATTGATCTGCCGTGCCACTGCCTGAGCTACTTCGTCCTGCAATGAAATCACGTCACCGAAGTCACGCTCGTAGGTCTCGGCCCACAAATGACGGTCTGTCCTCGCGTGGAGCAAGTTCACCGTGACGCGCACTCGATTGCCTGAGCGCAGCACGGTGCCTTCCACCAGCGCATCTACATTCAACTCCCTGGCAATCTCTGGCACCGGCTTCTTTGTGCCTTTATAACGCATCACGGAGGTCCGCGAAATCACACGCAACGCACCAATCTTCCCCAGGTTGGTAATCAACTCCTCCGTCATGCCATCGGCGAAGTAATCCTGTTCCGGGTCGTGAGAGAGATTTTCAAGTGGCAGCACAGCGATGGATGCGATTTTCGGAACCGGTGCGGTACGCGGGAGCAAGCGGTCGCGCAGGCTGAAAGCATTCAGGCCGATCAGTATGGCCAGCAGCGCGATCGGGACTCCCACGATTGCTGCAGTAACCCATCGCCTAGGCAGGGGTGAGCGGCGAGCGCCCGCTGTAGCCGCGATGTCCCTTTGAGAGTGTTTAGCTGGTGGCCTCGCCGGCGTTACAGCATCCTCTCCGGAACCGGCAGGCCGTCCCGTCTCCGAGGCGGGAAGTTGCGAAGCAAAAGCGGTCTCCGCCTCGCCATTTCCCTCTGGAATGTGATTGTGGGAGAGAGTCTCTACGGGAACGATAAAGCGGTAGCCGTGCCGGGGCAGCGTTTCGATGAAGCGGGGCGTCGCCGCGTCGTCCCCCAGGGCCTCGCGCAGTCTCTTGATGGAACTGTTTACGCTGTGTTCGAAATCGATGAAGGTATCTTGCGGCCAGAGCTTCTCCCGGATCTCCTCGCGGGTCACCAGTTCGCCCGGACGCTCCAGCAGCATGGCCAGGACCTGGAAGGGCTGCCCGTGAAGCTTAACCCTCAGTCCGTGCTTGCGCAGTTCTCCAGCGCGAAGGTCAACTTCAAAGACACTGAAATGTACCCGGCGGGGACGGCCGGCATTGTCGTTCATGGGGGTAGTCACCCCCTTCGTTATGCGCAGTCTACCACTTGACGAGTTCTCATAAAAGGCAAACCTCCAAGAGTACTTTAGAGAGCAAGTTGCCTCTGCTCAGGAAGTTAGCCTTGTACAAACATTTCACCTTGCTGCTACTCCCTGTGCATTGACGTTGACACTAGACTCGAGCAGTGTGGCTTACAAAAGGTGATGCGCGCTTGGGTGGGGTCGTGCCCCCGAAACCACACTGTGGCCGGTAACAAGGACGTAACGCTCATGGGCCTCACCCAACCTGTCCCCAAAGCGCACGCTCGCCGTGCAAGTCTGCGCTCTTACTTTGGGAGAACCAAAGCCACAGATCTCATAGGCAAGTTTGCGCGATGCACGTTTGATCCTTGGAGGTGTATTTATGCGTCGATTATTCGGCATTGTGTTTTCAGCAGCGCTGCTGCTTATCGGCGGTGCGCAAGGGACCCCGGCTCAAAACGACCACCCCTGGACGATTCAACAGGCGGAACGGCGTGTGCTACTTGGCGACATTGCTTATTACAGATTTGTCGTGAGTGTCGGCCCGGGCCGGTACGACAAAATCGCTATTCACCGCGTCGTCAGAGAGGTGCATCCCTACCAGCCGGCCCATCTCTCCGAAGCAGTGATGTTCTTTTCCGGCGAGCCCACCTATTTTGCGACGCTCTATATCGAACCGTTGATTGACCAAACCATTCCGCGGGATCACTCGATCGCCATCTTCTTGGCGAAGAACGATATCGACGTGTGGGGCATGGACTACAGGTGGGCCCTCGTTCCCGAGAGCACCACTGATTTCAGCTTCATGAAGACCTGGGGCATGACGACTGACGTGGCAGATGCCCAAGTCGCGCTGACCATCGCCCGCCTGATCCGAGGAGGCCCGTTCGAGCCTGCGGGTCCGTTCTTTCTGACGGGCTTGAGCTACGGCGCGCAAATTACCTACGCCATCGCCGCCAACGATACGCAGCGTCCGCCGAAACTGCGCAACGTTAAGGCCATGATCCCCATGGATGAAGGGCTTGTGTACGCGGATCCGACCATCCAGGCCGAAGGTTGCGCTTATCTGGATTATGCACGAGGGCTCATTGCGAGCGGCACCTACAGCTACGACAATCGCTCGCTGTGGCAGATGGGCCAGCTCGCCATCTCCGACCCGCAAGGTATTTCACCCTTTGACTCGACCCTCACCAACTATCAGTTCGCTCTCGTGGTAGCCACCTCGCCGGAAGACGAAGCGATGCCCTGGCACTTTGCCGGGGGTTATTTTGACAACACCGGGATGCCCACCGGCCTGCGGTACACCAATGTCCGCCTTTGGAATGAACTGCTCGCGCACAATGAACCCCCTTATAACCCGGTCTTTGTAGACGTCGAAGGGAGCGCGGTGCAGTGCGGAAAGCGCGACTCTGATGCCAAAGTCGCTGCTCATCTGCACGAAGTCAGCGTTCCCATCCTTCTTATTGAAGCCGCCGGCGGGTTCTCGCACTCCTCCGATTACACCGCGACGTTCACCGCGAGCCACGATGTCACGATCCGGGATGTGCAACTTCTCTCCGACGCCCAGCAAAGCGAGGACTACGGCCACGTCGATCTGCTGACCGGGTACAACGCCGAATACTTGGTCTGGCAGCCGATCCTGGAGTGGATTAAGACGCATCGCTGAAGCGAGGTACCAAAGCAGCGAAGTTGTGGTCTGACTACGCGGCTCATACCTGGGAAAGAACCAATGCCACAGATTTCGCAATACGGTTAGGCCACAGATTCTTGATCGTTTAGGAGGAACTCTATGCGTAGATTATTCACGATTGTGTTTTCGGCAGCGCTGCTGCTGGCACTAGGCAGCGCGCAAGGGACCTGGGCTCAAAAAGCGAAAGTCTGGGAACTGGGTACCTACCCCGGCGGTACCTGGTTTGCCACGTGGCACATCAACGATCTTGGCGTGATCGTCGGCCTTGGCGATGTACCCGCTCGTGGCGGTGGTTCAGGTTACACCCATACGCTGGAGGTACCTTTGTTCGGGCCGCATGCCGGGGAATGGACCGACCTTGGCACATCGTCTGCCGAGCAGCCCAGCGTGTATGAAGAGCCGCTTGACGGCATCTCGAACACCGGACTGGTGGTCAGTGGCTCCATCACATCGCGCGGGCACATGCGCGCTGTGGCCTGGACCAAGGAAACCGGCATGGTTGACTTGGGGACTCTTGCGGATACCAGCGACCCGCAGTACGCAAACCATAACTCCAGCTATGCAATCAGCACAAATAAACTCGGAACACTGATCGTGGGCGGGAGCGGCGTGGACCAGGATGCCAATTCGGGGTTCGCCGCGCCCGTTGTCTGGACGCCATCGAATGTTTGGACGAACGGAAAGTTCGTCACGAAGTGGAAAATTCACGCGCTCGACACCGCAGCGTTTCCCGACTTTACGTGGACGGTCTGGGGTGTGAACGACTATGGGCAGATCATTGCTACGGGAGGAAACGAAACCAACACGGTTGGTGCGCTGTGGAACCCACGCCCTGACGGAAAAGGTTGGGAGAAACTCATCTCCCTCCCCCCGTCCAAAGCCTATCCATTCGCTGTCCCGTTTGGCATCAACAATAACGGGGAGATCGTAGGCATTGTCATTTCAAATGACTGGAGCATTTGGCTTCCTACGTTGTGGAAACCGCTCGACAAGACAAGAACAACTTACTCGAAGGTGAAAATGCTTCCCCTGCCCCCAGGTGGGTTCACAGGCGCCGAAGCCGTGGGCATCAACGATCTAGGCGACATAGTCGGCGATAGCTGGAACGACGACTACTCTGTGGACTTGGCTGTGCGCTGGACTACGAAGGACCTGACCTTTTCTGAGCTTCTCAACTTCCCGGCCGACTGGAGTTTCTCCTGGGGAGTAAACAACAACCGAATTGCCACGGTCACGTACGGTGGAGGCCAAAATTGCCCATCCGACACGTACGGCACATGCGGGGGTGCAATACAACTCCAGTCGAAGTGAGGTTCGTTAAGCTGTTGTTTTCATCCTGTGTTACCCGATAACCCAAGTGGGGATGTCGTAGGGTAGTCACAAGGCCGGACGGTTCGTTCCTTGCCTATCTGCTCAGCAGGCAGCCGCCCGGCCAGGCGGAATAGGAACGAAGCGAGCAGCGCGGTGCTTGTCTGACTGCGCCGCTCACATCTGGGAAAGAAGCAATGCCACAGATTTCACAGCATGTTTAGGCCACATATTCTTGATCGTTTAGGAGTAACTCTATGCGTAGATTAATCATGATTTTGTTTTCAGTGGTGCTGTTGCTTATCGGCGGCGCGCAAGGGATCCGGGCTCAAGAAGTCAGATTCTATGACCTCGGCCACTACTCTGGTGGAACCTGGGCAGAGCCGAGGGACATCAACAGTTCTGGAGTCGTGGTTGGGTTTGGTGACATTCCAACCGGTTTCACCCGGCCGATCGGAGTTCCCATTTTCGGCCCCAACGCCGGCCAGTGGTTCGACCTTGGCACTCTGGGAGGCGACAGAACGGACATGGAAGTCATGTGCATGGCCATAGCCGACACCGGAATGATCGTGGGCCACGCCGCGATTACCGGAGACGAAATTGTGCATGCTTTCGCCTGGACGCCGCGGTCCGGCATGGTGGACATTGGGACACTGGCCGATCTTGGTTACAACGGATACAACTTCAGCTTGGCATTTGGTACCAACAGGTCTGGGGCACTGATCGCCGGCTGGAGCGGCACGGGATTCGAATCGGCGGACACCCTTCCCGTGGTGTGGACGCCAAAGGTAGTTTGGAACGGGGGGCACTGGATAACTACCTGGCAAATCCACAAGCTTGAGACAAATGGCTTTCATGGGGCCAGTCGTTGGACCGCGATGTTCGCGAATGATTCTGGCCAGATCATCGGCTCCGCCACGGGCGCTGATGGTGTGCCAATCGGTGTTCTCTGGAATCCCCTGCCAAATGGCCAAGGCTGGAAGATCATAAAGCTTCCGGGTTTCTCTAAGA
Source organism: Candidatus Acidiferrales bacterium (assembly GCA_963780785.1). Taxonomy (GTDB): domain Bacteria; phylum Acidobacteriota; class Terriglobia; order Acidiferrales; family UBA7541; genus Acidiferrum. Next base: position 39,763 of record CAWADS010000022.1, read on the forward strand.
CTTACCCGGGCGTTGAGCCCAGCGACATTAACAATAATGGTGAAATCGTCGGCGATATCGCTTCGCAAGGCGGGAACACATTCCCAGCCCTATGGAGACCGATTGAGGGCGGAAGAATAGCCTATAGCCTGACTATGTTGCCCACTCTCGCTGGTTATCAAACCGGCGCGGGCGATGGGGAAGGCATCAACGACCTTGGGGACATCGTGGGCGGCAGCACCGATGCGGATGGGAATTACTTTGCCACGCGCTGGAGCACCAAGGGCCCCCATTTCGTTCCTAAGCTTCTTTCTGCCCCCACAAGCCCCGATGGCTGGAGTTGGGCTACAAAGGTGAACAATGAAGGAGTAGTGACAGGTTCGTACGGCAACGACAACGTTGTAGAAGACACCGTCGCATGGAAGCTCCGCTGAAGTTCAAGGCGTAGTAGGGAAACGACGATTGTGCCGGCGGGCAGATTTGGAACCCTGCACATAAACCAGACAGCCACGTTGCCCCGCCCAGTCAACGCTCGCAAGGCCGCGCTGCCTAACGCATTCGCAGCGCGCACGCGCAGCCAGTACACCGTTTTGTCTGCAGGAAAGGAGGAAATGATGCCACGGCCATCCTCTCGTCGGATCTTTGTCATCGTCATCCAGTGGAGCCTCGCACTTGTCCTGGGACTTACTTCGGCGTCAAGTATGCTCTCCGCGCAGGAGCCTTCACGAAACTACACCTTTCTCCTCGCTTCCGGATTCTTGTGTGATCCGGACCATGCTGAGGCTTGTCCCGCTGTTGCCAAGGACGCCAGTGGCAACACGTTCGAGATGAGCGGCGCGGGTACCTTCTCTCCGAAGGATAAGTCCGTCACGGCAGCCGGCACATTCACACGCAAGTCCCCTTCGGGGACGGTGCTCGATACCGGCGTTTGGCTCGCCAGCGCGCTCGTGAGTTTTGACTCTTACGGTCTTGCTCCGAAGGCGCTGGGGGCTAGCAACCGCGCGTGGAGAGCCATGCAAGCAGGCCCAATGATGCGAACACGCATGTTGCTTGGTCCTACAGCAGCCGGCGGGCTCGCCGTTGCCCGCATCCGGCTGTTCCCGCTAACCGGCCCGCCGCAAAACGCTCTTTTGCAAGTGAACTGTGCCTTGGGAAACGTGCCCCCCGAACGCCAAGTGGAAGGGATTCGACTCACCTTGGAAAAGAACGGCACGGACTTTTCCGAGGAAGTCAGCGGGCGCGTGATGTTCCTCTCGATGCGGCCCGAAGTCCGCGCGCCTGCCAAGACGCCAAATCAAGAAACTTCACCCGAGATTCCTGAAAGTCCGCAAAACTAGCGACGATGTCCGCGTCGCCTGGGTCTCGTCTTTGCTCCTGTGGATTCGACCCTGCATCAAAATTTGCGCTCAAAATCCCCCCGGCTACAGGTCGGTGGAGCGCGTTGCCCAATTTGCCCATCTTAGAGGGCATCGGGCATCTGAACAAGCTAAGTGGTTGCAGCGACCCACCTTTTTAGATTTGTGGCCTCCTTCGAAACTAAGGAAGAGGGCCCGTAGTTGAAGGTTGGCTCGTTCGTTTACGTGGATGATAGCTTCAGATACTTGGGCAAGCCTACGCTAGCGCCCGACTGGCGCAGTTTCTACGCTGGCTACGACAAGCCGTTCGCGCCATGAGCTCTTGGCGTTTGAGATTTCAGCGTTCTTGGAGATCAATGCTCGGCAGCGCCCGATTCCTTCTCGGGCCAGGCGGCTAAGTCAATAAAGAACTTAGCTTGAGGCAATACTGTGCATGCCGGTCCCCCGGCACCATTGAAAGTTCTCAGTTGTAAGTTTCCAGTTTTCAGTTTTAGACGGAAGAGGGGCAGCCTTGGTGACACGGGGCCATGTTCGAGGTGTATTTGGAAGGGTCGCGCGAACGTTGGAATGCGAACACAAAGGCAGCGCGGCACGCGGGGCGAAGAAGAAGAAAGGGGCGCAGGACGCGGCGGTTTGGGGGCGGAGGTGGGGGCCCGCTGAGGCTAGAGTTCGAGGGGCTTGAGTTGGGGCTGAGTGCTGCGATAAGTGCGATAGGCGAGCCAGGCGATGGTGGCGAGCATGCCGAGCCAGCCGAGGAAGCGGAAACGTGTGGCCGATTTTCTGGTCGTCGAGGAGGAGGTTCCACTGGCCGAAGAGAAGCAGCCAATCACTGGTTTCGGAGCCGACGAGGGGCAAGGAGTCCATGCGGGCGTCGGCCATGTAGGTGCCGATGTAGAGGAAATTCTCGAAAAACCAAAAGGAAGAGAAGGCGACGCCGTAGGGCTGGCGTTGAAAGAAGAAATAGATGGCGCAGGCAGCGGGAACGATGAGTTCGAGGAGCGTGCCGCCGAGAAGCATGAGGGTGTTGCCGAAGTAGCTGAAGAGGGGATGGCCGGCTTCGTGAATCATGAGATTGACGAAATCGGCGAAAAGGAAATTGGGGGCGTTGAACCAGGCGTAGAAGAGAAAGAGGACGTAGAGAACGAGCCAGGCGCCGGCGCCAAGACGGGAGACGGGTTTCCAGTCGTCGAGTTCTTCGAGGGGCCAGTCCATGAGGACAGAGTAGCAGCCGTGGGAGGGAGTTGAAGTTATAAGTTTTCCGTTGTCCGTTTTAAGTAAAGCGCAGAGAGACATATCAGCGAGCAAGAAGCAGAAAAGAAGAAGTTGAACAGTGCGAGAGTTCAAAGTGGAGGGAGCTAAAGCTGGATGGGGAATTGCCACGATCCCTCCACTGCGCGGCCCGACACCCCACAAATCGGCGTGGAAGAGAAGTTCGGGCCGCTACGGTCGGGATGACAGTGTGGGTGATGGCACATGGGTGGTCGGCGCACGCCAGGAGAAAGCCTCAGACCTCAAAGGCCTGAGCTACAGGGCGGGGGGGGAAGACGAGTCAGGGGGAGTCGGGGTCGGAGTGGATGGTTGGGGATTGAGTGAGGGAGTCGGAGACGGCGGGGCCGGTGATGAGGCGTGCGCCGCGGCTGAAAGTCAAATACTCGAAGCCCCACTGGATGAAAACGAGAACGCGGCTCTGGAACTCAACGATGTAAATGAGGTGGATGAAAAGCCAGACAAGCCAGGCGGGAAAACCGGAAATGTGAAGGCCGAAAATGTTGGCGACAGCGGCGGCGCGTCCGATGACGGCCATGTCGCCTTTGTTGAGGTAATGGAAGCGCGGGGGAGGAGTTTTTCCGGCTAAGCGGGCGGCGATGATTTTGGCGGCGAAACGACCGCCCTGGATGGCGACTTGGGCGACGCCGGGAAGCGGGTCGCCCTTTTCCGTTGTGGCGTGAGCGAGATCGCCGACGATGAAGATTTCGGGATGGCCGGGAACGGTGAGGTCGGGTTGGACTTTGATGCGGCCGGCTCGATCGGTTTCGGCGTGGAGACGCTCGGCAACTTTTCGAGCGAAGGGAGTAGAGGTGACACCACCAGCCCAGAGAACGGTGCGAGCGGCGAGCGAGTCGTGGTGGTCGCCGTGTTTGTAGGTGACGCCAGCTGAGGTAATGTCCGTGACGAAGACATTTTTCATGACTTCTACGCCGAGGTGAGTGACGAGGGATTCGGCTTTGGCGGAAAGATCTTCGGGATAGGCGTTGAGAATGCGGTTGCCGCCCTCCATGAGGAGGATGCGAGCTTCTTCGGGACGAATGTGGCGGAAATCGTCGCGCAGAGTTTCGCGGGCGATTTCGGCGAGAGCGCCGGCGAGTTCGAGGCCGGTGGCGCCGGCTCCGACGATGACGAAGGTGAGCCAGGCGCGGGCTTCGGCGGGATCGGCGGAGCGCTCGGCGCGCTCGAAGGCGTAGAGAAGCTTGTGACGGATGGCGGTGGCTTCTTCGAGGGTTTTGAGGCTGGGAGCGGCTTCGCGCCAGCTGTCTTTGCCGTAGTAGGAAGTTTGCGAGCCGGTGGAGATGATGAGGGTGTCGTAGGGATATTCCGCGGCGTCACGGAGATGGACGAGTTTTTTGGCGGGGTCGAGGTCCACGGCTTCGCCGAGAAGGACTTGGGTGTTTTTTTGCCGGCTGAGCACGGAGCGCAGGGGGGCGGCAATTTCGCCAGGAGAAAGGGAGCCGGTGGCAACTTGGTAGAGGAGCGGTTGGAAGAGGTGGAAGTTGCGCTTATCGATGAGGGTGATTTGCGCGTTGGCGCGTTTCAGAGTGCGCGCGGCGACGAGTCCGCCGAAACCGCCGCCGAGGATGACGATGCGATGCGTGTCGGGCATGGGGATCGTGGGTCCCTATATTAGAGGAAAATCGACGGGGAATGGGTGCAGGGGTAAAAGAGTTTAAGTGCGTAAGGGTGCAAGAGTTTAAGAGTGTGAGGCGGCGGGCGGGGAGTTGGTAGTATGGATGGGGCAGAGAGGAAGGTGGACGGGGGAAGGGGGGAAGATGGCTGGGGGTATGGAAAAGCAGGAGGACTTGGAGAGGAAGACGCTGCGGCTTTTGTGCTCGGTGCTGCTGAAGCCGGTAACGCGGGTGGAGTTGGCAGGGTTGCTGGATGCGGAGCTCTTTACGGAAGCGCTGAACCAGACGGTGTTCGAGGAGATCGCGGCGATCGGAGCGGTGCCTTCGACGAAGCTGCGGGAGTTGCTGCCGGCGCGAATCACGAACCGCGGATTTCCGGATTTTGATTTGAAGGAGTTTCTGGCGCCGGAGATGGCGTCGGAGGCAGAGATTGAGAAGCTCTATGAAAGCGTGCTGAAGATGATCGAAATGCGTCACGGTGAAGCCGAATCCGCGGTGGAGAATTGAGCGTGAGCTGGGGCGCGCGGCGGGTTTCCTGCCTGGTGGACGCGTTGGGATTCGTCGCGTATGTGGGGTGGTACATTTGGCGGGGGCAAGCGCTGCTTCCTGCGACGTGGTGGGTGTTCGCGGTGTGGCTGGTGGCGAGTTTCTTGTTGCGGCGGGACACGCCGAAGACGATGGGATGGCGGGGGGATAATCTTTGGGCGGCGACCCGGAGAGCGGCGGTGTTTTTTGCGGCGGCAAGCGCGGCGGTTTGCGGCGCGGGATTGTTTTTGGGGATGCTGCAGCGATTGCCGACGCACTTGATCGAGCCGCGGAGATTTTTGGGGTATTTGGCGTTTTGCGTGTTGCAGCAGGTGGGGCTGAATTCGTTTTTGACGAATCGCCTACTTGGTGCATTGGAGAAACCAGTGCCGGCAGCGCTGGTGGCTGGAGTTTTGTTTGCGGCGCTGCACTGGCCCAATCCGGTGCTGGTGCCGTTGACGTTTGTGGGAGGAGCGGCGATGGCGTGGCTGTTCGCGCGCGAGCGGAATATTTTGCCGCTGGCACTGGGGCAGGCCGATTCTGGGCGCGCTGGTGTGGTGGGCGTTTCCGCTGGCGTGGCACCACTCGATGCGGGTGGGGCCGGGGTATTTGACGTTTGGAAGGTAGGGGGAATTATCGTTGATTGGCGGGCTTTCAGCTGTAAAACCGGCGGCCCTTCGAAGCTCAGGGCAAGCAAGCCGCCGCACTCCAAAACAACTAAGACGCAAAGATTGTGCGGGCATGGGGCGCAGCGGTGCGGCGGCCTTAAAAACAACAAAACCGAGAAAAAAGCGCCCGCTCGCCGCGGCGAGCGGCCGCTACAAGGGCGAACTCAAGAGCACAGTCCCTTCGAGGCTCAGGGTAAATAGGTGTGACTCTGCCAGAAGAGCAAGGGAGACCCAAGAAGAGCCCTCAGGCCTGGAGGCCTGAGCTACAGGGTGAGATACAAGGTGAGTTATAGGGACCAGACGCCGGGGATGGGGGTGTGGCAGTGGGGGCAATTCCCTGCCCTGAGGTGGTTGGTGAGGACATCGTGCCAGGAGCGGCGGATGAGGAGGGCATTGCACAAGGGGCAATAGGTGTTGGCGGCTTCGGAGAAGATGTTGCCTTCGTAGACGAAGTGGAGGCCGACTTTGCGGGCGATTTCGCGGGCGCGATGAAGAGTGCGGGGCGGAGTGGGAGGTTTGTCGCGCAGCTTGAAATCGGGATGGAAGGCAGTGAAGTGGAGCGGGACGTCGGGGCCCAGGTGCGTGAGGATCCATTCGGCGAGCTTGCGGGTTTCGTCGGGATCGTCGTTGAGGGTGGGGATGATGAGATTGGTGAGCTCGAACCAGACGCGGGTTTCGTTTTTGAGCCAAGTGAGCATGTCGAGAACAGGCTGGAGATGGGTGAGGGTGACTTTGCCATAGAAGTTTTCGCTAAAAGATTTGAGATCGACGTTGGCGGCGTCAATGTGGTCGTAGATATCGTGAAAGGCTTCGCGGGTGATATAGCCGTTCGTGACCATGACGGTTTTGAGGCCGTGGGGCTTGGCGGCTTTGCAGATGTCAATGATGTATTCGCCCCAGATGGTGGGTTCGTTGTAGGTGAAGGCGATGGAATCGCAGCCGTGTTGCAGGGCGAGAAGAGGCACTTGTTCGGGCGGAAGGTGCTTGGAGCTGACTTGATCTTGATGGGATTTGGAGATGTCCCAATTCTGGCAGAAGAAGCAGCCCATGTTGCAGCCGGCGGTACCGATACTGAAGACTTTCGTGCCGGGAAGGAAATGGCTGAGTGGCTTTTTCTCGATGGGATCGACCTGGAGAGCCGCGGGAGAGGCATAGCCGAGGCTAAAGAGCTTGCCGCCCTGATTGACGCGAATGAAACAGAACCCGGATTGGCCGAGGCCGATGTGGCAATGGCGGGGGCAGAGGTAGCAGTGGAGGCGGCCGTCGGGGTCGGGAGCCCACCAGAGGGCTTCGTGGAGGGCGGGGGATTTTTGGAGGATTTGCAGGTCAGACATGTGTGCGGGGTCCTAGAGTAAGTATACGCCTGGGAAGGAAGAGAGAAGCTCAACGCAGAGGGAACGGAGGGGAGGTTGAAGAGTAGAAGAGTTCAAGAGTTCAAGAGTTTAGAAGCCAGAGCGCTGAGTTCAGATGAGAGTGTGCCACGATCCCTCCACTGCGCGGCCCGACGCGCCCAAAAACGACGCAGAAGAGAAGATCGGGCCGTTTCGGTCGGGATGACAGTGCGGGCTTGGCGAACACGCCGCGGCGCTGCGGTCTTCTCGAAGCTCGGTGCAAGCGGGATGACAAAATAAGAAGAGGCAAACCCCAGACCCAGGCACACACTCCGTGCCTGGGCACCCTGCGCGACAATTTGATTGGGAAAAGAAATGGTTGAGGCTGGGGATGAGGTACGTGGGAGGGAGATTAGGCGCGGGTGCGCATTGCGCTGCGGCGTTGGGCAGCCCAGTCGACAAAGCTGGCGAGTTTGTCGCGGTATTTCCAGCTGAGATGGAGAAATTTTTTGGCGTGGAGGTGTGCGACTTCCTGGCCCAGGAAGGTTTCGAAACGCCATTGGAGATAGGGACTGTTCCAAGGCTGGAGGCGGTAGCCCCTGGCGGCAATCCAGTAGTAGCGGAGAGTCTTCCACATGGATGAATTGTACACGGCGCTGCGAGCGGGCCGCGTGAAATCTTATTAACTCAACGGGACGGAGAGATGTTCGTGGACGAGGAGCCAGGTGGCGCCGCGCTTTTCCCAGATGCCGGTATAGCGGACCTGGAGATCGAGTTCCTTGCCATCTTTGGTTTTTTCGGAAAGGTGCATGGGGACGGTCATCCAAGCGATATTGCCGTGGCGGGTGACCTTCAATTCTTTACCGGCGGTGAGGGAAACACTGGCGGCGGACTCGAGGAACTCCTTCTGGACACCGGGGGCGTATTCCTTCCAGCCGTTGTAGGAGAAGGGCGCGACATCGTAGAAAACCAGACCATCGTCCTTGGCGTAAAACTTGGCGGCGTTTGTGACGTTGCCGGAACTCCAGGCAGCACAATAATTGTCAATCAATTTGCGGAAGGTGGCGTTGTCGGTGGCTTTTTGCTGGGCGCGAGCGCCGGCAAAGGTGAGCAAGCCGCCGAAAAAGGCGACGAGGACGTAAAGGATCCAGTGATGGCGCGGTCCGTTCACACGCGGCCGAGAGGGCGGTTGCACCGGCATGGCGAAATCTCCTGAAGAGGCCCGCCGGGCCACACGCGCCCGGGCAGGAGTTTTGTGTGCCCATACGTTAAACAGAAAAAGGGGAGAATTCAAGAAAAGTTTTGTGTGGGAGAGGAGGCACCCGGCGGGTGTGATCCCGCCGCAAAGTTCACTAGCCTTCCAGAGCGTGGCCGGTGATGCGTTCCTGGCGGAGTCTCTCCGCTAACAAGCGGACGCGACCGGCAATTTCCTCCAAAATTTGTTGATAGACCTCAGGCTCGCCGCCATATGGATCGGCAACATCCCAATCTTCGATCTTTTCGGAACGACCGAAGAGGGAGTCGCTGCGCCTGCCACTAAGGTTGATGATCAGGTCGGCGTTATCCCATACGTCAGGCGAGATGGGCTTGGAGGAAAGGCCTTCGGAGAAGTAGCCGTTATTTTGGAGGGTTTGCCGGGTGGAAAGTGGGATGTAGCCGAGGGGGAATAGGCCGGCGCTGGAGGGATCGATGATGTCGGAGGCTTCGCGGAGAGCGATGGATTCGGCCATAGGGCTGCGACAAGCGTTGCCGAGGCAGACGAAGAGGACGCGGAATATTTTGGGGTAGGCCACGCGGGAATTGTAGCGTGGATTTTTGAAGCGGTGAAAGGGAGAAGAGAGGAGAAGAGGTTGAAGAGTCAAAAGTTGAAAGTCAAAAGTTAAAGAGTTTAAGAGTGTAAGAGTTCGTGGTGGAGGGAGCTAAAGTTGGATGGGAAGCTGCCGCGATCCCTCCACTGCGTGCCGCGAACTGCGCGGCACTCCGGTCGGGATGACCGTGTGGGCGTGGCGCGAACTGCGCGGCACTCCGGTCGGGATGACCGTGTGGGCGTGCCGCGAACTGCGCGGCACTCCGGTCGGGATGACCGTGTGGGCGTGGCGCGAACTGCGCGGCACTCCGGTCGGGACGACAGTGTGGGCGTGGCGCGAACTGCGCGGCACTCCGGTCGGGATGACAAAATCAGAAATGGCAAACCCAAGACCCAGGCACACTCCGTGCCTGGGGCACCCGGCTCTTATCGAGGGGCACCCGGTGGGCGCTTTGGTTTGCGCAAAGTTCCCATCGCGGCTCAGGGCGAGCGGGGCTTGCGGAATGACAGTGTGGAGACTGGTGGGGAAAGGCCCGGCTCCTGAAGGGGTGAGCTACGTACGGCGGGACTTTTTTGTGGGAGCGTGATTGGAGATTAGGGAAAGGAAGTGTTGGTGGACGGTGGGGTCGTCGGTGAGTTCGGGGTGGAAGGTAGCGGCAAGGAGATTGTTTTTTTGGACGAGGGTGGGGGAGCCATTGAGTTTGGCGAGGACGGTGATGCCGGGCCCGAGGCTTTCGATGATGGGGCCGCGGATGAAAACCATCTCGAGAGGGGCTTTTTTCAAAGTGGTGGGGCCGAAGAAAACATCGCTGGCAAGCTGGCGGCCGTAACCATTGCGGAGGACGGTCATGTCGAGCAAAGCGAGCGAGGGTTGCGGGGGATTCTTGACATGGGCGGCGAGGAGGATGGCCCCGGCGCAGGTGCCAAAAATGGCGCGGCCCTGTGCGGCGAATTGGCGGATGGCGTCGAAGAGGCCTTCTTCCTGGAGGAATTGGAGTTGCGTGGTGCTTTCGCCGCCGGGCAGGATGAGGGCGTCGGATCTGCGGAGATCGGCGACGGTGCGGACTTCGAGGGATTGCGCGCCGAGGGTTTCGAGAATGGCGGCGTGGGCGGCGAAGTCGCCTTGGATGGAGAGGATGCCGATTTTCATGAGAGTTATCAGTTGTCAGTTTTTAGATTTTTGAGTTTTCAGTTTCGGTGGGACCCACCCTCTACAAAAGAACTGCAAAGCCTTGGCCACCCGAAAAACAAACCCAAGACCCAGGTAAAAAAACGAACTTGGGGCACCCAACCCCGAGAGAAAGTAAACCCAAGAGCACAGTCCCTTCGCGGCGCAAGGCAAGCACGAGTGACTGTGCCACTACCAGCCGCGGGTGGAGAGAAGATCTTTTTCATCGAGTTGGCGGACGTCGAGGCCGGGCATGGCTTCGCCTAATTCTTCGCTGGCTTCGAGAACGGCCTTGGCGTCTTCAAAGTGCGTGTTGGCCTTGACGATGGCCTTGGCGCGGGCTTCGGGATCGCTGCTCTTGAAAATGCCGGAGCCGACGAAAATAGCTTCGGCGCCGAGCTTGCGGACGAGCGCAGCATCCGCGGGTGTGGCGATGCCTCCGGCGGAAAAATTGGGAACAGGGAGCTTGCCGGTCTTGGCGATTTCGCGGATGAGATCGAGCGGAGCGCCCAGTTCCTTGGCCTCCTTCATGATTTCATCGTCGCGCAGGGTGGTGAGGCGCTTCATCTGGCTGACGATGGCGCGCATGTGGCGGACGGCTTCGACAACGTTGCCGGAGCCGGCTTCGCCTTTGGTGCGGATCATGGCGGCGCCTTCGGCGATGCGGCGGACAGCTTCACCGAGATTGCGCGCGCCACAGACAAAGGGCACGCGATAATCGTGCTTCCAGATGTGATTTTCCTCGTCGGCGGGAGTGAGGACTTCGCTCTCGTCGATGAAGTCGACTTCGAGGGCCTGGAGAACTTCGGCCTCGGCGAAGTGGCCGATGCGGACCTTGGCCATAACGGGGATGCTGACGGTCTTCATTATTTCGCGGATGACCTTGATGGCGGCCATGCGCGCGACGCCGCCTTCCTTGCGGATGTCCGAAGGAACGCGTTCGAGGGCCATGACGGCGCAGGCGCCGGCGTTTTCGGCGATGCGGGCTTGTTCAGCGTTGGTGACGTCCATGATGACGCCGCCTTTGAGCATTTCGGCGAGGCCGACTTTGACGCGCCATTCGTTGGAACCTTTGGCGCCGTTGTGGGGAGCGCTGCCGTTTGGTTTTTTGATGGACATTGATGCTTCTCCTCTCAGAAATCGGAAATCGAAATTCGTTTGCCGGCTGGGCTAAAGCCCGGCGCCTACAGACCCAAGAGCACAGTCGAGAGTGACTGTGCCACAAGAGAAACCCAAGAACCGACCTAAAGGCCGGCCACTACAAAAGCAACAAACAACCCAAGAGCACTACACGCCGCGTAAGACTACAAAGCGGCCCTTGCCACGCGCCAGCAGAGTGCCTTGGGCGTCGCGAATTTCGGCGACACGGAAACGGTTGCGTTCGCGTGCGTCCTCCTGCCAGCCTTCGGCGAAGATTTCCTGGTCCACGGGGACGGGCTTGCGGTACTCGATGGACATTTCGGCGGTGACGGCGTGCTCGCCGGTCAATTTGGAGAGCTTGCCCATGGCTTCATCGAGGACGACAGCGATGATGCCGCCGTGAGCGAAGCCAGCGCCACCGGCGTAATTGGGGCCGAGAGTGAAGCGGCCACGAGTGCGGTGCGCGTCGAGATCGAGTTCAAAAGGCAGTTTCATGCCGGCTTCATTGGCGGCGCCACAACCGAAACAGCGGTTGGTGGGTTGCGGATCGAGTTTGAGAACGTTGGGCATTTTCTCTTTCACGTTTGGCCGATTTGAAGATCTGCCGATAAGAAGAAACCCAAGACCCAGCTAAAAAAACCGTTACCTGGGGCACCCAAAAGCAAGAAAGAACCAACCCAAGAGCACAGTCAAGAGCGACTGTGCCACAAGAGAAACCCAAGAACCGACCTGAAGGTCGGCCACTACAAACCCGAGAGAAAGGCGCCCGCCTCAGAAGGCGGCCGCTACAAAAACTCTGTCAAACCAAGGCGACGTGCGCGCGTTCGGCGCGACGCGTGCCGCGCTGGCGCTTGCGCATTTCGATGCGCAGCAGTTCGGCGAGGATGGCGATGCCGCGGGCAATTTGCTTTTCGTTGAGGCTGGCAAAGCCGAGGCGCAGGGTGTTGGGGAGCGGCGATTGCACGTAGAAATAGCGGCCGGGAGCGAAGAGGACGCCGCGTTCACGGGCGTGGATCATGAGTTCACTGGCATCAAAGCCGGGGGGCAATTCGAGCCAGAGGCACATGCCGCCTTCGGGGCGCGTCCAGCGCGTGCCCTCGGGCATGAGTTTGCGAAGGGACTCATCGAGAGCCTGGAGACGGTCGGCGTAGACCTTGCGCATGCGCGCGAGATGCTTGTGGAAAAGGCCGCGGCGGAGGAATTCGGCGAGCGTGGCTTGGGCGAGCTGATCGGTGTGGAGATCGGTCGTTTGCTTGACAAGGCGGAGACGTTCGATGGCGGCGGGAGGGGCGACAATCCAGCCAACCCGGAGGCCGGGGAAAGCGACCTTGGAGAAGCTGTCAACGTGAATGACGAGATTGGACTGGTCAAGCTGCTTGAGCGAAGGAACGCGGACATCGCGGGCGTGGAGGCGCGCGTAGATGTGGTCTTCGACGACGGGAACCTGGTGGCGGGCGGCGAGTTCCAGAAGGCGGCGGCGGGAATCGAGCGGCATGGAGGTGCCGGTGGGATTCTGAAAATCGGGAGTGAGGACGAGCAGCTTGACGCGATTAGCGGCGAGCGTGGCTTCGAGGGCATCCAGATCCAGGCCCAGGGGCTTGCCGGGCTCGGGGTGGGTGCGTACGGGAACGCCGAGGCAGCGTGCACGAACGCCATGGAAAACGGCGGAGGCGCCGGGGTAGGTGGGATTCTCCATGACGACGGTGTCGCCGGAGCGAACAAAGGCCTTGGCGATGAGATCGAAAGCTTGCTGACAACCAGCGGTGACGAGAAGAGTTTCGTCCTTGGCGGGAATGCCGTCGTGGTGGAGGAGTTCGAGGAGCGCTTCCTTGAGGGGCGCGTAGCCGTCGGAGGGGCCGAGATTGAGGATTTCGGGGCCTTCGCGGCGCAGGGCGGCGTGGGAGCAAGTTTGCAATTCCTCCACGGGGAAAAATTCGGGAGCGGGGCGCGCCATGACGAAGGAGAGCGCGTCTTCGGGAGCAGAAGCAGTGAGGCGGGTGAGGACTTCTTCGCTGCGTTCATCGGCGAAGAGAAGTTCCCAGCGGAGGCCATCGCCATTGTGCAGGGCCGGCGGCGGGGGCGGAGAAATCTTTAGACCGTTGCCATTGGCGCGAATGAAGGTGCCGCGGCCGACGTGGCCCTGGATGAGGCCTTCGGATTCGAGTTCGGCGTAGGCATTGGCGACAGTGGTGCGATGGACACCGAGAGTGAGAGCGAGTTCACGGCTGGCGGGGATGCGGTCACCGGGGTGAAGATCGCCAGCGTGGACCAGGGAACGGAGCTGGTCGCGAAGCTGGATATAGAGCGGGATATGGCTTTCGGGCTGAAGGTGTAATGGCAGCATTGTCTCTCACCTTGTGGAATATTCTAGCAGGGATTGGCCTAATGGAAGAGCCAAATTGTCTTTTTGGGGGAAGGGGGGAGGAAGAGGGACAGTAACACAGAGTTCACAGAGGGAGGAACACAGAGAGCACAGAGAGGAGAAGAGGTTCAAGAGTTCAGAGGTTGAGGCGAAGGGGGAGGAAATTTTGCCACGATCCCTCCACTGCGCGCCGCAAACAGCGCGGCGCTTCGGTCGGGATGACAACTTGGGGTGGGTTGGGGAAGACCTCACCCCTAAAGGAGTGAGCTAAAGAGGGCGGCGGGAGAGGCGGCCGTTCAATTCGTGGGGCGAGAGGTCGCGGAGGCAGAGGGTGGTAGGGTTGGCAGGATCGCACTGGTCGATTTGCTTGAGGGGGAGATCTTCGGGCTGGACCACATATTCGCCGGATTCCATGGATTCGCTGTCGTCGGGATCGAACACGACGACGGGGCTGCCTTCGCGGACGCGGAGGCGGAATTGTTTGGTGGGCGCCTCGTAATTGGAAAAGGCGAAGCAGTGGCCGATGCAGGCGCGGTCAATGGAATGGTAGATGAAAGGAGCGCGCCAATCGCCGGGAGCGGCGACGGTTCTCAGGACGCGGGTGCCGAAGGGTAGATTGCGGGTTAGCTTTTCGGCGTTAGCTTCGAGGCGGGCGACGAGAGAGGTGTCCTGATAAATGAAAAAGAAAAAGGGTAGGGCGCAAGCAAAGAGAGCGGCAAGATGCCATTTTTGCGGCCTGAGCGAACCGAGAAAGCAGAGCGCGTAGATGGCGGTAATGAGAGTGAGGCGGGAGACGAGGAGGCCGATCCAGCCGGTGTCCAGATTGAAATTGAGATTTTCGGGGAGGAGCGAGGTGACGCAGAAGGCGATGACGCAGAGTTCGAGAAGAAGTAGGCGGTCTTTACACCAGAAGGAGGCTCGCGGGGCACGGCGAAGGTCCAATCCGGCCATGAGCAGGCCAACGGCCAAGCCAATGGCGGAGATGTAGCGGTAACGTTCACCGAAAACGACGAACTGATCCGCGCCGTTGAAGAAGTAGAAGGGATGATCGGGCCATTCGACTTCGCAGGAGGAATGATGGGTGATCAGCCAGCGGGCAGCGAGGATGAGGATCAGACCAAGACCGGGAAAAGCGAGGCGCCAGCGCGGAAGATGCAGCCAGAGGAGGAGATAGGCAGCGGCAGTGAGAAACCAAAGAAGGCCGAGAGGGTGCGCGAGGAGCATGAGGGGGATTAGCGGGAGGGAGGCGAGCTGCAATCTGGGGCGGCCGCTCCAGACAAAAGCAAGGCCAAGGCAGGCCAATGCGACGGACAAATAGTAGTTCATGAAACCCATGTGGAAGACGTAGCCGTAGGCGAGCATGGCGAGGAACGGCGTGAGGAGCCAGGGAGGGCGGCGCGTGGCGACGGCGATGAGGGCGAAAACGCTCCAGAAAAAGAGAACGACGCAAAGCGCGACGGCGATTTTTTCGGCGGCGGGGATGCCGAACAGATTGGAGAGTGAGAGTAGCAGGAGATCGAAGAGAATGTTTTTCCATTGCCAGACGGAATAGACGCCGGGGGCAGTTCCCTTCTGGACGAGTTGCGCGAGCCAGGTGTTGTAGACGTGGCTGCCAAGGTCACCGGCTTCGATGTGGTGGTGCCAGAAGACAGGAATGAGGAGGAGAGCGGAGAGGAGGAGGGCACGGAGTTTCATCGCGATGGGGAGAGTATAGCGCGGGTGGGGAAAGGAGAAGAGGTTGAAGAGTCGAAAGTTGAAAGTTCAAGAGTGAACGAACATTAGGGCGAGGGACGGCTGGGGTGGTGCCGCGATCCCTCCGCTGCGTGCCGCAAAGGGCGCGGCACTTCGGTCGGGATGACAAATTTGGGTGAGACGAGGAAAAGGCGCCCGCTTCAGAAAGTGGCCACTACAAGAGCTAACCCAAGAAAAGCAGACCCTCCACTGCGCAACGGGAAAACATGCCGTCGCTCCGGTCGGGATGACAATTATGGCGTGGCCGCAAAAGGCGCGGTAGTTCGGTCCCTTTGAGTTCGCTCAGGGCAGGCGGGATGACAAAATAAGAAAAGGCAAACCCAAGACCCAGGCACACACTCCGTGCCTGGGCACGCTGCGTTCAGGGTAGAAGAAGTTGAAGAGTGCAAAAGTAGAAGAGTGAAAGAGTGTAAAAGTAAGAGAGAGTAACGGCTGCGGGTTAGCGGCCGGATTGGGCGTCGCCGAGGCGCTTGAGGCGGTCGCGGAGACGGCGCTGAAGCGGGCGAGGGCGTGTTGGGGTTAAAAGCGACGAGATACCAGAGCGGCTGGGTCTTGTCTTTGCTGAGATAGGTGAGCGTGGTGGAGTCGGCGTTGGGATGACGGGCCACATTTTCGCGGATGGCGCCGTAGGGATGGCGCGAGAGGCGGTTCAAAGTTTTGGCATTGGCGCGGGGATGTTCGCTGATGAGGCGGAGAAGATAGAAATCTTCCTGGGGCGCCTGCTTGGCGAGCTTCTCGAGCATTTCGGGTTTGGCTTCGGCGCTGAGAACGAGGCCGATCTTTTCATCCCAGGCGGTGTTGATGTGGTTGAGCTCGCGGGTGCGCTCGTGGATGAGCTCTTCGAGGATGCGGCGCTCCTGCTGCATGCGCGCGATGGGGAGATGCGTGCCTTCGAGGGAATCCAGAACGCGAAGAAGGTGTTGGCGTTCGCCGAAGACGATCTGCGAGGTGCGCCCGATGCGGCCATTTTCCTTTTCTTTGTATTGCACAAGATCCGAACGTCGCATGATTTGATGCTCCCAATTGGCCTTTGGCGGCTCACCAAAAGGCACGTAATCCCAAACAGACTGATGTGACTGGCTCATGGTCTTGCTGCTGCGCTTTTGGCTGGCTTGTTGGATTATGTTCTGGCGCGGGGGTAGGGTAAAGTTTGGCCGCGCAGGGCTGTGCCCGAAGTGGTACGTCCGAGTAATGGGCGTAGGGAGAGGAAAGCGACGATGAATGCGTTCGAGGAACACCGGGAAGAGTTGGAAAAGTACGAGCAGATGTTCGGGAAGGAGCGCGGGAGGCTGGCGGTGTCACTGGACCGGATCACGAATGCGTTGGTGCTGGTGGGACAGCACGGGGTGTATTGCACGAGCCAGAGGAATCCCACCGTGCCGGCAATGGATCTGCGGATGGTCGTACAGGAACTGACGCATGCGAAGGAGTTGCTGCAGGCGGTGATGGAGGAGATGGGGAGTAGAAAGTAGAAAGTAGAAAGTTGAAAGTTTAAGAGTTCACAAATGGAGGCGCGAGAACCGGTCGAAGACTTGCCGCGATCCCTCCACTACGCAACGGCAAAAGGCGCCGTTGCTCCGGTCGGGATGACAGAAAAAGAAAAGGCAAACCCAAGACCCATGCACACACTCCGTGCCCGGGGCACCCGGTGGTCAGGGTTGGAGGAAGGGGTTGGAATGGCGCTCGCGGCCGATGGAAGTGGTGGGGCCGTGGCCGGGATGGACGACGGTGTCATCGGGAAGTTGGAGGAGTTTGGACTTGAGGGAATCCATAATTTCATCGAGAGAGCCGCCCCAGAGATCGGTGCGGCCGATGCTGCCGGCGAAGAGCGTGTCTCCCGCGAAGAGTTGCGGCTGGGTGAGCTTGATTTGGCCGGAAACTTTGGGGAGATAGAGGCAGACGCTGCCGGGCGAGTGGCCGGGAGTGTGAATGACATTGGCCTGGAAGCCACCCCAACTGAGGGCGTCCCCTTCCTTGAGGAGATGATCGACGTCGACGAGTTCGGGCGCTGCGATACCGAGGAAATCGGCTTGGACGTCCATGGCGTGATAGAGAGGGAGATCGTCGTTGTGCATCATGACGGGCGCGCCGGTGTATTGATGGAGCTTGGCGAGGCCGCCGATGTGATCAATGTGGGCGTGGGTGCTGACGATGACTTTGACGGTGAGCTTGTAGCGGCCGAGAAGGCCGAGGATGCGCTCGACTTCATCACCGGGGTCGATGACGATGGCTTCGCGGGATTTGGGATCGCCGATGATCAGACAATTGCACTGGAGAACGCCGACGGGCAGCTTGATGTAGATCATGTCCGGGTTGGCGGCGTCGGGGAGACGCAATGTATCAGGTGCGGCGTTCATCTAGAGAAGTATAGCATTGGGGATTTGGGACGGGAATTCGGGGTGAGGGAAGAACGGCGAACAGATATCAGCGATCGGGGGGAAGAAAGGAAGAGGTGCAAGAGTGAAAGAGTTTAAGAGTTTCTGACCCGGGGTGCCCGAATTGGTCGGGAGGTTGCCGCGATCCCTCCACTGAGCAACGGCAAAAGGCGCCGTTGCTCCGGTCGGGATGACAGGGTGGTGGGCGCTCCAAGCGGCGCGGCACTTCGGTCGGGATGACGGGGTGGTGGGTGCTGCAAACGGCGCGGCATTTCAGTCCCCCCGAAGCTCGATGCAAGTGGAATGACGGAAGTGAAAAAGGCGGGTTTGGTAGACTGGCGGGAGGGGGAATCACGTTGCAAGAGAAGAGCGAAGAATTGAGGACGGCGCTGGAGGCGATGCACCTGGCTAACGGGGCGACGCTGGGGACGTGGTTCGGGTGCGCGCTGCCGGAGCGGTTTGGGGATTGGCGGGCGGAGTATGGGTATTTGCGGGAGAGCGTGGGGGTGGTGGACAAGAATTACCGGGCGTACTTGAGCTTTACGGGGCCGGACCGTGTGCGATATCTGAACGCCATCCTGACGAACAATGTTAAGGGGCTGGCGGAGAACCGCGGGATAGTTTCGCTGTTTCTGAATCCGCAAGGACATATCCAGGCGGAGATTGAAACGTATGCGCTCGGCGAAGAGTTGTTCTGCGTTTCGTATGCGATGATTCGCGAGCGGCTGATCGAGGGATTGGAAAAGTACATCATCATGGATGATGTGACGCTGTCGGACCAGACGGAGGAGTACGCAACGCTGGGGGTGGAAGGACCGAAGGCCGCGGCGGTGGCTGCGGAGTTGACGGGAGTGGATTTGGGAAGGATTGCGGAATTGGAGTCGCGGGAAGTTTCCGTGGGGGGAGTTCCCTGCCGGGTGATCCGGAGATCGCCGGGTGGCGTGAGTGGGGCGGAATTTCTGGGGAAGCGCGGACAGAGCGAGGCACTGTGGAAGGTGGTTGTGGAGGCGGCGCAGAAGCACGGCGGGGGGCCGGCGGGATATGCGGCGCTGAACGTGGTGCGATTGGAACAGAGGATACCGTGGTTTGGATACGACTTTGGAGAGAAGCAGATACCGCATGAGGCGGGCTTGCAGGATTCGCACATAAGCTACACGAAGGGCTGCTATACGGGGCAGGAGATTGTGGAGCGGGTGAGGTCGCGCGGGCAGGTGAACCGTGCGCGGGTGTCGTTGCGATTTGAAGGGGTGGAGGGCGTCGCGGCGAATACGGTTTTGATGGCCGAGGGGAAAGAGGTTGGAATGGTGACGCGGACGGGGTTTTCGTCGGGGTTGAATGCGTGGATTGGGATGGGGTATGTGCGGAGGGAGAAGGCGGGGGTGGGGACGAAGATGGAGCTGGCGGGTGGGGCGGCGACGGTGATTTGAGGAAGTGATCGGGGAGAGATATCAGCGATCAGATATCAGTGATCAGGAAGCGGGAGAACAGAGAAGGCGAAGAATCTACACAGAGTGCACAGAGAAGAATGGAGATGAGGGGAAGACTAGGCGGCGAAGAGGTCGCGGAGTTCGCGGTGGAGTAGGGCGCGGTCGCCGGGGTCCATGGCGATGATCTGGAGGGCCATGCCGGTGTGGGGATGAACGCGGCGGACGATGGCGCGGCCGCGAATCTGTCCGGCGGGGGTATCCAACAAAAGTTGCACGGCGCTCCGAAGCGGTACGGGGCTCTTGGTGCGGATGAAGAGGCCACCGAGAGCGAGGCTGTCAATGTGGGAAACGTCGCGGGTCATACCGGATTGCCAGGCGACGACGAAGGATTTCGGCGGACGGATACGAGGGTATTTGCGTTGGTCAGGAGCGAGCATATAAAGACCAACTGGGTCCGGATAGTCTAGTGGTGCCCGCGCCCCAAGTCTAGTGGAGAGTTAGTCGAATTCGCGCTTGGGCTTGGGCTGGTCCTGGCCGACGCGCCCGGAGGAAATATCTGCCTGAAAATAGTTTTCGCCCTTGATGGGATTACCGGCCATGCGGCGAAGCATGGCGAGCTGGCCGATGTGGTTCAAGGCGTCGGCGACGGGGCCTTGGAAGAGTTTCTCGGGCGAGGCCTGGAGGTAGGCGTCGCCGGCAAGATAGTCGTCGAAACTGCCGAGAGAGGCGAAGAAGCGTTGAGTTTCGTCCTGCCAAGGCAAAGGCTTGGAGTCATGCCACGCAGGCTGGCCCTTGGCCATGGAGAGCGCCCAATCGAACAGATCGCCGAGGTGCGCAAGGATTTGCAGGGGCGTGCGGGTGGTTTCGGCGGAACGGAAATTGGCGAAGGAGTCGGGAGCGTCGCGGAGGACTTTCGCCCCGCGATACGCGATGGTGGCGAGAGTGTGGCGCAGGAGGTCGCGAGCGCTGGTGGCGAAACCTTCCATAGTCATACGGCACCTTGCTTAGGCGAGATTGAGGGCGCGCTTGAAAGAGCCCTTTTCGGCGTCGATCTTTTTCTGGAGCTGGAGAATGGCGTAGAGAACGGCTTCGGGGCGCGGAGGGCAGCCGGGAACGTAGACATCCACAGGAATGACCTGATTGCAGCCTTGCACGATGGCGTAGTTATTGAAGACGCCGCCGGAAGTGGCGCACGCTCCCATGGAGATGACCCATTTGGGCTCAGGCATTTGATCGTAAAGCTGGCGAATGACGGGAGCCATTTTCTGGGAAAGACGTCCGGCGACGATCATGAGATCGGCCTGGCGGGGCGAGGGACGAAAAACTTCGGCGCCAAAGCGGGCCAGGTCGTAGCGGGAAGCGGCCATGGACATCATCTCGATGGCGCAGCAGGCGAGGCCGAAACCCAGGGGCCAGATGGAGCTTTTGCGGGCCCAGTTCACAGCCTTATCGAGCTGGGTGAAGATGATGCCTTCGTCCTGGAGGAGTTTGCCGAAATCGTCGGGTTTGGTGAGGGTGACGCTTTTGCCGAGGGTGGTTGCCATGTGTGCCTCTGCCACGCTCTTTCATTTTGACATAGGGGGCAAGGACATACAAACGGGGGGTTGGTGATACGAAGAACAAAGAGGAAGAAGTGAAAGAGTGTAAGAGTGTAAGAGTAAAAGCAGGAGTGCGCGAAGGGGTTGGGGGTGTCACGAGGAGAAGTTGGCGCAAGGTTGCCGCCGCACTCCAAGAGAGGCGCAGAGAAGAGTTAGTCGATGGTGAGGACGACTTTGCCGAAGTGCTTGGATTTTTCGAGGTAGTTGTGGGCGGTGGCGCATTCGTGGAGGGGCCAGATTTTGTCCACGACGGGAACGAGGCGGCCCTGGGCGACGAGCTTGAGGACGGTGCGGAGTTCTTCCCTGGTGCCCATGTAGGAGCCGAGAATGGAAAGTTGGCGGCTGAAGAGGAAACGGATATCGAGTTTGGCGTCGGGGCCGGTGGTGGCGCCGCAGGTGACGAGGCGGCCGGCGGTGGCGAGACTTTTGACGCTTTCGTTCCAGGTGGCTTCGCCGACGTGCTCGAAAACGACGTCCACGCCGCGATTGTTGGTGAGGCGGCGAACTTCTTTGGAGATGGGCATGATGCCGTGATGAATGACTTCGTCGGCGCCGAGTTGTCTGGCTTTGGCGATTTTTTCGTCGTTGCCGGCGGTGGCGATCACGCGGCAACCGAAGAATTTGGCGATCTGGATGGCGGCAGTGCCAACGCCGCTGCCGGCGGCAAGAACGAGGACATCCTCGCCAGGTTGGAGTTGCGCGCGATTGACGAGCATGTGCCAAGCGGTTTGGAATACCAGAGGAACGGCAGCGGCGTGAGCCCAATCCAGGTTTTCAGGATAGGGCATGCAATTGACATCGGGGCAGCGGACGAATTCGGCGCAGCCTCCATCAACCATGTTGCCGAGATTGGTAAAGTCGCGGCAGCGGTTTTCATTGCCGGACAGGCAGGCGGGACATTTGCCGCAGGTGACCCCGGGAGACAGAACAACTTTCTGGCCGATGTAGACGGCGCTGACTTCCGGGCCGATTTTGGCGACTTCGCCGGCGATGTCGCTGCCGGGGATGTGAGGAAAGGGGGTCTGGAAGCCGGGAAGGCCGCGACGGACCCAAAGGTCGAGGTGATTGAGGGCACAAGCGTGAACGCGGATGAGGACTTCGCGGCGGCGAAGCTGAGGCTCGGGAACATCGGTGTAGTGGAGAACGGACGGATCACCGTGTTTTTGGAAGATGATGGCTTTCATGAGAGGCCTCCTCGGAGCGAGATTAGATGCCGCCTGACAATAGACAGATGTATCGTATCACGATAGGTTTGCAGCACCTTGCGGGTGCGGGATTGGGTGTGGTTCCAGAGGGGAAAGTAGCACCAGGGAGCGAGGAAGTCCAACATGCGCGGAGAATTGACAGAGGCGAGGAGGCCTCGTAGGCTGAGTTGGCGAGCGGGAAAGCGAGGATGGAGGCTAACACAGAGTTCACAGAGGGAGGAACACAGAGCGCACAGAGGAGAGCCCAGAGGAGGATTGGCGAAGAGGTTGAATATGTGCCGCGATCCCTCCACTGCGCAACGGCAGAAAGCGCCGTTGTTCCGGTCGGGATGACAAAATGGATGCAGTTTTCAGGGGCTTTGGGCTGAGGCGGGACAGGCCTCAAGATTGTGAGCAGCACAAGGAAGCGACGAAGCGATGGATTTGTTTGAAGAGATTGTGCGGATGAGGCGAGCGGGGGTGCGCGGGGCGCTGGCTACGATTGTGCACACGAACGGATCGATACCGAGCTACGAGAGCTCGCGGATGCTGGTGCGGGAAGACGGCTCGACTGCGGGAACGATTGGCGGGGGATGCGTGGAGGCGGACGTGTGGGCGGCGGCGAAAGAGGTGATGGAGAAGGAAACGCCGCGGAAACTGGTGTTCCACCTGAACAATGAAGCGACGTATGACAACGGGCTGATCTGCGGGGGCACGGTGGAGATTTTTGTGGAACCGATCCTGCCGCAGCCGGTGGTGTACCTGTTTGGCGGAGGGCACATCTCGACGGCCGTGGCGAAAGCGGCGCAGGCGGCGGGATTTGGCGTGGGGGTGGTGGACGACCGCGAGGCGTTCGCGAATGCGCAGCGGTTTCCAATGGCCCAGGAGATTTTCACGAGTTATGACGAGGCGTTCGAGAAGCTGAAGCCGAATGGATCGAGTTACCTGGTGATCGTGACGCGCGGCCACAAAGAGGATATGCGCGTGCTGGCGTGGGCGGTGAGGACACAAGCTCGGTACGTGGGGATGATCGGGAGCAAGCGCAAGGTGCTGAGCGTGTACCAGGCGCTGGAGAGCGAAGGTTATAAGCGGGAAGAGTTTGAGAGAGTGTATGCGCCGATGGGATTGGAGATTGGGGCGTTGTCTCCGGAGGAGATTGCGCTGAGTATCGTGGCGGAACTGGTAGCGGTGCGACGGAATGCGAGCGGGGCGGCGCATAAGAAATTGAAGGGAACGGCAGAAGTTAGGGATTAGAGGTTAGAAAATGGAAATTGGAAAATAGAAATTGGAAGTTGAAAGCTAAAAGTGGAAGGGTTTAAGAGTTCAAGAGTTCAAGAGTTCAAGAGTTTAAGAGTCTAAGAGTAAAACCTGGAGGTGCGAGCATTGGTTGGGAGTGTGCCATGATCCCTCCACTACGTGCCGCAAAAGGCGCGGCACTCCGGTCGGGATGACAAGTTGAGCGAGGCCGCAAAAGGCGCGGCACTCCGGTCGGGATTGACAAATTGAGCGAGGCCGCGAAAGGCGCGGCACTCCGGTCGGGATGACAAGTTGAGCGAGGCCGCAAAAGGCGCGGCACTGCGGTCGGGATGACAAGTTGAGCGAGGCCGCAAAAGGCGCGGCACTCCGGTCGGGATGACAAGTTGAGCGAGGCCGCGAAAGGCGCGGCACTCCGGTCGGGATGACAAGTTGAGCGAGGCCGCGAAAGGCGCGGCACTCCGGTCGGGATTGACAAATTGAGCGAGGCCGCGAAAGGCGCGGCACTCCGGTCGGGATGACAAGTTGAGCGAGGCCGCAAAAGGCGCGGCACTCCGGTCGGGATTGACAAATTGAGCGAGGCCGCGAAAGGCGCGGCACTGCGGTCGGGATGACAAGTTGAGCGAGGCCGCAAAAGGCGCGGCACTCCGGTCGGGATTGACAAATTGAGCGAGGCCGCGAAAGGCGCGGCACTCCGGTCGGGATGACAAGTTGAGCGAGGCCGCAAAAGGCGCGGCACTCCGGTCGGGATTGACAAGTTGAGCGAGGCCGCAAAAGGCGCGGCACTCCGGTCGGGATGACAAATTGAGCGAGGCCGCGAAAGGCGCGGCACTCCGGTCGGGATGACAAGTTGAGCGAGGCCGCAAAAGGCGCGGCACTCCGGTCGGGATTGACAAATTGAGCGAGGCCGCGAAAGGCGCGGCACTCCGGTCGGGATGACAAGTTGAGCGAGGCCGCAAAAGGCGCGGCACTCCGGTCGGGATTGACAAATTGAGCGAGGCCGCGAAAGGCGCGGCACTCCGGTCGGGATGACAAGTTGAGCGAGGCCGCAAAAGGCGCGGCACTCCGGTCGGGATTGACAAATTGAGCGAGGCCGCGAAAGGCGCGGCACTGCGGTCGGGATGACAAGTTGAGCGAGGCCGCAAAAGGCGCGGCACTGCGGTCGGGATGACAAGTTGAGCGAGGCCACAAAAGGCGCGGCACTCCGGTCGGGATTGACAAATTGAGCGAGGCCAAAAAAGGCGCGGCACTGCGGTCGGGATGACAAGTTGAGCGAGGCCGCAAAAGGCGCGGCACTGCGGTCGGGATGACAAGTTGAGCGAGGCCACAAAAGGCGCGGCACTCCGGTCGGGATGACAAATTGAGCGAGGCCACAAAAGGCGCGGCACTGCGGTCGGGATGACAAATTGAGCGAGGCCGCAAGAGGCGCGGCACTCCGGTCGGGATGACAAATTGAGCGAGGCCACAAAAGGCGCGGCACTGCGGTCGGGATGACAAATTGAGCGAGGCCGCAAGAGGCGCGGCACTCCGGTCGGGATGACAAATTGAGCGAGGCCACAAAAGGCGCGGCACTCCGGTCGGGATGACAAATTGAGCGAGGCCGCAAGAGGCGCGGCACTGCGGTCCCTTCGAGGCTCAGGGCAAGCGGGATGACAAGGCAGGCTAAACGCAGGAAGGGCCCTGTCGAGCCATTTAAGAATGTAACCGTAGCTGGGGTTGTCGAGACATTGGAAATGTAACCGGAAGCTTGTTGTTGCGACGGTGGGAAAGCGGGGATCCCGCGGGGGGTGCGGGATTCCCGAGCGCAGCGGTTTTGCCGCGGCCGTTGGCCCGCTGGCCGCTCGTTTGTTCGGGCGTCATTTCCTGCACCGCCTTTGGACTCAGGCGGCGATTCGCCAGGCGAGCGATGCGCTCCAGCTTGCGCTCGACGCTGCGGCTCAGTTGAAACGGGTCCAGCTGTTTTCGCAACTGCTCGAGCTGCGCCACCTTCAGCGCATCCGCTCCGGCGCACTCGCGCACGCGCTCGAACGGCGTGCGTGCCGCGTCGTACACGCGGCGCACCTTGCTGCCCACGCGCACCTTCTTCAGCAACTTCACCGAAGGCAGAAACAGGTTCAGCCATAAGCGCAGTTCGCGGCTGTACAGTTCGTTGCAGGCGGCCACCGCCTCGTGCGTGTCATAGCGATCCCAGCCCAGCAGCTTGCGCACATGCGTCCAGTTCTTCTGCTCGACGTGCGCGTTGTCGTCCTTCTTGTACGGCCGCCCGCGGGTCATCTGAATCTGTCGTTGTTCGCACCAACTTTTCAGATGCCAGTTGATGAACTCGCTGCCGTTGTCGGAATCCACGCCCAGCAGCGCAAAGGGCAGCACCCCGGCGATCTCGTTTAAGGCCCGTTGTACGGCCTCTTCGCCGCGCCCCAGCACCGCCCGCGATTCCGTCCAAGTGGTGTGAATGTCGGTGACGTTCAGAGTGTGCGCGAACTCTCCGCTGGCGGAATTCCCGGAATGCGAAACCAGATCGATTTCTGTGAAGCCCGGCTGGTGCACATCCCAGCGGTCCGTCTTCACCGGAATGTGGTGCTTGAGCAGATAGCCCGGCTTGGTCCGGCCATAAATGCTCCGCCGCCGTTGCGTCTTCTGCGCCTTCAGCCGGCGGTCCATCTGCCGCGCGCTGATCCGCAAAAGCTGCTGCGCGATCTCCGGCCGCAAACGAAAGTGTTTGCGGATCCACGGCAACCACTGCGGCAACAGCGCTTTCAGCCGCACCGACCAGGGATACCCCGCCGCTTCCCAAACGGCCGTCAGCACGGCCTGGGTTTCCTGGCTGTAGGTCAGGCCGCGCCGCCGCTCGCGCACCTTTCCCCTTCTGGGTGGCGCTCCATTCAACAAGCGAATCGCATACTTCCGGTGATAGCCCGTGTTGACGCAAAACTCGTTCAAGATCACCTGCTTGACCTCACGCCCCGCCGCACGGTAACGCTCATAAATCGCCCGCAGATACTCCCATCGCCCTTTGTTCCCCAACCGGACCTCCTCGAAAACAAGTTTTGGTCGGGTTACATCTTAAATGGCGCGACGTTACCCCCTCCGGTTACATTTTAGATGGCGCGATACGAGGGCTTGTGGGGGCGGGGGAATGGCAGTAGGATGCGGGCAGGCCCGCTAGAATGCGGCGGGCACGCAGAGGACACCCGCCACCTCTAGCTATAGACCACAGCACCCGAAGTTGCTGGCCCGAGGGTGAACCATGATTGCGGCGGTGATCCTTTCCGGCGGGTCGAGCAGCCGCATGGGCTCGCCAAAGGCCCTGCTTTCCTATCAGGGCCGGCCTTTCCTGGAACATTTACTGGAAGTGACGCGACATCCGAGGATTGGTGTGCGGCGGGTGGTGTTGGGAGCGCACGCGGAACCGATCGCGCGGGCCGTGGCGCTGCACGCGGACGAAATCGTAATCAATGCGGAGTGGGAAAAGGGGCAGTTGAGTTCGTTGCACGCGGCGATGCGGAGTTTGCCGGCGGGAACGGACGGGCTGATGCTGTGCCTGATCGATCATCCGCTGATCAGCGCGACACTGGTGGATGAGCTGGTGGAGGCATTTTACGCGTCGCGGGCACCCATTGTGGTGCCGGTGTACGAAGGACGGCGCGGGCACCCGGTGTTGTTTTCAGCGGCGACGTATGAGGAGTTGGAGAAGGCGCCGCTGGATGTGGGAGCGCGGTCGGTGGTGTGGGCACATGCGAAGGATGTGTTTGAAGTGGGCACGACCGAAGAAGGGTGCGTGCTGAACTTGAATGATCCGGAGACGCTCGCGAGGGCGAGGGGAGAGGAGTGAAGAAGTTTTCAGTTGTCAGTTTTGAGTGATGAATTCAAAAGTTCAAGTGCTTAAGAGTTTAGGACACAGGCACATAAGCCCCGATGAGAACTTGCCGTGATCCCTCCACTGCGCGACGGCAAGAGGCGCCGTTGCTCCGGTCGGGATGAAGAAAGGGCGGACACGGAAATGGTATTTCACCACGGAGGACACAGAGAGCACAGAAGACGCGAAGAGAAAGTTACAAGGTAGAGCGCAGGATTTGGAGGAGGGCGCGGAGGGCATCGTAGGCGAGGTGGGCGGCGTGGGCGGAGGCGGGGGGCAGTCCACCGAGAGCGCTGGAGAGCGAGTCGGCAGTGATATCGTTGAGTTCGTGGAGTTCCCTTCCCTGAATTAATTCCGTTAACAATGAGGCGCAGGCGATGGAGGCGGTGCAGCCGCGGCAGAGGAAGCGCACGGCAGCGATGCGGCCGTGTTCGAGGATGGCGGAGATTTGCAGGACGTCGCCGCAGACGGGATTGCTGACTTCGATCTTGGCGGTGGGATTGGGGAGTTCTCCGGCGTTGCGTGGGGATTGGAAGTGGTCGAGAAGGGTGGGGGAGAACATGGGGGAAGTATCGCAGCGGTGAGGGCGGAGTGTCGAGTGAGAGGCGAAGAGGAAAGGGACGATAACACCCCGGCCAGGTCGGGGCAGGTGGCGGGTAGAAAGAAGAAGATGTTCAAGAGTGGAAGAGTTCAAGAGTTCAAAACCTGCGGGAGATCCGGTTTGGCGACAGCGTTCACGCTGTAAAGGCGGCGCTTGCCGCCGGACTCCCTATTTGGCGGGACGCAGAGGGAAGTGAAGCGGTTAGTGGGACGGGGGTAGAGGCGGGGGAAGATATTTCTTTTCGATGGAGGCAACTACTACGTAGTTGGGGTCGACCATTTCGGTTAGGTGGAGATGGCCGACTTTGGAGAAGAGTTCGTAGGCGTCGAGTTCGGAGAGGCCGTAGTCGCGATGCACCCAGGCGATGAGTTCGGTGACAGCGATGCGGACGGCGTCATCAACGGGGCGATAGATGCCAGCGGCCATGAGTTCATGATCGTTTTCGAGGCGGGGCCAGGCGGTGCTGTTCCCTTTCATTAGCTCGAAGCGGAATTTTGCTTT
This sequence comes from Candidatus Acidiferrales bacterium, assembly GCA_963780785.1. Taxonomy (GTDB): domain Bacteria; phylum Acidobacteriota; class Terriglobia; order Acidiferrales; family UBA7541; genus Acidiferrum. The sequence continues at coordinate 67,546 of CAWADS010000022.1, forward strand.
CATGGGGACTTCGACGGCGCTGCCGGCAACTTCGCCATCGCCCATGGCGGCGTGGCCATCGCCGAAATAGAAGAGCGCGCCGGGAACATTTACGGGGAGATAGAGGGTGTTGCCGGGAGAGACTTCAGGGGCGTCCATATTGCCGCCGAATTCGGCGGGGACGATGGAGCTGCGGGCTTCACCCTTGGCGGGAGCGACGCCGATGCAACCGAGGAAGGGCTTGAGAGGAAATTGCGTTTTGAAATTGGAGTCGAGGGCCTGGAAAGTGATGAGCTTCTTCTCGGCGTCGATGGGGTAATACCAGGCGCGCTCGGGAAGCGGGGCTTTTTCGAGCATGGGCGTCCAGTGAGTGGAATTGGCGGCGCCAAAACCGGGGCTGAAGGCGCCGACACCTTGTTTGCCGTCAACTTGAAGATCGAGAATATGGATGACCAGGGTGTCGCCGGGTTGCGCGCCATCGATGAAGAAGGGGCCGGTGAGGGGATTGTCAATTTTGATGTTGGAGAAAGGGTCGCCAGGTTTTTGGAGGACGTTGCCGAAGCAGTCGAGGGAATTGGCTTCGAGGATGTTGCCGGGTTTTAGATGGGCTACGGGCTCGGCGGGGCCGAAGGTGGGTTTGACGTTTTCGATGGTGGCGTGGAAGTGGATGATTTGGTCAGGGGATTGGGCGTGGATAAATGTGGCGGCGAAGAATGAACAGGCGATGAAGAAGAGATTGCGTGAATGCACGATTGGCCTCCGGGAAGACAGATTAGTCGAACATGAGATGGGTGGGGAGTCAATTGTGGGGGAAGAGAAGACAAAGATAACGCAGAGGCGAGAGGACGCAGAGAAGAAATGAGAAGAGGTAGAAGAGTCGAGAGTTGAAGAGTGCATGAATATTGGGGCGGGGATTGGGTGAATGGTTGCCGGGATCCCTCCGCTGCGCAACGGCAAACGGCGCCGTTGCTTCGGTCGGGATGACAGCGGCGGGAAGATCGCAAATTGCGCCGAGCCTCCGATCGGGATGGCTTTACTGAGTGGGGGATGATGGTTTGGTATGCTCGGGCGCGGGGCGGGAGGAAGAATGAGACAGGTCGTGGCGGCGGTGATTGAGCGAGGGGACCGGCGGGTGCTGATTGGGCAGCGGCGGCAGGAGGATACGTCTGGGCTGAAGTGGGAATTCCCGGGTGGGAAGGTGCGGGACGGGGAAACGTTGGAGGAGGCGCTGAGGCGGGAGTTGCGGGAGGAGTTGGGGGTGACGCTGACGAAATGCCGGGAGATTGCGCGCGTGACGCACCAGTATGCGCACTTCGCGGAAGAGATTGAGATTCACTTTTTTGCAGCGGCGGTGGCGGAGGGCGAAATTGTGCCGGTGGCGTTTGAGCGGGTGGAGTGGGTGCTGCCGCGCGAGTTGGGGCAGTATGATTTTCTGGCGGCGAACCGGGAATTGATAGCGCATCTGGCGACGGGGAAGATTAAGGCGGGGGAGATTTTGGAGGGGGAGTAGGCGAAGAGTCTTTCACCACAGAGGACACGGAGAGCACAGAGAAAAGTGAGAAGGACAAGGAAAGAGAAGAGGGACCATCTGCTTTGAGCGTAAGTGCCCACCCTTCCGCCAAAAGCGCGAAGGATGGGGCACCCTAGCGTACAAGGATTGGTGGAATAAGGGGGACCCCAGGACCCAGGCACACACTCCGTACCTGGGCACCCGGCCAACACAAGCCCAAGAGAAGAGCGCCCGCCTCAGAAGGCGGCCTCTACAAAACCAAGAGTTAGGAAGTGACGGGGTTGGGTTTGTCGGGGTCGATGTTGAGTTCCTTGATGGCGTTTTGGACGGTGGCTTCGCCGACCAGGCCGTCCTGGGCTAATTCGTGGAGCGTGGCGACGACGATGAAGCGGGAATCCACCTCGAAGAATTCGCGGAGAGATTCGCGGCATTCGCTGCGGCCGAAGCCGTCGGTGCCGAGGGTGGCGAGGCGGCGCGGGGCCCACTTGGAAATGAGGGAGGGGAGAACTTTCAAGTAGTCGGAGGCGGCAACGAGGACGCCCTGCTCGCCCTCGAGACATTGCGTGACATAGGGTACGCGCGGCGTTTCGTCGGGATGGAGACGGTTCCAGCGTTCGACTTCGATGCCATCGGTGTAGAGATTCTTGTAGCTGGTGACGCTCCAGACATCGGCGGCAACACCGAATTTCTGATCGAGAATTTCCTGGGCGCGGAGAACTTCGTTGAGGATGGCGCCGCTGCCGAAGAGTTGGGCGCGGAGTTTGGCTTTGCGTTCGCTCGCGGGGCGGAGTTTGTACATGCCCTTGAGGATGCCTTCCTTTGCGCCGGCGGGCATGGCAGGCATGGCGTACGGCTCGTTCATCACGGTGATGTAGTAGAAGATGTTTTCGCCCTCTTTGTACATGCGGCGAATGCCGTCTTGAAGAATGACGGCGATTTCGTAGGCGTACGCGGGGTCGTAGGCGCGAAGATTGGGAACGGGGAGGGCGAGAACGTGGCTGTTGCCGTCCTGGTGCTGGAGGCCTTCACCGGCAAGCGTGGTGCGGCCGGCAGTACCACCAAGAAGGAAGCCGCGCGTGCGCATATCAGCGGCGGCCCAGATGAAATCGGCAATGCGCTGAAATCCGAACATCGAATAATAAATGAAGAATGGAATGGTGTTGATGCCGTGCGTGGCGTAGGCGGAACCCGCGGCGATGAAAGAAGCCATTGAGCCGGCTTCGGTGATGCCCTCTTCGAGGATTTGGCCGTTCTTGGCTTCCTTGTAGTAGAGAAGCGTGTTGACGTCGACGGGCTCGTAGTTCTGGCCGACGCTGGAATAGATGCCGACGGTGCGGAAGAGCGATTCCATGCCGAAGGTGCGGGCTTCGTCAGGAACGATGGGCACGACGAGCTTGCCGATTTCGCGGTCTTTGAGCATTTTGCGGAGCATGCCGACGAAAGCCATGGTGGTGGAAACTTCGCGGCCTTCGCTGCCTTCGAAGAATTCCTTGAAGAGTTCGTCGTGATCGGCCACGAGCGGCGCGGAGCGAACTTTGCGCTGGGGCAGGTAACCGCCGAGGGCCTCGCGGCGAGCTTTGAGGTAGCGCATTTCCTCGCTGTCTTCGGCGGGGCGATAGAAGGGCAGTTCGTTGACGTCTTGATCGCTGAGGGGAATGCCGAAGCGCGAACGGAATTCGCGCAGCTCGTCTTCGTTGAGCTTTTTCTGCTGGTGGGTGACGTTCTTCCCTTCCCCGGCTTCGCCTAGGCCGTAGCCCTTTATGGTGCGGGCGAGGATGACGGTGGGGCGGCCCTTGTGTTCAAAGGCAGCTTTATAGGCGGCGTAAACTTTGCGGGGATCGTGGCCGCCGAGACGCAGGCGGCGAAGCGCCTCATCGGGAAGCGGCTCGACCAACTTCAGAAGGCGAGGATCGCTGCCAAAGAAGAACTGGCGAATGTAGGCGCCGCTGGAGACGACGAGCTTCTGGTATTCGCCGTCCACCATTTCCCCCATGCGCTTGACGAGCAGGCCTTCGGTGTCGCGCTCGATGATGGGATCCCATTCCGAGCCCCAGAGAATTTTGATGACGTTCCAGCCGGCGCCACGGAACGCGGATTCGAGCTCCTGAATGATCTGGCCATTGCCGCGAACGGGACCATCGAGGCGCTGAAGATTGCAGTTGACGACGAAGATGAGGTTGTCGAGTTTTTCGCGGGAGGCGAGGGTGATGGCGCCGAGGGACTCGGGCTCGTCGGTCTCGCCGTCGCCGAGGAAGGCCCAGACTTTGGCATCGGTGGCGGGCTTGAGGCCGCGATTTTCGAGATAGCGATTGAAGCGCGCCTGATAGATGGACATCAGGGGGCTGAGTCCCATGGACACGGTGGGAAATTCCCAGAGGTCAGGCATCAACCAAGGATGCGGATAAGAAGAGAGGCCGCCGCCGGGCTTGAGTTCGCGGCGAAAATTCACGAGTTGTTCTACGCTGAGGCGGCCTTCGAGAAAGGCGCGGGCGTAGATGCCGGGAGCGGCGTGGCCCTGGAAATAGACAGTGTCGCCTTCAAAGGAATCGGAGCGCGCGCGGAAGAAATGATTGAAGCCGACTTCGTAGAGCGTGGCGGCGGACGCGTAAGTGGAGATGTGGCCGCCGATATTGTGTTCGAGGCGATTGGCGCGGACGACCATGGCGAGGGCGTTCCAGCGAATGAGGGATTTGATGCGGCGCTCGAGCTGTTGATCGCCGGGGAATAGAGGTTCGAGGCGCGCGGGAATGGTGTTGGCGTAGGGAGTGTTGGCCGAAAAAGGAAGATCGATGCCGCTGACGGTGGCGTGGGCGCGCAAGCGCTCCATGATTTCGCGGGCCACTTCGGCGCCGCTGGACAGCAGGACGGAGTCGAGGGACTCGAGCCATTCCTGGATTTCGACGTCCTCGATGTGGCGAGGCACGTAGGTTTCCTGATCCATGGGAGCGATGGCCTGCTTCCTTCCCGCCTGGGCCCGGTGGAGGGTCGGCGCGTGCGTAGGGAGAAACGCACAATTAATAAGAATACACCTAGAGGGACGAGTGCGCACCCGCGGGGTCTGAAAAAAATAGATGATGGGCAGGTGCGGAAATTTGGATGAAAGGCATTCACGGTAACGCGGAGTTCAAAGAGGAAGGAAAGAGCCGGCGTTTACCCCGCCGGGCCGGAGCGGTATCTTTTCTCTTTGCTCCTTGCTCTTCCCCCTGGAATCCCCATCCACGCACACCTCAACCCACTCCCTTCCCACCTCTGCATTGTCCAAAGGAAACCGAACGCCCTACCGCGCCACCCGCGCCGCCGCCCCGCGCTCCGAATCAATCCCGCCGTACCTTCGTTCCCGCTTCTGAAAATCGAGCAGCGCCTCCAGCAACCGCGCCCGGTTGAAATCCGGCCACAGCGTCTCCGTTACGAAAATTTCCGCGTACGCGATCTGCCACAGCAGGAAATTGCTCACGCGCATCTCCCCGCTCGTGCGAATCAGCAGGTCCGGATCGGGCAATTCCGCCGTGTACAAATGCTGCGCCAGCAGCTCTTCCGTCACCGGTTGCGCCCCGGCATGCCCGTTGCGCTCGGCCAGGATCGCGTTCATGGCATCCACGATTTCCGCCCGGCCCCCATAGTTAAGCGCGATCGAAAGGACCATCCCCGTATTCCGCGCCGTCTCTTCCGTGGCCTCGCGCGTATCCTTCTGCACCGCCGCCGGCAATTCCTCCGGCCGTCCCAGAAATCGCATCCGGATATTGTTCTTCTGGAGAAGCGGCATCTCCCTGCGCAAATACTCGCGAAGAAGCTGCATCAGAAACTCGATTTCCGCCTTGGGCCGCCGCCAGTTTTCCACCGAAAACGCGTACAAGGTCAGTGCTTCCACGTGCAGCCGCGCGCAGGTTTCAATGGTCGTCCGCGCCGATTGCGTTCCCGCGCGGTGTCCGGCCACGCGCGGCAAGTGCCGCTTCTGGGCCCAGCGTCCGTTCCCATCCATGATCACGGCAATGTGCCGCGGCAGCCGCGCCAGATCCAGCTTCTTCAGCAGAACCGCCTCTTCCGGTGTGACCGGACCAAGAGCCTCAGGAGCCAGCGCCGCTAGATGTGTTCGGGTATGTGCCACGGTCAATCCGCAAATCTTCTTTACGCCGCAAAGTTAGCACACCCATCGTTACCCGCGCAATTGTCCTGTTCCCCCAGAGTTCCGCACAGCCCCACCATTGAACCTGAGGGTGCCCCATCCCGATGTTTTTTCAGGGGGGGGGAACGACGGGTTCTTACGGTCAAACACCCAGGCCTTTCTTCTCTGGTCTTCCTGATCGCTGATATCTGATCGCTGATAACCTTCCTTCTTCACTTACCACTGAAAACCTGCAACTGAAAACTCTTCCCCCTCTCACCCCGAACTTCCATGCACCCACTGCAAAACCGCCTGTCCCACGAGGACCGTCGTCAGCGCAATCATCGCGATGGCCGTGATCCACGCCACCACATTGAACGTCACCGTGTTGGTATGCTCGCCCATTAGATCTTTGCGGTTCACCAGCAACAGAATAAAAATCACCACGACCGGCAACCACACGCCGTTCCCTACCTGCGAGAATATAAAAATCTTCCACAGCGGCACATTGGGGATCAGTACGATCCCCGCCCCCACCATAATCAGAATCGTGTACAGCCAGTAGAACGCCGGCGCCTCCCGGAATTTGTGGTCCAACCCCGCCTCAAAACCCATCCCCTCGCAGATCACATGCGCCGTGGACAGCGGCAAAATCGTGGCCGAAAAGATCGACGCGTTCAGCAACCCAAACGCGAATAAATAGCTCGCCCACTTGCCGGCCAGAGGCACCAGCGCCTTCGCCGCCTCCGCCGCATCCGTGATGTTCGTCAAACCCGTCCGGTTCAACGTCGCCGCGGTGCACACGATGATGAAGAACACGATGACCATGCAACTGATACTCCCGAACATCACATCCAGCCTCGCTTGCGGGTAGTGCCGCGGCCCCACCTTCTTTTCCACGAATCCCGCCTGCAAATAGAAAAACTGCCATGGAGCAATCGTCGTCCCGACAAGCGCGGTCAGCGTGATCAGGTAGCTCACGTCCAAATGGATGCTCGGAATCACCGTCATCCGCGCCGCCAGCAGCCAGTCCGGCCGCGCGAACAGCGCCGAAAACAGGTAGGAGAGATAAAACACACACAAAATCAAAAAAATAACTTCCACCTGGCGGTAGGTCCCCTTCAGCACCAGCACCCACACCAACAATGCGGCGATCGGCACCGCGATGTACTTGCTGATCCCGAAAAGCTGCATCGAGGCGGCCACGCCCGCGAATTCCGCTACCACGTTTCCCAAATCCACCAGGAAGCCCGTCACCATCACGAAAAACGTGGAACGAAAGCCGAACTCCTCGCGGATCAGGTCGGAAAGGCCCTTGCCCGTGATCACCCCCATCCGCGCGCACATCTCTTCCGTCACATAGAGCGCGATGGTCATCGGGATCAGCGACCACAGCAGCGTGTACCCCAGCGAACTCCCCGCCTGCGTATACACCGCGATTCCGCCCGCGTCGTTGTCCACGTTGGAGGTGATGATCCCCGGCCCGATCACCGCAAGGAACAGCGCGACGCGGCGCCGCCACGCCCTGCCGCGCGAGAAAAAGTCCACCGTCCTCCCGCGCATCCCGTCAATCGTCTTGTTGATCAATCCCAGCTTCATCGCCGTACTAATGCCTCTTCTCTGCGACCTCTGCGCTCCCTGTGTCCTCTGCGTAAGCTCTTGCGGTTTTCTTCGTCTTGCTACGCCTTCACCAACCGCGAGACCACGTCATCCACCGTCACGGTCCCGATCGGCCTTTTCTCCTCATCCACGACGCTCAACATCCGCAAATTGTATTTGTCGAACAGCTCAAACACATCCTTCTCGCTCGCATCCGACGTCACGCTCAGCAGCGGCTCCGTCTTCATCTCCGCCATGCGCTGTTCCCCCGACGCCAGCAGCATCCGCGCCACCGGCACCGTCCCTGAAAACTGCGCCGCCTTGTCGATCAGCACAATGGTGTCCAACTGCTCCAAGTTGAATTCCTGCGTCCGCATCCACTCCAGCACTTCTTCCCGCGTGGAATCCTCGCTCACAAATACAAACTCCGTGTTCATCATCCCGCCCGCCGTTGAAGGATCGAACGCCAGGAGTTCCCGCACCTCGTCCGCCTCCTGGTTCGGCATCTCCTCCAGGACTCCTTCCGACGCCTCCTTCGACAAATCCGCGAGCAAGTCCGCCGCCGCATCGGGCGCCATCTCCTCGATAATGTCCGCCGCTTTCTCGGGATCGAGCTTTTCCACGATCTGCGTCGTCAGCCGCTCATCCAGTTCCGCCAGCACCGCCGCCGCGGTCTCCTCATCCAGCGAAGCGATAATTCCCTGCCGCTCCGCCGCCGACAACTCCTCCATCATTTCCGCCAAGTCGGCCGGGTGCAGGTCTTCCAGTTTTTCGTGGGTGATCCGCAATTTCACGCGCCGCAGCGGGTCCGGTTCGATCAAGTTCACAAACTCCCACCGGATCGATCGCTGCGGGAGCTTTTTTTGCAGCCGCCGCACCATGGCCGCCGGAGCCACGCCCTGCAACAGCCGTCGCACCGCCCCCGGCAAGCCCACATCGACCTGGGCGATGCGCAGTTCCACGTTCCCGTTCGTCCGGAGTTCCGCCAAGTCCACGTCATTCACGCGCACCACTTTGCGCCCCGCGGTATCGATGATCTGCTGGTCCAGCAAATCCTTCCGCACCGCCAGCCACCCCTCATTCGGCTCATACGCGGCCAGCGCCCGTTCGCTTACGTTCAATTGGATCCGTCCGGGTTCTACCGCGGACACCTGGTCATGCCGCGCCACCAGCGGCTGAAATCGTCCGCGCGAAATCAGGAAGTGGGAGACGCGGTTCGGCTGCTCCGCCGGCTCGACAAAAAATTCGCGCACGCGCCCGACGTAGTTCCCCTGTACGTCGTACGCCTGCGCGCCCATTAGCTCGGTTGCATACAGCATGGCGCGTCCTCCTTCCCCTCTTCGCGTTGTACCGGCGCCTTCTGTGGCACAGGTATTCTTGACCGTGCCCCTGGGTTCGCCTTTGTAGCGGCCGCCTTCTGAGGCGGGCGCCTTTCTCTTCTCTGTGCCCTCTGTGTTCCTACCTCTGTGCCCTCTGTGCTACCGTTCCTCTTTCTCTTCTCCGCGCCCCCAAAAACAAAAAAGCCGCAAGTCGTTACGACCGGCGGCGGATGGACAAAACGCTGCTGTAACGCAACCCTTAGCCGGCGGCGAATCCTCCTCGGGCTACAACCCTCACGAGACCTTCGCGGTGCTCGCCCCTTTGGCCATTCCACACCGGGGCCGACCCCGAAAAACTCGCGGGCCTAGCGGTCAAGTGGCTGAGACTCCCCCTGGTCCATCTAGGGTGAGGTTCGAGTTCGCTGGACGCGCTCATTGCAGAGAATTCACTCCGATTTCAGTGATAAACCTGACCCTTCCCCTTGTCAACATGAAATCACCAAAAAAATCTCCATCCCCTAAAATAATCCCCTAATTACAGGCCGCTAATCCCGCGTCTGGATTCCCAACCCCACCCAACACTGTCATGCCGACCCCACACCCAGCTATTTGGAGTGCGGCGGCTCGACCGCCGCTTTTACAGCGTCAACGCTACCGCCAAACCGGATCTCACGCAGTTTTTGAACACTTAAACTCTTCCACTCTTCTACTTTTTCACTTTTCTACTCTTCACCCTCTTCTCCCCACCTGTCACCCCCGAAAACACCATATCCCCCGCCGGGACCCCCTTTTTCCGGCAATCCTCCACGTACAGCACCAAATAGTTCTTCAAAATGTAGTCCTTCGCCCCATGCCCCAACTCCTTCGCCGCCCGATCAATCGCCTCCCCCGGCCCCTCCAGCTCCAGAAACGTTCCCACCGGCGTCTCATCCAACTCCAACAGCAGCCCTTGCGCCCACTTCATCCGCGCCGGCAACCGGTATGTCGTGCGGTACTTCTCGTAGCGGAACCATCCCCGCAGCCCCAACCCCTCAAATATCTTCTGCAGCCCCGCGGCATCCGTCAGCACCACTTCTATTTCCTGCCGCACCTTGTACCGCCGGTCCCGCACCGCCGGCCCCGCTTCTCCCATGGCGAGTTCCTCCGGCGGGCTCTTGAACGTCAGCACTACCCGGGGCGCGCCCTTCCCGGCTGTCCCGCGCTTCCCACCCTCCGGCGTCTCCGTGCGTATCCGCAGCAATTGCCCATGCTTCGCCAGTCCGCCCTGGGGCGTATCAAAAATCAAATTCATCTCGTGCACCCGCCCCCTTCCGGGCCCCACCAACTGCGCCCCCATCCTCTTCAGCGTCCGCCGCAACGCCCGTACATCCTCAATCCGCAGCTTAATCTCGGTTTCGTATCCCATGCGCCTCTCCGACCCGCCCAAATTACCAGGGCTCCCGTCTCCACATCCTATACCTCACCCCCCTGACGCTCACCCCCAGAGGCGAGGCCTTCCCCAACAACGCATCCAACGCCGCCGCCTCGTGCTTGGTCCGTTCTTCCCTTACTTAGAACTTAAGACTGGTAACTTATAACTCTTCCTCCCCGGCCCCTTTGCCCCAATCTCATTCTCGGTTACGATAACCCTCTCAGGCCTTCCCATATACGACTCATGTCATACGACTCTCCATCCTTGGCGGCTTCTCCATTGCCCGAGGGCAATCCCGGCACTCCCCACCAGCCCCCCGTCGCCTTCCGCGATGCCGTCGAACACGTCATCCACGGCGATCGCCGCGTGGATCATTACGCCTGGCTCCGCCACAAGAACGACCCCCGCGTCACCGCCTACCTCGAGGAAGAAAACGCCTTCGCCGACGCCTTCCTGAAACCCTTTCAATCCTTTCAGGAAGCTCTCTACCAGGAAATGCTCGGCCGCATTCAGCAGACCGATCTCAGCGTCCCCTACCTTCTCCGCGGCTACTCCTATTACTCCCGGACGGAAGAGGGCAAGCAGTACCCCATCCACTGTCGCAAACAGGAATCGCTCTCACCGGAAGCTGCCACTGCCGATTCCCATCCCGAGGAAACCCTTCTCGACCTCAACGCCCTCGCCGAAGGCCACCCCTTCCTCGGTCTCGGCTCTTTCGATGTCAGCGACGACAATGGTCTCCTGGCCTACTCCACGGACAACACCGGTTTCCGCCAGTTCGTCCTCGAAGTCAAGGATCTCCATACCCACGAACTCCTTCCCCTCCGCATCGAGCGCGTCACCAGCGCCGCCTGGGCCGCCGACAATCTCACACTCTTCTACGTGGTCGAAGACGAGGTTTCCAAGCGCTCCCACCGCCTCTACCGCCACGTGCTCGGTTCCGGCCTTCCCGACGCACTCCTCTACGAGGAAAAAGACGAACGCTTCCGCATTGACATCGAGCGCACACGCAGCGGCTCCTACCTTCTGCTCGTCTGCAATAGTCACACCACCAGCGAGATCCACTTCCTGCGCGCCGATCAACCCTCCGGCGAATTTCGCCTCATCGCGCCACGCGAAGACGATCACGAGTACTACGTCGACCATCACCCCGGCAGCTCCGAAGACCCCGCCGGCGGCGTCTTTTTCATCCGCACCAATAGCGGCGGCCGCACCTATCGTCTGATGACCGCGCCCGCCGCCGATCCCTCACGTTCTAGGTGGCGCGAAGTCATCCCCAACCGCCCCGGCGTCATGCTCTCCGCCGCCGAAGCTTTTCGCACCCATCTCGTCCTCTTCGAACGCGAAGACGGCCTTCCCTATCTCCGCATCGTGGATCTCACCCGCCGCGCCCCATCCGCCCTCGCCGCCTCGCGTCGGATCGAGTTCGCCGAACCCGCGTACAACGCCACCCTCGGCGCCAATCCCGAGTTCGATACCTCCCACGTCCGCTTTCACTACGAATCCTTCATCACCCCGCGCTCTGTCTTCGACTACGATCTCCACACCGGCCGGCGCAATCTTCGCAAACAGCAACCCGTCCTGGGCGGCTACGACCCCAGCCATTATCGCAGCGAGCGGCTTCATGCCACGGCCCCTGACGGCACGCAGATTCCCCTCTCGGTCGTCTATCGCCACAGCACTCCTCGCGATGGCAGCGCCCCGCTACTGCTTTATGGCTACGGCAGTTACGGCCTCTCCATGCCCGTATCTTTCAGTTCCAATCGCGTCAGCCTTCTCGATCGCGGCATCATCTTCGCCATCGCGCACATCCGCGGCGGCGGCGAACTCGGCAAGCCCTGGCACGACGCTGGCCGCATGCATCACAAGTTCAACACCTTCACCGATTTCATTGCTTCCGCCGAACATCTCATCACCGAGAAATTTACCTCCAAGGAGACCCTCGCCGCCGAAGGCGGCAGCGCCGGCGGCCTCCTGATGGGCGCTATAGCCAACATGCGCCCCGATCTCTTCCGCATCGTCATCAGCCACGTGCCTTTCGTGGATGTACTCAACACCATGCTCGACGCTTCTCTCCCGCTTACTGTCGGCGAATACGAGGAATGGGGGAACCCTCTCAAGGAAGACGATTATTTCTACATGAAGTCCTATTGCCCCTACACCAACCTCACCCGCAAGGATTACCCCACCATGCTCGTCAAGACCGCCTTGAATGACAGCCAGGTGATGTACTGGGAGCCCGCCAAATACGTCGCCAAACTCCGCACCCTCAAAACCGACACGCGTCCCCTCCTCCTCAAGACCAACATGGGCGCAGGCCACGGCGGCGCGAGCGGCCGCTACGATTACCTCCGCGAAATCGCCTTCGACTACGCCTTCCTCCTCTCCGAACTCGGCATCCGTTCGTAGGGGCGCAACACTGCTGCGCCCCATGTCCGCGTCATCTCTCGCGCTGGCACGTCGACGCATTTCTGCGATACGCTCTATTCCAAGGAAGTGTCGAGCGCACGTCTTTCTGAAAACTTAAGACTTATTACTTTGAACTTGCCAATGTCCGAACCCACCACCCCACTCATGCAGCAGTACCACGCGATCAAATCCCGCTACCCCCACGCCCTGCTCCTCTTCCGCCTCGGCGATTTCTACGAACTCTTCTACGAAGACGCCATCATCGCCGCCCGCGAACTGCAAATCACCCTCACCTCCCGCAATCGCGAAAAAGGACAGCCCATTCCCATGTGTGGGGTTCCCTACCACGCCGCCGATGGTTATCTCGCCCGCCTCATCCGCGCCGGCTTCAAAGTCGCCATCTGCGAACAGATGGAACAGCCGGGCCCCGGCAAAAAACTCGTGCGCCGCGAAGTCTCCCGCGTCATTACTCCCGGCACCGCCACCGACGTATCCGTGCTCGATGCCCGCGAAAACAATTTCCTCGCCGCCGCTTCTCACAACGTCGCGCAGTCCACCATCGGCCTTGCCCTCGTCGATCTCTCGACCGGCGAATTCCTGGCTACCGAATTCACCGGCGCTAGTGCCGAGGAATCCCTTCGCGACGAATTGCAACTCCTCCGCCCCCGCGAAACCCTGCTCCCCCGACCGCAACAACTTTTTGAAACCGCCAAAACTTCTCTCCTCGAGGGCGCGGGCGGCGTCGAAACCCGCCTGGAAGACTGGATCTTCCAGCGGGACTACGCCGAACGCATCCTCCGTGAACAGTTCGGCGTCGCCGAATTGACCGGTTTCGGCCTCGATGACCACCCGCAAGCGCAATCCGCCGCCGGTGCCATCATTCACTACCTCCGTGAAAATGCTGCCCGCGGGGAAGGCGACGACGCCCCCAGCGTTGAGGCCCTCCGCCACCTCGATCGCATCCGTTACTATGAGCAACATGAGACCCTGGTCCTCGATTCCGTGTCCGTTCGCAACCTCGAACTCCTCTCTCCCATCTTCACCGAGGAATCCAAGTCTTCCGGCCCCACCACGCTCATCGCCGCTCTCGATTCCACCGTCACCGGCATGGGTGCGCGCCTGCTGCGTTCCTGGATGCTCCGCCCGCTGATTGATCCTGACGCCATCGCCGCCCGCCTCGAAGCCGTCGAACATCTCCTCAAGCAGACCGTCGTTCGCGGCGAAATCCGCAAAGAGTTGCGCGGCATCCAGGACCTCGAGCGCCTCACCAGCCGCATCACTCTTGGCCTCGCCGCGCCCCGCGAACTCCTCGCCCTCCGCAAATCTCTTGCGCAATTGCCCATCCTGAAAAAATTCCTCACCCCGCCGCAAACCGGTGGCAGCGACCTCATCCGCATCCTCTACGAAGAGATTGACGAACTCACCGACGTCCGCGAGCGCCTCGAAAAAGCCCTCTCCGACGAACCGCCCGCCGTCGCCACCGAGCCCGGCATCATTCGCTCCGGCTATCACGGCGAACTCGACGAGCTCCGCAATCTCAGCCAGCACAGCAAGACGATCATCGCCTCCATGGAAGAGCGCGAGCGCAAGCGCACCGGCATCAACTCCCTCAAGATTCGTTTCAACCAGGTCTTCGGCTACTACATCGAAATCTCCAAGCCCAATCTCCCCAACGCCCCCTCCGATTACGAGCGCAAGCAAACCCTCGTCAACGCCGAACGCTTCACCTCTCCCGAACTGAAGGAATACGAGCGCAAGATCCTCGCCGCCGACGAGCGCATACTCGAAATCGAGCGCCAGCTCTTCATTGACCTTCGCTCATCCATCGCCGCCAAGGCCTCGCGTCTTCGCAAAACCGCCTCCGCCATCGCGCGGCTCGACGTCCTCGCTTCCTTCGCCAAGCTGGCCGCCGACCGCAACTACACCCGCCCCGAATTCAATTCCACCGGCGAACTCCTCATCGTCGCCGGCCGTCATCCCGTGATCGAGGAATTGCTCAAACAAAAAGGCGAGCGCTTCATTCCCAACGATCTCTGCTTCGAGCCAGGCCGCCAGCAGCTTCTCCTCATCACCGGCCCCAACATGGGCGGCAAGTCCACCTACCTCCGCCAGGCCGCGCTGATCGTCCTGATGGCCCAGATGGGTTCCTTCGTTCCCGCGCGCCAGGCACGGCTGCCCATCACGGACCGCGTCTTCACGCGCATCGGCGCCAGCGACAATCTTGCCCGCGGCCGCTCCACCTTTCTCGTCGAAATGAGCGAAGTTGCCGTTATCCTCCACCACGCCACGCCCTCCAGCCTGGTCCTTCTCGACGAAGTCGGCCGCGGCACCGCCACCTTTGACGGCCTTTCCATCGCCTGGGCCGTCGTCGAGCATCTCCAGAAAAACACGCGCGCGCGCACCCTCTTCGCCACGCACTATCACGAGCTCACCGAACTCGCCGAACTCCTTCCGACCGTGAAAAACATTCACGTCTCGGTGAAAGAAACTCCCAACGAAATTATTTTCCTCCGCCGGGTCGAGCCCGGCAGCGCCGACAAAAGTTACGGCATCGAGGTCGCCCGCCTGGCCGGACTCCCCCGCAGCGTCATCGAGCGCGCCCGCGAAGTCCTCAAGCGCCACGAACAAAGCGAGCACGAACTCAGCGAAACCCTCAGCCCCGGCGCGGCCGAGCCCGGCCACTCCAGCGGCAACCAGGCCGTTATGTTCACGCCGCTCGATCGCGCCGTCCTCGAACGCCTCCGCGCCGCCAACCTCGACGACCTGAAGCCCCTGGACGCCCTGAATCTCCTCGCCGACCTAAAGAAGCAAATCTCCTGAACTTGAGGGTGCCCCATCCTTCGCCCGCCTCCGGCGGGAAGGGTGGGCTCCTAGGATCGGACGCCTCGACGTCTCTACTCTCCTGCCTTTCTCTTCTCAGCGACCTCTGTGCTCTCTGTGAACTCTGTGTAAGCTTTGCCTTTCTCTTCGCCTTTCTCTTATCACCTGTGCTAAAAACTAATTCACATGCGCACGAAACCCGTTCTCCTCCTCGGCCTGATGTCCGGCACCTCCGCCGACGCCATCGAGGTAGCCTTGGCCGACGTCACCGCCAACACGCCACCCAAACTCCTGGCCCACACCACGCGTCCTCTTCCCCCCGCTCTCCGCGCCGAAATTCTTCGCATCGCCGAAGGCGCCCCCGTCACCGCCGCGCAAATCTCTCAGCTCAATTTCCGCCTGGGCCACGCCTTCGCCGAAGCCGCCCTGGCCGCACTGCGCCAATTCCGAGTTGCTCCTTCCCGCGTCGCCCTCATCGGCAGCCACGGCCAAACCATCTTCCATCAAGGCCGCCCCGTCTCCTTCTTCGGCCATCCCACTGCCTCCACCCTGCAAATTGGCGAACCCGCCGTCATCGCCGCTCGCACCGGCATCACCACTGTCGCCGACTTCCGTCCCGCGGACATCGCCGTCGGCGGCCAGGGCGCTCCCCTTGTTCCCTACGCCGACTATCTTCTCTACCGCCACGCCCGACTCGGTCGCGTCTCTCTCAACCTCGGCGGTATCGCCAACATCACTGTCATCCCCGCGGGCACCAATCCCGCCCAGGTCCTCGCTTTCGACACCGGCCCCGCCAACATGCTCATCGACGCCCTCGTCGCCCATTTCACTCGCGGCCGCCAGCATTTCGACAAAGACGCCCGCCTCGCGCGCAAAGGACGCGCCATTCCCGCGATACTCAACGACCTTCTCCGAGATCTCTATCTCCGCCAACCTCCTCCAAAATCCACCGGCCGCGAATATTACGGCGCCCCCTACGTTCAAAAACTCTTGCGCCTCGCCAAAAAATATCGTGCCAAACCCAACGATCTCCTTCGCAGCGTCACGCTCTTCACCGCGCTCTCCGTAGTGGACGCCCTCCACCGCTTCGTCCTTCCAAAAACCAGAATCCACCAGGTCATCGTCTCCGGTGGTGGCGCTCACAATCCGCTCATCATGGCGCAACTCGATGCCGCCCTGGCTCCCATCGAGGTGCTCCCCTCCTCTGATTTTGGCGTCCCCGAAGACGCCAAGGAAGCGTACGCCTTCGCTCTCCTGGCCTACGAAAACTGGCAGCTTCGCCCCGGCAATCTGCCTAGCGCCACCGGCGCCACCCGCCCTGCCATACTTGGTAAAATTTCCTATGCCCCGCCCCGCTAGCCTCTCCTTCTCTTCTCTGCGAACTCTGCGCTCTCTGTGTTCTCCGCGTAACTCTTTGCTTTTGTTTTTTCCTCTCTTATTCCTCTCCTCCCGCTCCTAGCACACGCCGATATAACTACGACCCCGCGCAGGCCGAAAAACTCCTCGACGCCGCGGGTTTCCCCCGCAAAGCCGACGGCACCCGCCTGCATGTCACGCTGAAGATCTCCACCGTCGAGCAAGCGCGCTTAATCGGCGCCGCTCTTCAGGATCAATGGAAAAAGGTAGGTATTTCGCTGGAAGCCCACCCACTCGAGATCGCCACGCTCTTCGCCGATCTCGCCAAAGGCAGTTTTCAGATTTCTTATTTACGCTGGGTAGGAGCCAACAACGATCCCGATGTCTTCGAACTGGTCTTCAGTTCCAAGCGCATTCCGCCCGATGGACCCAACCGTGGCCGCTATCACAGCGCCCGCATGGATGCGCTCACCGATCAAATCCGCGTCGAAATGGACCGTGAAAAACACAAACAACTTTGCCATGAAGCCCAACAATTAGCCGCCGAAGATCTCCCCTACATCCCTCTCTGGTACCCCGACGTAGTCTCCGTCCACGCCAAACGCCTGGGCGATCTCCCGCTATTCCCCACCGGCGACTACCAATTCCTCTCCGCCCGCCGATTCCTCGTGCAATCACCTAACGTTTTTGTCATCCCGACCGGAGGCCTGCGCCGTTTGCGGGCCGGAGCGGAGGGATCGTGGCACCATCACTGCCCCGGGTGCGATTTTCGCTTTTCGTTTTTCGAGTTTCGCTTATCTCCCCTACGCCACAACTCCCTCGTCCCCATTCAGCGCAGCCCGAACATCGTCGCTCGAAAGCGCTCCTTCTCTCCCAATGCACCACTGATCCCCGCGCAACTCCACAATCGTGCTTGGCATGATCCCCTGCGTTTCTCCTGAATCCAGAATCAACGGAATCCTATCTCCCAATTGCCGAAACACCTCATCCCCGCTCGCGCAAGACGGCGACCCCGAAAGATTCGCGCTCGTCCCCGTCAATGGCACGCCCAGTTCGCGGATCAGCCGCGTCACAATCTCATTCTTTGGCCAGCGCAGCGCCACCCGCCGCGTATTTGCCGTCACCTTCAGCGGCAACCGGTTCGACGCCTCCACGACAATCGTCAGCGGCCCGGGCCAGCACGCTTCCGCCAGCTTGAAAAAATTGTCCGGCAGATCCTTCGCCAGAATCGCGGCGTGCTCCAGCGAACTGATCAGGATC
The DNA here is from genome assembly GCA_963780785.1 of Candidatus Acidiferrales bacterium. GTDB lineage: Bacteria > Acidobacteriota > Terriglobia > Acidiferrales > UBA7541 > Acidiferrum. The sequence continues at coordinate 85,311 of CAWADS010000022.1, forward strand.
GGCAGAGCCCGCGATTCCGGCCGCCCCTTCACGCGGAATATCTCGTCAATCGCGGCCAGATTCACGGGATCGGCCGCCAGCGCATACAAAGTGTCGGTGGGAATAGCGATCACGGCGCCGCGATTCAACCACCCCGCGGCGTAGCGGATCATCCTCGGATCGGGATGCTCCGCGCTAATTGGCAAGACTTCAGCAGACAAGGGCCGTACCTGACCTGTTTTCTTAAGCGGCGACACTCCCCCTTGCGCCACTCTGCCCGCACCGTATCACACGCCTCGACCATTCCGCAATGGAACACTCCCCCCATGGCATTTTCCCACGCGAATTTGCTAACCTTCCGCCAGTGACCCCTTCCCCCAAACCCGCCGCTCCTCCCGACCTCCTCACCAGCCGCGAAAACCGCTGGCTCAAGCAATTCCGCATGGCCCTGCGCGGCGGCCTTCCCACCGCGGACGGTTCCGTCGGCGTTGAAGGCCCCCGCCTTGTCGAAGAAGCACTCCGCTCCACCTGCCGCATCGAGGCCGTCCTCTTCAGCGAATCCGGCGAACGCCACCGCGAACGCCTCGCCCCGCTCATCGGCCGCCCCGACACAGGCTTCCCCGTCCTGCGCACCTCCGACCGCCTTTTTGAAGGCATCGCCGACACGGAACATCCCCAAGGCGTCGCCGCCCTCGTCCAGCCCCGTCAATTCTCTGTCGATGAACTTTTCGCCACTCCCGCCGATGCGTGCTCTCCGCTCCTGGTCGTTCTTGCCGGCGTCCAGGATCCCGGCAACGTCGGTACGATCCTGCGCACCGCTGCCGCCTTTGGCGCCACCGCCGCTATCACTTCCGCCACCGGTCAAAGCGGCACCGCCAGTCCCTACTCCCCCAAATCTCTCCGTGCCTCCGCCGGCGCCGCACTCCATCTTCCCATCGTCGCCGGAATGTCCCTCGCCGTTCTTCTTACGCAACTCAAACTCCACGGCATCCACTGCCTCGCCTCTTGCGTTCACGAAGAAGCCGTCGGCTCCTTCTCTCCCTGGCAAGTGGATTGGTGCCAGCCCATCGCTCTCCTCGTCGGCAACGAAGGCGCCGGCCTCCCCGAAGACATCGTCCATTCCGCCGACGCCCGCATCCACATCCCCATGGCCACCCACGTGGAAAGCCTCAACGCCGCCGCCGCTGCCGCCGTCCTGTTCTACGAAGCCTTCCGCCAGCGTCAAAAGCACTAGCCGGATTTCTCGCGAACGACATTTTTGATTTGATTTAAACGGAGCAGTACCCTGCCATCTTGAGGGGCGCGGCGGGCGTTTACCCCGATCCGCCCCGAACATCTCGTCGAACCCGGTCGGAGCGCCCTGTAAGACTGCGCCTGACGCATCCTGCGCAATTCTTTGGTCTATCAGGGCTTGTTTGGATGCAACGCTTCGACCGGCGGTATGGACACAGGTGGAACTAGCACGCGCGCGGGTGGAATTCTGCCTTGTTGGAACGCGCCAACCAGCAATTCAATGGCTTGGCCCGCCAACGGCGGCAAGTATATCGTCGCCGCCAGAAGCCTGCTGCGCACCCAGGATTGCCCGGTCTTCGGAAGGCCGTCGCATCCCGTGAACGGGAGATTCAACCAGCGGTCACGCTCCGCCTCATTGGCAATCTCCTGGAATACCTTGCGCGCCCCGATGGCCATGGCGTCATTCTGCGAGCCAACCAGATTGATGTTTGCTTTCTGTGAAGTGGAAAGCTTCAGCCAGGATCGTACTGCGCGCTGCGCACTCTCCTCGGTCCATTGCCCCTTCAGCGTCGTCAGATGAATGTTGTCTGGCTTCACTTCCATTAGTCCCAGCAAGCGTTCTTTGGCAGCTAAACTATCCCAAGGTCCTTGGATGTGCAGAACAGTGCCACCGCCGGGGAGAAGCGCCGCGAACTGGCGCCCCTGGATGCGGCCGACTTCAAGATGATCGGAGCTCAGCATGAAAACGGGCGCCTTGCAGGTCTGGCGAAGTTCCGAAATGTAAGTAGCCTCCGCATTCATGACCGCCCAGCCCACCCCCGCGGTTGCAGCCACACGGGCAACCTGCGGCAGTGCTGTGCCGCCAACAGGTTCAAACACGACCGCATCGGGGCGCTCCTCGGGAACGGCCTGTAGTGCTTTCAGAATCTGTGTGCTTTGATTGATGGCGTCGTTGTCTGCATAAACGATTTTCGCTTCGACACCGAGCTTGCCGGCGGCTTGGCTGGCGGCATTGGCCTGTTCAATTTGGTAGTCATTGTCGTTGGTCATCAACGCTACAAGAACTCGCAGGGTTTTCATGGATGATCCTCACACGCGTGCCAAACCCAACATACTCCCGGCTCTCCGCGGCGCACTAACAATGTTCTTAGGGAGTTTTTCAAGTCACAATACCTTCGGATGGACTCCACGCCTCTCCTCGTCCCTCAACTGCGCTAAACTACCTCCATGAGTCTCTTCTCCCCGTTCAACGACCCCGCCCTCCAGGACACGCCCGCCGCCCTGCAACCTCTCGCCGAGCGCATGCGCCCTCGCACTCTCGACGAGTTCATCGGCCAGGAAAAACTCCTCGGTCCGGGCAAACCCCTTCGCCTGCAGATCGAATCCGATAATCTCAGCTCCATGCTCTTGTGGGGCCCGCCGGGCTGCGGTAAAACCACCCTCGCCCGCGTCATCGCCCGCATCACGAGCAGCGAATTCATCTCCTTCAGCGCCGTCCTCAGCGGTATCAAGGAAATCAAAGAGGTCATGGCCCAGGCCGAGCGCAAATCCCACGCCTCCCAGCGCACCATCGTCTTCGTTGACGAGGTTCACCGCTTCAACAAAGCCCAGCAGGACGCCTTCCTGCCTCACGTCGAAGCCGGCCACATCCTCTTCATCGGCGCCACCACCGAAAATCCTTCCTTCGAGGTCATCTCCCCGCTGCTCTCCCGCACCAAGGTCTACGTCCTCGAAGCCCTCTCCACCCCGCAAATCGTCGATCTTCTGCACCGCGCCCTCGCTGATCCCGAACGCGGCCTGGGTAACACGCATCTCGATGCCACCGACGACGTCCTTTTCCGCATCGCCGCCTATTCCAATGGCGACGCCCGTACCGCCTACAACACCCTCGAACTCTGCGCCCGCAGCGCCAAGGCCGCCGATACTGCCGCCACAGGCGATGCGCCCGGCGTCCGCCGCATCACTCGCAATCTCCTCGAGGATATCCTCCAGCGCAAACTCCTCCGCTACGACAAAGCGGGCGAGGAACACTACAACCTGATCTCCGCGCTCCACAAATCCGTGCGCAACTCCGACCCCGACGCGGCGCTCTATTGGCTCATCCGCATGATCGAAAGCGGAGAAGACTGCCTCTATCTCGCGCGACGCATCGTCCGCATGGCCAGCGAAGATATCGGACTCGCGGAACCCGGCGCTCTTGCCCTCGCCCTCGCCGCTCGCGATGCCTTCGATTTTCTGGGCGCGCCCGAAGGCCACCTGGCCCTCGCGCAAGCCGTCGTCTATCTTTCCCTCGCCCCCAAATCTAATGCCGTCTATACCGCCTACGGCCAGGTCCTCGAAGATGTCCGCAAAACCGAAGCCGATCCTGTGCCCCTGCACCTCCGCAACGCCGTCACCGGCCTCATGAAAAATATCGGCTATGGCGAAGGCTACAAGTACGCTCACAATTTCGACGACAAGCTCACCGATATGACCTGCCTCCCAGACAACCTTTCCGGCCGCTCGTACTACAAACCTACAGACCAGGGATTCGAACAAAGATTGCGTCTGCGTCTGGATGAGATTCGCAAATTGCAGTCTCGCGCCACCGGAAAAGGCTGACCAAATTCAATGAAATTCGCTCCAGTCGAAATATCTCGTCACTCCGGGTACACTGGTCCTCGCCCCAAACCATGAGCGTTAGGACGATCCACAATTTCGCGCAAAAAGACGGCGCCCAGGCGCTAAAGCCGCGCCGCGCCTCGCGCCCCTTTCTCCTCCTCGCCGCCCTCTTTTTCCTTCTATCTCCTCCCCCCGGCGCTCGCGCCCAAAATCTTGAAAAGCCCGCCGTCAACGTCGACGATGATGTCACCGCCTTCGCCTACGCCCCCGATGGCCGAATCGCCTTCTCCGTCCGGCGCATCTATAAAGCCAAAAAATACGACCTCCAGCGCGACGACATATTCCTGCTCGACACCAACGGCAAGCGCCGCCGCCTTTTCACCGGCGAAAAATTCACTCTCGGCGACAAGCCCTTCACCTATCTCGTCGAATCCTTCACCTGGTCGCCCAACGGCCACATCCTCGCCGTGCAGCTCTACACCATCACTGCCAACCCCGAAGGCCCTGCCGACGAGGCCCGCGCACTTCTGCTCCTTGACGATTCCGGCCACGAGCTGCGCCCCGGCGGCAAGGAGCCCCTCGTGATGAACGCCGAGAGTCCTCTCTGGCTCCGCGATAACGTCAACCTCGTCTACCTCACGGAAGAAGTTGCGCCGCGCGCCCTCTTCTCCATGAAGTACCTCAACTTGTCCACTGGCCCGACCGGAAAAGCTTTTGAAGGCCGCACCTTCCTCGACGTCGCGCGCATCTCTGGCAGCAACTCCGCCATCGCCGTCGAACGCAACCGCAACCTCGACGGCCCCGCGCGCCTTCAGCGTCTCGATCTCCTCTCACAAGAGACATCAGAGATCGCCACCCTCGATTCTTTCGGTGGCGGCCTGTCTCTCTCGCCCAGCGGCACCAAAATCGCCTACTATCTCGACAAGGAAGTCCTTGAAGTTCGCGATCTCAGCGCGCCCAACAAAGTTGCCCGCCTCCGCATTGGCCTCGGCGTCATCCAATGGTCCGCCGATGAATCCCGCATCTACCTGAAGCGCACCATCGAAAAAAAATCCGCCGACCTCGCGGAGTTTTCGATTCCACCCATGCTCGCCTACGCCACCCGGCAATCCGTCCCCATCGACGAGCCTACACCGCGCATCCTGCTCCACGGCATCACCATCCGCGAATTCGGCCTCTCCCGCGACGGCCGCTTCCTCGCCATCGTTCTCCCCGGCCGCCGCAACCTCCAAGTCTTCCCCTTTTGACTTCTTCTCTGCGAACTCCGTGCTCTCTGCCCCTGCCCTCTGCGTAATCTTCATTTCTCTCAACAAAAAAATAGGCACCCAAGCGGCAAAACACCCTCGGGGCTCAATCCACTAAAAATTATCTACTTAAGACTACCACTTCGCTTCGCCTCTTATCCTCAACCAACAAACACGCATCCTCAATCACCGCCAACCCTTGCCGGCGCGCCTTCTCCGCCGCCACCCCATCCTCAATCCCCAATTGCATCCACACCACCTTCGCTCCAATCCCGATCGCGCTCTCCACCACCGAGGCAGCCTCCTCCGTCCGCCGGAAAATATCCACGATGTCCACCTTCTCCGTCACATCCTCCAACCGCGCGTAGGCCTTCTCTCCCAGCACTTCCCTCTCGTTCGGATTCACCGGAATAATCCGATACCCCACGCGCTGCAAATACGCCGCCACCTCATGGCTCGGCCGCGCAGGGTTCGCCGACAGCCCCACCACTGCAATCGTCTTCGACGCGCGCAAGATTTCCGCAACGGGATCGCTCGAAGCCTTCGTCCCATCCGGCAAATGAATCTTCATGGACTGTTGGATGCCTCACCTAAGACTTAAGACACAGGTGTCGCCACCGGTTTTCGGCGCGCCATCACTTTCGCCATCGCCGCCAGCAGCTTGGAATTCTCCTCCGGATTCCCCACCGAGATCCGGATGGCGTTCGGGAAGCCCATCCACGCCAATGGACGCACGATCACGCCCTCATGCAGCAACTCGTCGCACATGGCCTTGGCGTCCATCCCGGCCAGCGGCACAAACAGGAAATTCGTCTCGCTTGCCACCGGCCGCAGCCCCGCCCCCTGCAATTCCCGGAACAGCCGCGTCCGCTCCGCGTGATTCATCTCCACCGAGCGCCGCACGTGCTCCAGATCGTCCAGCGCCGCCAGCGCCGCCGCTTGTCCCACGCTCGTCACGTTAAACGGTGTGCGCAGCTTGTTCATCTCCGCCACTAACGTGGGGTGCCCAATTCCGTATCCAATCCGCAACCCCGCCAACCCATACACCTTCGAAAACGTTTTCAGCGTCAGCAGGTTGTTGTACTTTCTGAAAATCTCCATCGCCTTCGGCAGGTCCCGCCGCTCCGCGTATTCCGTGTACGCTTCATCCAACACCACCAGGACGTCTCCCGGCACCTTCTTCAGGAATCCGTCGAACTCCGCCGCACCAAACGCCGTCCCCGTCGGATTGTTCGGATTGGCAATATAGATGACGCGGGTCTCCGGAGTCACTGCCGCTGCAATCGCGTCCAGATCGAATGTGTAATTCCGCATCGGCGTCTGCACGAGCTTCCCTCCGCTCGCCCGGATGGCAATAGCAAACAACGCGAACGACCCTTCGCTCGTGATCCCCGTCAACCCTGGCCGCAGCAGCACCCGCGACGCCAGGTCAATAATCTCGCTCGACCCCAGCCCCACGAATACTTCTTCCGCGAGCACGCCGTACTGCGCCGCCAGCACCTCGCGCAGCCGCTTGCTCCCGCCGTCCGGATACCAGTTCGCCTCGCCCAGCGCCTGCCGCGCCGCAGCCATCGCTTTCGGCGAGGGGCCCAGCGGATTCTCGTTCGACGCCAGCTTCACTGCGTGGATCTTCAGGTCCTGCTCCACTTCTTCAATGGGTCTGCCGGGAACGTAGGCCGCGAGGCCTTGGATGTAATCAGGAATGAGTTCTTCGAGTGTGTGTGTCATAACAACAAATTATGCTCCCTATTAGCGCCACTGGGGAGTGCCCCGCGTCACAATTGTTCCTCCCCCGGAACGCGGGGTGCCCCAGGCACGGAGTGTGTACCTGGGTCTTGGGTTACTCTTCTCCGCTGTTCTCTGTGGTCTCTGCGTGGGCCTTTCCCGTTATCACGCCTAGCGCAATCTAGCCTTCCTCACCGTAATCCCCTCAATCTTCTCTCTCCTCACCGCAAACCCGATCCCCGCACCACCCGGCACCCGAATCGTCCCCTGTGTCGTCACTTCCACCTCGGGCTCAATCACATCCTCCACCCAATATCTCTTGCTCGCACTCACATCTCCCGGCAGCGAGAAATTCTCCATCGTGGACATCGCGATGTTGTGCGCCCTTCCAATTCCCGATTCCAGCATGCCTCCGCACCACACCGGCACGCCGTTCCGCGCGCACAAATCATGAATCCGCCGCGCCTCGTGAAATCCTCCCACGCGCCCCAGCTTGATGTTAATGATCTTGCACGCCCCCAGTGCAATCGCCGCCTCCGCTTGCTCGTATGTGTGTATGCACTCATCCAGGCAAATGGGCGTCTGCAGCCCCTTCTGCACCTCCACGTGCCCGTACAAATCGTCCCACCCCAGCGGCTGCTCGATCATCATCAGGTAAAACCCATCCAGCTCCTTCAGTAGCGGCCAATCCGTCTTCCGGTAAGCCGAATTCGCGTCCACCATCAGCTTGATCCGCGGAAACTCGTGCCGCAGCCGCTGCACCGGCAGCAAATCCTTACCCGGCTTGATTTTGATCTTGATCCGCTGATACCCCGCCGCCAATTCCTTCTTCACCGCGGCCACCAACTCATCCAGCGTCTCTTTCACCCCAATCGATACGCCGCACGGAATTTCTTCTCGCACGCCTCCCAGCAATTTCCACAGCGGCACATTCTTCAGCTTCGCCTCGGCATCCCAAATTGCCGTCTCCAGCACCGCCTTCGCCATCGCGTGCCCGCGCACTGCTTCCAGCAGCTCCCACACCTCCGCCGCCGTACCAAATTCCTTCCCCTTCAGCATCGGCCATAAATAATTTTCCAGGATGTGCCACGCCGTCTCTGTATCTTCCGGCGAATAAAACGGATTCTCCCCCGCCGTGCATTCGCCCCACCCAATCGCGCCATCCACGTCCGCTGCCAGCAAAATAATTCGCCGCTCCGTTACGCGGTCCATGCTGGTCTCAAACGGCGCCACCAGCCGCATCCGAATCTCCCGCAATGTCACTTCCCGCACGCGCATCCCGCGCCCACTCCTTTCTGTCTTCTTGCCCTTGTATGGACCGTATCCTGCCCGCCGCCCCTTACAATTGTCATCCCGACCGGAGCGGCCAGATTTTCTCTTCCGCGCCGCATTGTGGCGCGTCGGGCCGCGTAGTGGAGGGATCTGCTTCGTCTTGCTTCCTGATCGCTGATATCTGATCTCTGATAACCTTCCTCACATCCGCTTCCTTAGCTTTCTCCCTCGCTCAAAAATCGCTCCACGGCGCCAAGCAATACTCCACCCCACCCGCCGCAAACCGCACCCCGGTCACCGCATACCCCTTCGCAAACCACCCCAAAAACTCCCCGCGCATTCGTGCTTGCACTTCTCCCAGCCGCGCATCGCTCGTCTTCTTCCACTCCTCCAGCTCTGCCGGCAGGCGAATCTTCGCCGGAGCCTCCACCGGATCGCGCGCCAACTCCTGAATGGCCGCCACCACCCGCCGCGAATCCAGCTCCCACTCCACCAGCAGCCGGTCCGTCGGCAATCCCCGGTGCAGCGGGCTGGTCGTCACGCCGTAAAAATTCGCAATCAACTTCCTTGAGATCGCCCCCAGCCGGTTGAAATTGAAGTGCGCGTTTCGCGTCTCCAGCGGGTCAAACGTCCACTCAATCCGCCGCAGTCCTCGCCCCAGCGCCTCTTCCCTCTGATACAGTTTTAGCAGCCGCCCCACCCCGCGATTCCGGTGCGACTCCAGCACTCCTGTCATGTGCGAATGCAGATACCCATGGCCATTCCGCAGACCTGCCACCGCCATCGTAAATCCCACCATCAACTCCCCGTCGAACGCTCCCAGCACGTGTCCGCCCGTCTGGTTTGCCAGCACGAACGTCACATACGGTTCAGTCTCCAGATCGCTTTCGCCCCACACCGCGCGCTCAATCTCCACGCACCGGCGAAATTCTTCCAGCTTGTCGCACTTCCGTATCTCAATTCCCACGCTCATTTTCCCTCAACCCGTTCTTGTTCCCGTGGCGTCTTTCTCTTCTCTGTGAACTCTGCGTCCGGCGTTTACCCCGACCCGCTCGGGGCGATCTCTGCGTAATCTTTTCTCTTCTTCTTCTCTTTCAACTTTCAACCTTCAACTCTTAACTTTCAACTCTCGCCCCTTCGCCTCCTCCCACAACTCCTCCATCCTCCACCGCGGCACTTCCGCCAGAGTTCTCCCCTGCTCCCGCGCCACGCGCTCGATCGCCCGAAATCGCCTGTTGAATTTCCCGCTGGCTTTCTTCATCGCAATTTCCGGGTCGATCTTCAAAAACCGCGCCAGGTTCACCGCCGCAAACAAAATATCCCCCACTTCTCCTTCAATCTCTTTGCTTCCGCGTTTCTCCAGCACCTGTCGCAATTCTTCCGTCTCTTCCTGGAGCTTCTCGAAAATTCCCCCAACGTTTTCCCAGTCAAACCCGATGCGCGCCGCCTTGCGCGTCAACTGGTACCCTTCCAGCAGCGCCGGCAAGCTCCGCGGCACGCCGTCCAGCACGCTGTCCGCCGTCTCCGCTTCCACCGCTCCCTTCGCCTGCCGTTCTTCTTTCTTGATGATCTCCCAGTTCCGCAGCACTTCGGCCGCGTCCTTCGCCTGCTTCTCGCCAAACACGTGCGGGTGCCGCCGGATCAGCTTTTCGTAAATTTCCCGGATCACATCCACAATATTGAAACGCCCCTCTTCGTCCGCCATCTGTGCATGGAACACCACCTGCAGCAGCAGATCACCCAACTCCTCGGCGAACTTCACGTCGTCCGCGCCGTCCAGCGCATCGAGAACTTCGTACGCCTCTTCGATTAGATATGTGCGCAGCGTGGCATGCGTCTGCTCGCGATCCCACGGACACCCGCCCGGCGCACGCAGCCGCGCCATGACGCCCACCAGCTTCTCAAACCACGCCCCAGCCGCTTCCTGTCGCGCGCTCTTCTTCCGTTTCTTCGGCGCGTTCTTCTTTTCTATCTTGTCGTTTGTTTTATGCCGGGCCGCCGCCCGTTTGTTTTTTCGCGCAGTCATCCCAAGTTCCCATCAACACTTTCCGCAGTCGCTCCACTCTACGGCCCCACGCTCACCTTTGACAAGCGCCCCGACGCAGGCTTTGCCTTTGTAGGGCCCGCCTTCTGAGGCGGGCCGCAACTGCTCCGTCGTTCCTAGTTTACGTGCATCTCGCCGGACGTCAGATTCTCTTCTTCCGTCGCAACGTAGGGCGACTCCCCAAGCCTTGCGGCTTTTCTCTTTTGCAGCCTAACTAAAATTGTGGTTTGTCGATGAGCCTAAAAGGTAGGACCAATCTCAGTTCGTGATCTTCACCACACGAGAAACACACGCTCTCCCCGCACCGGCCGCCGGCATCATCACTCTCTGCCCAATCCGCAGCTTCCTCGGCTCCCCTAGCTCCGGGTTCGCCTCCGCCAAGCATTTCCACGCTGCGCCCCGCCCCAGATGCTCGCGCGCCAAACCCCACAACGTGTCGCCGTTCCGCACCGTCACGCTCGTCTCAACCGGCTTAACCCGGCTTACAAACCCCGCCGGCACCAACACCGTACTCCCCAGCCGCAGCAACTCCGGCCGATTTGTTCTCCCTGGATTCATCCCGCGCAATTCCTGCCACCGCGCCCCATTCCCTAAATAGATCTCCGCGAGCTTCCACCACGAATCGCCCCGCCCCACTTTTCGCGACAGTGTAGCCGCATTCGGCGTCCCCACTTCCGGCTTCACTCTCAACATCTTCGTCCCCGGCTCACGCGGCGCGCTCGGGACAACCGGTGCCGCCAGCTCAATCGCCCCGCTCGACGGCACTCCCACTTCCGACCCGCGCGCCGCACTCGCCAATCCATGCAAAGGCCGTGGCTCAAACGGTGACACGCGCCCCGCCGCACTTCTTCGCGAACTCCCCGCAGCTCGCGCTTCCGTCTCCGGCTGCACCATCATCTTCGGCGCTGCCATCGTCGCTTCCGGCAGTTTCATCGGAAATTGCGATCGAATTTCCTGTCCCGTCGCCTGGACCGCTTCCCGCTCCGTTTTCTCTTTACGGTAGCGCCGTGCCACTTCCCCTAGCGATTCTTCTCCCGGCGCGCGCTCGCCGGCTCCCTTCGCCTGCTCCTCTTTCTTCTCTGTTTGATTGTTTCTCCGCGCCGCAACTTTGGCTTGATCTTCCGGCGTGAGGATCTTCGCCCGCTTCAGATCGTCTTCGGTATAAACATGGTGGGAGGTCTTCGACTCCGCGGCTTTTCGCGCTTGTTCTTGCCGCGCCGCTTCCGCCGCATCCTGCGCGCGCAAACCGCCTGCGCACAACAGCCCCGCCAACAAAAATCCCCCGACGCTGAAGAGGAGCGTTCCTCTACCTTTGATGACGGAACACGGGATCGTTGCGTTCAACCGCATCGGCGCGCACTCGCACGTGTCGTGCTTCACATTCACCGGGGGGACATGACCAGTTTACTTGGTCAGATTGTGCCGCGTTTTCCCGCTCCTGGCAACAGGACTTTTTCCCATCGGTTACCGTCCCTCGCAGCCTTCTGTTCGCCTTACGTGGGAGGTGATTCTCTCTTGGGGTTGTCTGCCTTTGTAGGGGTCGAACACCGCTCACCTAATCACAATAGAATGTAATGTCATCCCGACCGGAGCGGCCCGACTTCTTTTCTCGCGCCGCTCACTGGCGCGTCGGGCCGCGCAGCGCGAATTGTGCGCCCCGTGCGCTTCGCCGGGGCGGAGGGATCGCGGCACCGTTATATTATCTTGCTCCGGTCCCTTTTTTCCGACTTCCCCTTCGCCCCGCTCCCGCCTCACCAGATCCGGCAATACTTCGCCCGCACCATCTTCTGCCCTTCATGGCAACCGAAAGCCTCCCGAAACTCCGGAAAATTCGATACCACATTGTTCACCCGGTACTTCGGATAGGAGTGCGGATTCGTCAGCACCAGCGTGCGGATCAACTCCGGCCGGGCGTACTCGCACCAACCGAACGCATACGCCAGGAAAAAACGCTGCAGCGCCGTGAACCCGTCCGGCCCTTTGTCATTCAAGCTCTTCCCTTCTCGCTCCAACTCCATCTGCAAAGCCAGCAGCGCCAGGTGCAGCCCACCGTTGTCCGCGGTATCCTCGCCCTGGGTCATCAGTCCATTCTGTTTCACGTCCGGTCCCGCCTCCGGCACCAGTTGTGTGTACTCGTCGGAAATGCACTTCCCCCGCGCCTCGTACTCTTTCCCGTCGTTCGCGGTCCACCAATCGCGTAGATTCCCTTGCGCATCGAATTTCCTTCCCTCATCGTCGAACCCATGAATCGTCTCGTGCCCGATCACCGCCCCGATCGCGCCGTAGTTTACCGCCGCATCCTGGCTGGCCTCAAAGTAAGGCGGCTGCAAGATCCCCGCGGGGAAATTAATGGTGTTGTCCTGCGAATTCTCGTACGCATTGATCGTTGGCGGCGTCATGCCCCATTCCGTGCGGTCCAGCGGCTGCCCGATCTTGGCCACCCAACGCTGAAACTCGAACGCCGCGGCCCGCTGCCGGTTCTGTAGATTGTTCGTGCGCCCGACCGCAACCGCAGAGTAGTCCCTCCAACTGTCCGGATACCCGATCTTGTTCAGCACGCCGTCCAGCTTCAAGTGCGCCTGCTTCTTCGTCTCCGGGGCCATCCACTCCGCCGCCTCAATATCCTTTGCCAGCGCCGCCTCGATATCCTTCACGATCTGCAGCACGCGCTCCTTGCTCTCCGCCGGAAACGCTCGCGTCACGTAAACTTCCCCCAGCGCCTCTCCCAAGTTTCCATCCACGTTTCGCACGCACCGCCGCCACCTCGGCTGCATCTCTTGCGCGCCGTACAGTGTCCGCGCGTAAAAATCGAAACTCTCCTTCACAAACCCGTCGCTCAACGCACTGGCGTTCCCGTGCAGCATCTGCCACCGCAGATACGTCTTCCACTCCTCCAGCGAGTGCGCCTTCAGCATCGTTTCCAAGCTCTTGAAAAAGCCAGGCGAGGTCACGATGTACTTGGGCGTCGCCGGAGACTTCACCTGCTTCAGGTACGCGTCCCAGTCGAACGACGGCGTCAGCGCCTTCACTTCCGCCAGCGTCATCGGGTTGTTCAAATTCTTCGGATCGCGCCGTGCCACCGGGTCCATCGCCCCCTTCGCTAATTCCGTTTCCATGGCCAGCACCGTTGCCGCATCGCTCTTCGCCTGCTCCGGATTCTCCCCCGCCAGCGCAAAAATGTTCGCTATGTGCCGCACGTACTTCGCCCGGATCTCCTTCGCCTTGTCGTCCTGATCCAAATAGAAGCTCCGCCCCGGCAGCGCCATCCCGCCCTGGTCGACCGAGGCCACATTGTGCGAAGCATCCGCAAAATCAGGCTGGCCTGAATATCCCAGCAGCGCCGCATTCGTTTGGTTGTCTCCAGGCTCCTCCGCGCCCCGGATCGTCTGGTGCAGGTGCGCCACTTCCTCCGCAATTCCCTGTTTGGACTTGATTGCTGCGATCCGCTCCAATTCCGGCTTCAGCCATTCGGCAGCGTGCGCGTCAATCGTCTTCGTGTCCATGCACGCAAAATAATAATCTCCCACCTTTTGCTCGTTCGGCGTGCGCTTTGGGTCGTCCGCGGACGTCTGTTCCAGCGTCTTCACCAGCAGCGTCTCATTCCAAAGCTCCAGCGGGCTTCCCACGCCCCAAGTCACCTGGTCCGACGGGATCGGATGTGCCGCGATCCATTTTCCGTCGGCGTAGGCAAAAAAATCGTCACAGGGATTTGCACCCGCATCCGTGTTCGCCGTGTTGAACGACTCTAGCTTCGGCAACTCCTTCGGCGGTGTCGCTAAAGATCCTTCCTGGCCAAACGCACCGGTACCCGCCACACACAACACCAGCAACATCGCAAAAGCGCGCATAAGTGTCCTCTCCATTAAAAAGCCGAGACGATTCTATCAGAGTGGCCCTCTGGAAACGTCGTTATCCCCCCACTTCGCACGCCCCAGACACACACTCCATCCTGCTTTCTTGGACGCGCTATCCCCCTTTTCCTCTTCTATTCTTTTGCTCTTGGTTTTCTCCTGTTTTTGCAGCGGCCCCTTTCCGCCTGCCCGCCGTAAGAGGGAAGCGGGCGCCTTTGCCGTGTCACAGTCACTCCTGCTTGCCCTGAACCCCGAAGGGAGCTTCGAAGGGCCGCCCCTTTCACGGCTGAATCCGCTCTGACCAACTTCATTACATTTCCCACCCGCCGCCCCCGTGACAGTGCCACTCCTGCCCGCTAGGAGCTTCGCAGGGGCTGAGCTCTTGGGGTTGCCGTTGTCCCGCATCCCCGCGCCCATGTCCGCCCGCCGTCTGAATCTCGTCCACCACAAACCACCTCCCGCCGCTTGAAATACTCTGCCGTCACGTCCCCTAAACGGCACCGTACTTTTTTCGGCTCATTGCCCGATAACTAAAGCCGTTTCCGTGTTCTGATAGTTACATGCAAGATATTAAGCAGCAGGAACGCCGGCGCAGCCGCCGCATTCGCATCGGCCAGCCCCTCAAAGTGAGTCCGTCTGATCCTCACGACGCCCACTTCGAGGAGACCGCCACCACCAAAAACGTTTCCCGCGACGGCATTTACTTCCTCTCCAAAAACGAAACTTATCACGAAGGCATGCGCCTCTTCGTCACGCTTCCCTATCACTTTCCCAGCGATCCTCACGATCTGGAGTACCTCGGCCAGGTCGCCCGCATCGAAAATCTGCCCGACGGCAACCGCGGCATCGCCGTCCAGCTCCTTTCCTCCATCAACACAAAGTCAACTCTGTCTCCCGCCGCCCCCAAGCAATCCTACTAACTCTCTCCTCAGCACCCCGCCCAATCTCTCATCGCGCCCTTCCCTACTCTTCGTCTTTTGTGGCACAGTCACTCCTGACTGTGCTCTTGGGTTCGTCTTCTCCAATCTCCTCTGCGAACTCTGCGTTAGTCCTTCCCTTCGCCCGCGCGCCTATCACGTCCGGCCATTGTCCCATCTTCCTCCTTGCCTCCTGATCTCTGATATCTGATATCTGATATGTGATCGCTGCCAACCTTCTTTCTCCTTGAAACTTCCCCCCGTCTCGTGCGTACTTATTACATAAGGACATTTCTGCATGCTCCATGGCTTTCCCCTGCGTGAACCCATCGGCGTGGCGCTCGAGACCATTCGTACCCACAAGCTTCGTTCCTTCCTCATGCTCCTGGGCATTATCATTTCCGTCTCCACCCTTATCCTCGTCGTCGCCCTCATCTCCGGCGTGGACGGCTATATCGCCACTCGCGTCGCCAATCTCGGCTCCAACGTTTTCCTCGTCGCCCGCTTCCCCCTCATCACCGACGTCGAGGAGTATGTCAAAGCCGCCCGCCGCAACAAAATCATCACTTGGGAAGACTTTCAGGCCCTCCATGATGATCTCAAGCTCCCCCAGCGCGTTGGCGCCGAAGTCCGCACCTTAGGCAAAGTCCGCGTCGGCTCGCAAAGCGTCGAGGACACCAGCGTCCGCGGCGTCACCTCCAACATCGGCCAAATTGACATCGAGGAACCCATCGAGGGCCGTTACATCTCCGATGGCGACGACGAAAGCCGCGCCACGGTCACCATGATCGGCAACGATCTCGCCATCAAGCTTTTCCCTTACGTTGATCCCATCGGCCGCGAAGTTTGGATTGATGGCCGCCCCTTCACTGTCGTCGGTGTCGCGAAGCCCCTCGGCACCGTCTTCGGCCAGTCCCAGGACAACTTCGCCTACATTCCGATCGAAACCTTCCTCAAGATTTATGGCACTCATCTGGACATGGCCATCAATATCCAGGCTCGGGGTGCGGAATGGATGGAAGAAACTCAGGACGAAGCCCGCGTCCTCATGCGCGCTCGCCGTCACCTCGCCCCCAACGATACCGACTCCTTCGGCGTCCTCGATTCCGCCACGCTGATGAACCTCTGGAAGAACCTCACTGGCGTTATCGCCACCGCCATGATTGGCGTCGTCTCCGTGTTCCTTGTTATCGGCGGCGTCGTCATCATGAATGTCATGCTCGCCACCGTCACCGAGCGCACGCGCGAAATCGGCATCCGCAAAGCCCTCGGCGCGCGCCGCCGCGACATCCTTCTCCAGTTCCTCATCGAAGCCGGTTTCATGGCGGCCCTCGGTGGCGCTCTGGGGGTCGTTTTCGCCTACGGCGTTGCCGCCCTCGTCAAGGCCACCACCTCCGTCCCCATGCACGTCCCCATCGGCGCCATCTTCATCGCGGAAATTCTTTCCACCAGCGTCGGTCTCTTTTTCGGCGTTTACCCCTCGCGCAAAGCCGCTTTGTTGCAGCCCATCGAAGCCTTGCGCCAGGAATTGTAGGAGAGGGTGCTACGTCCATGCGCATGAACATGAGCGAAAACGCCTACATGGCCCTCACCACCCTGCGCGAAAACAAGATGCGCTCCTTCCTCACCGTTCTCGGCGTCGTCATCGGCATCACTGCGCTCCTCTCCGTCGTCTCCATCCTCGTCGGCGTCTACGGCGATGTGAACTCCTATCTCAGCGACTACGGCGCGGACACCTTCTTCATCTTTCGCTTCGATCCCGGTATTCACACCGGTGGCCTCTCTGCCGAAGAACGCGCCCGCCGCCCGCTCGTCCTGGAGGACGCCGAGGCCATCCAGCAGCTCTGCCCCGCCGTGCGCGCCGTCTCCGCCAGCGTCTTCCCGCGCTTTGAAAATTTCGGCCCTGCCCGCGGCCCGGTCACCGCCCGGTATCTCGGCAAGGAAATCTCCGGCGTGGACTACCACGGCTCCCTTCCCGCCGACGAGGAAGTCTTCAACACCCGCCCGCGGGAGGGCCGCTTCTTCAGCGACGCCGAAAATGCTCACCGCTCCGACGTGGCAGTCATCGGCCCGGACATCGCCAAAAAGCTTTATCCCGATGGCAAGGCCGTCGGCAAGCCCATTCTGGTGGATACCGTCTCCTACGAAGTCATTGGTGTCACGGAGCCGCGCAAGGGCCAACTCGTCAAGGACCAGTCCGCCGACAAAAACGTGCTTGTTCCCTATCGCACCTACCGCAAACACAATCCCGAGGACGACGAAGTAATGATCGGCGCCAGTGCCGTTCACGGCCACATGTCCGAAGCCGAAGACCAGATTCGCGCCGTTCTCCGCCGTCGCCGCAATGTTCCCTACAACAAGCCCGACAACTTCGGCATCTCCAGCGCCCAGCAGATCGCCGATCAATTCCGCCAGATCACGGCCTCCGTCGCTCTGCTCATCTCCGTCATCAGCTCCATCGGACTCCTCGTCGGCGGCGTCGGGGTGATGAACATCATGCTCATGTCCGTCACTCAGCGCACCCGCGAAATCGGCGTGCGCCGCGCCATCGGCGCGCGCAAGCGCGATGTTATCTGGCAATTCCTCACCGAAGCCATCGTCCTCACCGGCTCCGGCGGCGTCATTGGCGTTATCCTGGGTGTCGCCATCAGCCTGCTCATCAATCTGGCTGTTCCCTCGCTGCCCTCTTCCATTCCTCTCTGGGCCGTCATCCTCGCCGTCACCGTCTCCATGAGCGTCGGCCTCCTCTTCGGCATGTACCCTGCCATCAAAGCCGCCCGCCTCGACCCCGTCGAAGCCCTCCGCTACGAGTAGCTTCCCCCCTCCCGCATCTCCCCCCGCCAACCGTGCTAAACTACTCACGCACTTTTTCAATTGTGAGGATCATCCATCGTGGCGGATCAGAATCCCGAAGGCACCTTTCGCGTCATCGATCGCCGGCCCTTTACCTCCGAAGGCGACCTCCGCCCTGACGTGGTCCAGGAGCAGGAGCGCGAAGCCAAGGTCGAAGCCGACATCAAGGAAGCCAAGGAAAAAACGGCGACCCCACCGGCCGCCGACTCCGCCGCCGCTCCCCCTCAAGAAACGCCCAAGAAAAGTCCCGCTTTCGAGAATCTTGTCCGCATGATCGGCAGCAATGCCGCCATGGTTCTCGGCGCCTACGCCGACCCTCGTACCGGCCAGCCCGTCATCGATCCCGAAGCCGCCCACGAACTCATCGACATGCTCGACGCCCTCCGCGAAAAAACCGCCGGCCATCTCGCTCCCGAAGAAGACGCCATGCTCCTCGATCTCCTCGGCAAGCTCAAAATGACCTACCTCGAAATCAACCAAGCCCTCGCCGCCCAAATGGCCCAAGCCCAATCCCACCCCAAACCCAAAAAGTAATCTCCCTCCGCCTTTTCGTTCCTCTGTGCTCTCCGTATCCGTTGTGCTGAAAACTTCTTGCTTGCGCTCTCCGTTCTCTCTGCGGCCCCTCTGTTACCTCTGTGGTAAGTTTTGCGCCTTTTCCCAGCCCGCCGTAAAATATCCCCATGTCCTCGTCCCCCATACATCTCACCGTCCTCGGTTCCGGCACCTCCATGGGAGTTCCCACCGTCGGTTGCCACTGTGCCGTCTGCCTGTCCACCGATCCTCATGACAAACGCCTGCGCCCCTCCATCCTCCTCTCCCGCAACGGCCAGAACGTCGTGATTGACACCACTCCCGATTTTCGCGCCCAAGCCCTCACCGCCCGCCTCGATCACCTCGAAGCCGTACTTCTCACCCACGGCCACGCCGATCACATCCAGGGCTTTGACGACATTCGCCCTTTCAACATCCGCCAGCGCATCGCTATGCCTGTCTACGGCTCCCAAGAAACCTTCCGCGTGATCCGCCGTGCCTTCTCCTACGTTTTTGACACCAAACCTTCTCTCAGCACCGTTCCCAGCGTCATCCTTCACGAAGTCAAGGGGCCTTTCGAGCTTCTCGGCGTTCCCATCATTCCCGTGCCTCTCGTCCACGGCGAAATGGACGTGCTCGGCTTCCGCTTTGGCCGCGCCGCGTATCTCACCGATTTCAGCCGCCTCCCCGAAGCCTCCGTACCCGCTTCTCGAAGACCTTGACGACCTCATCATCGACGCCCTCCGCGATATTCCCCATCCCATGCACCAGACCGTCGAACAGGGTCTCGCCCTCGTCGACAAACTCAAGCCTCGCCGCGCCTGGTTCACGCACATCGCTCACGAGCTTTCCCACGCCGCCACCAACGAACGTATCCGCAGGGCCGGCTACCCGCACGTCCAGCTTGCCTACGACGGCCTCCAGTTCGACGTGCGGACCGATTCTCCTGCCGTCGAGCGTGCCACCAAAGCCCTGGCTGTCCACAGTCACATACCTTCCGGCCGCCTCACGGTTTTCTATTCCGCTGCGGACTGGGCCGCGCGTTTCGCCGCCTCCAGGCGCGGCAGCGTCATTGCCATCGGCAATTACGACGGCATCCACCTCGGCCATCAACGCGTCCTCGCCTTTGCCATGACCCGCGCCAAGGATTCCGGCGCCGTCTCCACCGCTCTTACCTTCGAGCCGCCGCCGCTCAAAGTCCTTCGCCCGGAATCCGCGCCGCTCCGCATTTCCACCAACCAGCAGCGCCTCGAGTGGTTTGACGCGCTCGGCATCGAAGCCGCCGTCGTCCTGCCCTTCACGCCGGAGCTGGCGCGTCTTTCTCCAGATGATTTTGTGGATGAAATTCTCGTTCGTCAGTTGCAGGTCCGCGCCATCGTTGTCGGCGATAATTTCCGCTTCGGCCATCGCCAGGCGGGCGACGTCAAATTCCTTCGCGATCTCGGCATGCGTTACGGCTTTGAAGTGGTCGTCCACACGCCCGTCGCTCTCGAGGGCGAAATTGTCTCCAGCACCCTGATTCGCAAACAAATTGCCGAAGGCGACGTCACCCACGCCGCGCGTCTTCTCGGCCGCCCCTTCGCCCTGACTGGCGAAGTTGCCCGCGGCACCGGCACAGGCCGCAAGTTCCTCTTCCCCACACTAAATCTGAAGCCCGACCAGGAACTCCTGCCCGCTCGCGGCGTGTACATCACCCGCACCGTCCTCGAAGGCGAAACCAGCAGCCACCGCAGCGTTACCAACATCGGCATGCGTCCCACCTTCAACGGTTCCGGCCTCACCATTGAAACTCACCTTCTCGACTATTCCGGTAACTTCGCTCCCAAACACATCGAAATCCGCTTCTGGAAGCGCCTGCGCGAAGAAAAAAAGTTTGCCACACCCGACGACCTCCGCCTCCAAATCGCCCGCGACATCTCCACCGCCAACAAATTCTTCGCCCGCCTCCGCCGCCTCCGCTCCCTCCGTTCCTTCCACGCCCCCCTCTAGACAACTCTTGTCTCTTTCTTGGACGCTTTCATTCCGACTGCTGTAAGTCTTTTCTGTGTTTAGTTCCTCTCGTAGCCTCTGGATCCGCCTTACACTTTTCTATTCACTCTCTCACTTCGCTCTTCCATCCACCACCCAATCTTCCTCACCATCCCCAACAACACCTCCGCATCCGCCTCCGACATCGCCAACCGTCGCAGCATCCGCCGCAATTTTTCCTCCGCCAATTCGCTCTTCCGCTCCCCTGTGTACCCGCTCTTGATCAGCACGGGCAGCAGCGCCGCCCCAATCCGTTCCACCGTCTCCATCCGCGCCGCCGCGCTCTTTCTCTCCTCCGTCTTCCTCTTCGAACCCGCAACACCCTTCCCCCGCGAAATCTCATACAAGCACACCGCCGCCGCCTGCCCCAAATTCATGGACCGGTGTTCCTCCCGCGTCGGTATCCGCAACAGCCAGTGGCAATGGCTCAAACTCTCGTTCGACAATCCCCACTTCTCCGACCCAAACAGCAGCGCCACCTTCCCCTTCGCCATTCCCTTACGCAGCACCGCCCCCGCCAACTCCAAACTCCGCAGCGGGTGCTGAATCTCCCGATTCCCCACCGCCGTCGTACCCACCACCAGCCAACAATCCGCCACCGCCTCCGCCACCGTCGCGAACTCTTCCGCGTTCTGCAGCACCGCCGAAGCCCCCACCGCCGACACTGCCTCTCGAAACGCCTTCTCGTACGGCTGCACCACCCGCAGGTGCATCGCCCCAAAATTACTCATTGCCCGCGCCACCGCCCCCAAATTCAGCGGATTCCGCGTCCCCACGAGCACCATCCGCAAATTCTCCATCCCGCTCTCTTTCTCATCTCTCCTTCTCTGTGATACCGGCATAGTTCTCATCATCCTACTTCCTAGTCTCCGTTACCTCTGCGGCCCCTCTGCCCTCTGTTCCCTCTGTTCCCTCTGTTCCCTCTGTGGTAAACCTTTTTCACTCCTTTCTTCCTTTGTGCTCTCCGTGTCCTCTGTGGTGAAAGCTGCCCTCCGCCCTCCGCCCTCCGCCCGCCGCCCACTTCCCATTTGACCTTTTCTGCCGTCCAATATAAAGAATCCTGTGGAGGTCCCTATGTCGTACCTTCGTTCCCTCTGCATCCAATCATTTCTCCTCGTTACACTCGCTCTTCCCACCCTCGCCCAACAACCCCTCGCCCACCGTGTCATCGATGTCACCTCTCCCGATGTCGATCTCACCTCTTCCGACGTCGATCTCACGTCTCCCGATGGCACTCACCTCAAAGCGACCTTCTTCGCCGCCGCCAAGCCCGGTCCCGGCGTGCTTCTTCTCCACCAATGCAATCGCCAGCGTAAAGTCTGGGACGACCTCGCCCGACGCTTCGCCGCTTCCGGCCTAAACGTCCTCACCGTTGATTTCCGCGGTTTCGGCCAAAGCGCCGGCACTCCGCTCGACAAGCTCACCCCCGAGCAAATCCAGGAAGTCTTCGACAAGAAATTCCCCATCGACGTGGACACCGCCTACAGCTACCTCGCCTCGCAACCCAGCGTTACTCCTGCGATCATGGCCGCCGGTGGCGCCAGTTGCGGCGTGAATCAATCCGTCCTCCTAGCCAGCCGCCATCCCGAAGTCAAAGCGCTCGTCCTCCTCTCCGAAGGCACCGGCCGCCCCGGCCGCGAATTCCTCCGCAAAAATCCCAATCTCCCGCTTTTCGCCGCCGTTGCCGATGACGATCCCGATCCCGGCGTGGTCGAAATCATGGAATGGATCTACAGCTTCTCCACCAACCCCATCAACAAGTTTGAACATTTCCCCAAAGGCGGCCACGGCGTCGAACTCTTCGACCTGCACAAGGATCTTCCCTCCGACATCGTCACGTGGCTCAACAACGCCCTTAGCGCGCATCCCGCTGTTCCCGCCACACGCGCTCCCGTCCTCGCCGAACGCCAGAATCACTTTCTAGACCTTCTCGACCAGCCGGGTGGCCCCGGCAAGGCCGCGCAACTCTTCGCCGAAGCTCGCCTGCGCTATCCCAAGGAAGTCATCTTCACCGAGCCCCTCATGAATCGCCTCGGCTATGAATCTCTGCAAGCCGGAGACATCAAAGCCGCCATCGATCTCTTCAAGCTCAACGTCGCCGCCTTTCCCGATTCGCCCAACGTCTACGACAGCCTGGGCGACGCTTATCTCGCCGATGGCCAAACCGATCTCGCTCGCCAAAACGCCCAGAAGACCCTCGACCTCCTCGCCACCTACACCAAATACCCGGAAGACTTCGCCAAGGGCCTCCGCGAAAGCGCCCAGAAAAAGCTAGCCCTCCCAGCTTCCCCTCCCCACTAACCCCACCTGAGCTCCTCCTCGAAAGCGGCTCAGCAAGAATTGTCATCCCGATCCCGCAAAGCGGGACCCGATTTTCTCTTCTGCGCCGAATTCTGGCGCGTTGGGCCGCGCAGTGGAGGGATCTGCTTTTTCTTGTCTGCTCTGCAAACCTGCGTCCTCTGTGTTCTCTGCGCTGCCTTTCTTGCTTCCTGATCGCTGATAACTTTCTGCTGCTTGCTGCCAATCCCCGCACCTCCTCCCCACCGTGATACCCTATTTCTCGTCAGGGAAACACCATGCCCTATTTCGCGCTCTTCTATGAAGTAGTGGACGACTTCGTGGTTCGCCGCGCCCCCTTTCGCGACGAGCATCTCTTTCTCGCCCGCGAAGCGCATCTCCGCGGCGATCTGGTCCTCGGCGGAGCACTCGCCGAACCCGCCGACGGCGCTCTCATCGTCTTCCGCGGCCCCTCCCCCGATGCTGCCAGCGCGTTTGCCGAGCGCGATCCCTACGTCCGTTACGGCCTCGTCAAGCATTGGAAAGTCCGCCCCTGGTCCGTCGTCGTCGGCAATGATTCGCCTGCCACTCAATCCACAACAGGAGACGCCTGACATGGTCGTTCGCTTCTGGTCCGCACACACCACCGCCGTACGATTCCCCGATTACCTGCGCCACTTCCGCGAACACGTCCTCACGCACCTCCGCTCCTTCGACGGCTTCCGCGAAGCCCGCGTCATCACGCAATCCGATGGCGTCGTCGTCCGCTTCATAGTGGAAACCCTGTGGTCCTCGCTCGAGGCCATCGACCGCTTTGCCGGGCCCGACCGGGAAGCCGCCGTCGTCGCGCAGGAAGCCCTCGGCCTCCTCACTTCCTACGACCGCCGCGTCCAGCATTACACCGTCGACCTCTACGAATCCCAATCCTCCACGCCTTCGGCCCCCTAATCGTGCGGATAGGCTCCTCTTCTCTGTGAACTCTGCGAACTCTGTGCTCTCTGTGTAAGTCTTTCTCTTTCTGTTCCCCCCGACTTGCCCCCGCTTCCCCAGGTGCTAAAATAAACTTCCATGTCACCTACAACGCTCTACGAAAAAATCTGGCAGAATCACGTAGTCAACGAGGAACCCGGCAAGCCCTCTTTGATCTACATCGATCGCCATCTCGTCCACGAGGGCACCTCGCCCCAAGCCTTTGCCGGCCTTAAAGCCGAAGGCCGCAAGGTTCGCCGTCCCGATCTCACCTTCGCCGTCATGGATCACTCCGTCTCCACCACCGACCGCACTCTCCCCATCCTCGACAACGACGCCAAGCTGCAGTTCGAGGCCCTCGAGCGCAACTGCCGCGAAACCGGCGTGCGTCTGTTCGACATGAACAGCAAGCACCAGGGCATAGTTCACATCATCGGCCCCGAGCTCGGCATCACCCAGCCTGGCCAGACCATCGTCTGCGGCGATTCCCACACTTCCACACACGGCGCGTTCGGCACTCTCGCCTTCGGCATCGGCACCAGCGAAGTGGAACACGTCCTCGCCACGCAATGCCTCGTGCAGGGCAAATCGAAAACTCTTCACATCATCGTTCACGGCAAGCGTCCTAAGGGCGTCACCGCGAAAGACATCATCCTTGCCATCATCGGCAAAATGGGCATCAGCGGCGGCAACGCGCAGGTCGCCGAGTACGGCGGCGAAGCCATCCGCGCCCTCTCCATGGACGGCCGCATGACCGTCTGCAACATGACCATCGAAGGCGGCGCGCGCGCGGGTATGATCGCCCCCGATGACACGACGTTCGCCTATCTCGAAGGCCGCGCCTTCGTTCCCCGCGGCAAGGAATTCCAAGCCGCGGTCGAGCGCTGGAAACTACTCAAGTCTGACGAGGGCGCCAAGTTCGACTCCACCATCGAGCTGCACGCCGATCAACTTGCCCCGCAAGTCACCTGGGGCACCAATCCCGGCATGGTCACCAGCGTCAATGGCCGCGTCCCCGATCCCCACGATTTCCGCGACCTCAACGATCAGAAAGCCACCGAAAGCGCCCTCAAATACATGGGCCTCAAGCCTGGCACGCCCATCGTGGACATATCCGTGGACCGCGTGTTTATCGGCTCCTGCACCAATTCCCGCCTCGACGATCTCCGCGCTGCCGCGCATCTCGTCGCCGGAAAGCACGTCGCCAAAAATATCAAGCAAGCCCTCGTCGTTCCCGGTTCCCGCGGCATTAAGGCCCAGGCCGAAAAGGAAGGCCTCGACAAAATCTTCACCGCTGCCGGTTTCGAGTGGCGCGATGCCGGCTGCAGCATGTGCATCGGCATGAACGCCGACGTTCTCCCGCCCCACGAACGCAGCGCCAGCACCTCCAATCGCAACTTCGAAGGCCGCCAAGGCCGCGACTCCCGCACTCACCTCGTCAGCCCGGTCATGGCCGCCGCCGCTGCCCTAGCCGGCCACTTCGTCGACGTCCGCGAATTTGATGTTGCCCACGTGGAGTAATTAGCCGTCTGATATCCTTTTAACTACAACTCAAAGCCAAGGACACTCATCGCCCATGCAACCCTTCACCACCCATCACGGCCTCGTCATGCCGCTCGATCGCGTCAACGTGGACACCGACCAAATGGTCCCCAAGCAATTTCTCAAATGCCTCACCCGCGAGGGCTTCGGCCGCATTCTCTTCTACGACTGGCGCTACCTCCCCGGTGAAAAACCCAATCCCGATTTCGTTCTCAATTTTCCGCGCTACAAAGGCGCCTCCATCCTTCTCGCCCGCACCAATTTCGGCTGCGGCTCCAGCCGCGAACACGCTCCCTGGGGCGTCAAAGACTACGGCTTCCGCGCCATCATCGCCCCCAGCTACGCCGACATTTTTTACAACAACTGCTTCAAGAACGGCATCCTTCCCGCTATTCTCACCGAAGCCGAAGTCGATCAGCTCTTCCAGCAAACCGAACACGAACAGGGCTACTCCCTCTCCGTCGATCTGCCCAGCCAAACGATCAAAGATTCCTACGGCCACACCTACAGTTTCGAAATCGCCCCCTCCCGCAAGGAAGTCCTCCTCAAAGGCCTGGACGACATTGCCGCCTCACTCCTCCACGCCTCCGAAATCGCCACCTACGAAAAATCCCATCCCTCCGCCGCCACCATGTTTGACGTTGTGGATATTAAGAATTATCGCTGATCGGATACGGGCTATCAGATACCCGTTATCAGCGATCCGGAACCAACAGTCCTGGATTGCTTGTCCCTCTGCGAACCTCACGCCTTACTGATGCGGAGGGTGCCCCAGGCACGGAGTCTGCGCCTGGGTCTTGGGTTCCGCTTCTCTGTGAACCTTTGCGCTCTCTGCGCCGGCGTCTACCCCGACCCGGCCGGGGGCACTACCGTCCCTTTACTCTGTGAACTCTGTGTCCTCTGTGGTCTCCGCGTTAATCTTGCTTTTTCTTTTTCCGAGCTCTTGAACTTAAAACTTACAACTGGGAACTTATGACATTCTCCCTCCTCCCTTGACTTCCCTGCCACTACCCTCTACAAACATCTCGTGAGTTCCACTCTCTCCCAGGTCGCGCGTTTCTCCCTCTTTCTGGCCCTATTGTTCTTCCTCCATCCCGCACCCTCTTTCCCCGCCGAACACTACGACAACTGGGTCGAGGTTCGCTCCCCCAACTTCACCGTCGTCAGCAATGCCGGTGAACAAGAAGCCCGCCGCATCGCTGCGCAATTTGAAGAGTTCCGCGAAGTCTTCCACGCCGCCTTCCCCAACCTTCGCACGGATCTCGGCAAGCCCATCCTCATCTTTGCCCTGAAGAACGAAGACTCGATCAAATCCCTGCTTCCCGCTTACTGGGAGGTTAAAGGCCACGTGCACCCCGCTGGCATTTATGCCGCCCGCGAGGAACGCGATTTCGTCGTCGTTCGCACCGACATCCACCAAGCAAACCGCTATGAGATCGCCTACCACGAATACACCCACGCTCTCTTCCGCCTCAATTTCCGCGATCTTCCGGTTTGGATGAACGAAGGCTACGCCGAGTACCTTGGCAACACCGAAATCGGCGACAAGGAAGTCCAAATCGGCAAAATCGCCCCCGGTCGCCTGGAAACTCTCCGCACCAACAAATTCATCCCCATAGAAACACTCTTCCAGGTCGACAAGAATTCCCCCTATTACAACGAGCAGAATCGCACTTCCGTCTTCTATGCGGAGTCCTGGGCTCTGGTGCATTACCTCATGCTCGACCCCGACGCCGTGAAGCGCCGGTTGAACGCGAACTTCCTGAACGCCTGGCTTGCCTCCAACAATCAGATCGAGGCCGCGCAAAAGACCTTCGGCGATCTCAAGAAGTTTTCTCAGGTCATGGAAGCCTACGCGCGCCAGGAGCGCTTCTTCGTGGGCCATCTGAAGCTCGCCGTCCACGACGACCCCAAGAGTTACCCCAGCCGCGCTCTCTCCGTCGCCGAAACACAAGCCCTACGCGGCATCTTCTTCGTATATACCCAGCGCCCCGCCGAAGCCAAAGCGGCTCTCGACGAAGCCCTCGCCGCCAATCCCAATTCTCCAGTCGTCCACGAAGGCCTAGGCCTCTTCGCCTGGTATTCCAAACAGGATCCTCAGACCGCCGAAGCGGAATTCGCCAAGGCCGTCCCGCAAGCTCCGCCCAACTATCTCCCGTACTACATGGCTGCCATGCTTCGCTCACGAACCAGGTCCGGCGCGTCTGGCGCCGTGGACTCTCTCGGCAATCTCAATAAAGTCATCCAGATGAATCCGCGGTTCGCCCCGGCCTACGCGGTCGCCGCCAATCTCTATTCGCGCGACCCCCAGCAAAAGGAAAAAGCCGTCTCCATGGGCAAGCAAGCCGTCATGCTCGATCCCGCCAACTTCACCTACGCCATCGCCTACGGTTTCGTCCTTGTCAATGTAGGCAAAACCGCGGATGCCAAGAATTTCGCCGCGATGATCGACGAAGCCGCCCACACTGCTCACGACCGCGCCAATCTTCAAGCCCTGCAACGCGCCGTCACCGCTCGTGAATCCTACGACGCCCGGGTCGCCGCCTACGCCGCACAGCGCGGGGCCAACCAACCTCTCAGCGTCATCGTATCCGGCGAAAGCGATTCCTCCTCGACCGCCGGCGCCGCCTCGGAAACCGCTGAATCGCCGCCCCCTCCCACCGTGAGGCACCTGCACACCACGGATTCCTTCCTCGAAGGCACCATCCAAAAAATGGACTGCACCGAAGGGGACAACAGCCGCCTCTATTTGCTTGTGGATAAAACTGCGTTGCAGTTCCGCGTTGGCGATTTGAACGACGTGGATATGACCTCTGCCAAGACAGGCGACGATGCCGATGTGCCGCCCTGCCCGGATTGGAAAGGCCATCGCGTGAAAATCTTCTTCCGCCAGGCCCTCAACAAAGATTACGCAGGTGACCTGGTCGCCATCGAATTCTACTGACTCGACCTTTCCCTCTGCTCTTCCTGCTCTTCCCGCTCTTCTTCGCGTCTCTGCGTTATCGGTTTCTCAGCCAAGCCAAACGTGTCATCCCGACCGGAGCGGCCCGACTTTTTCTTTCGCGCCGCTCTATGGCGCGTCGGGCCGCGTAGCGCGATTTGTGCGCCCCGTGCGCTTCGCCGGGGTGGAGGGATCTCTCCGGCGCGTTCTCTTCACTGTTTCCGCGTTCCTGAGCTGTCAATCGTAGACGGTGCAGTGTAAACCACTCTGCCCCCTACCACCGTCTGCAGCACCTTCGTATTCAAGAGCTCCTTCGCCGCTACCTTTGTGATGTCCTGCGACAATATCAAAAAGTCCGCGTACTCCCCCACCCTCAACTCCCCCTTCTTCCCCTCCTCAAACTGCGCGTACGCCGACCCGCTCGTATACGCACGCAGGCAATCCTCCAGCGAAATTTTCTCTTGCGGTTCCCAGCCTCCCGCCGGCCCGCCCTCCGCCGCTTCCCGCGTCACGCACGCATACAATCCCCGCAACGGATTGATCGGTTCCACCGGATAGTCCGTCCCAAACGCCAGCCGCGCTCCCGATTTCTCCAGCGAATTCCACGCGTACGCTCCCTTCGAGCGCTCCGGCCCCAGCCGCTGCTCCGCCCACCGCAAATCATTCGTTTCGTGCGCAGGCTGCATCGAAGCGATCACCTTCAACTTCGCGAATCGCGGCAGATCCTCCGGCGCCAGCACCTGCGCGTGTTCCACGCGGTCCCGCCGGTCGCGCGCCCCATTCACGCGGTCCACGGACTCAAACACATCCAACGCGACGCGATTTGCCTTATCCCCAATCGCGTGAATGGCAATTTGAAATCCCAGTTTGTCCCGCTCCAGCGCCATGGCCCGCAGCTTCTCCACATCCATGGCCATGATCCCGCTCGTTGCAGGATCGTCCGAATACGGCGCCAGCATCGCCGCCGTCCGCGAGCCCAGCGCTCCGTCACTCACAAACTTCAGCGCGCCCGTCTTCAGCCACGGGTCCGTCGTTCCTCCCTGCGCTCGCCGGTCCTGCAATTCATTCAACGGGGCCGCAAACGGCAGCCACTCCGTAATCCGCACCGTCAGCTTCTTCTCTTCCTTCAAATCGCCGTACACTAGAAAATCGTCCCACTCCGAATTATCCTGGACCGATGTCACTCCATTCTGCGCCAGCTCCTCCAGCACCATCTCGATGCCCTTCCGGCGCTCCTCGGCGGTGGGATCCGGAATCCGCTGCGTCACCATCTCCATCGCGCTTTCTTTCAAGAATCCCGTCGCCTCTCCATCCTCAAACCGGTCAATCTGCCCGCCCTGCGGCTCTTTCGTGTCCGGGGTAATCTCCGCGTGCTTCAGTGCCAGCGAATTCGCCACGCCCACGTGCCCCGAAATGTGCGTCAAAAACACCGGGTTCTCCGGCGACACTTCATCCAACTGCAGCCGCGTCGGAAATTTCTGGTCCTGCCACAAAGACTGGTCCCACCCCGCTCCCACAATCCATTCCCCCGGCTGGTGCTTCGCTACCGCCTCTTTCACGCGCTGCTGCACTTCCGCAATGGACGCCGCTCCCTTCAGCGACAGCGTCATTTTGTCGCGTCCCGCCGCGCCCATGTGTACGTGCGCGTCGTTGAACCCCGGCATCACGAAGCTCCCCTTCAGCTGCAGCGTGTCGCCCGGTTTATCCGCCCCGCCGCAATCCAGCAAAATGTGCTCCAGCGTTCCCACGCAAAAAATCTTGCCGTCCCGCACCGCCATCGCCGCCGCCCACGGAGCTTTTGGATCGTTCGTGTAAATTCGCCCGTGCAGGTAGTATGTCGTCTTGTGCAGCGCCGCATCACTTTGCGCCGCCGCGTGTCCCGCGGCGCACCCACACACCATCACCATCGCTACGCCGATCCTCAGCCACATCGCATTGCCTTTCATCCTCACCGCCCCTTCTCCGTCGCCACTCCCGAAACTCCCAGCACCGTGAGCAGCGCCCGTTTCAATCCATATTCCCGCCCCGCCGGCTCGTACCACTCCTGCATCGAGTGCGCTCCCCCGCCAGTTCCTCCCGCTCCAATCGCAATCGCGTCAATCCCCAGCGACAATGGAATATTCGCATCCGTGCTCGAACGCTCGATCCGCGACTCGTTCCCCACCGCCTCATCTGCCGCGCGCAACGCCGCCAGCAACGCCGAACCCGCCGCCAACTCCCCGCCCGGCCGGCTCCCGATCAACTCGACTCTCCATTCCAGCTTCCCTTTGCTCGGCTCCCTCGCGTTGTCCATCTCATCCCGCACGCCCGCCGCCACGCATTCCCGCAGCGCCGCCTCCATCCGCGTAATTTCCCCTTCCGCCTCCGACCGCAAATCCACTTTCACTTTCGCCTCGTGCGGAATCGAATTCACTGACGTGCCCCCTTCGATCTGCCCCAGGTTAAACGTGGTCCGCGGCGCCGCCGGCACTTTCGTATTGATGAACCGCACCGCTCCGCGCACCAGCGCATTAATCGGGTTCACCATTCCAAAATCCGACCAGCTGTGCCCCCCCGGCCCCGTCACCGTCACTTCCAGCCGCCGCGACGCCAGCGCCTTCGTCGTCACAAAGTCCGTTCCCGAACCATCCAGCACCACCACCGCCCGCAGCTTCGCCCGGTAGGCGTCAATCAGCGCGCGCATTCCTCGCAAATTTCCTTCGCCCTCTTCCCCCACGTTCGCGGCAAACAGGATCGTCCGCTGTGGCCGTATCTTAGCCTCGTGCATTGCGCGAGCCAGCACCACCAGTGCCGCCAAACCCGTGCCATTATCCGAAATCCCCGGCGCCACCATCCGCTCGCCCTCGCGCGTCACCTTAGTTTCAGTGCCCGCCGGAAACACCGTGTCCAGGTGCGCTGCCACCAGCACAATTTCCTTCTCATTCGCACCCGGCAATTCTCCAATCACATTTCCTATTTTGTCGCTGTGGACCTTCAACCCTTCACCTGCAAGCAGCTCCTTCACCGCCGCCGCCCTCTTCTCCTCTTGGAACGAAGGCGCAGGGATCTCCGTCAACCGCATTTGTTCGTCATTAATCCATTTCGCGTTTTTCTCAAACCAGTCCAGCGCGGCGCGTACGGAAGGCTGTTCCGCGAGGGGGCCCGTGGCGTTAAGTTGTGTCACTTGTGCGAACACCGCGGAGCGAATCGGCATGCTCAAAAGAATAACGCAAACCGCCACCCGTTTCACCGTACCTTCGACCAGTCCCATTCTCCCCTTCTATCACTCGCCCAAATCATCACCCGTCATTCCGAACGGAGTCTGCGTAGCGCGGGTTTTGCGCCCCGTACGCTTCGTCGGGGTGAGGAATCACTCTTTCACTCTTTCACTCTTTCACTCTTTCACTTCCTTTACTTCATTTAGCTCCCGCACCTCATTCACCTCACCTCGCCGATATCCCTCACCCAACCTCCGCCGTCTCCTACTTTGCCGCGCAAATCGCCCTCACCTCTTCCTCCGTCAACATCCGCGCCGACGCCTTCGCCGCCTCATAAATCCGGTTCACCAGCTCATCCTCCGCCGGAATGTTGTGCCGCGCCAGCCAGTACAGCACATTCGATTTCCCGCTCATCGGCCCGATATCCACGATCTGTTCCAACCCAAACAAATGCGCCGGCACCCCGCTATACACCGCATCCGCCAATTCCCGGTCATGTTTCCGCAGCGCCTTGATAATCGCCGCCGCGTGTACTCCCGTCCCCGTCCGGAACGCATCTCTTCCAAACACCGGATAATTCGGCGGAATCACCGTATGCGTCGCCTTTGCCACCTTCTCGCAATACGCCTTCAAATACGTCAGATCATTCTGAATCAATCCCATCAACCGGAAATTCACCAGCAATAATTCCAGCGGCGTATTCCCTACTCGCTCCCCCAGCGACAGCGCTACCCCATGCACCTGGTGTGCCCCCGCCGCCACCGCCGCCAGCGAATTCGCCACCGACAGCCCGCGATCCCGGTGCCCGTGCCAATCCACGCGGATCTTCTCTCCCGAGGGCTTCACCACCTTTTCAAATGCGAACTTCACTAAATTGAACGCGCCCTGCGGCGTTGCATGTCCCACCGTATCGCAAAGAACAATCGCCCGCGCTCCGCTGCGGATCGCCGTCGTGTACAGCCGCTGCACGGTATCCGGGTCCGTCCGCACCGTATCTTCGGTCACATACATCGCCGGCAGTCCGTGCGCTACCGCGAACTTCACCGCCTTCTCCGTCGTTCGCTCCAGATGCTCGACCGACCAGTCCTCAACCAACCGCCGGATCGGGCTGGACCCCAGAAACGTCGCCGCTTCAATCGCAATTCCCACCTTCTGCGATATGTCCACGATCGGTTGGATATCCGCTTCCACCGTTCGCGCCGCGCAATTCGGACGAATCCTCATGCGGTTCGTGGCAATCTCCCGCGCCAGCCGCTCCACGGTCTCGGCCACGCGCACTCCGGCACCCGGCAAACCGAGATTCACCGAATCGATGTGCAGCGCTTCCATCAAATGCAATATTTCGATTTTTTCTTCAATGGTGGGATCGGTCACCGACGGCGTCTGCAGCCCATCGCGCAGCGTCTCGTCGTTCACCATCACGCGCGTGCCCGGTGGAATGGTCATGGCTCCGCCGGCATTCCAATCGTAGATCCACTCGTTCCGCGACACGCCGAATCCCTCCAGCCACTCGCCCGCGTCCCCTTTAACTCACCCCTTCAGGGGTCGGGCCTTTCCATCCCCCAGCAACTGGTCGTCCCACCCGCTCTGCTCTCCTCCGCCTCAGCGCCCACCCTCACATGTCATTCCGACCGGAGCGGCCCGACCTTCTCTTTCGCGCTGTAGTTTGGCACGTCGGGCCGCGCAGCGCGATTTGTGCGCCCCGTGCGCTTCGCCGGGGTGGAGGAATCGTGGCAGCGCCACCGCGTCTTAGCTCTCTTCCCGTTTTTCGAGTTTCGTTTTTCGACTTTCGCTTTTCAAGCTCTTGCTTCCGGATCGCTGATATCTGATCGCTGATACCCCTTTCCGCTTCCCGAAGAACTGTCACTCAATATCGGAGGGTATAACTATTCGGCCTCTGCTCCGGGTCCGGCCTATACAGCGTCTTACAAAACTCGCACCGGTAAATCTCCGCTCCCTTCCCCACCAACTTCTCAATCTCTGCTGGATACTCGAACCACCTCTTCAGGTGCCCCGCGCACACCTTTCCCTTCGCATCCTTCTCATCACAAGCCCGCTGCTTCGTCTTCCGCGTCTTCACCTTAGGCGCGCTTACCACCTCCGCCGCGCCCTCCGACGCCGCATTCGTCACCGCCCCCGTTTCTTCCGCCACAATTCCTCCTCATTTCTTGTCTTTTCCGCTCTGTGAACTCTGTGCTCTCCGCGAACTCCGCGATACCGCTGTTTTTTTCGAACTCTTTAACTTTCAACTTTTAACTCTTCAACTTCCTCCGCTTCCTGATCGCTGATAACTCCCTTTCACCAATGCTTCCGCAGCATCGTCTTCATCGCCCCTCGCGCGTTCCTCACCCGCGTCGCCAATCCGGCCCCAAACTCAAACTTCAAGAATGCCTCCGCCGCCTTCTCCAACTCGCTTCCATACCGGTACCACCACGGCTTCTCCACGCCCTTCAGCCAGTCCACGTCCACGTACTTCACATTCACCATCTCCAGCAATCCCGCTTTCCCGTGCGTGCGTCCCCATCCGCTCAAACCGCACCCGCCATGCGGCGCCTCCGCAATCGCAAACCCGCTCATCACATCGTTCACCATCACTGTCCCCGCCTTCAGCCGCCGCGCCAACTCTCTTCCGCGGTCCGCATCCAGCGTCCACACACTCGCCGCCAGCGCAAACTCCGTATCATTCGCCCGCGCCACCGCCTCTTCCGCGTCCTTCACCACCTGAATCGCCATGATCGGCCCAAACGTCTCGTCCTGAAACAACTTCATGGACGCATCTACGCCCGTAATCACCGTCGGCTCAAAAAAGTTTGCCCCCAAATCCGGCCGCGCCCTTCCTCCCCAAACCACCTTCGCACCCTTCGCCACCGCGTCTGCAAGCAAATCCTTCATCCTCTGCACGTGTTGTGGACGGATCAGCGGCCCAATCTCCGTCCCCGGCTCGCTTCCCGGCCCAATCCGCAATTTCTGCGTCTTCTCCACGCACCGCCGGATAAACTCCTCGCTGACGCTCTCCTCCACAAACAGGCGCTCCACCGACAAACACACCTGGCCGCAATTCGAGTAGCTCCCCCACACGGCCGCGCTCGACGCCACATCCAAATCCGCGTCTGCCAGCACCACCATCGCGTCCTTTCCGCCCAATTCCAGCACGCTCGGCAGCAAGAACCGCGCGCACGCCTCCGCCACACGTTTCCCCGTCAACACGCTCCCCGTGAAGAACACTTTGTCGGGCCGCGCCTCAATCAAAGCCTGTCCCACTTCGCCGCCACCCTGCAACATCGTCACCAGGTCCGCCGGAAATCCTGCCTCACCAAACAGCCTCCCAATTAGCGCCCCGCATTCCGGCGTGAATTCGCTCGTCTTGCACAACACCCCATTCCCCGCCGCCAGCGCCGGAATGATTTGGCTCATCGGAATCGCCAGGGGGTAATTCCAAGAACTGATAATCGCCACCACGCCCAGCGGTTCATACAGCAACGTTCCGGACTTCGCCTTCGCCGCCGTGCTGTGATGCTTCACCTTCTCCGCCCGCAGCAATTTCCGCCCCTGCTTCGCAAAATACTCCGCGGTGTCCAGCGACACGAACACATCCGCGAACAGCGCCTCCACCCGCGGCTTGCCCGACTCGCGCACCACCGCGCTCGCCAGGGCCTCGCGCGTTTCCAGCATTAACTTTTTTAGTTTGCCAATCTGTGCGCAGCGTTCCTTGATCGGCCTCTTCGCCCACTCCACCTGACCCGCTCGCGCGCGCGCCATCAGCCCCGCTACCGCCCCCGGAGGCGTCCTTGCAAACTGCGCCTGCACCTGCCCAGTCGCCGGATCGATGGAGGGGATGCTATCCACCGCAACTTGTGTCGCCACCATACCCGGCATTCTAGCCGAAAACCCAACCCCGCATCACCCCGTCTTCTCCTCTGCTCCTTTGCCTCCATTACGTCCTTCACCTCCCTTACCTCACTAACCTATGATCGCGGATCTCCGGCCTTGCCGTACTCATACCTTAGAACTCAAAACTGAAAACTGACCGCCCCCTGCCCCCCGGTCCAGTTCCAGCACTGCCCTTTTGTACAATTCCCAATCCTCACTTTTCCTGCAACTCTTTCTCCTCCCCTGGGTTTCTCCCGGTATTGGGGCCGGGCGAATCCTCCCCGGCAGGCAGTGGCAATACCAAGGTGGTTTCGGTTCACAACTCAAAAATCTTGGAGGCTCGTCCCCTCCCTAGGAGAGTAACAATGAAGTCCTATGTTTCCCGTCTGACGCTCGGCGTGACCTCGGTTGCCCTGATGCTCTTTTCCGTGGGGTGCGGCGGCGGTTCCAATTCCATGACCGGCAACCCTCCTCCCCAACCGCAAAGCGGCACCGTGAACCTCCTCATTAGTGACGCTTCAACCGAAGATTGGGCCACTATCGGCGTGAAGGTGCTATCCGTTTCCCTTACCCCGCAAGGTGGCGGCAACGACGTCACCCTTTACACGGCGCCCTCTCCCGCGCCCACCATCAATCTCCTCCAGCTCGACCAGCTCTCCGAAATCCTCGGCAATATGACCGTTCCGGTGGGCACCTATACCGCCGCAACCGTCACCGTCAGCGGCAATCCCGGCGACGTCCTTCTGACCTCCTCTGCCGACCCCGAAACCGGCTTTGCTGCCGCTCCCGGTTCCACCATTCCGATGAGTCAGATTCAGATCAAGCACACACAAGGCAGTTCCGGTAGTCTCACCGTGCCCATCAAGGTCAATCTTGATTCTCCGCTCGTGGTGACGCAGAACCAGAGCAACGCTCTCGACCTTGAATTTGACCTCTCCCATCCAGCCTTCATCGTGGCCCACGTTCCTCCCGCCGCTGGCACCACCATGTGGGCGGTCAACTTCAACGGCCCGGTGCGCCATCGCCGCATTTTTGACCGTACCCGCTTGATCCTCCGCCACTCCTACGGCACCGTCACCTCCGTCTCCTCGGACGACACCTCTCTCTCGTTCACCAAGGACTATCCCGTCTATCCGCCAACCAGTCCAGAGACGGCCATCGCTTCTTCCCAAATTCTGTCCGTTCTCGCGGATAACGCCAATGGCACGCTCTACTACGATGTTGACGCCAAGACTCCTCCCACTACCATTCACGACTTCAGCACTATCACCTCCTCCATCGTTGGCAAATACATTCGAGTCGCCGCCCGCTATCAGGTGGATGGCTCGCTCGTCGCCGTACGACTCTGGGCCAGCAGTTCCTTCAACAGCGTCTGGATCAGCCCCGAAGGCCACGTCCTCCACGTGAACGCCGGCACCGGCACCCTGGTAGTCGAGAACGAACTCGGTCTCCCTGTTCCGCTGTCAATCGTCTCCACCACCAACTTCTACTTCCGCACGCCGTTCAAAGCGGAGGCTGACGCCACACCCATCGGCCAGGGGCCTGCGTTTCTCTCCAATCTCGTCCGCGGATTCAAGATCCATGCCAGCGTCGTCGTCGACCCTACAGCCCTCACGCTCACGGCAAACGCAATTGACATCGAAATCGCCCGCTACGACGGCACCATCGGCACTGTGCAGGCCGCCAACCCCATCAACGGCCTCACCTACACGCACCACTTCCGCACCGCCGCTGACGACTACACCATTCTTCTCCCGTTCATCAATTCCGCCACGGCCAACGGCTCTGACCCGCAAACGGGCGCTCCGATCTCCGGTTTCAAGTGGTGGAATTTCACCTTCCCCACCCTCGTGGACAGCGGCGCCAACGCCATCTCCGACTTCAACACCGCCACCGGTGGCACCGTGAACTTCGGCGGAACTGCCGCCCCGTTCTATGCTGCGGGCGAAACCTACGCCATCTGGGGTGACCCCAACGCTCCCATGGGCTGGTCGGCTCCCTGGTCGGTCCTCATTCCCACCAACGTTCCTCTTGGCATCGCTGCCACCGGCTACTCCAACACGACTACCAGCTTCACCATGACCGTTCTCGGCGGCACCAACGCCGTCACCCTGGACCTCAACACCACTTCCGGCTCCGCCTCCCTCGTCTATCAGGTGGATTTCACCAACAACATATTCACCATCAGCCCGGTTGATATTTCGACCTCGGCTGGCCAAGCAACTCTTACCAACAACCTCCTGGCCAACACCCCGGTCAAGGCCTATGGAATCCCGCAAGCCGACGGCTCCATCAAGGACTACGTCCTCTTCTATTTCACCGGCGTGGCCCCAGCCCCGGCTTCGATGGTCAATTAACACTCATCGCGGAGGCCTGTTCCTTCCACAGCCTCCGCGGCAAACCGTTCGCCTGAAACACCTGCGCCGCCAACAAGGGCAACCTCGTTGGCGGCGCTTCTCTTACACTCTTACACTCTTCTACTTTTCTCCCGCCCCTACTTCTCACCCCACTCGGTACGCCTCCTCATGCTCCACTCTCACCATCCACAATCCCTGCGCCGGCACTGTCGGCCCCGATTTCGACCGGTCCTTGAGCTCATACAGCCGCTCGATATCCCCCGCCGTCAATTTTCCTCTTCCCACTTCCAGCAGCGTCCCCACCATCTTCCGCACCATGTACCGCAAAAACGACCGCCCATGCACCGTGAACCACAACTCTTCCCCATCCTCCGTGCGCTTCAATTCCGCGGCAAAAATCTCCCGCACCATATTCCGCTCACGGTCGTCGTCTTCGGATCCCGTCGAAGCCGCAAACGACGCGAAATCGTGTACTCCCACAAACCGCGCCGCCGCTTCCTTCATCGCCTCTTCATCCAGCGGAAACGGGATAGTGCAGCACATACCGCCACAACGTCGGCGGCACCACCTTCCCGCGATAGATCCGGTACCGGTAAACTTTCCCTTTTGCCGACCAACGCGCATTGAAATCCGGCCCCGTCTCCGCAAGCTCCCACGATCCGGATCGTCGGCGGCAACAGCGCATTCAACGCCCGCTGGAACTCCTCCGCCGAAAGCGCCGACTGCGTCCGGAAGCTCCCCACCTGTCCCAATGCATGCACACCCGCATCCGTGCGTCCCGCGCCATGCAGTTGAACATTCTCCTGCGTCAACCGCCGCAACACGGACACCAACTCGCCCTGGACTGTCGGTTTATTTGCCTGGATTTGCCAGCCGTGGAAATCCGTTCCGTCGTACGCAATCGTCAGCTTAAAATATCGCACCGCCGCCGCACCCTAATCCCGCCTTCCCTTCTCGGCTCTCCTCTGCGAACTCTGCGCTCTCCGCGTTCTCTGTGTGATCTCTTTCCTGCTTCCTGATCGCTGATATCTGATCGCTGATAACCCTCTTCGCGTTACTCAAAACCGCAAACTGAAAACTTACGACTTTTCTCACCCCGCGCTCCTCACAAACCGGCTTCCCGGCTTCACCGCCACATTCCCCTGCCGGCACAGCGGGCATTCATCTTCTTCATAGCTCTCGATCTTCAGCTCCAGCAGCGCTTGCGACTCCACGTCAAACTCGATCGTTCCGCCGCTCCGGTCAATCAACGCACCCGCCGCCACCACCCGCGCTCCCGCCTCTTCCACCACGCGAATCGTTTCCCTGGTCGACCCGCCCGTAGTCCACACGTCCTCCACCACTAGCACGTGCGTCTCCGGCTGCAGCACAAACCCCCTGCGCAGCGTCAGCAACCCGCTCGCATCCCGCTCCACAAACATCGCGGGCACCCCGCCGCCCAAGGCATCCTTTGCCGCCGGCAACGCTCGCGCCACTTCCTGCCCGATCACCACCCCGCCCAGCGCCGGTGACACCACCGCGTCAATCCGCGCATCGGAAAACAGCGCCGCCAGCGCCTGCCCCAACTTTTCCGCAAATCGCGGGTATTGCAGCACCAAGGCGCACTGCACGTATGTTCCGCTGTGCCGCCCGCTGGACAGCTCAAAGTGCCCGCGCCGGATCGATCCTGCCGTTTCAAATATCCGCAACAACTCTTCTCGTGTCAGCATATTGGCCCCTAACCTATGGGCAGCCCAAACGTCGAAACGTCTGCAGCCTAGCCGCCTGCACACCTCGTTGTCAAGGAACGAACTCACTGTGTTAGACTGCAGAATCCCGGTTTGGTGCCCGGGACCCTCTGGCAAGGGCCCTCTCGGCATACCCGGCCGTGAAACAATTTGCCTCCCGCGAGCGTTCTATATAGTGATGCACCCCGAATCGCGGGTTTTGCGAACCATGTTCCATTTCTATTTGTGAGGATCCTATGAAGACGCCGTTCCGCAGACCGCTGCTCGCCTCTATCTTGGCTGGTGTTTTGGCCGGCTCGCCCGTCACTACCGCCTTTGCCCAGGAGCCTGCCCCCCCGCCCGCGCCGCACGCCGTCGCGCAAGGAGCCGTGCCCATCTCTCTGGGCGTCACCAAGCACGACTATACCCACGCTCCCAAGCCCTTCCCCAACCTTTTCGCTCCCTACACCAGTCAGTATGTTGACCCCGGCGTCTTGACCAATTCCCCACGCCTCGAGCAGCTCATCCACGACGGTAAGCTCAGCCTCAGCCTACAGGACGCCATCGCCCTCGCTCTTGAGAACAGCATGGACATCGTCGTCTCGCGGTACAACCCTTGGATCGCAGACGTGAGCCTCCTCAAAACGCGCGCCGGCGGTTATAGCTACGGCACGCCCGGGAGCATCTCCGTTGGCTCCACCGCCAACCTCCCCGTGCTCCTCTACGACCCCTTCATTACGCAAACCATTTCCGTCGCCGATGTCACCACCCCAATCAACAACCCCTTCATTTCCGGTATAGGCAGCACCGGCACAACTACTTCCGCAGTATTTGGCCTGGTAAGCCACAGCGCCACTTACAACACCCAATTCCAGAAAAACTTTGATTTGGGCACGAACCTCTCCGTTGCCTGGGACAATACCCGCTCCTCTTCCAACGCTGCAAACTTCTTCAATCCTTACGTGTCATCCTCCCTTGCCGTCACCATCTCGCAGCCCCTCCTTGCCGGCGCGGGACGTTTCGTCAATCGTCGCAACATCATCATCGCGGAAAACAACCGCAAGATCGCCGATCTCGCCTTCGCCCAGCAGGCCATCACCACCACCACCAACACCATCACCGCCTACTGGGAACTCGCCTACGCCCGGCAATACGTCAATGTCACGCAGCAAGCCGTCACTGTGGCTGAAAAGCTCTATAGCGACAACAAGAAGCAACTCGAGATCGGCACCATGGCCCCGCTCGACGTCACCCGCGCCGAATCCGAACTGGCCACCGACCGCCAGAATCTCATCGTTGCTCAGACCACCCAGCTCCAGGACGAGCTCGTCCTTAAGAACTACATCTCCAAGGACCCTCTCGCTTCCAACCTCATCTCCGTCGAGATTATCCCCACGGATAAGCCGGATTCTCCCGCCTCCATCGCCACCGCTTCCTTCGACGATGCCGTCAAGGAAGCCTACGCCAAGCGCCCCGATCTCCAGGAACAGTATTACAACCTGAAGAATGCCGATGTGGACGTCCGCGCCACAAAGAATGCGCTTTTGCCGACGGCCACTCTCTCCGCCTATTACGCTTCCGCAGGTCTCGCCGGCAACTCTTTCACCACTGGCGCGCCGGTCACGATTGCCGGTTCCCAGGTGGTCGATGCCAACGGTAACCCTGTAACCGTGCTGCCCTCCACCGGGGCCACTCCTATTCCGATCTATTTGCCCAGCACAACATTCCCCGTTACCGGCACCGCCAAAGACGGCCTCTCAACCGCACAATCGCAGATCTTCCACAATGATTTTCCAACTTACGCTGCCCAGCTCACTTTCAGCCTTCCGTTGCGCAACCGCGCCGCCCAGGCGGACAACGTTCACGCGCAACTCGTCAAACGTCAATTTGAGGCGCAGACCCAGCAGATCAAGAACAACGCCCTCCTCGACGTTCGCAACACCACCATCGCTGTCGAGCAGGGCCGCGCCCAGGTGCAGGCCGCCAGCAAGGCTCGCGAACTTCAGCAGCAGACCTTCGACGCCGAGCGCAAGAAATATGAACTCGGCGCCTCCACCGTGTACCAAGTCATTCTCACCCAGCGCGACCTCATCACCGCCCAGGGCACCGAGCTCCGCGCCTTGGCCAACCTCGCCGAAGCCAAGGCCAATTACGAGCGCGCCCTCGGCCGCACTCTCGAAGTCAACAGCGTCACCATCGCCGGCGCACAAAAAGGGGTAATCGAGCGCGACACCTTGATCCCCGGCACTCTCAACGGCCAGGTCGTCGGCACCGATCAGCTCTTCAAGTCCCTCGACCAATCCAACGCCCACGGCCAGCGCTAACCCGCGCCGCTCCTTCTTGTAGGGGTCCAGCACGCTGGACCCCATCTCGGCAATACGTAAAGAACCTCCTTATTCCGATCCCGCAGACTGGGCAAGGCCTCTGCAGTTTTCTTCTTCTTCGCTTTTCTATGTGCCCTCTGTGTTCTTATCTCTGTGAACTCTGTGTTACCGTCCCTCTTCTGTGCGAACTCCATGCTCTCTCCGCCCTATACGTGAGCCTCTTCTTGCTTCCTGGTCGCTGATATCTGATCGCTGATAACCTCCTCTCTCCAACTGGCAACTCAAAACCGAAAACTGTAAACTCTTCCCCATGTCCGCTCCGACCCGTAAATCCCCCGAACGCCACTCCGATTTCACCACCGTCTCCGGCTACCCCATCCGCCGCCTCTACACCCAAGCCGACCTCTCCAATTGGGATCCCGCCCGCGATCTTTCCTCTCCCGGAGAGCCTCCCTACACCCGCGGCATTCACCCCAGCATGTATCGCACCCGACTCTGGACCATGCGCCAGTTCGCCGGCTTTGGCGCCGCGGAAGACACCAACCAGCGCTTCCGCTATCTCCTAGCCCATGGCCAGACCGGCCTCTCCACCGCCTTCGATCTTCCGACTCTCATGGGCTACGACTCCGACCACGCCCTCGCCGAAGGCGAAGTTGGCAAATGCGGCGTAGCCATCTCCTCCCTCGCCGACATGGAAGTTCTCTTCGACCAAATTCCACTCGCCGATGTCACCACCTCGATGACCATCAACTCCCCCGCCGCGGTCATCTGGGCCATGTACCTCGCTGTCGCCGAAAAGCAGGGCGCCGACTGGAAGAAAATCTCCGGCACTCTGCAAAACGACATCCTTAAGGAATACATCGCGCAAAAGGAATATATCTACCCGCCCGAACCCTCCATGCGCCTGGTCATTGACACTTTTGAATTCGGCATGAAGCACACCCCAAAATTCAATGTCATCTCCATCAGCGGCTATCACATTCGCGAAGCCGGCTCCACCGCCATCCAGGAACTCGCTTTCACCCTCCGGGACGGCATGGAATACGTCGAGTGGGGCATCCGCCGCGGCCTTCCCGTGGATGAGTTCGTCCCCCAGCTCTCCTTCTTCTTCAACGCCCACAACGATTTCTTCGAGGAAATTGCCAAGTACCGCGCCGCCCGCCGCATCTGGTACAAAGCGGTGTCCGAGCGCTACAAGTCCGCCAACCCGCGGTGCCTCGCTCTGCGTTTCCACACGCAAACCGCCGGCTGTTCCCTCACCGCGCAGCAGCCCATGAACAACGTCGTCCGCACCGCCATCCAAGCCCTCGCCGGCGTTCTCGGCGGCACGCAATCTCTCCACACGAATTCTCTGGACGAAGCCTGGGCCCTCCCCACCGAATTCGCCGCCACCCTCGCCCTGCGCACGCAGCAAATCATCGCCCACGAAACCGGCGTCACCAGCACCGTCGATCCCCTTGGCGGCTCCTATTTCGTCGAAACCCTCACCAACGAAGTCGAGCAAGGCGCCTGGGACTACATCCGCCGCATCGATTCCATGGGTGGTATGGTCGCCGCCATTGAAAAAAGCTACCCGCAGCGCGAAATTGCCGAAGCCAGCTACCGCTACCAAATGTCCGTGGATAAAAAGGAAAAAATTATCGTAGGCGTGAACGAATACGTCGCCAAAGAAAAGCCCCTCGAAATCCTGCATATCGACGAAACCGTGGCCAAGCGCCAAGCCACGCGCCTCAACAAGCTCCGCGCCGAGCGCTCCAACACCGAAGTCGATCGCCGGCTCTCTGCCCTGCGCAAAGCCGCCGAAGGCTCCGCCAATTTAATGCCCTTCATCTACGACGCCGTAAAATCCTACGCTACCCTCGGCGAAATCTGCGACTCCCTCCGCGCCGTCTTCGGCCCCTACGAAGAAGTCGCCATTACGTGAACCAATTTCACGTTTTCAGTTTTCAGTTCTAAGTCTTGAGTATTAGGTTTTGAGTCCCAAGCATTTTCTTCGCTCCTTCGCTTCCCTCTTCTCTCGTCTGGACTTCCGACGCTTCTCCTGACTCTCCGTTATCTCTGCGGCCCCTCTGTTCCCTCTGTGGTAAGCTTTGTCTTGTAGTTATACCCATGACAGATACAGACCTAACGCACAAGATCATTGGCGCTGCAATTGAAGTCCATCGCCAACTTGGCCCGGGCTTGCTGGAGTCGGCCTATGAAGAATGTCTTGCCCGCGAGCTTGCTCTTCGTGGAATCAACTACGAACGCCAGAAGCCCATTCCCGTGGTCTACAAGGGAGTCAAACTCGAATGCGGCTACCGCATCGATCTATTAGTCGAGCGCCGCATTGTCGTCGAATTAAAATCCATTGAAGAAATCGCGCCCATTCATGAAGCTGTAGTGCTCACCTATCTCAAGCTGTCCGGTAATACGGTCGGCCTGCTCGTCAATTTCCATGTCGCCGTTCTAAAAGACGGCATAAGGCGCTATATTGGGAGGGAACAACAACAACTCACCACAGAGGCCACAGAGGCTAACAGAGAAAGCGGAGAAAGCTCGCCAAGTCCCCATGCCTGAAAAGAAAATTCGCGTACTAATCGCCAAGCCCGGCCTCGACGGCCACGACCGCGGCGCCAAGATCATCGCCCGCGCCCTGCGCGACGCCGGCATGGAGGTCATCTACACCGGCCTACGCCAAACCCCCGAAATGATCGCCTCCGCCGCCGTCCAGGAAGACGTGGACGTCGTCGGCCTCTCCATCCTCTCCGGCGCACACAACACCCTCTGCCCCCAGCTCATGAAGCTTCTCCACGAAAAGGGCATGCACCGACGTCACCGTTCTCGTCGGTGGCATCATCCCCGAAGCCGACATTCCCGCCCTCAAGCAGTCCGGCATCGCCGCCGTCTTCCTCCCCGGCACCTCCACCCAAG
This sequence comes from Candidatus Acidiferrales bacterium, assembly GCA_963780785.1. GTDB lineage: Bacteria > Acidobacteriota > Terriglobia > Acidiferrales > UBA7541 > Acidiferrum. The sequence continues at coordinate 129,685 of CAWADS010000022.1, forward strand.
ACATCATTGCCTTCATCCAAGCGCGCCCCGTCCGCACCTAATCCCTTGCCGCCTGCCCCAAAACTGTAGCTCACCCCTTCAGGGGTGAGGCCTTCCTTCACGTTGTGCAAAACCCGAGCCCCGTCATTTCGAACGCAGTCCGCGAAGTGAGAAATCCCTCTTCATCTTCTCTGTGAACTCTGCGTCCTCTGCGATCTCTGCGTAGGTCTTTTCTTTTTTTTCTTTTCTTCCTCTACCTCTTTGGTTCTCTCTCAAACTTCACCCTCGTATACAACACCCGGAACCCCTGCCGCATAATGTTCCTCTGCGACGCGCTCCCCGGCTGCGCCAGGCTCACCGCCATCGTGCATCCCGCCTCCGCCGCCCTCTGCAATCGCGCCTGCAGCAGCGCCGTCTGCACTCCGCGCTTCCGCAAATCCGGCAACGTGCTTGCCCCAAACAATCCCGCCACCTTCTCCCTCAGCGCCAACGTCGCCCCACCCGCCACCCGCCCGTCAATCCGCGCCAGGTAGCACTCCGAATTCTTTCCCAGCGCAAACATCTTCATCACGCTCAGCATCTCCGCCGTCACCGGAAAATGTTCCGCGAAGCCCTGCGCCACCGTTAGCGTCCACAAATCCATCTCTCCCGGCGCCGCCTTCCGCACCTCCACCCCATCCGTCACCTCGAATCGTTCGTCCCTCGCAAATCCACGCACCATCATGTTCGAAAACTCGCTGACGTGATATCCCCGCTCCCTGTAATGTTCCAGCAGCGTCGCGTCCGCCAGCGGACACGTCTCGACCCGCACCGCCTCATTCCTCGAAAAATAGAACTCCTCCAGCCGGTCAAACTCCTCTTTACTCACCGGCCCGTTCAATCCCAGCCCCACCGCCTGCGTCACCGGAGAATTCGCCCCGCAATACACCGCGTATCCGCCCGCGATGGATTCCACCGCGCTATCGGACTCCGCTTGCAGCGCCTGCCTCATCTTCGCGCAAGCCACCGCCGCCTCGCCTTCCGCCAGCTCGATCTCCCGCGCCAAAGCCAAATCCAACAAAGGAGTGTCCATCCTCTGAGTGTACCGCACTCGTTTCTTCCCCCGCCCTCGCGCAATAATCAACTCTCTCCTCCGTCTTCTTTTACTCGCTCTACTTCCTTCATTTCCTTTGCTTCCTTACATCTCTCATGTTCCTCCCCGCCCCCTGCCATTTCTGTGACCCCCGTTTGCCTCCCTTGTGTCCCCCATCCCCTTCTCTGTTCTTCTCTTTGCCTTGTCTTACCTCTGTGACCTCCGTGTTACCGTCCCTCTTCTCTTCCCCTTCCTCGCTCCGTATACTGAATCGTCTCCAATTTCCATCCGAGGTCTCACTGTGCCTGTCTTGAAATCCTCCATCAACACCAAATCCTCCGACTTCCAAAAAAACTCCACTCGCCTCGTCGAACTCCTCACCGCCTACAAAAACGAAGAAGAACAGATCCTCCAGGGCGGCGGCCCCAAAGCCATCGAGTCCCAGCACAAAAAATCCCGCCTCACCGCCCGCGAACGCATCGCCAGTCTCATCGATCCCGGCACGCAATTTTTCGAGCTCGGTATCTACGCGGCCTATGAAATGTACGAGGAATGGGGCGGAGCCCCCGCCGCAGGCACCATCACCGGCCTCGGCCGCGTCTCCGGCCGCATGTTCATGCTCATCGCCAACGACGCCACGGTCAAGGCAGGCGCGTTCTTCCCCATGACCGCCAAAAAGGTCATCCGCGCACAGAACATCGCCATGGACAACCGCATCCCCACCATCTATCTCGTCGATTCCGCCGGGGTTTTTCTCCCTCTCCAGGAAGATGTCTTTCCCGATACCGACGATTTCGGCCGCGTCTTCCGCAACAACGCCGTCATGAGCGCCCTCGGCATCCCGCAGCTCACCGCCATCATGGGCATGTGCGTAGCCGGCGGCGCCTATCTCCCCGTCATGTGCGATCACATCCTCATGACCGAAGGCTCCGGCCTTTTTCTCGCCGGCCCCGCGCTTGTGCAAGCCGCCATCGGCCAAAAATCCTCCGCCGAAGAATTAGGCGGCGCGAAAATGCACGCGCAAATCAGCGGCACCGTGGACTTCCGTGAACCCGACGACGAATCCTGCATCAAGCGCATCCGAGCCCTCGCCGACAAAATGGGCGCGCCCAATCCGCCCATCTTCAGCCACTCGCGTCCTCATGAGCCGCTCTATTCTCCCGATGAAGTCTATGGCGTCTTTTCCGATCTCCCCGGCAAGCAGTACGATATGCGCGAAATCATCGCCCGCCTCGTGGACGCCAGCGAATTCGAGGAATACCGCGCCGAATACGGCGAAACGCTCATCTGCGGCTACGCCCGCATGGGTGGTTGGGCCGTCGGCATCGTCGCCAACCAGAAAAAACACGTCACAACCCACGCGCCCCACTCCGATCAAAAGCGCATCGAATTCGGCGGCGTCATCTACACCGAATCCGCCGAGAAAGCTGCGCGTTTCATCCTCGATTGCAATCAGAACCGCATCCCGCTGATTTTTCTGCACGACGTCAACGGCTTCATGGTGGGCAAGGACGCCGAATGGAGCGGCATCATCCGCGCCGGCGCCAAAATGGTCAACGCCGTCGCCAACAGCGTCGTCCCCAAAATCACCGTGATTCTCGGCGGCAGCTTCGGCGCCGGCAATTACGCTATGTGCGGCAAAGCCTACGACCCGCGCTTCATGTTCGCCTGGCCCACCGCCAAATTCGCTGTCATGAGCGGTGACGCCGCCGCCAACACGCTGGCCGAGATCAAGTTCAAGCAACTAGAACGCGAAGGCAAAAAGTTGGACGAGAAAACAAAAAGGGAATTGCTCGACTCCATCAAAGCCACCTACGAACACCAAACCGACCCGCGCTACGCCGCCGCACGCCTTTGGCTCGACGCCATCATCGACCCCGCCCAAACCCGCGACGCCCTCATCTGGGCCCTCAACGCCGCCTCGCTGAACTCCGAAATCCGCGAATTTAGGACGGGAGTCCTCCAAACATGATGAACAGTCAAAAGTCGAGAGTTAAAAGTTGAAAGATGCATCGTAATACTGTTAAATTATATTACAGCCATGCAACGCTTTACGGAGCTGAAGGTATGGCAGCGTGGGCACGCTCTGGTTCTAGCCATTTACCGTATATCCGTTGGATTTCCGATCGCGGAGCGATACGGGTTACTGTCCCAATTGCGACGGGCTGCCCTGTCGGTCCCCACTAACATCGCGGAAGGCTCTAAGCGGACAGGCCGACATGACTACGCGCGATTCTTGAACATTGCAGAGGCTTCGCTAGCTGAAACGGAATACCTCCTTATGGTCAGCCGAGATCTCGGTTACATCACCGTTCCGCAATCGTCTGTTGTCCTCAAAGATGTAGCCGAACTGGCCAGAATGCTCCACGGCCTGCGAGAAAAGGTCGAGCCCTCCCAATAAGCTCCGCCACCCTGCTGGCCGATCCGACAGGCGAACGGTCGCCCGTTCGCTGCAACTCCTCGTTCGCTTGTAGTGTCCTAATTTGGCTTGAAGACCATAGGTGGATGGCGAGAGAATTACGACGAAGAGAAGACCAGAGCGAACGCATGGTCAAGAAAACGCTTTTGCAAACCATCATCTTTCTCGTAATCCAGGGGGAGCCGACCGGTACCACGATCAGGCTTTCCGAACTTTACAAAAAGGTTAAGGATTTACTGGCGCGGGGAGCGCCTCCAGGCACACCGGCCAACCAAATCGCCCTCTGGAAGGAGCTACGGAAGTGTGCCGACCGTGGCGACCTTCCAAACGAACCCAGGTGGAAAACGACACCCGCTTCGCAATTTGCCATGCTACCAATGCGGGGATAATAAAGCATGTCGGAACCCCTAAGAGCGGCGAATATTTACGAATCTAGGGCTTCCGGGATCGAACATGAGAATCAACTTGCGGCAAGAGATTGCCATGTGGGTGCTTGGCATCATCTGGACGGTTCTTGGCTGGTTTAGCTTGCTTGGCTCCAATGAGTGGGGCTTAGTCCAATCGTTTATGGTGCAAATAGTGCTTCTAGTTCCAATGTTCCTCATCGTTTTCAGTCTGCGAGATCGTAAGAAGCCAAATTAGGACACCACCCGTTCGCTGGAACATCAGGTTTTTCTTCTCTTTCAACTTTCAACTTTTGACTTTCAACCTCCTCCCAAAAACTTACCACTGACAACTTCCCACCCTCCCCACTAAACTATCTTCAGAACCCCCATGACCTCACCGTCCCGCTTCGTACTCATCTCCATGTCCGTCGCCTTCGCCGTATGCATCCTGGGCCTCATCCTAGGCATGCTCTACAGCCTCTACGAATCCTTCTTCCTCCACAAAGATCTCGAATCCATCCTCAGCCACAGCATCCCGTACTACAAGGCCCTCGGCCTCCTGGGAATCCTCGGCATGCTTCTCTTCTTTGTTTTCTTGTTTTTCCAAATCGCCGGAAAAAGCAACCAACAGCCCCGTTAGCGCGTCCCCACCAGCAAATGCGCCGGCCCTGGCAATCGCACGCGCTGAACCTTCCGGAACCCCGCCTCGCGCAACCACGTGCCATACTCACTCTCGCTGTAGCTACTCCCGTCGCGTGTTCCTACCAGCATATTCAGCGCAAACAGCGCCGCGTGCTTCGGCCCGGCCTTGTCTTCGTCCAAGATGAAATCGCTGATGACCACGCGTCCCTCAGGCGCCAGCGCAGCATGGCAGCGCTTCAGCAAATCACGATTGCCCTCCGGCCCAAGCATGTGGCAAATCGCCGAAACGAGAATCACATCAAATTCTTGGCCGAGCAGGTCCGTGCGCAAATCCCCAGCCCGCACCTTGATTCGCGCGCCGAGTCCCGCCTCTGCGATGTGCCGCTGCGCGATCGGCAGCACCTCCGGCAAGTCCAGCAATTCCACCCGAAGCTTCTCGTTGGCTTGCGCAAACGCAATGGAATAGGCTCCGGACCCACCGCCCACATCAAGCATTCTCCTCGCACCCGCGACGCCCACGGCTTTAACCACGTGCGGCGCCCGCGCTCGAGCGTTCCGGTGCATCGCGGCAATGAACGCTTCCGTCCAATCGTCGCCGCCCCTCGCAGCTTCTTGTCGCCCAACAGAAGTCCCTGCACGCACGCATTCAGTCAACGTCGACCAGCGCTCCCAAAGATGCACGATATGCATCATCGCCGCCCGCGCATCGTCCGGAGATTTCCCGCCGAAATAGCGCTCCATGACTCGCGTCGAGTGGAACACGCCATCGCTCTTCGTTAACATCCCCATCGCCACCAGAGCATTCAGCAACATCTCCGTGGCCCGCGCGTCCGTTGTGATCTTCGCAGCCACCTGGCCAGCCGTCGCCCCATCGCCAATCGCCGCAAAAATATTCAGCTCGATGCCGGTCAGTATCACCCGGCTCTCCTGAAATCCCCGTATGGTCAGCAGGAGATCTTCCGGGAGTTCCGCTGATGGTCCGTTGCTCTTGGTTTTGGTTTTGGTTTTGGTTTTGGTTTTGGTTTTGGTTTTGGTTTTGGTTTTGGTTTTGGTTTTGGTTTTGGTTTTGGTTTTGGTTTTGGTTTTGGTTTTGGTTTTGGTTTTGGTTTTGGTTTTGGTTTTGGTTTTGGTTTTGCTTTTAACTTTCAACTCTTCACTTCTCCTTCATCCTCACCGTCTTCCCCGTCGTCGCCGATTCCCGCGCCGCATCCATAATCTCCGCCACGATCACATTCGTCTCCAGCGAAGAGATCCCATCCGGTTTCGCCCCATCCACAATCACCGCCCGCAGGTACGTCAATTCATCATCGTAAGGCGCCGCCACCTTCTTCGCCGCCACCTTCTGCTCTTCCTTCTCTCCGGCGCGCCGCACTTTCAACTCGTCCCGCCCCGCGGTAATCACATAGCCCGTCTTTCCGTACACTTCCGTATCCTCGCGCCCGTATGCCCAATTCCACGAAGCCTGCAAAATCGCCTGAGCCTTCGGATACGTCAGCACGATCGTGGCCTCGTCATCCACCTTCGGATAAACGTCCGGCTTGATCTGCTGCGTTATCGCGGTAACCGTCAGCGGCCTCTGCCCGTCCATCAGCCACGTCGCCAGGTCCGCTCCGTAGCACCCGAAGTCGTACAGCGCCCCGCCGCCATTCAGCTTCGGATCCGCCAGCCAACCCAGAAACTCCGGCCCCACGCCAATCTCTTTCGGCCCTCCATGGCCGAAGTGCGCCACAATCTTCCGCACATCTCCGATCTCACCCGCGTGTACCACATCAAACATCGTGTGCGTGCTCGGCACCCAATCGATGAAGTAGTTCACCAGCACCTGGATCTTCCCCTCGTGAGCTGCGCGTTCGATCGCCAGCGCGTCTTCCCGGCTCACCGCCAGCGGCTTTTCCATCATCACGGAGATGTGGTGCTTCGCGCACAGCTCCACCATCTTCCGATGTTCGAACGTGTTGGTATACACCAGCGCCGCCTGCGGCTTCGTCGTCACCAGCATCTCTTCCACATCCGCGTGATACAACCCCGCATCCAGCCCAAACTTTCCCGCATACTGATCGAACAGTTTCCGGTCCGGCTCGCTGATCCCCACAATTTTGATGTCCGTCCGCTTCGCCGAACTCCCCAGGAATCCCTCCGCATGCCCGTGCACCAGCCCCACAATCACCACCCGCAACGGCGCCGTCTCCGCCGCCCACGCACCTGGCGTCACAAGCAATCCGCACACCAGCAAAATCACAAAGCCGCGCAGCACATTTCTCATCTTACCCTCCCGGAAATCCTCTCGCATCATATCACCGCCTCAATCTCTTCTGCGCTCCTCCCGTGGCACAGTCATTCTTAGCTGTGCTCTTGGGTCACTCTCCTCCGCTCTTCTCTTCGCGTTTCTCTGTGCCCTCTGTGTTCTTCCCTCTGTGACCTCTGTGTTATAGTCCCTCTTTCCTTCTTCCCCCATGGACCCCATAAAGCTCATCGAATGCCCCCGTGACGCCTGGCAAGGCCTCCCCGGCTTCATCCCCACCGAAACAAAAGTTGCCTACTTGAAAGAACTGCTCGCAGCCGGCTTTCAGCACCTTGACGCCGTCAGCTTCGTCTCCCTTAAACACGTCCAGCAAATGGCCGACAGCGAACAAGTCGTGTCCCAACTCCTCTCCTCTCTCCCCGCCAGCCTTGCCCCTCCCGAAATCATCGGCATCGTCGTCAACGAAAAAGGACTCCGCCGCGCCCTTGCCACTCCCGGCGTCACCACCATCGGCTATCCTTACTCCATCTCCGCCTATTTCCGCCGCGCCAATGCCAACATGACCCGCGCCGAATCCCGTTCCCTCGTCGAACTCCTCAAGCGCGAAACGAAATCTGCGAGCAAAAATCTAGTTATCTACATCTCCATGGCCTTCGGCAATCCCTACGACGAGCCTTGGGGCCCCGAAATTGTTCAGGACACTCTGGACTGGCTCAAGGACATCCGCGTCAAAACCGTTTCTCTCGCCGACACCGTCGGCACCGCTTCTCCCGATCTAGTCCGTGAACTCTTCTCTCAAGTCAAAGATCATGTCGCAGGCATCGAACTAGGCGTTCATCTGCACTCCCGCCCCGACCATGCCGAAGAAAAAATACTCGCCGCTTACCAAGCCGGTTGCCGTCGCTTCGATTCCGCCCTCACCGGGCTCGGCGGTTGCCCATTCGCCGGTGACGATCTCGTCGGCAACATCCCCACTGAATCCGTCCTCTTCGCCCTCGCCAAAGCCGGCGCCACTCCCCCCGTCGATCCCGCCCGCCTAACCCGCCTCCTCCAACTCTCCAACGAAATTCGCTCCACCTATTCCCACGAACCCCCTCCCAACTAATTTCGCGCCCTGTATCTCATCCCTTTGCCGGTGAGGCTTCCTCAATAAAATGCCACACAACCGTTAAGCTTGAGGGCGCCCCATCCCTCGCGTTTCGTGCGAAGGGTGGACTCTTACGATCGGACGCCTCGATCCCTCTTCTCCGCTCTTTGCTTTTCGGTGGCCTCTGTATTCTTCCCTCTGTGAACGGCGCCTGCCCGATCCGGTCGAAGGGTCAGCTTTCTCTTCGCGCGCCAAATGGCACGAGACAAGGCACACCCGTACCCTTGCGCAAAAGGCATGACTCATCAATTTAGTTGTTAGTTGGTTTCCCGCCCTCGGTCTTCTCTTTCAAAAACTCTTCCAGCCGCAAAAACTTTCTTCCCAGCGCCCCGCTGAACGCCGACCATTCCGGCTCACCCGAATCGCTCCCCAGCGCCGCCCGCACCGCCGCCAGTTTGGAATCCAGGTCATCCAAATAATGAAACACCAGCGCCTCGCGGATCATCGGCAATTTCGGCGACCCGAACTCGTACTGCCCGTGATGGCTGATCAAAATGTGCTGCACCACCGTCTTCAGGTTCGCCGGGAATCCTTCAACCTCTTCCATCGCCCTACTGACCGTTTCCAGTTCCATCACGATGTGCCCCAGCAACTGCCCCTCGGTCGTGTAGCTCACTGCCCGCTCGTAACACAATTCATCCAGCTTGCCCACGTCGTGCAGCATCGCCGCCGTCAGCAGCAGGTCCACATCGAGTTCGGGATAATGTGCCGCGATCTGCTTCGCCAGCCCGCATAAACTCGCCACGTGCTCCAGCAATCCCCCCAGATACGCGTGGTGCATCACTTTCGCCGCCGGCGCGCGCTTGTACCGCGCCACAATCTGCGGGTCGCCCAGAACCTTCAGCACCAGCTTCTTCAGCCACGGATTCTTCATCCCCTCCGCATGCCCCAGCACTTCCTTAAACAGCACCTCGACGTCATAGGGTGTGTGCGGCAGAAAATCCGCCAGGTTGATTTCTTCGGGCTTGGCCACGCGGAATTGCAGCAGCGAGAGCTGCGGCTTGTTGCGGTAGATCTCCACGCGCGCGCTCACCTTCACGAAGTCGTCGCGGTGCACATCCTTCGCGGCGGCCTCGAACTGGTCCCACATCCGCGCTTCCACCGTGCCGCTGCTATCGCCCAGCTCCATCCGCAGATACGGCTTGCCCGACGAGGTGTTGCGCACCTCTTTCTCGTGCACCAGGAAATATCCGGTGATGGTCTGGTCCGCCGTCAGATCGCGGACCATGGCGCTTTTTGTCATTTCGTTCCGCTGGACTTGCCGAACAATAAATACTTCTTGTGGTGCTTCTTCTCTTTCGAGGCTTCCGGCGTCGCGCTCACTTCCTCGATTTCAGAGTTGCCTCCGCCGGCCATCTCCTGATAGCCCGGCTTGATCACCACGTAGCTCTGTTCGCGCAGTGTTTTCAGATACTCGCGCAGGGCCGGCTCCATGCGCTGGCTGTACAAGTGTTCCATGATGTCGTTTTCCACTTTTTCGTACGGCTGCACGCCTTCCGCGTAGTGCTCCAGCACCTGCAGGATCAGGAAGCCCTGCTTTGTTTCAATCACGCCGGTCAGCTCGTTCTTTTTCATGACGAAGACCTTGTCTTCCAGCTCCTTGGCAAGCTCGCCGCGCTTGTATTCCCCAAGATAGCCGCCTTGCTGCGCCGTTTTGCCATCGGAGAAGCGCTTCGCCAGCACGCTGAAATCCTCGCCATCGTTGATTCGTTTGAGGTACGTTTCCGCCTTTTTCTTCAGTTCCGGAATTTCCGCCTCCGTCTTCCCTGCCGTGGAAACCTCGAACGCCTTCAGGGCCACTGCCTCCGGCCTCACCATTTCGTTCTTGTGCTCGTTGTAAAACTTCAGCGCCTCGTCGTGCCCGATGGTGATGTGCGAGCCCACTTCCCGGGAGATCACCTGCTGAGTCAATATTTTGTTCCGGATATTGTTCTTAAAATCCTCCCAGTTCAATCCCTGGGCGCTCACGGCCTTTTCCAGTTCATCCATATCTTTCAGGTTGTTTCCGATGCGAATCTGGTCGAGTTGCTTCACCACGTCCGTCTCCACGCTGAGGGCCAGGTCCTTCCCGCGCTGTTGCAGCAGCGACTGGTCGATCAAGTCGCGCAAGGCGCTCTTCTGGCGATCCTCGATGGCCACCTGCAATTGCTCTGGCGTACACTTCCCGCTGCAATCCTGCCGTGCATCCTCTTCGGCGCTCGCACGGGCCTTGTCCAATTCGGAGCTCGTTATGATCTCGTTGTTTACCCGCGCCACAATCTCTTCCACCGTCTTGCCTTCCGCCGTCATCGGCTTCGTGGTGGTCGCAGCGGGCCCGGTGACCTTCGTGCCTCCGGGCGCCGTTGTCGCCGTCGGCGTCTCTGGTTTTTTCACCGGCTCGGGTTTCTTCTCTTCTTGCGGCTCTGGCGCTTCCATCTGCGGCTGTTCCAGTTTCGGCGGGTTTTGTGCCGGCGGCGTTTGCGCCGGAGGGTTCTGCGCCGGTGGATTCGTCGCCGGAGGGTTTTGCCCCATCAACGGCCACGCAAACAGGAGTGCCGCGAGAATTACTGTTTTCTTCATCAATCCCCCCATTTCCACAGTCTAGAACGCCTCTCCGTATTGTGCAAATTCGTTTGCCCGCGGCCCATTCTCCAGTTAGTCACCAAACCGGTAACTTGGGCACTGGGACCAACTTCTCCGGTAACCGCATTTACCAGGGTTCAGGGCATTCGACCGATGTACGTCAGTGAAAGCGTTTCCAACCTAGCCTGTGAACTCTCGTGCGCCGGGTATAATAAATACAATCATGTCCGACTACCTGCTTATGGCGCTCCTCTGGGCCGCTTATTGCACGGTTCACAGCGTGTTGATTTCGATTCCCGTAACAAGCTGGCTAAGAACGGTGCTCGCTAGCAGGTATCGCTTTTGGCGGCTGTTCTTCAACATTTTTTCGATAGTCACACTTGTGCCCTTGGTCATGTATTCGCATTCGGCACGATTCAACTCCGAAACACTTTTTGCCTGGAGCGGCTATTGGAGGATTCTTCGGTACTGTCTGGTCGGTTTGGGCGTGGTACTTGTCGTGGCGGGCGCGCGACACTACAGCATGCTCCAGTTCCTCGGAATCCAACAGATTCGCAAGGAGTCGGCGCGGAGTGCGATGACCGGCAGTGGCGATTTTGACGACAGGGGAGTGTTAGGCTTGGTGCGGCACCCCTGGTATGTTGCGGTCTTCATCTTCCTCTGGGCGAGTGATCTGAACGTCACGACGATCACCGTCAACCTCGTCCTGTCTGCTTATCTCATCGTGGGAACTCTCCTCGAGGAACGCAAACTGGTGATCGAATTCGGCGAGGAGTACAGACGTTATCAGGATCATGTGTCAATGTTCATACCGCTCAAATGGCTGACTAAAAAACGAATTTATTAGGACGGGCTGAGCTGTCGGCTTAGCGGTAACTCGGGTACTGGGACCCACTTTTCCGGTTAGTGCGTTTACCAGGAGCTGACCTGCCCTGTCGAGTCCACTAATCAGATCCTTGCAGACCGACACCATAAGCATCCAAAACATCGTGCAAGGTTACGATGCCTTCGAGCTTGTGTACATCAGCACGGCTAACAACTGGGAGGACGTCCAACTGGGCCGCTCCCATACGGTCCAACGCAAAATGAAGCGAGTGATCCAAATGGACGTGGGGGAAATTAGGCGAGTCAACAAGCTCAGTCAGTCGTTTAGTTGCGGCACCTTCGGCAAGGGCGTGCTGGAGACTACTCCGGCTGACAATGCCCACTACCCCTCGCTGGTCGGCAACTGGCCAACTGCGGAATTGGCTCGATTGTGTTTTGTCGAGAGCCTCTCCGACCGTCATCTGTGCAGGCAGAATTTCCGTAACAGTGCGCATCGCATGGATCACTTGGCGTTGCCCCTGCTGCTGACGTGTCTCGGCGCTTGGTAAATGAATGCCATCCTGGCGCGCGAGGACCTCGTAGATCGGTGCACGCTGGAATCGCGAGGAAATGAAGAAGCTGACCAAGTTGGAGATCATCAGGGGAACGATGACCGCGTAGTCTCGCGTGGTTTCGAAGATCATCACGACCGAAGTCATAGGAGCGCGCACGATGCCAGCAAATGCCGTGCCCATGCCCACCAACGCGTAAGCCCCGGGTGAAGCCACGTGACCAGGCAAAAAGTGTTGCGCTACCGTACCAACGACGCCGCCCAGCATCGCGCCCAGAAAAAGGCTGGGGCCGAAAATACCGCCAGCATTGCCGGAGGCGTAGCTCAAGGTGACGGCAAAAAACTTCAGGACAAGGAGCAAGACCATGAGCTTAAGGGCTATGCTCCCGTTCAAGGCACCGCCAACGTGCTGGTAGCCGACGCCGAGCACCTGGGGCACGAACCAGCCCATGATTCCGACGGCGAGGCCACCGGCGACTGGCTGGAACCAAAGCGTCTTGAGCGGCAAGTTCATGAAGCGTTCGCGCAGGCCTGTGAGCACCTTGGTAAAGGCCACGGAGACAAATCCGCCGATGACGCCCAGAACAGCGTAGATGGCAAACTCCCAGGGGCTGACCAATTGATATTGCGGCACCTGAAACAGCGGGTTGTTGCCAAGGATAAGACGAAGCATGGCCCAGGATGTGGCGGAGGCTAAAACAACAGAGCCGAGCACGGGCGCGTGAAGATCGCCGACGACTTCCTCCAAGGCGAAGAGCACGGCAGCGAGCGGCGTATTGAAAGCGGCAGCGATGGCCGCGGCGGCGCCGACGGGAATCAGGGCTTTCACTTTTTCCGGGCGCAATCCAAGCTTGCGGCCAAGAACGGAAGCAATCCCTGCGCCCACTTGCACAGCGGGGCCTTCGCGGCCCAGAGGGATACCGCTGGCCAAGGTGACGGAAGTGCAGAAGAACTTGCCAAGGACGGTGCGCAAAGTAATGCGGCCACCGTGCGCGAACAAAGCGGCCTTTGTCTGCGGAACGCCGCTGCCGCGAGCCTTGGGGAAAAAGCGGTAGAGGAGATAGCCCATGCCCAGCGAGCCGACTACCGGTACAACGAGGCGCCGCCACGGAGCGCCTCCAGCGGGATAAAGGCGCGCGCCGAATCGCTCCGTGATGAGGATGAAGGCCACCACAACCAAGCCGACGAGGGCGCCGATCAGTAGCGTCAAGACCAGGAAGACCTGTTCCTCACGCTCTTGTAAGAGAAGAGTCCACTGTCGCGCTGGCGCCTTCCACCAGATCGCGCGGGGCTGGTCTTCGGCTTCCTTCATTTCTAGCTGTTCTCCGTTCATTAGAATAACTCACTGACCACTCGTGATCGCGACGAAACGAGCCAGAAAGTTCCGTTCTCAGCAAACCGGACATCTTCTTACTGGGACCAACATCTCCGCGCCAGCTGGCCCGCATAATCAAATGGAATCAGCGCCAGCCATGGAAGCGGTTGGGTGGTAGAATCCACCATCCAATCGCATGAAGCGCCATAAGCCAGTCACGTGTTGTACGACCTGCCGAGCACCCGGCTATAACATTCAGCAAGCCAATTGGAAGTGTGGGCGCACAGTTGACTGGAAGAGATGCGGCGGAATCAACCAGAGCGCCATCAGGGAGGATGACTGGGCTGAATGCCCATCGTGCGCGGGCTCAGGTGATGAGGGCGCGAATCGTTGTAGCCAGTGTCAGGGCGCGGGTTGGTTGTTCGTTCGCGGAAAACGGTTGTGAATAGCGAACACCTTGAGTCACCAGCCGCAGAGCATGAGTTCGCGTGAGACCAGAGGAGCGAAGAATACCTAGGCTAGGCAAGAGCTGCCTTAATCTGGGAATACCGCAATATCAAAGGTTCGCCCAAGTCCTGATAAGTCGTGTTGGCTCAGACGGTCGATGCAACACCATCTGGTATAAAGCTGTTTTCAAAGGTGGTGTTTATGAAACCGGGGAAACGGTTTGGGCTTTCGGCGGAGCAGAAGAGCGAGGTGTGGCGTCGTTGGAAGGCCGGGCAAACGTTGCATGAGATCGGGCGCGCCTTTGGCAAGCCACATACCTCCATTCGCTGTCTGGTGTCGCGTCACGGTGGGATTGTTCCGGCAGTACGGCGGCGTGCGCTCCTCGCGCTCACGCTGCGTGAGCGCGAGGAAATCTCGCGCGGGCTGGCTTCCGGTTCGTCGATCCGTGAGATTGCCAAATGTTTAGAGCGAGCGGTATCGACCGTGAGCCGGGAGGTCGCACGGCATGGTGGCCGTCCTGCGTATCGAGCCAGTCAAGCGGACGGCGAAGCCTGGCAGTCGGCCTTGCGGCCCAAGCGCTGCCTTCTTTCCATCAACATGAAGTTGCGGAACATCGTTGCGAGTAAACTGATTCTGGACTGGTCGCCGGAGCAGATTTCCGGCTGGTTGAAAATCCAGTATCCCGATGATGAGAGCATGCGTGTGTCCCACGAAACCATTTACCGAAGCCTGTTCATTCAAGCGCGCGGAGTGCTGAAAAAGGAGCTGCTGGAGCACCTGCGATCCAAGCGCCGCATACGCCGCTCGCAGCACTCTCGTATCTTTAAAGACGCGCGCGGTCAAATCCCCGAGGCCATCTCCATCAGGGAAAGGCCCGCTGAAGTGGAGGACCGCGCCATCCCTGGTCATTGGGAGGGCGATCTCCTGCGCGGCGCAAGGAACAGTCACATCGCGACCTTGGTGGAACGCCATTCGCGTTTCACCGCGCTCGTAAAGGTCTCCAGCAGAGACACGGCGGTGGTCGTCGCCGCACTGACGCGGCATGTTCGTAAACTGCCCAAGGCCCTGCGCCGTTCCTTAACATGGGATCGCGGACTGGAGATGGCCAAACACAAGAGCTTTACCGTGGCTACCGATGTGAAAGTCTACTTCTGTGATCCGCAGAGTCCCTGGCAACGCGGCTCGAACGAAAACACAAATGGGCTATTACGACAATATTTCCCGAAGAAAACAGACTTGTCCGACTATACCCAGTCGGATCTGGACAAAGTAGCGCTGCGCCTAAATCAACGCCCACGAAAGACTTTAGGTTTTCAAACTCCTGCGAGTAAACTTCAAGAAAGTGTTGCGGCGACCCATTGAGACCACCCGGCAAACCGGACAAGTGCCCCCTAGTACCCCACTTCTCCACCCCCTCATTCCCCGCGCAAACCCGCCAGCACGCTCCGCAACGCTCCGGCTACCGCTTCCCCCTTCTGCACTTCCATCCACAACACCCCGCTCGGGTCCAGCTTGATTCCCTTCCTCGACCGCACCACCTTCACCACCGCCGCCGGGTCCAACTGCGTTTCCGGATGGAACCTCAGCGCGATCTTGCTTCCCTGCCGCTCCACCGCCGCGATGCGCAGCCGCTCGCTCATGGATTTGAGCATCGCAAACTCCAGAAGGTTTTCCACTGGCTTGGGCAGCGGCCCAAAGCGATCCGCCAGCTCCTTTCCCACGTCCTGCCTTTCCGCTTCCGTCGCCACCGACGAAATCCTCTTGTACGTCCGCAAGCGCAAATTCTCGCTGGGGATGTACTCCTCCGGAATCCGCACATCCATCCCCAGATTGATCGTCGTGCGCAATTCCGGCGCGCCCTCTTCTCCCTTCAACTTGGCCACCGCGCGCTCCAGCATCTGCACATACAAATCGAAGCCGATCGCCTCGATGTGCCCGTGCTGTTGCCGCCCCAGCATGTTCCCCGCCCCGCGCAACTCCAGGTCCAGCGCCGCGATCCGGAATCCCGCGCCCAGTTCGCTGAACTCCTTCATCGCCGCCAGTCGCCGCCGCGCGATGTCCGTCAGCGCGCGTTCCGGCGGCACCAGCAAGTACGCATAGGCGCGCTGGTGCGAGCGCCCCACGCGCCCGCGCAATTGGTAGAGTTCCGCCAGCCCCAGCCGGTCCGCGCGATTGATCAGAATCGTATTCGCCCGCGGAATGTCCAACCCGTTCTCCACAATCGTTGTCGCCACCAGCACATCCGCTTCATCGCGAATGAACTTCAGCATCACCTTCTCGAGATCCTTTTCTCCCATCTGCCCGTGCGCCACCACCACGCGCGCCTTGGGCACCAGCCTCGTCACCAGGCTGGCCAGCGAATAAATGGACTCCACGCGGTTGTGGATGAAGTACACCTGGCCCTCCCGCGCCAGCTCATTTTCAATCGAGTGCTTCACCACCTCTTCGTCGAACGACGTCACCACCGTCTGAATCGCCAACCGGTCGCGTGGCGCCGTCTCAATCACGGACATATCGCGCAAGCCCACCAGCGACATGTGCAGCGTGCGCGGAATCGGCGTGGCCGAAAGCGCCAGCGCGTGCACATTCTTCCGCATCTCCTTCAGCCGCTCCTTGTGCGCCACGCCAAACCGCTGCTCTTCGTCCACCACCAGCAATCCCAAATCCTGAAACTTCACATCTTTGGACAGCAGCCGGTGCGTCCCGATCACCACGTCCACTTTCCCCGTCTCCAGGTCCGCCAGCACTACCTTCTGCTCCGCCGTCGTGCGAAATCGGCTGAGCATCTCAATCCTTGCGGGAAACGCCGCGAAGCGCTGCTTGAACGTCTCGAAAGTGCTGGAACGCCAGCACCGTCGTGGGCGTCAGCACCGCCACCTGTTTGCCGTCTGCCACCGCCTTGAACGCCGCGCGCATGGCCACTTCCGTCTTCCCGTAGCCCACGTCCCCGCACAGCAGGCGATCCATTGGCGAAGGCTTTTCCAGGTCGCGCTTGATGTCGGCGATCGCCGTCACCTGGTCCGGCGTCTCCTCAAACTCAAACGCATCCTCGAATTCCCTTTGCCAGTTGCCGTCCGGCGAAAGCGCAAAGCCCTGCGCGGTCTTGCGCTCGGCATAGAGCGCCAGCAACTGGTCCGCCATGTCTTCCAGCGACTTGCGCACACGCGTTTTGCGCGAAGTCCAGGCCGTGCCCGCCCAGTCGGTCCAGCGCCGGGTGCGCGCCTTCCGCGGCGCGGTAGCTCTGCACCAGGTCCATGCGTTCCAGCGGCACATACAACCGCGCATCGTCCAGATACCGCAGCAACATGAACTCGCCGCGCCGCCCCGCCGATTCGATCAGCCGCAAGCCTTCAAACTGGCCGATGCCGTGGTCCACGTGCACCACATAATCCCCCGGCTTCAACTCCGCAAAATCGCGGAAAAATCCCGACGTGCGAATCTTCCGTCCGGGGCGTTCCACCGCGGGCGTCACGTCAAACAAGTCCGCGTTGCCGTACAGCGTCAGCTTCGCTTCCGGAAACGCCACGCCTTCCGCAAAGGGCGCGCGCACCAGCAGCAGCGCCGCCGTTTCCGAAGCGCTCTCCGCCGTGAAGCCCGCCGCCGCTTCTTCCGTCTCTCCCAGCACGTACGGCACTTCGTACTCGCGGCAAATGTCGGCGTAGCGCTCCAGTTCGCCAGTGCTCGCCGCGGTGAGGATCACCGTTCCGCCGCGCGCCAATTGCGCTTTCACGTCGCCCAGGCACGCCGCCACGTCGCCGTGATACCGCGCGCTGGACCTCGCGATCAGCTCAAATCGTTTGCCCCCGCTCGTTGCCAGCCCCAACTGCTCCAGCTCAATCCGCGAGCATTTCGCAACCGCGCGCTCCCATTCTTCCTCGCTCCAGAAATAGTCGTTCACCGTCGGCGCGTTCGCCTGGCCGTGCCGCTCGTAATTCGCCGTGGCCTCCTCCAGCAATTTCTTCCCGGCCTCGCGCAGCTTTTCCGGCTCATCCAAAAACACAATCGGCTTCAGCGAACTTTCCGCCAGCTCCAGCAGCGCGCTTCCGCCCGGCGTCTTGTCCCCGCCAAACCAGCTTCCCGGCTCCCAAGCTTCCGCCTCCGCGCTTCCCGGCGCGGGCACGCTCCACTCCGCCAGCGGCAGGATGGTCGTCTTCACCACCGGCGCAATCGAACGCTGCGTTCGCGGATCGAATTCGCGCACGCTCTCGACCGTGTCGCCCAGCAATTCAATGCGCACCGGTCGCGGCGCTTCTGGTGAGAACACGTCCACAATTCCGCCGCGCACCGCGAACTGCCCCGGCAATTCCACCATTTCCGTTCGCGCGTAGCCCGTGCTCGCCAGATGCGTGATTAGTTCTTCGTGCGCCCCTTCGGAGTCTTTCGCCAGCGTGCGCGCCAACGTCAGGTACACGTACGGATCTTGATACCGCCACAGCGCCGCGGCCATCGGCGCAATCACCAGCGATACCTCGCCATTCGCCAGCCGGTACAGCGTCGCCGCTCTCCGCTCCAGGATGTCCGCGTGCGGCGCTTGCGTATCCCACGGCAAGCTGTCGAACGCCGGCAGCATCGCCACTCCCCCCGTGGACCCGGGAAAAATTTGCGCAAAGAAACGCAGGCTCTCCGCCAACTGTTCCGCGCGGCGGTTGTTCTCCGTGACAAAAAACGCCGGCCGCCGTAATTCGTGCGTCGCGTGCGCCGCCACCAGCGCCTTGGCCACGTCATGCAATCCCGAGAGCCCTGCCAGTCCGCCGCCCGCGCGCAGCTCCGCCACCACGCCCTCGATCGAGGCATGGCGCAGCAAACCCTCCAATCGCTCCCTGACTGCCGGTAGTATCATTCCCCGTTTTTTCTTTTTTCTCTTACCGGCTCTCCCACTCCACCCGTAGCCGCAAGCAGTTCTAAGTTTTAAGTTTTAGGTTCTAAGTCTTAAGTTCTACGTCAAATCTGTCATCCCGACCGGAGCGGCCCGACTCTTTCTTCCGCGCCGCAGTCTGGCGCGTCGGGCCGCATAGCGGAGGGATCGTGGCAACCACTCAACCCCACAACTACCCGAACTCTTTCACTCTTTTACTCTTCTTCCCTTGCCTCCTGATCGCCGGTATCTGATGTCTGCTATCTTTTCTTGCTTCACTAAAAACTGAAAACTGACAACTTAAAACTACGCCCCCGTTTCCCGAATCTTCCTCAATATCTCTGACGTCGAAAACCCTTTCACCACCTCCACGCGCACAACCTCCCCCCCCGCCGCCTCCACCTCCTCGCGCCCCACAATCTGATTCCCCGGCCAATCCCCGCCTTTCACCAGCACGTCCGGCAGCAGCGCCGCGATCACCCGCTGCGGCGTCAGCTCTTCAAAAATCAGCACCGCGTCCACGCATTCCAGGCTCGCCAGAATTTGCGCGCGCTCCTCCGCCGGGATCACCGGCCTCCCGGGCCCCTTCAGCGTGCGCACGCTCTTGTCGCCGTTGATACCCACAATCAGCACATCGCCCATCGCGCGCGCCGTTTCCAAACTTTCGATGTGCCCCGGATGCAGCAGATCGAAACACCCGTTCGTAAACACCACGCGCTTGCCGTTGCGTTTCTCCCTGCCAAACCGCAAAATGATTTCTTCAAGTGTCAGGACCGCTGGATGCAAAGGCTCACCATGCTCGCTCAACCACGTTGCTGCAGTTCGTTGCGCAAACTGCCAGTTTATCACGCTCTTTCGCGCCCTCGCTCCAGGAGGCGGCCTCCGGCATGAAACACAAAAAAGGGCTTCTCGCTGTCACGGGCATTCTGCTTATTCTTATCGGTGCGGCCCTCACCCGTTATTCCGCGCACGGCTTTAGCGTAAGCCACTACATCGTGAACGCCGGCTCTTGCCCGCTCACCATGGATATCGTCCAGCAATCCGGCATCACCGAAGATCCCCAGCGCGGCGCTGTCATTCTCTTTCACGGCCTGGCCGCCAACAAAATCATCATGTCCTACCTGGCGCGCAGCTTCGCCGCACAAGGCCTCACTGTCTACGTCCCCGATCTTCCCGGCCACGGCCGCTCCAACGGCCCTTTTTCTCCCGACCAGGCCGAATCCTGCGCGAGTTCCTTTGCGCGCGGCCTCGCCGCACGCGGCTTAGTTCTTCCAGACCACACCATCCTCGTGGGCCACTCCATGGGCGGCGATATCGCGTTGCGTCTCGCGCCCAAGTTTCGTCCCGCGGGCGTTATCGCCATTTCCCCCGCGCCCATGCAGACCGCGCACGGCGTCTCCGCCAAAAATCTTCTCTATCTCATTCCTCCGCCGCTCCAGCCCAACACGCTCATTCTCGTCGGCCAGTATGAATTCCCCAGCCTAGTGGGGAACGCCGCCGATCTTGCCGCTTCGCGCGCCGATTCCACCGTCGAATTCGCCGCGATTCCCGGCAACTCCCACGTCAGCATGCTTTTCTCCACTAGCGTTGCCGCGAAAATCCAGGACTGGACCGCCCGCGTCCTCCACCTTCCCGGCGGCGCCGCCATTCCTTCCCGTGCCAACGTTCTTGGCTGCCTTCTCGGCCTCTGCGGCATCGTTCTCCTTGCTGGCCCATTTCTCCGCGAAACATTCGGCGGCGAAGTTCCCGCGGAGCCCCGCTCCACGGCCCTTCCATCCCTTCCGCGACTCTTTCTCGAATTCGCCGTCGTCTCGCTCGCCGCGATTTTTCTTCTTCGCCATTGGATGCCGCTTCGCCCGTTGCCCCTCTTCCAAGGCAACTATCTCGCCAGCTTTTTCCTCCTCGTCGGACTCGCCCTGCTTCTGCTTCATCCCCGCCTCGCGCAATCGCAATTCTCCGCCAAGCCGCTCGTGCTTCTCTCCGCGGCATTTGCCGCCTTCCTTCTTCATTTCCTCGTTACCGGCTGGTTTGACCTTAGTTTCTCCTATGCCTGGCTCACCCTCCACCGCTGGGCGCGCTTCCCCGTCTTCTTCCTCGCCGTCATCCTCTTCTTCTACGCCCTCGAGGTCCTTCTTGGCCCTGCCTCTGACGTTCGCCCAGCCCGCCGCCTTGTTCTTTCGCTGATGCTCGTTGCCATTGCCTGGCTCGCACTGGTCGGCGGGGTCTTCTATCTCCAAAGCGGCGAGATCTTGCTAGTCCTCCTCGCTCCCTATTTCGTCCTCGTCTTGTTTCTCATCCGTTTGGGTGCTCAATTGGTACGTCAGCAGACCGCCTCCCCGGCAGCCGCCGCTCTGTTCGGTGCTATACTCCTTACGGGTTTTTGTCTGGTGCTCTTCCCGCTGTCCTAAGAGCTACCGGCAACCTCTTATTTTTGCTACCCTCCCCGCGCTGGAGACGGATGCATATTTTGCTTTGCACCTTGTGAAGGAACGGATGTCTGAAATTGTCATTGTCGGCGGTGGTCCTTCCGGCGCGATGTGCGGAGAGCAACTTGCGCGCGCCGGTCATTCCGTCCACATTTTCGATGAACACCTCGCCTGGGAGAAGCCCTGCGGGGGAGGTCTCACCTACAAAGCCACGCAGTGCTATCCGTTCCTTCTGGATAATCCGCATCCAAAAAAGCTGATTCACCACGTCGAAATCATCAGCGCCGAAAATCATCGCGCCAAGCTGGACCTCCAGCATCCCATCGTCATCTATTCACGCACCGTTCTGAACGGCCTCCTCCTCGATCGCGCTCGCCAGGCCGGTTGCCAGGTTCACCGCTCCCGCGTCCACGAAGTGGATACCGACTCCGACAAGCCGCGCTACTCCATTGATGGCCAGTGGCGCGCCGCCGATTTCCTGGTCCTCGCCGCCGGCGCCCGCAACCAGTTTCTCCCCGGCACGCGCGCCCTGCAGCGCGATGAACTCGAAATGACCCAGGGCTACTTCGTTCCGCAAACCTCCGAGGAAATCATCATCAAGTTTCTTCCCGATTTCGAGGGCTACATCTGGTCCTTCCCCCGCGCCGACCATCTCTCCCTCGGCATTTGCGGCAGCATGAGCGCGCACACCAGCAGCGAACTCCGCGCGCATCTCCATGCTTTTGCGGCCTCCGAGAAATTCGCCACCGAATCCGCCAAGTTCTACAGCCACGTCCTGCCCTCGCCGCAGGTGCGCACCTTCTCCGATCGCCGCGTCATCGGCAGGAACTGGGCGCTCATCGGCGACGCCGCCGCCTGGGTTGATCCCCTCACCGGCGAAGGCCTTTTCTACGCCATGCGCTCCGGCGAGCTCCTGGGGAAGTCCCTCGCCGAAGGCTGCCCCGAAAAATATCCCGCGCGCGTCAAAGCCTCTTTCTCCGCGGAACTCGAATTCGCCGCGCGCATCGTCCGCCGCTTCTACCGCGGCTCGTTCCTCGGCTGCTCCGTCACCACGCGCATGGTGCAATTCCTCCAGCGCAACGCCGTATTCCGCCAGCTTCTCTCCGATCTGTTCTGCGGCACGCAGGACTACACCACTCTCAAGCAGCGCGTCCTCAGCCATCTCGGCGGCACGCTCAGCCAGTTCGTCACCAGCGTCCTCAATTTCGATCGCCCCGCCTCCAAACTTCCCACCGTCACTCCCGCCGCCGACTAGCGCGCCTCTCCTTATGTACGGGTCGATCTTTCGCGGTGTGTGCATCTCGGTTCCTCACCGGGAAGATCGCTTCTTGGGTTTCGTTTGTTAATGCGCCGGTCAACTGCTGCTGGACGGGGCATCGTCAACACATACACACCCTTGCCGCAAGGAAACACTCGTTTCCTCTAAACGGCCACCAATTCAGATGTTCACGGAAAAAACCTGCCTATTCCAGCACTTTGCGGATGCGCTCAAACGCCCAATCAATCTCTTCGCGCTGGATCACCAGCGGCGGCGCGATCCGAATGATATGGCTGTGCGTCTCCTTGCACAGGATGCCCTCTTCCTTCAGCGCCTCGCAGTACTTTCTCGCCTCGGTCGTCAGCACGATCCCGATCCACAGCCCGCGCCCGCGTACCTCTTTCACCACCGGGCTGCGCAGCGTCCGCAGCTTCTCCAGGAAATACGCGCCCAGCTCCGCCGAGCGCTCCACCAGCTTCTCTTCGATCAGCACCCGCAGCGACGCCCGCGCCACCGCGCACGCCAGCGGATTCCCGCCAAACGTGCTGCCGTGATCGCCCGGCCCGAATACGCCCAGAATCTCCTTCGACGCCAGCACCGCCGACACCGGGTAATACCCGCCCGCCAGCGCCTTTCCGATAATGAGCACATCCGGCCGCATGCCTTCATGCATGTACGCAAACAGTTTCCCCGTGCGTCCCAGCCCGGACTGAATCTCGTCCACCATCAGCAGCACGCGCTTCTCCCGGCAAATCACCGCCGCCTCGCGCAAAAAGCCATCCGGCGGAATCCTGATCCCCGCCTCGCCCTGTATCGGTTCCACCAGGAACGCGCAGGTATTTGGCGTGATCGCCGCGCGCAGCGCCTTCGCATCGCCAAACGGGATGATCCGGAATCCCGGCGTGAACGGCCCGAATCCCTCGCGATACTGCTCATCGCTCGAAAAACTCACCACCGTCACGGTCCGCCCGTGAAAATTCCCTTCGCAGACGATAATCTCCGCTCGCCCGTCCGCAATTCCCTTCTTGGTGTAGCCCCACTTCCGCGCCGCCTTCACCGCCGTTTCCACGGCCTCCGCGCCGGAATTCATCGGCAGCGTCATTTCCATGCCGGTCAGGTCGTGCAGTTCCTTGTACAGCAGCGGCAATTGTGCGTTGCGAAACGCCCGCGAAGTCAGCGTCACCTTCTTCGCCTGCTCTACCAGCGCTTCCAGAATCCGCGGGTGGCAATGCCCCTGGTTCACCGCCGAATACGCCGCCAGGCAGTCCAGGTAGCGCTTCCCTTCCACGTCGTACACCCACGCCCCCGCCGCCCGCTCAATCACCACGTCCAGCGGGTGGTAGTTGTGCGCTCCATAGGCCTCTTCCAGCGCGATAAGCTCTTTCGTTCCCATCAGTTGGTCTTCTGTGATTGGCATGGTCTCACCTTGGTCCGCTTCGCGAGCCGCACAAGGACCGCCCGGACCTCGGCCCTTTCCAGGAGCATCCTCGGCAAAGCCTTCTAACTGCAGCGACCGTACAAGTCCTCCCGCAATCGCCTGGGCGGAGAGGCGGCACCTGCTGTGCGGTAGCACGTTGCGCCGCGCGGAGGGGTCACTCAAATCATGGCACCCGCCCCCTCTTTCCGCAACACCAGTTGCCCCAACGCCAACCTCCATTTTGGCCGCATTTCCCCGCCTCGTCTCTGTCCTTCTCGTTTAGGGCACGTCCTTCTGAGGCGGGCCGCCAATTCAACCATTCCCGGGTCGCTTTCTCTAGCACCCAGCCGCACAGTCCGACTTTCTCTCTCGCGCCGCATTCTGGCGCGTCGGGCCGCGGAGCACGGTCTGTGTGCCCCGTGCGCTTCGCCTCCGGCTGCGGAAGACGCTCCGAGCGCACTTGATCTTTCGGCACGGACACACCCTGGAACGCTTGCCGCTGATGGCCGTTCAGGAACCATACTCCAAGAAAATTCTCTGCCCCGCCCGTCTTGGCTGCAGACTGAAACCATGTGGCTGTGTTGGTGCCGGTGACCAACGCCAACGAACCCTTCCACGCGCCTGCTGCTTCGCACTGACGCGATCCATTGAAACTCGCGCGCACACGCCGCAGTGTTGCGAAGATGAAAAGGAGATTCCGGTGGCCTCGTCAAAATTATGCATTTCAACTCTGGCCTGCTGCGCACTATTTTCCACCTGCTTGCGGGCTCAGACTGTACCCAACCCGCGCCAGATCATCACGGAAGCCCGCCAGGCTTATTACAATCTTCCCGCTCAGGGCATGGCCGGGTTTCAATGCAGCGTCACGCCCGACTGGGAGACCGTGCTGCAAGACGCGCGCAAAGAAAATCCCAGCGGCGTGGACACGGCGATAAACCTTCTTAAGCAGCTTCGTTTCGTCGTTACTCTCGGGGAGGATGGCAAGGTGAAACTCACCCACAATGAGCTTGCCGGACAGAGCAAGCAAACAAATGACGGTCTGGCCCAAATCTATGGCGGCATGGAGCAGATGACCTCGGGCTTCTACGACACCTGGTCCCTGTTCGTGATTAACTCTCCCTTGCCGCTTCCTGACAGCAAGTTCCAATTGCAAGCCGGCGGACCCCTCTATCTGCTGGCCTACACGGAGGGCACGGCCGAAATTGCCACCACCCTGACCAAGGATTTCGTCATCAGCGAGATGAAAGTCACTACCCCGGAGTTCGACAGCGTCATGCATCCCGAATTCACCAGGACCCCGAAGGGCTTTCTGCTAAGCGCGTACACGGCCAGCTATGAAAGCAAGAATCCCGGCGAAGCGACGCATCTCCGAGTGCTTATCGACTATCAGGAGATCGATGGCGTGCAAATGCTCCGGAAATTGGGCCTCAGCGGCTCCTATGGCGGCAGCCAGTTCGCCATCGACCTCGCCTTTTCCGAGTGCCAGGTAACCAAAAAACCGGCTGTTGCCGCAGCTTCAGCGCGCTGAGGCAGTCCCGGCTGGCCATACTTCCGCTCTAGGCAAGAGTGCGTCCTGGGTTTTTCTTCGCTTTAGACTTACAACTTATAACTGAATACTTGGAACTCTTCTCCTACTTCTTTGGATATCCCACGGACTGCGCCAGCACAATTTTCTGCGTTGCCTTCAGCTTCAACGCCTTTCCCAGCGCCTCCCGGTCCACCGACGCCCTCACCACCGTCGCCAGCCCCTCCGAGGCACAATACAAGTACACGTTCTGCGCGATGAATCCCGTGTCCGCGCCGGTGAGCAAGTCCTTGTCGCCCGCGCCTTCTGCCACCTTCGACATGTCCGCTACGTACACCAGGTTCACTGGCGCCGTTGCCACGAACGACTGCGTCCCCGCGAGGCTCCGCAAATCTTCCTTCGCCACGGGCTCCAGCCGGTTCTTGGCCGCGTCATAAACATACGTCCCGTCCGCCGTTACCACGTAAATCTCAATCTCCTGCCAGTTCATGGCTGAAGGCGCCGTCCTTCTCCCGTCCGGCCGGTTAACACCAAATGCCGCCCACAACATATTTGCCAGGACCTGCGCCGGCAATTTCTCCCCGCTGAATTCCCGCGTGCTCTTCCTCTCCCTTAGCGCCTGCATCAGCGGTCGCCCGCCATCCGTTTGCGGTGCCGGCAAAATCACCGGTTTCAGTTCCTGCGCCCCCACCGCCGTCGCCAGCATCGCCGCCAAACACCACGCCAATCCTCGCTTTTTCATAAAGTCCCTCCCATCCTCCAAACCATAGTTCTCTTGCTTCGCCGCCGCAAGTCCACTCGGCGCGCGCTCCAGCCCGCTTGCACCCGCTCCTCCACATCGTTCGCCGTCACATAGAGCAATCCCAGCCCTTGGGGGACTCATCCGGTATCGTTCGCGACAGAACCACGGCTCGCGCGCGGTTCAATACCGTCTGTTCACTGCTAGAATAATCCCATGCAACGCAAAGTCTTTTGGATGACTTTCGCGGTCGTTGGTCTCATTGCTGACGTAGCCCTTCCCTTTTGGTGGGCCCTCGCCGCCACAGTCCCTATCGGCATGGCCAGTTGGTGGATCGCCTACCGTAGCGAATGGTTTTAGCGATAATTCGCCCATCGGAAACTGGCCTAGGTTCAGACCCCCGCTGTGAACAAGCTTTACCACCTAATGGACCCAAGGCTTGGCAAGCGCATAAACCGGTTTCCCCTCCTCGGCCAATGCAAACTGCGGATGAGACCTTGCCTGCCGCGCCAGGGGGGCCAGAGGTGCTGGCACAAAGGTACCAGCGCCTAACCAGTTTTTTCGGTACTGGCCCTCTATTCCCACGGCAGCATGTAAAGCCTAAGATCAACCTGGATGTGGGATTGCCTAACAGTGGTCACGCCGATTTTCTCGCTGGTCTTCTTGGCAACAGTGTACCTGCGTGTCACGAATTGGATACCGGCGGAGACCGCTGAGTTTTAGTAAACTGGGCCAAATCTTCCCACTCACGAACGAACAACCGCCATGGGATTACTTCATTTCCGGAGGATCGAACGCCGTCGCACCGCACGGGTACCGCTCTGTGTGGACCTCATTGTTCACGGGCAGACGGAAAGCAACGGGACATTTGTGGCCGAGGCACGGACCCTTTCCGTGAGCGGGCACGGAGGGATGATGGTGCTGGAGCCCGAGGTAAGCATTGGGCAAAAGCTGCTGTTGATTAACACCAACGCCGGGCTGAAGGCGGACTGCAAGGTGGTGTCGGCAAAGCGTACGCGCGATGGCAAGAGGCATGTCGCCTTTGAGTTTACCTTGGACGAAGTCAACTTCTGGAAGATGTGGTTCCCCGCCGCAGGAGCGAAACCCGTTCGCCGAAACCCGCAAGCTTCCTTTACGCCGCTACCTGCCGCAAAGATGGCACGCTAGGCCGGCATCCCCACCTGCTAAACCGGGCTGGTGCCCAACCCTCGTGGTTGGAGGGCCCCTCTTGGATTTCTCCTGTTCTTTTTTTTGAAACTTGCAGCTCATAACTGAAAACTGAGAACTCCAACGCTCGGCTCAGGCTTGGAGTCCCCGCCCCGTCTTTCCACAGCAATTTTGTCCGGAATCTGTCACACTACAAGCCTTGCGGCCCCCCAACCGGCAATTTTCAAAAGTGTTCAATATTGGTCAGACAGCCGGGACGCCAATCTTCTAGGCTAAAGCGCCCCACCTTGAGCTCGCGGTCCGATCTGATGAGCCGCGAAGAAGCGCCCTGTACACGGAGAAATGCCGATGCGGATTTTGCTTTACAACCCCGACAACGGGGTCACACGCAATTTCATGCCACATCTCTGGATGTTTCTCCTCCAGGCGCTCACTCCCCTGGATCACGACGTTGTCTTGATTGACGGCAACGCGCAACCCATGGATGAAGCTGGCATCGCGCGATTCGTTCTGGAACAAAACATCGGACTCGTCGGCATCGGTGCGATGACTCGCATGATCGCCAAGGCTTACCGCATGGCCGATGCCATCCGCGCCGTTGGCGTACCCGTCGTCATGGGAGGTCCTCACGTTACGGAAGAGGCTGACGAAGCCCTCGGGCGCAACGGCGGCCCGCGCCATGCCGATGCCGTGGCTCTCGGTGAAGCCGACGAGACTTGGCCAAAGATCGTCGCGGATGCCGTGCGCGGCACGCTCAAGGAAATCTACGCCCCCGTCGATGACTTCGGCCAGGAACGCAAGCCCACCCTCCAACAGTATCCGGCCATCCCGTGGGACAAAATAGATCTCGCCCAATTCAACTTGGTTCCCAAAATGGCCAAGCGCGCCCTCCAACGCATCGGTGAGGGCTGGGGCACATTCCGCATCATTCCTATCGAGTCCGGGCGTGGCTGCCCTTATGGCTGTGAGTTCTGCACCGTAACTGGCTTCTTTGGCGATTCCATCCGCTTTCGCACGAACGAGAGCGTGGTCAACGAACTGCTCCTCCTGAAAGCCCGCGCGCGGAGCGAACGCGGCCAGATGGCCGTATTCTTCATCGACGATAATTTCGCTATCAACATCAAACGCACCAAATCCCTCCTGCGCGATATCATCGCCGCGGGCGCCCAGGTCCACTGGGTCGCCCAGATTAGCGCCAATCTTCTGCGCGACACCGAGCTCGTGGACCTCATCGCCGCCTCAGGCGGCAAATGGATCTTCATCGGCATGGAGTCCATCGATCCCGCCAACCTGGCCAGCGTGAACAAGGGCTTCAACAAGCCGGGCGAATATGCAGCCGTTCTCGAGAGGCTTGCCTCGCGCAACGTCTACGCCATCACTTCCTTCATCTTCGGGATGGACAACGACACACCCGGTGTGGCCGAGCGCACGCTGAACGAGATTCGCACCTGGCCGCCGGGGCTCCCCATCTTTGGTTTGCTCACGCCCCTGCCCGCCACCCCGCTTTACAAAAGGCTGCTCGCCGCCGGGCGTTTGACGCGCCCCAAACATTGGCAGGAGTTCATACCGTTTGCCATGGCCCACACGCCCCTGAAGATGACCATCGAGGAAGCGCACGCGGAAGTAAAGCAGGGCTGGGCCCATTCCTATAGCCCGGAAGCTATGGCCCACGCCGTCGGCTCGCTCAAGGACCAGCCGCTCGGCTATCGCATCAACATCTTCATCGCGCGCATGTGTTTCCGGGGGATCTACTTCCATCAGATTGGTGTTTCCGCGTGGCTGAAGCTCATTTACCTAAATCGC
Organism: Candidatus Acidiferrales bacterium; assembly: GCA_963780785.1. GTDB lineage: Bacteria > Acidobacteriota > Terriglobia > Acidiferrales > UBA7541 > Acidiferrum. The sequence goes on from CAWADS010000022.1 coordinate 158,461, forward strand.
CATACCATTTTCGGCTTGGTTCGCGAAGGCTTCTCCACCTGGCTCACTCGCCCCGCTCCGGACGGCCGCTCAGCCCTCGCGATAAGCCCAAAGTCAACTCTAGACGCCCCGCCCTCGTAGCTCGAGCCTGGCTCTCGGGGTTCTCTTCATCATGAAACTGACGACGACTCACTCAGAACTGAGAACTCAAAGGCCGTCCCCTCACTTCTCCTTCCCCATATAATCTCCGGCGACGCTGGCGCAGGCTTCGACAAATTCCTGCTCCATCTTGGTGAACGTATTGACAAAATAGCTCTCGATATCCAGTTCAGCCGCCAGCTTCTTGTTCACGTAAATGGGGACCACGATTTCAGATTTCACCAAAGACGATCCCGCAAGATACCGCGGATCCGTGGACACATCCTGCACAATGACGACCTTACCGCTGGTGGCCGCCGCGCCGCAGAGTCCGGTGTTGAGGGGAATGCGCGCGTTGGGCGTAAAGCTGCCGGCGAAAGGCCCGACGATCAGGTAGCCGGAGTCCGCGGGATCGACCAGGTAAAAGCCGGCCCAGTTGTAGCGCGTCATCTTTTCGTGCAGCCGCTGGGCCATGCGCTCCAAGAGGGCATTGACCGTGGGAGCGCTGCGGGCAAACTCTTGAAATTCCTTAAGGAGTTCTCTTTGCAGAACCGTCATTGTTTTTTCCTATGGGTTGAGCGTGAGGGAAGTTTGCTGGTGCACATCGCTCCTTCCGAACCAATAGCAGTTTACACGATCCGCCTTTTGGCACGGCGTGTGTGCCTGGGTCTTGGGTTCCTCTTCTCTGTGAACCTCCGCGTTATCTTTGATTCCTCCTTCCTGATCGCTGATATCTGATCGCTGATAACTTTCCTACGCCACCCGCCGACCTGGCCTTGGAAGGGATACTTTCTCTCGTCCCTGCAGACCGCAGTTTTCTGTAGCTAACCAATGTCCATATGTCCTACACTCTTGCCCACTTCTCACGGGCTCCGAGAAATCTCGGCCAAAACTTTCGTTCAAAGAGGGAAAATGGCGACAGCCGTAGCGCCTCCAAGCAGTCCCATGAAGTCTTCACTCGCTGTGCCAGGCCGCCGTTACGATCATGTATTCTTCTCCAGCATGGCCCTGGCGATGCTGGCAACCGTTTTCGTTGGCTTTGCGCATACCTACTATCTCGCCGGAGTCTTCAAAGCTCCGCTCCCCGATCTGCTGATTCACGTGCACGGGGCGGCATTCTCCTGCTGGATTCTCCTGCTTGTCACGCAGACTTCATTGGTTTCCGCCGGCCGGGTGGACATCCATCGCCGCCTGGGTATTGCAGGCTTCCTGCTGGGCTGCGCCATGGTCATCCTTGGTGTGCTGGCAGCCACTGATTCGCTGGCGCGGAGCGGTGGTCCCCCAGGCCGGGATGCGCAGGCTTTCTACATTGTTCCGATGATGAACATGGTGATTTTTGCGGCGCTGCTCTATTTCGCTTTTCGCGCCCGCCGCGATCCTGCTGCGCACAAGCGGCTCATCTGCATAGCCACCGTCAGCCTGCTCATTGCCGCCATTGCTCGCTGGCCTTTCGCCATCGTGAATCGAAGAGCGATGATCGCCGCGCTGTTCTCCTACATTTTCCTGTTCATCCTGGCGGCCTATGACCTGTGGTCCACGCGCAAGGTTCATCGCGTGACGCTGTGGGCTGGCGCGTTCGTGATCGTTCTACAGCAGATTTGTTATCCCATCGGCAGCACCGCCGCATGGCACGCCTTCGCCAGTCGCGTCCAGTCCCTGGCCCATTAACCCAGTCTGTCGCCAAGCAATCGAGACGCAACCGCCGCCGGGCTCAAAAAAGCCCGCCCGGGAACGCTAACTCTGCTCCATCCCGCGGGTTTAGCGGGATGAATCTTCCGATTGGCGTCTGCTGTGTGCCCCGAGCACGGCGTGTGGGACAATCAGCCATGCCGCTACGGACATACCTGGTCAGCGTGGGCCTCAATGCTGGACTTACCCTGTTGTGCACTTTGCCGTTTGTGTTGGTCGCGCTCTGGCGCTCCCGCATACGGCGCTGGGGACTGGTCTTGTTTGTCGGAGCCTTGGTCATCCTTTCCAATGCGATCATGGAACTTCCCCGGGTGAATGGCTTCCAGCACCTGCATTGGAGTTGGCAAGCTACGCTCCTGCTAACGGCTTTTACATTGCTGGTGGTGTGGTTGACCCCTGGGGTCTCCTTTGAGTCAATCGGCGTTACGTCGCGCCTGAATCCAGGCTGGTTGATGCCGGGAATCATCGCCCTATTGATTGCCGCCGCGGTTCCTGCTGTTGTCTTCATCCTTGGCTCTCGCGTCACATTGACTCGTGAGGGATGGGCTTACCTGCTGCTGATGCCGGGTCTTGCCGAAGAACTTCTCTTCCGCGGGCTGTATCAGTCCTTGTTGAACAGCGCTTTGGGACGACCCTGGCGATTCGGCGGAGCCCAGTTCGGCTGGGGGCTGCTGATCACCGCCGTTCTGTTCGCCGGAGCCAATGGTCTCGTTGCCGTCGATGATCAACTGCATGCGCGCATCGTTCTTCCGGCCGCCATCGCTCCGTTCATTGCCAGCCTGGTTTCAGGATGGGTACGCGAACGCACCAACAGCGTCTGGCCGTCGGTATTCGGTCACAACCTAAGCAATATCCTCATTCCTGTTGCCACTTTTGTCTCACGGTTGCTCCACTAATTCGTCAACAAGCCGGCGTGCCGGGTGCCCCAAGTTCGATTTTTTACCTGGGTCTTGGGTTCGCCCTTCCTGTGGCACAGACACTCCTGTTCACCCAGAGCTGCGAAGGGTCTGTGCTCTTGGGTCTCTCTGCTTTTGCCTCCTGGTTACTGGCCGCTGATAACTCTCTCCTCAGCGGCCAGAGTTCAGCGATCAGGGAACGAAAACCTAGAGATAACGCCCCGACCGGGTCGGAGTAGACGCCGACACAGAGGACGCAGAAGTTCGCAAAGGGAAGATGACCCAAGCGACGTGCGGAGAAGGGAGAGTCAAAACCCGCACCCTTTGATAAACCAAATGCCAAAGGATGCGGCACCCAGAATCGTCTCACTCATCTAGCGCCCGGGCCACCCGCCACCCAGAATCGTCTCAGTCATCAACCTGTCGGCCACCCGCCATAACTCCGGATTGTTCTTGTTATGACTGAGTGCCACTCACCCTGCTATTTTGCAGTCGGCATTACCACCTGCCATTGCATGGTGTCATTTCCGATCAACTGGGGCGCGAATGTAATGCATCTACCCCGCGACTTAACTTCGAAATGGGAAATCACCGGCACAAGGCTGACAGTTATCTTATACTCAACGTGGAAGGATAACTTTTCAACTTCTTGAGAGTTAACAAACACCTGACCGGATACGAAACGTAAATCCCGGTCGACAACGCGATGATAGACTCCAGCCGGAACTGGTTCTTCAAAGGATGCTCTTAAATCATCTTCACAAACCATCAGACTCCAGACGTGGACCTGGGTTCGGAAGTCGACGGACTTTCCGAAGCATTCTAGTTTCGTGGTCTCCATCGAAATTGGCACTGCGTCCAGACCTTTACTTCCTGGCTTGAACATGGTCACGTCAAGCTTTGTCATTTCGGGCGTGCGCGTGAAAAATTGAAATGACTCTCCACCACTATCGGGATCGTGCTCGGCCGCAAGCAGCAAAGTAATTCTGGGATCTTGCTTCGCCTGGTTTACGGCATCGGAGGTGAAGGATTTCGCAACAAAACAACCGGACATCGCGCGTGAGGCATCTATCTTTTCCGAAAAGATGATGATTTCGTTTTTGCTAACAGCTTCTTTCCAATTCTTGCACTCAAAAATGAAAACTGGTTTGTAACCGGGAGCCAAGTCGGCGGTAACATGCACATCGATTTCGTGACGGACGTCATTGACTATGATTGTTTTCTTTTTCTCGACTATTGGTTTACTGCCCATGCCAACCGAGGATTGCAGGATAACTTCTTCAATGGCAGCTACAGCGTTCTCCAGTGCATCGCCTTTTTCCTGTGAAGTGCCCATCGGTAGCCATTTTAGAACTTGCTTCGCAAACAAACAACGTTTTGAAGTTTTGGGAATTAGGGCGGGTGGAGCACCCGTCGTGCGCGGGCAAGGAATCGGTGCCGATCAATCAAGGCCCATAGATGGAGAGGTGATTCCCGTCAGGGTCATCGAAGTTGGCGACCCGCGCGGTGGGCGTGATGCTTCGCGGTTCGTGAGTGAACGGGACTCCCTTTCCTTTTAGCGCCTCATAGGCGGCACCTACGTCCTGCACAGAGAAGACGACCTCGCCCGCGCCGGCAACCTGCCCACGCGCTTTGACTGCGGGCTCGCTGAGGCACAAGGTGATCCCGCCAGCGTTCAGGAAAGCGAACCCAGGGATCTGCCGCTGGACCTCCAGGCCCAGTTTGTCGCGGTAGAAGCCCAGCGCCCGCGCCACATCCTGAACTCCCAGCATAACGACACTCACCTGAGTGAGCTTGTAATCCGTCTTTTCCATTTTGTGTCTCTCTCCTCGCAGATGACCTGCTTCGCGTCGAATCGGCCATCCTGATCGAAGTCTTCCTTCCCTCGCGCCCGGCGATGGGAGCGCAGTTCAAATACACCCGGTCCATCGCCAGAGTCAACCCCTATCCGCCCATCGTTTCAGAGCGGTTCTCTCGAGGTGATGTTTGGCGGCGGATGGCCCAGGCCCGTTGGGAACCGCCAGAACTTGGGTGGCGCACGACCAAAACTCGAAGAGGGTTCTTCGCTTCGCGGACTCCGGTCTGAATGACGGGGTTTGGGAGGGGCGGCTTGACGGCGAATGCATGAAGAGCGCGTCCAGGCCGGTTGAAATCACCGGAGGTAGAAAGAGTTTGGGGAGTTTATTGGGGAGGGGCGGTTATGTCGGAGCTGAAGCTCCGACCCCCTGAAGCGAGCTAAAACCGAGAACACCCAAGAACCGGTCTGAAGACCGGCCACTACATGAGATGCAAACTCTTCTAATGTACTTTCTTCCCCGCGCCCCGCATCCAACGGGTATTCTTAAAACTGACAATAACCCCTATGGCCACAACCGCAACCACTCTTCCAACCACCGCCGAAGCCGCCACCAAAAAGGCGAAGAAGAAGATCAACTGGCAATCGCTGCCCGAAATTTGGGCGCTGATCCATCCGCGCCGCGGCATCCTGCTTCTGGGACTCGTCCTGACGACCATCAATACCCTGTCGGGCTTCGTGCTCCCCCTGTCCAGCAAATACCTGTTTGACAACGTCATCACCAAGCGCCAGGTGCAACTCCTCATCCCCATTGTCTTCGCTGTGATCGGGGCGACGCTGGTAAAAGGGCTGACGTCGTTCACGTTGACGCAGCTCCTCTCCAAATCCGCGCAGCGCATGATCACGGACCTGCGCAAACAGGTGCAGGCGCACATCGGGCGGCTCCCGATAAGTTTCTACGACGCCAACAAAACCGGCGTGCTCGTTTCGCGCATCATGAGCGACGTCGAGGGCGTGCGCAACCTGATCGGCACGGGGCTGGTGGAATTTGTGGGCGGGCTGATGACGGCCGTGATTGCGCTGGTCTACCTGCTTTTCGTCAATGCTTCCATGACGCTGCTGGCCTTTGCGATCCTGCTGGTCTTCGGGCTATTCCTGAACAAAGCGTTTTCCACCATTCGCCCGATTTTCCGCGCGCGCCCCAAAATCACCGCGGAGGTCACCGGGCGGCTCACCGAGTCGCTGGGCGGCGTGCGCGTGGTGAAGGGCTACCACGCCGAAGATCGCGAGGAACAAGTTTTCGCCGGCGGCGTGCAGCGGCTGCTCGACAACGTGCTGAAGACGCTCACCGCCACCTCCGTAATGAGTCTCTCGGGCGCGACGCTGATGGGGCTGGTCAGCGCGGTCATCATGTTCATTGGCGCGCGCCACATCCTGGCGGGCACGATGACCAATGGCCAACTGATTTCCTACACGGCTTTTCTGGTGCTGCTGGTCGCTCCGGTCTTTCAGATTGTGGCCATCGGCACGCAAATCACCGAAGCCATCACCGGCCTGGAGCGCACCCGCGAAATCCTGAACGAAGCCAAGGAGGATCAGGATCCGCGGCGCAGCGTGACCCTCGAGCGCATTGATGGCCGCGTGGCCTTCGACGACGTGCATTTTTCCTACGAGCCCGGCAAGGAAGTGCTGCACGGCATTTCGTTCGTCGCGGAACCCGGTACGGTCACCGCGCTTGTGGGACCCTCCGGCTCCGGCAAGTCCACCATCATCGGCTTGATTTCCGCGTTTTACACGCCCGCCGGGGGCCGCATCCTGGTGGATGGCCGCGATCTTTCTACCGTTCGGCTCAGCTCCTATCGCACGCAATTGGGCGTGGTGCTGCAGGAAACGTTTCTCTTCGATGGCTCGATTCGCGAGAATGTCTCTTACGCTCGGCCCAACGCCACCGAGGAAGAGATCCTGGCCGCCTGCCGCATCGCGCGTGTGGACGAATTCGCGGAAACGTTTGAGAAAAAATACGACACCGTGGTCGGCGAACGCGGCGTGAGACTTTCCGGCGGGCAGAAGCAGCGCGTCTCCATTGCCCGCGCCATCCTTGCCGATCCGCGCATCCTGATTCTGGACGAAGCCACCTCCAGCCTCGATTCCGAATCGGAGGCGCTCATCCAGGAGGGCTTGCGCTACCTGATGCGCGGACGCACCACCTTCGTCATCGCGCACCGCCTTTCCACTATTCGCCGCGCCGAGCAGATTCTTGTCGTGCAGGATGGCCGCATCCTGGAGCGCGGCACGCACCAGACTTTATACGCCGCGCAGGGCCGCTACTTCGAGCTGTACACCCGGCAGCATGAGGTGGAAACCAATCTGTTCCTGGCGCCCGGCGAAGGCGACAAAATCGAGTCCGCTTCCTCGGACAACGCCGCCGGCAGCGGCAACACTTCCTCTTCTCTGCCCGAAGCTCTCCAGGCGCTGCGCAACCGCAATGCCTGAACCTGGCGAGTATTTCTATTGGTTGTCATCTCGATCCCGCACGTCTGGACAGGGATTTCTCCGCTCCGGGACGGCAAAAAGCGCCGTCCCTCCGGTCGAAATGACAGGTCTTGTGTGGCGAACAGTGTGGGAGGAGTCAAGTTCGGCGAAGTTGCGTCTTCGCAGGATAGTCGTTTAAAACAGAAGGCGATGCGGCCGGCTACAATTGGGCAAGTTCGGATTTCAGCCTTACAGCGTGGGCCTGCGCAGCAACGGCTTGCGCACCTGCTGCCCCGCCTGTGCCGGCAGGAGCGTGGCCATCTTGCGGATCATGGCCAGCACCAGGCGCTTGTCGCCGTCGGAAAGCGTGGTGCTGTATTTCTTGATCTCCGCCAGGAAGCGGATTTCGTCCTGCGAAAGTTCGCCCAGCATCTTCTGGGTTTCTTTGTCCCGCGGCGTTTCCGTTCCGGGGAAAAAGTCGGCCAGCGAAATCTCCATGGCTTCGGCGATCTTCGCCAGGGTCTCCAGCGATGGCACGGTGTGGCCGTTCTCCACGCGGGAGAGATAGCAGCGCAGCAATCCGGTACGCCGCTCGATGTCGCCCTGCGAGAGTCCGCGCTGGCTGCGGTAGGTTTTTATCACTTCACCAATATTGACTTGTGGTTTCTCTTTTGGCACGGTTTCCCCCAATCGCACGGGTATCTTAGTCACTAACAGTAGGGTTGGCAAGGGGGAAAAGCCCAGGGCGGGTTACGTAACGGTAACCCGCCCGGTAAATCCACCGCTATATTTCACATAATAAGGAAGTTCTTGTCGCTCCGCGGGCTGCTCGCGTGCGAAATATTCCGCGGAAAGCCGCCGCCATCACTCCCAGCAGGGAACCGTGCATCCGCCTATAGCTTGTCTCATAAATGGAATCGCCGGGGAGTGCGAAGATTCCTCAGGGGCTAAAGCCCGTTCTATTGGGCAATTTGATGTCGGAGCTGAAGCTCCGACCCACTACGAACCATTTATGAGATGGCTTCAATGGGAAATCTTCACCGTCACTGGAGCCGCGTTATAGCCCTCTACTTCCAGGGCGGGTTCTTTCCCGTTGAGGTCGCTCGCGTCAAACGTTGCGCTGATAGTCTTTTCCTCGCCGGGCAGCAGCGAGATGTAGTTGTCGTCCCAGAACACCGGCACAAGATCATCGCCGCCCTTGCCCATGGTGAGCCGCGCGTGGACTTGAAACGCCACGCTCGCGCTTGTGTTCTTCACCTTCAAGCGGATGGTTCCCTTCCCCGCTTCGCTGTGATGATCCGCCTTGAGTTCGAGCTTGACCTGCGGCAGCGCGTTGAGCCCCGTCAGATCGCCGAAATCCTTTTGCGGCGTGTAGGCCGTGTCGTTGCGCGCAGCCCAATTCATGGTGTCCGGCCTGGTGGAAAGCCAGTAGAAATTGTCGCTGAGCAGTTTTCCGGCGGCATCGTGTAGTTGCAGTTTCAGGAAATACGTTGTCGAGAGGCTTTCCGGCTTCGGCAGGTCCAACGCCTTGACGCTTGCATCCGCTGGGAGATCCAGCGTAGCGTCCTTCGCCGCCATTTCCTTTGCGTCAATGTTGTAGAGCTTCGCGGCCACCTTAAGCCCCTTCAGCGCTTCATACGTGCCGTTGACGACCGCCACGGAATGATCGTCGTAGCTGTATTGCACGTGCACGATCTCCTGCGCCTTTTTGGTGCCAAAATAGCCGCCGCCGGGCACGAGATAGTAGTCGTAGAGATGCCAGATGAGCGAAGGCCAGGCATTGTTGAGCATCCACTGGATCACGCCGGTGGAAACATATTTGTTGCGGCCATAGGCTTCAAACATGGAGCGCTCATTGTCGTAGGCTTGCGCCTGGGCCTTGCGCTCGTAATCGTCCAGCGAGGTGGCCGTGCCGTAGCGCTTGTTGAGAGCTTCGGTGAAAACATTCACCGTTTCAAAGCGTTCGCGGCCCGCGTGGAAATTCCAATATTCGTCGATGGGCCAGAGGTGATCCTTGGGGATGAATTTCGCCAGGCTCTCTTTGGTGGGAATCGCGGGGCCGGGGCTCGTCTCCGTGTTGTAGCCGTATGCGCCGCCGGCTTCCTGATCCACCAGCCAGTACATCGGCGGCTCGTACTCATAGGGGCCGGTCATCTTCACGCCGGAGTTTCCGGTGACCGTGGTCGGAGTTGCGGAAGCCGAGGAAACCGAGGGATTCGGCCATTCGAGTTCCTTGAGGATGCCGAGGTACATATTTTCGATTTCCGGCGGCGGAGGATTGTCGCTGCCATAGAGCCAAACGAAAACGCTGGGATGCGTGCGCAGGCTTTTGATTTGATCCACAAGCGAAGCGGCAGCGATCTTCTTGGTTTCGGGCGTCCACGTGCCCCAATGCTCCCACGCATCGCAGCAAATCCAGCCGGGCATAACGAGAATGCCGAGGCGGTCCGTCTTGTCGAAGAATTCCTTGCGGTCAACCTTCCCTTCCAGGCGAATCGCGTTCAGCCCCATGTGCTTGGTGTACGCGAGGTCGGCATCCACTTTCTTGGACGACCAGCGGAGAAGCATATCGGGCGCCCACGCCGCGCCGCGGATCAGCACGCGCTTGCCGTTCACTTTGAACAAGCGGTGGCCCTTGTCGGTCAGTTCCGAAGTGACTTCGCGGATTCCGAAATCGAGGCTGGCGCTATCGGAAACCTCGTTGCCGGTTTCCACGCGGAATTTCGCGGTGTAGAGATACGGCTCGCCCATCTGGTAGGGCCACCAAAGGCGCGGGTGGGCCAGCTTGAGCTGGACAAACTGATCTGGCGAGAATCGCACGATTTTTGTTTCGTTCGCCGCCAACTCGACGGATTGCTGCAACTTTTCCCCGGCCACTTCGGCGTGCACGAGCGCGGTCACGGAATGATCGGAGGTGTTGCGCAGTTCGGCGCTCAGGGTCAGCGCGGCGGTTTTATAGTCCGGACCCAGCTTGGACTGAACAAATGGATGCCGCAGGGAAACATCGCCGCTGCCCGTCAGATACACTTCCCGCCAAATGCCCATGTCCTTATCGGGAGGCGTGGGATTCCAATCCACCCAGGTGAGGCCGAGGTCGGTCTTCTCCGGCGCAAACACTTCCACCGCGAGCGCGTTTTGCTTGGCACGCAGCAGACTCTTGATGTTGAACTCGTAGGCGCGGTACGCCCCGGCGACATCGGCGCGGTCGGCAATCTTCTGTCCATTCACCCAGATGTTGGCGCGGTAGTTGATGCCGAGGAAATGAAGCCACGCCTCTTTCTTGGCGTACTCGCGCGGCGTCTCGAACTCCATGCGAAACCAGTGCGAGCAGCGGAACGGGCTGTCCGCGGGCATATCGAGATTGGAAAAGGGTTCTTCGCCCGCCAGCACGACGCCGGGAAACGATTTCAGGTTCATGGCGTAGTTTGGATCGGGCAGCGTCTTGTCTGACACCAAGGCGCCGACAACCGTGCCGGGTATCTCGGCGGAGTGCCAGCCCTTGGCCGCAAATCCCGGAGTGGAAATCGCGTCGCCGGACGAATGATCCACGCAGGACGACTGCATTTGCCAAATGCCGTGGAGATCGAATTTCGGGAGATCGGATGAACTTTCCTTGGCGGAAAGTACAGCAGGGGGAAACGCCAACAAGGACAACAAGAAAAATGCCACAAGAGTGCGGGAAATCAAATAGCGAAAGGAATCCATTTGCACACCTCGAGAGAACCACTGGGCATGATATTAAACCGATTCAATAGCGAGCCCGCCAGCACGACACCGGGAAACGATTTCAGGTTCATGGCGTAATTGGGATCGGGCAGCGTCTTGTCTGACACCAATGCGCCGACAACCGTGCCCGGCACCTCGGCCGAATGCCAGCCCTTGGCCGCAAATCCGGGAGCGGAAATCGCGTCGCCGGACGAATGATCCACACAGGACGACTGCATTTGCCAAATGCCGTGGAGATCGAGTTTCGGGAAATCAGATGAACTTTCCTTGGCGGAAAGCACAGCAGGGAAAAACGCAGACAATGACAACAAGAAAAATGCCACAAGAGTGCGGGAAATCAAATTGCGAAAGGAATTCATTTGCACACCTCGAGAGAACCACTGGGCACGATATTAAACCGATTCAATAGCGAGTTCCAGTGAATTCTGGGGGCGCACAGGAGCGTCGCGGCGAGCAGGATTGCCTGCTTTCTCTCTTCGGTCATTGGGGTTCTCCGCAAGGATATGTGAAAGAGGAGGGGAAGACTCTGGCGCAAACGAGAGCGGCGCTGCCGCGTGCGGAACGCTTCCCGGAATCCGCTGGCCTAGGCAACACGGCTGACGAAGATCCCGAACATTCACGAGCATAACATCGAGGCGCTCTGGAACGCGGCCTCATAACGGCGCAGTTGGAGGTACGGCGGTGCTGTCGGAGGGAAAACAGAAATGGTCCCGGAAGAGGGAGTCGAACCCACACGGGGAGTGATCCCCGGCAGATTTTGAGTCACGGCTAGTTTGACGCCAGTTCCGAGCTAACCTACGTTGCAGCGGTCACTTCGTTTGTGAAAAACCCGATGGTCATTCTCTCGCGTGTTGGTGCAGCTGGACATGCGGCAACTGACAGTTTGAATGACAGTCCGTTCATTTCAATATCGCCCGGATGACAAGATAGATGAGTGCAAGCATGCCGAGGAGCTGCAGCGCGAATCTCTGCACGGCCTCTAACACGCTACTCCAATCGTTGACTGTCTGGATGATTTCTTTCGCCCGGCTGGGTTTCAACGTGCTCCTCCATTAAAACTGAAAGAGCACGGCAAAATAGTGAGGTTGCGGGAAAGGCGTGTCAAGAGGCTGTATTTTCCGGGAAATAGACACCTCCAGGGTGTACCTATTGGGGAAAACAAAGGCACCTGGTAGTGTGTCTAGGTTTAGGTGGGCCTTACCTTGGGCGGCACTTAATTGTGTTATAGCCATGCGGACACCGGTCTGATAGAACTGCATTCCAGAGGTGTCCAATGCCCAGACTCGCTCCCAACCAACTACTACGCTTCATCACGAGCATCTCCGCCATTGCCCTTCTCACTTCACTTTCCCCGGCCCTTGCGGAGCAAAAACCCGCTTCGCCCCCTTCGCAAGCGCAGCTTGAGGAGCGCGTCAAGGAAACAGAAAAGCGCCTCGACGCAGCAGATCAAAAAGTGGCAACCGCCGCGATGGAGAAGGACTACATCACCCGCATCCAGACGCAGTACGAGAAGTACTACGAGAAGGCCTTCAACACCCAAGTGACGATCGTCTCGATCATCGCCCTGTTCATAACCATCGTATTCGGACTAGCTGCCAGGTTCGGTTTTGCCATTTTCGACCGGACCATGCAGCTCAAACTGAGCGAAGCGTCCACCCAGCTGCGAACTGAATTCAACCAACAGCTACGCACAGAACTCGAAACCCTGCGAAAGGAGAATGCTGAACAGGTCAAACGACTGAAGGCGATCTAACCGACCGCATCGCTGAATTAGAAAGCGAACTCACACAGAAAATCGCCCACCAGCAGACGGACCTCAGCATCCAATCCGAGTACAATGTCCAGTTTGCGCAGGCATACGCCGCCTATCTTGCGAAAATATACTCCGTCGCCCGAAACCTATTCCGCGCCGCGCTTGAGTACTATATCCTCGGAAAAGATCGAGACGTAATCGGCAGGCGCCACGGTGCAAAAAATATCGCAAACATTTTCCGCTGCATTGAACAAACCAATGCCGGGAACTTTGAGGAAGAAGCAGAGAAAGAGCTCGCGGATCACCACGAACTCTACGACGCCCTCAAAGAGGAACTTGCTTTCGCAGGGGCCGAATTCCCTAAACTTGGCCCACTCATCAAGGCGACTTACACACACGAGCGGAGTGCACGCTATAATCAGGCAGCGGGAGCGACAACCGCACTTCAATGGGGCCGCGTCTCTTCCTTGCGGACCTGCTCGCCTGGGTACATTTGCAACGATTCGGGAGGCGTGGGGTGAGGAACAAAAGTCGCTGTCACAGAGGTATCTTCAAAGTCAATACATTCAACAACTATTTTGTACTGGCAGGACTCCACCTGCGCCAACGGATTCCCTTACAGAGAACATCAGTCTTCCTGCCCGAGCATCGCCTCGTCCAGCCGACTCGAGAGCATTGGACTCAATAGGTCCTTGCTCTCCAAGGTGAGTGTTTCATCTTTAACGGTCACCTTGTACGGGCCGTAGACAATCACCGCATTGGTTCGACCGCGTCGCGGACGATATACTTGGCCTTCCAGGCTGCGGCAACCGATTGTTCCCCATTTCGGAGATTGGCTGAAAGGAAGACATGGTGGAATCCGTACTTGCGTCGTATGCATGAATCACAGTCTCCAAAGCCAGTGCTAGCTTTGGACTTCTGCTTTCTAGTGTTTCGCGCAGTTTCTTTTCACTCTTATTTCTTTCTCGGTGCTCGACGAACCACAGGATGCTCACTGCAACGACGAAGGCTATCCACGTGCAAGACCAAAAAAGTGACCGGGATGGAATAACTCCTGTGTAGATGCCATATAACTCCCGGAAAATGGAAATTGGCCCGCTCATCAGCGCTACAACCCAAACAAGGATGCGCAGAGGGTACCGTAGGTAGTCAAACATTCGTCTAGACCCCTTCTGTCTGACATAGTTTTCACTTTCTAGGGGAATAAGGGAAGTGCTTTTAAGAACTTCCTACGGTTCACTGTAGCAGGGGGTCGGAGCTGGGTCTGAGCTTGACGACGCATTCGTCGCCCTCCTCCCCTTCCATGGCGGGGAGGAGTCCGCCGTACTTGTTAGGACGGGCACGGCTAGGGCACACGAGAAATACGAGCTTCAAGTGGCCGCATAAACATCGGGGTTTGGATGGTCCCGGAGGAGGGAGTCGAACCCACACGGGGAGTGATCCCCGGCAGATTTTGAGTCTGCTGCGTCTGCCAGTTCCGCCACTCCGGGAGAACTGTACTGAAAATAGCATGAGCGGGGTGTGGGGTAAAGGAGCGGGGTGGGCGCGTCGACGATTGGCAGATGGAAGTGGTGCCGGGATCCCTCCACTTCGCGGCCCGACGCGCCAGAAGGCGGCGCGGAAGAAAAAGTCGGGCCGCTCCGGTCGGGATGACAATTTGGAGGAGAGAGCACATTGGGCGGCGGCACTCCGGTCCCTTCGGCTCCGCGCAGGGCAGGCGGGATGACAATTGGGAGGCGCCGTGGCTTAGCAGAAAATCGCACAGAGCGCGGCTAATTCGGTCCCTTCGGCTCCGCTGCGGCGCAAGCGCGATGACAGAACGTGAAAAGGCAAACCCAAGACCCAGGTAGAAAATCGAACCTGGGGCACTCCAAAGAAGACACCCAAGACCCAGGCACAACTCCGTGCCTGGGGCACCCGGCCTTGCCGCTGGCTGTTTGACAAGATAGACTGCGAAAATTCATGGATGCGGCAGCGAGCGCGATAGAGAGAGCGGTGGCGGCGGAAGATCCGCGCGCGGGGCTGCTCGGATTTTGGGCTTTGATTGCCACGCAATTCCAAGGAGCGTTCAGCGACAACGCCTTGAAGTGGCTGGTGAGCTTCCTGGTATTGGAGTCCAGCATCTCCCGCGAGCAGCGCGATTTTCTCTTTGTGCTGGTGGTGCCGCTGCTGTTCGCGGTTCCCTTCCTCGTCTTTTCCATTCCCGGCGGCTATTTCGCAGACCGCTTCAGCAAGCGCCGCGTCACTATCTGGACGAAACTGCTGGAACTGCTCACCATGGGCGCCGCAACGTACGCACTTTGGCAGAACCGCCTGGGGCTCGCCGCCGTGGCGCTGTTTTTCGTTTGCCTGCAAGGAGCCATCTTCGGCCCATCGAAATACGGGCTGCTTCCGGAATTGCTGCCGACCAGCAAACTGAGCTGGGGCAATGGCGTGATCGAACTCACGACACTGCTGGCGGCGATCGGCGGGACTTTGGCGGGCGGCTTCCTGGCGCACAATTTTCGCGGCCGGCAGGAATGGTCGGGCTTCTTCCTGATGGGGCTGTCGCTTGCGGGGCTGCTCACCAGCCTGGGCATCACGCGCTTGCGGGCGGCGGACCCGCAACGCCTATTCCATTGGAATTGGGCCAAGGAACTCTTCGACGAAATCGCGCGCATGCGGAAGGACGCGGTGCTGTGGGTCGCGGTCATCGCCAACACCTTCTTCTGGTTTCTGGGCGCGCTGTTGCTGCTGAATATCGTGCTCTACGCCACGGATATTTTGCATGTGGACGAAGCGCACAGCAGCTACCTCCTGGCGGCTTTGAGCCTGGGCATTGGCGTGGGCAGCTTCCTGGCGGGTTACGCTTCGGGGCGCAAAATCGAGATGGGGATGATCCTGCCGGGCTTGACGGGAATCGTATTGATGACGGGAGCGCTCTCCACCCCGGGATTGACCTATCAAATGGTGATGGGGATGCTGGCCGCGCTGGGTGTTTGCGCGGGATTCTTTGTAGTGCCAGTGAATGCGCTGATCCAGAATCGTCCTCGGCCGGAGGTGAAGGGCCGCGTTATCGGGGCAGCCAACCTGCTCTCCTTCGGGGGCATCGCGCTACAGCCGTTGGCGCAGTATGCGATGTTGCGCCTGGGGCATCCCGATCCAGGGCGCGTTTTCCTGATTTCGGCCGCCGCGTGCATCGCGATGCTCTTTGTTCTGGCCCGCATGTTGCCGGAACTTTGGCCCAGTACGCTCCACTGGACGCGGCTGCGGCAGAGGGCTAGTCTATAGGACCTGACCCCAGGGGCCGCGGGCCACCGCGGTTTGGGCCAGCTTGGGAAAATATGGGCACTGCAAGCACAATAGCGGGCTCGAACTCCGAGCACCGCGGCTTGAGCTATTGGATGGACCGCGCCCTGAAGGAACTGGAAAAGGTGCGCACTTCGCCTGAACCGGACGCGGTGCACGACCTGCGCGTGGCGCTGCGCCGATGCCGCTCGGTGGCGGCAGTGATGGAAGAGGTGGACCCCGACCGGTCGTGGCGGGAAATGCGTAAGCTGGGGAGGAAACTCTTCGGCCAACTGGGCGAATTGCGCGATGTCCAGGTCCTGGAAGACTGGACGAAGAAACTGGGCGCGGAAAGCGATCTGGTGCGCCTGCAACTGCTGGCGATCTTTGAGAAGCAGGAAAGCGAACTGCGCGAATCGGCCATGTGGGTAGCCGGGAAGTTCGACCAGAAGGCGTGGAAGAAACTGGAGAGCGGGCTGCAACACCGGGCGCGGGTTGTTCCCCCCGACGGCCTGGCGGCGCAATGCCTGGCGCTGGAACGGCTGGAAGCGGCGAAGGAATTACATGCACGCGCGCTGCGAGCGGAAAAGCCGCGGCCCTGGCACGAACTGCGCATCGGCGTGAAGCGTTTTCGCTACACGGTGGAAAGCCTGCTGCCGGAGAAATATGAGATGTGGGGCGAACACCTGAAGCGCGTACAGGATTTGCTCGGCGAAGTACACGACCTGGACGTGCTGGCAGACACGATTGTGCACGCCGCAGCGGAGGAATCAGAGGAGGCGCGCACCCGCTGGGCCGAACGCATTGCCAGCGAACGCCACGAACGCATCGAAACTTACCGGCAACTGACTTTGGGGAAAACCAGCCTGTGGCACGAGTGGCGCATGGGCCTGCCGCACGGCGAAACGCTGGAAGCGGCGGCGTTGGCCCGGTTGCGCGCCACGGCGCGGGCGCTGGACGTTAATCTGCGGCGGACGGGAAGGGTTTCGCGGCTGGCGATGCGGCTTTATGACGGTTTGCAGAGGGCGGAGGCCGCGCCCATTTTCGCCGAAAACCATTTGCGCAAAGTGCTGCGCGCGGCGGCAGGGCTGCACGGCATCGGCGCCGGTCTGGACTCCGACACACCGCAAAAGGCGGCGCGCGATTATCTGCGCGATTTGCCGGTGCCGGCGGGATGGAGCCAAGAGGAATGGGCATTGTTGATCAACGTGGTGCGCTACCATCGCGGCGAGCAGCCGGACCCGCAGCATAAAGCGTTTGCGCGGCTCAGCGAAGAGGAGCAGCAGGCGGTCTGCGCCATGGCGGGCGTGTTGCGCCTGGCACGCGCCTTGCGCAAGTGCGGCTGCGAGACGCCGGTTGGATTGCGCGTGGAGAAGTCGGTGGATGCGCTGATTGTGCGTGCGCCGGGATTGCAGGAATCCGAAGAAGCGGCGGCGCGATTGGCGGCAGGTAAATATTTGTTGGAGCGAGTTTTGGAGCGGCCGCTGATCGTGCAAAGCGCCACCGTGCGCGCGCGCGTGGTGGAAATTCCCCGAAGCGAAGAGCCGCCCGTATCCGCCGCGGCCGCGTCCGATTAGTGGGACTTCTTCACTAAACGCGATTTTGCGCGATCTTCAATTGTCCGACAAACTGTCATCCTGAGGCGCGCGTCGTTTGCGCACCGAAGGATCTCAACGGATACAGCGTGCAAACTTTTGATGTTGAGGTCCTTCGACGACCCTTGTCGGTTCGTCTCAGGATGACAGCTCTTTGCTCGACAGTTCCCCATTGAACCTGAAAACCGGATCGAGGCGCCGTGTGTGAAACTCTGACCAAAACAACTTGGGGGTGAGGCGGAAGGCGCTACTTCCCCGCTTTGCGCAGCAACTTCGGCGTGGCCAGCCAGACGAGTTCGCCGCTCGGGGGGACCATCCGCCGCAATTCCACCAGGGCCACACCCGCCTTCTTCATTGCGGTGACGTGATGTTTTGAGCCGATGGCCGTGGCGATCAAGTCGTCGAGATGCGGCGCGTGGCCAAAGATAAACACGGCGGAAGCCTGCTTCTCCCTGGCCAGCTCGCGAAAAAGCTGCATGGGGTCCGCTCCCGGAAGCAGGAGATCCGTTTTGCGGATTTTTTGTTTGTTGTGCTCGAGGGCGCTGGCAAAGATCTCCGCGGTCTGTACCGCGCGCATATAGGGGCTGGAGAGCATCAGGTCCGGGACCGCGCCAATCTCCGCGACGCCTTTGGCCACCTGCTTGGTTTTTTCCATGCCTTCGTCGGTCAGAAAGCGCTCCGGGTCGGGCGGGCATTTGGGATCCTCGCGGTTGATGGCGATGCCGTGGCGTACGATGTACAACTGCATGCGGGGAGCACCTCCGGGCGTTCATCTTACAAAAGGCATTATATATGGGATGTAACAATGGGCGGGATGGTGTGTATGAGTAAGCGCGGTGGAAGAGGCGAGCGCCGCTATCAGGCGGATTGGGGGCGGCGGAAATAGAGTTGG